>NZ_JBFRHE010000002.1:0-579189 GCF_052115715.1 Allobosea sp. 2KB_26
GATCATCGTCGACTTGCCCGAGCCGGACGGCCCGCAGATCACCAGCTTCTCGCCGCGGGCGACTTTCAGGTTGATGTCGCGCAGCACATGGAACTCGCCATACCACTTATTGACCCCGATCATCTCCACGGCCGTGTCCGTGGTCAGGGAGGTCTGCTTCAGCCCGACAGGGCGATCGGCCGTCGCGCCGTGATCTCCCGGGCGAGGGTGCGCGGTGGTCGCATGTGCCATGAAGAGCTGATCCGAAGTGAGTGTGTCCTTGGGCCGAGCATAGGAACCAGGCCCCGGCGGGCAATCCGCCGGCAGGCATGACTTCATGCCGGAATGTTATGCCGGCCGGCGAGCGGGGTTGCGACGCCGGAGAACGCCCCTCATCGGCGCCGTCGATGGCGCCGCTGCTCCAGGCGAGGCTCCCGTTCTGACCCGGCTGCTCCATGGGCGCAGGGCGCAGCGGCGATTGGCCCGGGCGCCATGCCGTGATCGCATCGACTGTGGCATCCCTGCTCCTTGTGGGCTCCGGGCGGGTAACAAAAGCGTAATCGGGTAGAGAAATCCCTGTACAAATTTGCGTATATGACGTTTCACTGCCCCGTTTTCTCAGAGGATGTCAGGCTTTTACAAGGTATTCATTCCTCTGGTGATTTTTTGATCATAAAATCTGTCTGAAATTAAATTGTGATCGGAAAGATGCGGCTGTAATGAGTATTTAAGTTGCAGTTCTTGGTGATCGTCCACTTCTGGTAGAGGGCATCGCAGCTCTGCTGAAGCGCCGCGCGGAATCGCGAGATCGCCAGCGCAGTCTTGCTCGGCGAGACGACGATCACGAGGCCTGCACGAAACCGGATGGGCAGGATGGGGGCTCGCAACGCGTCGAGGCGGTGATCGCAGCACGGGCGTTACCGCCCGGGCGTGCCTGAACTCCGAGCCGACCCGTGACCGGATGGAAGGACTGCCGATGCACATGATCCCGATCGTGGCCGCGGTTTCCGCCCTCGCACTCACCGGTGCCGCCCATGCCCAGACTCCGCCTGAAGAAGCTGCTGCCGACCGCGAGGTCGGGCTCAGTCCCGTGGCTGCATCGGGACCCTTGAGGAACCGGTCGGTGATCGTCGTCGATATCCGCGCGCTGCCCAAGCCGGAACGGTTACGCGTCACCCGGATCGTTGCAGCACGCGGCGATGACGAACTGCAGAAGCTCCGGACGGCGATCGATGCAGCACCGCTTCTCGCCCTTGCGCTTCGGGCGCAGGGGCTGTCATCGCTGCAGGTGCTCGTCGCCGAGACCGGTGCCAATGGGCGGCTGACCCTCATCACCAGGAAGAAGTTCTGACGGCGATGGCGGCCGGCAGCGCCAGGGGTGCGTGAGCGCCCTGGCCTCGTCGCAGCGGCTGTATTCCCGGCTGGCGACCTTATCGGCATGACCCGGCGTCCCCATATCCTGGCGACCGGCGCAAGCGCTCAACCGGCCGGCCGGAGGCGTTCATGGACATCGTCGTCACGCAGCTCGAGCACAGCGTTTGGGAAATGAAGGACCGGCTCGGTCGCCATTTCGGAACGATTGTTGCCGGGCAGGATGACGATTTCTGGATCGGCCCTGAGAACCGGGGCGCGCGGGCGCTGCCCATGATCCGATTTGGCCCCTACGCCTCGCTTGGCGCCGTGATGACCGCGATCCAGGCCTATATGCGCTATGAGACCGGCGACCTGCAGCAAAGGACGAGCTTCGATCCGCTCTGAATCTTCGCCCTCCGCACGGCGGGCCCAGCAGGTCGAGATCTGGCCGTCCCAGACTTGGCCGTGCCCAGACCTTTTCGTGCCCAGACCTGGCCGTGTCTGATCCTGGGCGTGGCTAAGATGACGCGGGCCGTCTGCTTGCTTAATCCGCGATTTGAGCGCCCAATGCCTGGGCAGTCTCTGTTTTGACCGAACTGAGACGGGCCTCAATGCCGACCGTGCTCGGCCACCGCAATTCCAGTCGAGCAAGGCAAGGGCGTTTGGCGCGACAGGGCGCCATGTCCGATGACATCGAGATGAGGTCGCCGACGGCCGTCTCAGCCTGCGGATGCGGGTAAGCCCTCGACCAGCTTCGAAAGCAGACGGTTGCTGCGGCAACCTGACTTGGGCCTCCGGAATGGCTTCCGAGGGCAGCCCCAGCCTCTCCCTGGATTGGTCTGACCCCGGGCAAAATGCGATGGAGTCCCCATGACAAGTTTCTGGCTCAGTTTGGACAGTTGCCGCGCCCTTGGGGTGTGGATGGCTCCGCGTTACCACGCCTGGATCGCTCTTCTCATGCTGACCGCGGCCTTTGCGTTGATTGCAGCCGTCGTGGTCCATTGAGCCGCCATCCAGATGCCGGCGAAGAATGCGAGGGGGCGCTCTTCGCACAAGGCGAACCAGACATCGCCATCGCATCGCGATCGAACGCGCTGAAGGCGTGAATGGCACCAGGCAGCGACGATCTCTCCCCCAGTCAGCGCGTCCAATGGGCGCTCGCGGGGCGAATGCCTGGCATGCCAATCTCCGGTTCAGCGGCCGCGCCGTTTGCCGAAGTCGACCTTCTCGCCCTTCGCGCGGTGCCTGACGGCTCTCCCCAGGCGGAACAAACGGGCACGTCGCGGGTTGAATGTCGTCTGTCGCATTGCGTGGTGCCACAATGGGCTCTTTACCGCGTGCCTACCGTCATAAGACCCGGCGCCGCCAGCCATCGACCGAGCGAAGAGCCTCTGCTCGACCCCGAGCCGCGGCAGGTGTGCCTGTCGAACTGACCCGCCAGATATGCCGGGATGACGACGGCAATCACTATACGGTGATCGCCTGGCGCCCGTATCCGCATCGCCGCAGCACCAGCTATACGCTCGATACGGGCGCGCTGGTGAACTATGTCGACGACCACCGATTCGAGATCGACAGGACGGGGACGATCATCACCCGCGTGCCCGAGCAGGTTGAGAAGGCCCAACGGGATCGCATCCGGCCTGGAGATCTGAGCGACGTGCGGCCCGGGCTCGCGCTACCGGAACCAAACGGGCCTCAGCTTGTTGCACAAGCGCAAGCCGCACCGCAAAGGCTTCCGTTCCCTGACAGGCAGCCTATGAGACGGCCGAGATTTCCCAGCTTCGACAGTTTGATCTGGCTTGCGGTGATTGTGCTGGTTCTGGCCTTCGCCAACCTGCTTGCTCCGGCCCCCAATGCGCACGGCGCCGGCTTCCTGGCGTTCCTCCTGCACTGGCCGTAATGGCGTGATCGCGGATCTCGCGCTGGTCTGGCCAATGTCGGCGCCATCAGCAGGCCTGGTTGCCGTGTCGCCGGCACGGATCGAATGCGGCCATCGGCCCTGTCGTTCACGATGAAGCCAGGGACCGTTCGGGACGCGCCCTCCTGGATGCCCGGGGGCCCCTTCAGGCTGCGACATTGCTCGCGGTTCGGTGTAGTGTCGGGGACGGGCCGGTCGCCGGCTCAAGGATGCGCTTGCAGTTCCCGCCGGGTATCTGCCGCGTCGATGATGGATTTCTCACAACATGGAAGACGCGGGCATATTGGCGCAGGCGATCGTCGACACGATCGCAGAGCCCTTTGTCGTGCTCGACGATCAGCTTCGCGTCGTGAAGGCCAACAACGCCTTCTGCACGGCCTTCCATGTCGATCGTGACGAGATGGCGGGCCGTCCATTGGCCTCGCTTGGCGATGGCCAATGGGACATCGCGGCCCTTCGCGTTCTTCTGGACGGGATCATTCCCGGGCATGCCGTCCTTGAAGGGTTCGAGATCGAGCATGAGTGTCCGCATTTTGGCCGTCGGATCATTCTCCTGAATGCCCGGCAGCTGGTCGACGAGGACGGCGCGGCGAAGAAGATCCTGCTCACCTGCACCGACATCACGGCGCGTCGGGCGGTCGAGCGGGAGAAGGAGGAGCTTCTCAAGCAAACCGAGGAGCTGCTGCGCCAGAAGGATGTCCTGCTTCAGGAGATCCAGCACCGCGTCGCCAACAGCCTCCAGATCATCGCCAGCATCCTGCTGTTGAAGGCGCGGGCCGTCTCATCGGAGGAAACGCGCCGGCACCTGAAGGATGCGCATCAGCGCGTCATGTCGGTCGCCGAGGTGCAGCGGCATCTCGACACCGCCGAAGGGATCGACCAGATCGAGGTCAGCTCCTACCTGACCAAGCTTTGCGCGAGCCTCGCCTCGTCGATGGTCGGGGAAGGTCAGCCGATCGCGGTCGAGGTGATCGCCGACGCAGGGATGATCAGGTCCGATCAGGCCGTGAGCCTTGGCCTCATCGTCACCGAACTCGTCATCAACGCCATCAAATACGCATTCCCCGTCGCCAGGGCCGATGCCGTGATCCTCATTACCTACGAGATCAAGGGCGCGGACTGGAAGCTGGTCGTCTCCGACAATGGCATCGGAAAGACGGCCGGCGACGCGGGCGGGGCCGGCACCGGACTGGGCACGGCCATCGTGCAAGCGCTCGTCAAGCAGCTCGACGCCGTCATGGAGGCGCCGAGCGGGGCTGGCGGCATGAAGATTTCGATCACCCGGGCGAGCTTCGTCTCGCGCATGCCGAGCGCGGCCTGAAACTCCGCGAGGTCTCCCGGACGTTGAAGGCGATGAGAGCCGGCTGACGGCAAGGCGCAGTCCGCCACCAACGAGAAGACCCGCCGCCGGACGTCGATCCTGGCCTTGCCCATCACGGACGTGTGAGACGCTGCCGGATCGGACCAAGGCCTCAGTTCGAGCTCGCCGGATTGTCCTTCACACCAACATCCCTGTCGGCTGGCGTTACGTCCGTCGGCGCATAGGGGGCTGGTGTGCCTTCCTTGATCGGTGGCGCTTCGTGCGCGCCGCCCACGGCGCCCATTTTGCCGCGAGCCCCGGGCGGCGGGCCGGCGCGCAGTGCGGCGACAGCGTCCCGCGCGTTCTCATAGGCGAGTTGCAGAGGGGCAAACTCCTCGTAGCTGCATCGGCGCTCGTAGCCGAGGGCTGCCATATCGATCGCGATGACGCCGAGTTCCTGCGACAGCCCTTGCGCATCGGCTGGATCGGTCGAGGCGCCGGCGCGTTCCGTGATGCCCTTCAGGCGGGACAGGATCCCACCCATCGGATCGGCGCCGCCCTGGTTGAGGAAGCCGCCGGCGGCGGCGAGCATTGAGCTGACGACGCCTCCGACCAGCACAACATTCCAGATCTGTTCGCTGAACAGGGTCGACCAGCTCGTGTCCGTATCGTCCAGATAGGCGGCGGTGCCGGGGTGAAGCGGAAAACGTGCATCCTTCTCGCTGTCCGGTGGTGTGATCAGGCTGGCCAGCGGAACCTCGCGCGCCAACTCGCTGCGCCGTTCGAGCAAGCCGCGCGTCACCTCCATGATCGCGTTGTTGTAGAGCCGCGCGCGCAGGGGACCGGTCGAAGCGCGATTGGCAGCCAGCGCGGTTGGAACCCCGACCGTGTCGACATCGTCGTCGGGAATGGACAGACGTGGAAAAGCGTTCTTCTCGATCGTCTCGGAGCTGGCGGCCGGGGTATTCTGCTTCAAGGACTCGCCAAGCTCGATACTGAGGATGGTCGGGGGATTTTTCCGCTTGTCACCGACCGCGGCGACCACGTCCCTGACCACGGGATCGGCCGGGACGCCGAGCACGACGACACAATCGAGCTGTCCGCCAGCGACGAGCCGGGCGACATCCCCGGGCTTGACGATCGTCAGGCGAACATCGGCCGGTGTGAGGCCCACCAAGTCGAGGAGCCGGGCGAAGGACGGCTCGTCAAGCGGCGAGCGGGAGACGAGACCGAGGCGCTTGCCCTTCACATCGGCGAGCGTCTCCAGCTTCAGTCGCGCCGGTGCCGTGGCGATCACGAGATTGGTGCGCAGCAAAGCGACCAGTGCAGCCCCGGTCGGCAAGGGATCGTCGAGCCGCAGGACGGCGAGGTCGACCTCCCGTTTCTCCAGCAGCCGGCTGCTTTCGTGCATATCGGCCGTCGTGACCAGATCCAGGCGCGCCCCGGCCCGGTTGACGTCGAGCAGGCGATTGAAGGCGATCAGCAGCTTGGCATCGATCCCGTCCTTGGGCCCGGCCGCGACGCGCAAATGCAGGGGCTGCGACCAGGTGAGATAGCCGACGACAGCCGCGGTCAGCAGCGCGAAGGCCGCCGCGGCGATCAGCAGGAGACGCGAGATCGAGATGTTCATGGCACATGTCCCGAACTGCGCCTCGCGTCGAAGACGTCGGCTCAGCGCCTGCCAGCCACGCTATCGGCTCTGGACCGCTTCAGCAGCGGGGAGCCCACGAGCCCGGCAGGGCAAGCTTAGCGCACAATACGGCGACGTCACCCATGGTGCTGTCAGGTGCTGCGCTCCCGCAGCGCGACGCGGGACCGGCACTCCGGCCTTCTCCTCACAGGGCGCGGGCAAGCGCCGCGAAGAAGGCATCGTCATTGATCTCGAGGCGCTGGCGAAAGCTCGGCTTCGAGCGCGCGCTCAGCACCACGACGACCAGGCGCTTCTGCGGGTTGATGTGGATGTACTGGCCATAGATGCCCTCGGCCTGGAAGGTGCCCTTGAGCGCCGGGTCGTCGAGGACGGGGATCCACCACATGTAACCATAGGGGATGAGCGTCTCGCCGATCGGGAAGGGCTGGCCCGCTTCGCCGGTCCAGCCCTCGGGCAGCAGCGTCTCGGCGCCGATCCGGCCGCCATCGAGGACGAACTGCCCGAAGCGCGCATAATCGCGCATGGTCGCGTGCATGCCGCTGCCCGACACGGTCATTCCGTCCGGGCTTTCCGACCACCAGGTTGCGTCGGCTTCCGCGCCCATGCGCGACCACAGCCGCGTCGAGAGATAATCGGCGAGGTTTGTGCCCGTCGCGCCTTCCATGACCGCGCTGACGAGGTAGGATTCGCCGGTATTGTATGTCCAGGACTGGCCCGGAGCCGTCTCGGCGGGCAGGGCGGCCATGTGGCGGGCGATGCCGCCCTTTTGCCACTGCATCTGGATCTCCAGCAGCTGCCGGCGATCGGAGGTCGGGTCGGTATAGGCCTCGCGCCAGCGGATGCCAGACGCCATGCGCAGGAGCTGGCGGATCGAGACCTGCGCATAGACGCCGCCGAGAGGCGCATAGCGCGTCACCGGGTCGTCGAGGCTCGCGATGGCGCCCTCGCGCAGCGCGATGCCGACCAGAGTCGCGGCCACCGATTTGGCGAGCGAGCAGGAATTCCACATCGTCTGGGGGGCGATGCCCAGCGAATAGCTCTCCTCGATCACCTCGCCATCGCGCAGCACCGTCAGCCCGGCGACACGGTTGACCGAGAGATAGTCGTAGAGATCGAAGGTCGAACCGTGATCCTGGATCGCGAGCTTCGGCAAACCCTGGCCGGATCGCTTCAGCGCGGACGGCTTTGCTGCGCGCGGGATGGTCCGGGAGGGAAACCAGCCGCCATCGGTCGACATGGTCGCGACCATCTCGTCGGGCAGCAAGGTGCCGTCATAGAAGCGCTCGATCTGAGCGCGGGTGGAGCTGTCCATGCTCATCGCCTTATCCAATGCCCGTTCCTGGCCTGATCCCGGCCTGCCTGTCCCGCCGCATCATCCCTGCCGTGTCGGCGCGTTGATGCTGATCCAGGTCGTCTTCGTCTGCAGATATTGCCCCATCGCTTCCAGGCCCTTGTCGCGCGCCAGCGAGCCCGAGCGCTTATAGCCGCCGAACGGCGTCTTGAGATCGCCTTCGGTGAAGCCGTTGATCGCAACCGTGCCGCAAGCCAGCCGCCGGGACATAAACAGCGCCCGGTCGAGATCCCTGGTGTAGAGCGTCGCGTGCAGTCCGTAATCGCTGTCATTCGCGACCGCCAGCGCCTCGTCCAGGCCGTCGACCGGGACAACGCCGAGCACGGGGCCAAAGATCTCCTCGCGCGCGATCGTCATCTGCGGGCCGAGGTCGCCGAAAACAGTCGGGCCGAGGAAATTCCCCGGCTGCTCCTGCAGCGCGGGCGAGGAGGAGAGGACGCAGCGCGCGCCCTCGCGATGCCCGGCCTCGACAAAGCCCAGCACCGTCCGGCGATGCTCGGCCGAGACCATCGGGCCGAGTTCCGTCGCCGGATCGAGCGGATCTCCGACGACCAGCGCCCGGGCGCGTTCCGTGATCAGATGGAGATATTCCTCCTGGCGCTTCCGGTCGATGATCTGGCGCATATTGGCGGAGCAATTCTGCCCGCCATTCCAGAAGGCCGCGGTCACGGCATTCTCGATCAGCTCCGGCGACAGTTCGGCATCGTCGAGCACGATGAAGGGGCTCTTGCCGCCCATCTCGAGGCCGATCGATTTCAGGTTGCTCTCTGCGGCATAGCGCAGGAACAGCCGGCCGACCTCCGTCGAACCGGTAAAGGAGACGGCGTCGATATCATCATGCAGGCCGATCGCCCGGCCGGTGGTCTCGCCGAGACCGGGCAGGACGTTGAGCACGCCGGCCGGAAGACCGGCCTTAGCTGCGAGTTCCGCAAGCCGCAGCAGTGACAGCGCGGTCTGCTCGGCCGGCTTCACGACGACGGAGCAGCCGCTGGCGAGCGCCGGCGCCAGCTTCCAGGCCGCCATCAGCAGCGGAAAATTCCAGGGGAGGACGGCGCCGACCACCCCGATCGGTTCGCGCGTGATCAGGGCGCAAGCATCCTCGCCCGTGGGCGCGACCCTGCCAAAGCTCTTGTCGATCAGCTCGGCATACCATTGGAAGGTCGCGGGAACCTCGATCGCGATCTCCTTCAGGCAATCCCTGATCGGCTTGCCGCTGTCGAGGCTTTCCAGCACGGCGAGTTCGGTCGCGTTGCTGCGGATCAGTTCGGACAGCCGCAGCAGCACCGCCTTGCGCAGCTCGGGCGCGGCGCGCGACCAGCCGCCATCGCGAAAGCTGCGCCGGGCGGCTGCCACGGCCCGGTCGACATCGGCGGGCTGGCAATGCGCGATCGTGGTGAGGATCTCGCCCGTTGCCGGGTTGACGGTTTCCAGGAGCTGGCCATCGGCCGGGGCAGCGGGCCTGCCATCGATGAAGGCCCCGACGGGCAGCGCCAGCCTGCCGGCGATGGCCCTGTAATGGGCCGCGTTTTCATGGATCATGACGACATCCCGGATCAGGCTCAGAGGGGGGCGTGCGGGCGCGAATAGGTGCCGCGTGCGAAGCGGTCGAAGCGCAACGGTTTCAGGATCGCGGCAGGAGCGGCACCGCTCGCGAGGCTCGCGACATGGCGCCCAACGGCAGGGCCGAGGCCGAAGCCGTGCCCGGAGAAGCCGGTCGCGACGATCAGCCCGGCGATTTCCGAGGGACTGTCGAGGACCGGCAGCGCATCGGGCATCACGTCGATCTGGCCGGCCCAGGATTTCACGATTGCGATGCCGTCCGCCCCCTCGAAAAGCTGCCTGACGCTCTCGCCGGTCTTGGCCGCCCGTGCCTCATTGGCGGGGATGCGCGGACGCCGGCGCGCCACCGGCCGCTCGCGCTTCGGCACGGAGAGCCGCTCATGCAGGTCGTCGAGGAGCGGCCGTCCCAGCCTGAAGGCGAAGCCGCTGCGATAGCGGAGCAGCTCCGGCAGGAAGAAGCGCGAAGCCCGGAAGGAATCGAGGGAGAGATCGATATCGGAGCTTGAATCGGCTGCGATGATGCAGGAACCGTCGGCGCGCTGCCGCAAGCCGATGCCGAAGCCGCAGAAGCAGGCGTCGCTAAGCGGCGGCAGCGGGGCCGTGAGCGAGACCGTGCTGCGCACGCCCTGCTGCGGCAGGACGAGGCCGAGCGGGGCGAGCAGGCGATGGCTTTGCAGGCCGGCCGCGCAGACCACGGTGCCGCAGCGGATCAGGCCATGCTCGGTCAGGACGCCGCTGACCCGGCCTGCGGAAGTCTCGATCGCGAGCGCCCCGCAATCGTCGAGCACGCGGACGCCGCGCCGCATCGCCGCCCGGGCGAAGGCCGTGGTCGCGAGTGCAGGCTCGGCCTGTCCGTCCGAGGGGGTGTGCAGCGCGCCGGGCGCCTGGCCGCGCAGCGACGGCATCAGGCCAGCGAGCTGTGGGCGAGACAGCATCCGGGCATCGACGGCGATATCGCGCGTGACATCATGCCAATGCGCGAAGGTCTGGAGCTCCGCGTCGGTCTCCGCCACGAAGATGCAGCCGGTCGCGCGCCAGCCGATCGGCTGGCCGAGCTCCTGTTCCAGCTCCGGCCAGATCGAGAGCGCCTCGATCGCCAGCGGCAATTCGAGCGGATCGCGATATTGCGTCCGCACGAAACCCCAGTTGCGGCCCGATTGCTGGGACGAGACCTTGTCCCGCTCGATCAGGATCGTGCTGAGCCCGGCACCGGCGAGATAATAGGCCGATGCCGCCCCCATGATGCCGCCGCCGATGACGACGACATCCGCCTGGCGCGGCAGGGCGACCGGCTCGGCCCCGAGCTGCGCGACGACCTCGTCCGGGGCGTGCGGGAACAGGCTAAGCGCGGACATCGAGGATGGCATCCATGTCCATCTCGACGAAGATTTCCGGATCGAACAGCCCGGCCTCGACCGTCGTGCAGGCCGGGTTCACGCCCCGAAACGTCTCGGCGAAGACGGCCATGATCTCTTCGTAGTGAACGGCCTGCGAGAGATACATCCGCACCCGCACGACATCGGAAAGCGTCGCGCCGGCCTGGGCGAAGGCTGCCGAGGCATTGCGGAAGAGCTGCAGGGTCTGTTCCCGCGCGCCCTTGGCCAGCGTGCTCGAGGCATAGTCGTAGCCCGTGGTGCCCGACAGCATGACATGGGGCCCGACGACCACGGCCCGGCTGTAGCTATAGGTCTGCTCGAATTCGCTGCCCGAGGAAATCAGGCGCCGGCCGCCCGCTGATGGTCTGGTGTCGCTCATGATCGCTTTCGCATGACGTTGCCTTGCGCCAAGAGGGAGCGCGGCGACGAGCGCCTTGTCGATTTCAATTATTGGAGGCGGAGGGCCAGAAATTCGGTCCGGGAATTGGGGGCGGGAAAGCGGGCGAGGGTGGTTCCAGTTTTTCAGCCCTCGACCTCGAATTATTGAAATCGACAAGCCAGCGTCCCGGTGCCCTCCTTCAGATCAGCGCAACCGGTCGTCGGTTGCCAGGCAGCAGTGCAGGGAAGCGTTCGGCCGATGCAGCTTGACGTCATCATCATCGGCGGCGGGATAGCGGGCGCGTCAGCCGCCTATTTCCTCTCCGCCCATGGCTCGGTCGCCGTGATCGAGCGTGAGGAGCATTTCAGCTATCACAGCTCCGGCCGCACCGCGGCGCAGTTCACCGTCGGGATCAGCGCCGCAACGATGCGCAAGATGGCGCAGGCGAGCCGCGCCTTCCTGGAGACGCCGCCCGAGGGCTTCACCGATCACCCGATCATGACGCCGCGCGGTTGCCTGACGGTCGCCAAGGCTGGCCAGGAGGCGGCGCTCATCCGCCTGCGCGACAATCTCCACTCCGTCGGCGCGCGCGCCGAGTATCTCGGCGGTGCTGCCGCGCTCGCGCGTTTCCCGGCTTTGGTCGCCGACAAGGTCGATGCCGGCGTCTACGAGCCCGACGCGATGGATATCGACGTCAACGCCTTGCTGCAGGGCTATCTGCGCGGTGCGAAGGCCAATGGCGCAACCCTCCTGACGAAGGCCGATATCCAGTCGATCCGCCGCGAGGGCGAGTTCTGGTCGGTGCGCCTGGGCGATCGGGAGCTGCGCGCCCCGCTTCTGCTTAATGCGGCCGGAGCCTGGGTCGACGAGGTCACGCGGCTCGCCGGGCTTCGCGCGCTGGGCGTGGTGCCGCACCGGCGCACCGCCTTTACCTTCGCGCTGCAGTCGGGTTTCGAGACGCGCGACTGGCCGCATGTCAGCAATGTCGGCTACGGCTGGTATGTGAAGCCGGAAACCGGCTGCCTGATGGGCAGTTTGGCTGACGCGGTGCCGACCGAGCCGGGCGATGTCTATCCCGACGACATGGATGTCGCCCAGGCGATCGAGAATATCGAGCAGGATACGCTTTTGCGGGTCGGCCGGCCGCTCAGCCAATGGGCGGGGCTCCGCAGCTTCGTCGCCGACAAGAACCCGGTGGCCGGCACGCGGCCGGACGCGCCGGGCTTCTACTGGCTGGCGGGGCAGGGCGGTTGCGGCATCCTGACCTCTCCGGCCATGGGGCAGGCGATCGCCGCGATCATGGCCGGCCGCGACCTGCCGTCGAAATTCGGCGAACTCGGCGTCACCGAGGCTGATCTTTCGCCGATGCGGGACGGGTTGCGGCGGCCGGCCTGAGGGCATCGGACGGAAATCCGGTCTCCGGAAGAATTCGATGCTCGAACAAGAAGCCGGATCGCCGCTCCCGCATCCGAACGGACGCGCGGCGGTCGAGGGCCTTTGCCGGCAGCGGCCGGCGATCATTCGAGGCTGAACACAGCCCGTGACGATAAAAGGGGATAAAGCGATGATCGAAAGCAAGGCAGGCAGCGGCACGAGCCGCCGTGAACTTCTCGGCCTCGGGCTCGGCGCCGGAGCGGCCTCGCTGCTCGGCGGTCTCGGGGGCGCTCATGCGCAGGCCCGCCCATTGGTGCCGCCGCAAAAGCCGCGTGGCCAGGTGATCGCGGGCATCTCGCAGGAACCGACCGTCTTCAATCCGCTGATGCCGGGCAGCGAGGTCGATCAGGGCGTCTGGTGGCAGCTCTTCAACCCGCTCTGGTCGATCGATCCGCAGGGCAGGCTCGTCGCCGATCTCGCGACCGAGGTTCCAAGCGTTGGAAATGGCGGGCTTTCCGCCGACGGGCTGGTCTGGAAGATCAAGCTGCGTCGGGACGTGAAATGGCATGACGGCACGCCGTTCACGGCCGAGGACGTCAAATACACGCTCGACCTGATCAATACGCCCGGTTTCAGGGTCCGCAACCGCGTCGGCCACAGCCTCGTCAAGGAGATCACCATCGTCGCCCCCGACGAGATCCACTGGCGCATGGAGAGCGCCTATTCGCCCTATCTCTCGATCCTGGCGCTGACCTTCATCGTGCCCAGGCACATCCTGGCGAAGGCGCAGGATCCCAACACCGCGCCGTTCAACAGCGCACCCATCGGCACCGGCGCCTTCCGCTGGGGCGAGCGCGTCGCGGGCGACCATCTGCTGCTCCAGGCCAACCCGACCCATCACGGCGAGGGCCCTTATCTCGAGCGGGTCGTCTTCAAGTACATCCCCGATCTGACGATGCTCTACACGCAGTTCCGGACCGGGCAGATCGACTATCTCGGCCTCAGCGGCATCTCCGCCCATTTCGTCAAGGAGGCGCAAGGCCTGCGCGGCCGCAAGCTCTCGCTGTCGCCGACAGCCTTCATCGAGCATATCGCTCTGAACCTCGAATTCGCCCCCTTCGCCGACAAGGCGGTCCGGGAAGCGCTCTATCTCGGCATGAACAAGCAGGCGCGGATAGAGGCCTTGTATTACGGCCTTCCGGTGCCAACCGAGTCCTTCCTGCCGCAACAATCCTGGGCCTATGATCCGGGCCTGCCGGCGCAACGCCATGATCCGGCCAAGGCCAATGCGCTGCTCGATGCCGCCGGCTGGGCCCGCGGCTCCGACGGCATCCGCCAGAAGAACGGCGCGCGTCTCGAATTCGCCAACTCGACCACGGTCGGCAATCCCGGCCGCGAGCAGTCGCAGCAACTCCTGATGCAGGATTGGCGGGCGCTCGGCGTCGCCATGCGCATCAACAACATGCCAGGCGCCGTGATCTGGGGCGAGTACTGGCAGAAGTCGAAATTCGAATCCGTGATGGTCGGGTCCAACTTCATGCTCGGCAACGACCCGGACGTGACGCCGCGCTTCAGCAGCAAGGCGATCCCGGCCAAGGCCGGCAGCGGCCTGAACACCTACCAGTACCAGAACCCCGAGATCGACCGGCTCTTGGCCGAGGGCGCGAGCCAGTTCGACCAGGCGCAGCGCAAGGCGACCTATGGCAAGATCCAGAGGATCATCCGCGACGATCTCGTGCTGCTGCCGATCTACCAGACCGTGATGGCCGAAGGCATCAAGGACGGGCTGCAGGGCTTTGCCGCCAATATCAACTGCTCGTCGAATTGCTGGAATATGCGCAGCTGGTTCTGGGCTTCGTGAGCCGGCCGCGATGATCCCCTTTCTCCTGAGGCGGCTCTGGCAGTCCCTCGTCCTGCTCGCCATCGTCTCGATGATCGGCTTTGCGATCCTCTATCTCGCGCCGGGCGGGCCGATGTCGCAATTCGCCCAGTCCGCCCAGATGTCGCAGGAGGATCTTGACCGCATCGCCCGGCAGCTCGGCCTCGATCGGCCCTTGCCGGTGCAGTACTGGGACTGGCTGCTGCGGATGCTGAGCGGCGACTGGGGCCGCTCCTTCCGCGACAACAGCCCGGTCTGGAGCGTCATCGGCTCGCATCTGCGCGCCACGTTCGAGCTGATGGCGGTCTCGACGCTGATCGCCATCGCGCTCGGCTGCTGGATCGGCATCTTGGGCGCGATCCGGCGCTATTCCATCTTCGACATGGTGGCGACGGTGGGCGCAATGGTCGCCCTCTCGATCCCGACCTTCTGGTTCGGGCTGATCGCGATCTACCTGTTCTCGGTCCAGCTCGGCTGGCTGCCCGCCGGCAACCGCCAGACCATCGGCGACGGCTCATTCCTCGATGTCGCGCATCATTTGATCGCGCCGGCGCTCGTGCTGGCGCTGGTCGAGACCGCAATCTGGGCCCGCTTCATGCGCTCGGCCATGCTCGACGTGATCGGCCAAGACTACATCCGGACGGCGCGCGCCAAGGGCTTGCCGGAGCAGGCGGTGCTGCGCGGCCATGCGATGCGCAATGCGCTGCTGCCGCTGATCACCCTTGCCGGCCTGCAGTTCCCGACGCTGCTCGGCGGTGCGCTGGTGACCGAGACGGTCTTCACCTGGCCGGGAATGGGGCGGCTCTTCCTCGATTCCGTGGAATATCGCGACTACCCCGTGGTCATGGGCATCCTGATGTTCTCGGCCGTGATGGTCCTGCTCGGGTCGCTGCTGGCCGACATGCTCTACGCGGTGGCTGATCCGCGCATCCGGATGGGCTGAGCCATGACCGACGCAACGGGCCTGATCGATCTGGCCGACACCCGCGCAGCCAGCGAGCACAAGAGTGCCTGGACCCGCTTCAGGCGCCACAAGCTGGCCATGGCGGGGGCAGCCACCATCGCGATCCTGGTGCTCGGGTCCTTCCTCGGTCCCTATCTCCTGCCGTTCGACGACACCCATATCGATGTGATGCATCGCTTCGCGCCGCCGCTGTCTGGCGCCCATGTCCTCGGCACCGATGAACTCGGCCGCGACATTCTCGCCCGACTGATGATGGGCGGGCGGATCTCGCTTGCGATCGGCTTCACCGCCATGGCGATCGCGATCGCGGCCGGGACCGGGGTCGGGATGATCGCCGGCTATTACGGCGGCATCATCGGCTCGCTCCTGATGCGCTTCGTCGATGCGATCCTGTGCTTTCCGACGATCTTCCTGCTCCTGGCGCTGGCCGCGCTGGTCAAGCCCGGCCTGCTCTCGATGACGCTGCTGATCGCGGCGACGTCCTGGATGAATGTCGCGCGCATCGTCGAGGCGCAGATCAGGGCGCTGCGCGACCAGGATTACGCGGTCGCGGCCAGGGCGATGGGGGCGTCGAGCCTCCGGATCATGTGGCGCAACCTCCTGCCCAATGCGGTCGCGTCGATCGTGGTCGCCGCCACGCTGAATGTCGCCAAGGCGATCCTGCTCGAATCCTATGTCAGCTTTCTCGGCTATGGCATCCAGCCGCCCAACGCGAGCTGGGGCAACATGCTGAACAACGCGCAGATCTACCTGTCGAGCGCGCCCTGGCTTGCCATCATGCCCGGTCTCGCCATTACACTGGCCGTCACCAGCTTCAATTTCGTTGGTGATGGCCTGAGGGATGCCCTCGACCCGCGCATGGAGATCAGCTGAAGACATCGCCCGGGCGTGGTGGCGCCTCTGGGCGGCCGGCAGCAGCCGGCTACGCGACATGAACACGGCAGGAGGTCGCTTTGACCCGCAGGCTCCCCTCGTTGAATGCGCTGCGCTGCTTCGAGATCGTGGCGGCCGAGCTCAGCATCAAGAAGGCCGCGCTCGCCCTGCATGTCAGCGAGAGTGCGGTCAGCCGCCAGGTCCGTATCCTGGAGGAGCAGCTCGGCGCTCAGCTTTTCCTGCGCAATCACAATGGCCTGGAGATCACCGATGCAGGCCAGCGGCTCGCGGTCAGCGTCAAGGAGGCGTTCGACCACATCGCCAATGCGGTGAACCCGTTCCAGAACGACCGCGAAGCCGTGACCATCAAGGTGCTGCCGACTTTCGCGCTGCGCTGGCTGCTGCCGCGGCTGCGCTCCTTCCAGGAGCGGCACCCGCTGATCAAGGTGAATGTCCAGACGCGCCTGAACGACATGACGCTGAACGATACCGACGCCGATCTCGGCATTCGCTACGGCGTCGGCAACTGGCCGCGCGACTACACGACCGAGCTCTATGCGGAATGGATCCTCCCGGTCTGCGCGCCGGGTTATCTTGCCGGACGCCAGGCCAGCGAGACTGACCTCGCCCAGGCGACGCTGCTCCACCCCTTGCCGGACCGGCAGGACTGGGCGACCTGGACGGAGAAATCGGGTGCGAATCTCGATCCGCGCAGCGGCCTCGATTTCGACGCGCTCGACATGGCGCTCAGCGCTGCGGAAGCCGGACTCGGCGTCGCCATGACCGATGTCGTGCTGGCCCATGAGGCGATCCAGGCCGGTAGGCTCGTCGTGCCGCTGCGCAAGGCGGTACCGACCGGCGCCTCCTATTACCTGGTCCGCCCGCCCGACATGCGGCGCCGGCGCGAGGTCAAGCTGGTCGACGAATGGATCTGCGACGAAATCTCGTCGGCGCGCGATCTCGTCCGCCTCTACGCGGCCTGACGCTGCCGCCCTCCCGCAGGGCGGCGGGCTGCCTCTGATTTTGTCCGGGCGGCCTGCAAAAATTGAAATCGACTGGCCCCGGGAATCCGGCGCGAGTGCCCGGCCGGCGCGAGCTGGCGCCTGCGCCGGGCTGCATGATCCGTTTTGGACTGAGATGGGCTCACGTTAAGTGGTTGTTTTGTTGGATTTATTTCTTCGATTTGAAGTTATGTTTGAATTATTCGAAAGTAATAGTCGACATTTCAAATGATGATTGAAATGTATGTTTGTATATCGCTCCCGTGTTGTTGACGATGAATAAGGATTGATCGATACGAAGCCCCATGAAGCGTGCCGCTATTGTTAGATGCGGCATGTTTTTGAATTTTCATGAGGGCGTGATGAAGTTTCGAAGCGATCCAATGGTGAACCGCGTGGTCCCGGCGCTGCTGGGCATGGGGATGTTCGGCCTGGGCGCAACGGGCGCCTTGGCTCAGGGCGCCGCGCCGACGCGCGTGCAGCTCGACGAGATCGTCGTCGAGGGGCAGGGGACGAAGGGCGAGGTCCCGCCCGCCTTTGCCGGTGGCCAGGTGGCGCAAGGGGCTCGCCTCGGCCTGCTTGGCAATACCGAGACCCTGAAGTCCCCGTTCAACATGACGAGCTACACGGCAGCCCTGATCCGGAACCTGCAGGCGGCGACGGTCGCCGATGCGCTGATCCTCGATCCCTCGGTGCGCAGTTCGCACCCATCGGGCGGAATCGTGGATTCATTCAACATTCGCGGCTTTCCGATCTCGGAAGGCAATAATGGCGAGATCGCCTTCGACGGCGTCTTCGGCGTCGCGCCGAACTATCGCGTCTTCACCGACTATGCCGAGCGGATCGAGGTCCTGAGGGGGCCCGCCGCGGCGCTGGGCGGCTTCGCTCCGAATGGCGGCATCGGCGGCATCATCAACATCGTGCCGAAGCGGGCGGAGGGCGATCTCACCCGGATCGGCGCGGAATTCGCGTCAAAAGCCTATGGCGGCGCCACGTTCGACGTCGCCCGGCGCTATGGCGCGGGCCGCGAGTTCGGGGTGCGGGTCAATGGCAGCCTGCGCGGCGGCGATACCGCGGTCGACCGGCAGTATAACGGCACGGGCATCGGCTCGCTCGCGCTCGACTATCAGGGCGAGCGCTTCCGCAGCTGGTTCTATGTCCTGGCGCAACGCGATTATTGGGACGCGCCGACGCGGCCCTTCCTTGCCAGCCCCGGCGTCGCGGTGCCGGCGGCCCCCAGCGGGCGTCGCAACGTGATCCAGCCCTGGGAGCATTCACGGATCGACGACGGCTCGGTGCTGTTGAAGAATGAATACGATCTCACTGATAACGTGACGGTCTTCGCCAATGCCGGGGGCTCGCAGTCCCATGTCGACCGGTTCTTCGGCAACGGCCCTCTGCCGACGATCCTGAACGGCAGGGGCGATGTCACCTACACCCCCCAATTTCTCGATCTGGCGATCGGCCGGCAAACCTATGACGGCGGCATCCGGGCCCGCTTTGAGACCGGCTTCGTCAAGCATGAGCTGACCTTCCAGGCGTCCTATTATCATGACGAGATCGAGCGGGCGCTCACCGCGGGCCGGGCCGTGAGCTCGAACATCTACGCGCCCGCTCTGACCCAGCCGCAATATGCGACCCGCGTCCCCCGTGCGCGAACCTCGGACAGCGACCTGACCAGCGTTGCGCTGGCCGATACGCTCTCCGTGCTGGACGAGCGCGTATTGCTGACGCTGGGGGTGCGTCGCCAATCGGTGGAGACGAACAACTATTCGACCACGACCGGCGCGGTGACCTCGTCCTATGACGAGGCGGCCACGACCCCGGTGGTCGGCCTCGTGCTGCGCCCGCTGAACAATGTCTCGCTCTATGCGAATTATGTTGAAGGGCTGAGCCGCGGCGATATCGCGCCAACCAATGCGACCAATGCCGGCGAGGCCTTCGCACCCTATCGGGCAAAGCAGTACGAGGCGGGCGTGAAGGCGCAGTTCGGCACGTTCGGCGCCGGCCTCAGCGCGTTCCAGATCACCAAGCCAAGTGCCGAACTGAGCGGCAGCGGAGTCTTTTCCGTAAGCGGCGAGCAGCGCGTGCGCGGCCTCGAGCTGAATGTCTACGGTGAGGTCACCCCCGAGCTTCGGCTGCTTGGCGGCGCGACCCTGCTCGACGGGGAACTGACGAAGACGGCGGTCGCGGCCAATCTCGGCAACCGGCCGATCGGCGTTCCCGCGATGCAGCTCAATCTCGGCGCCGAATGGGATCTGCCCTGGGTGAAGGGGCTCACCCTGACGGGCGCGCTGATCCACACCGGCAAGCAGTTCATCAACACCGCCAACAGCCAGTCGCTGCCCGACTGGACGCGGGTCGATCTCGGCGCGCGCTACGCGACCGAGATCGCCGGGCGCAAGACGACCTTCCGCGCCACCGTCCAGAACGTCGCCGATAGCAAATACTGGTCGAGCGTCGCCTCGTTCGGCACCTTCTATGCCGGCGCGCCGCGGACCTTCCGGCTCTCGATGTCGGTCGACCTGTGATGAGCGCACGCGGCGGAACCTGCCGGCGCCCCGGCATCGACGCCTGCGGGCAGGCGCTCGCGGCGCTCCTGCGCTGCCTTGCGCTCGCGCTCGTGCTGATCACCGGAGCCGCTCCGGCATCGGCCGAGCAGGTCTCCGTGACCGATGTGCTCGGGCGCGTCGTCACGGTGACGGTTCCGGTCCAGCGCGTGATCCTCGGCGAGGGGCGGCAGATCCACGCCGTCGCCGCACTCGACCGGGACGCGCCGTTCCGCCGCATCGTCGCCTGGCGCGATGATCTGCAGAAGGCTGATCCCGACAGCTACCGCGCCTATCTCGAGCGCTATCCCGCCATTGCGGCGCTGCCGGCGCTCGGTGCCATGAGCGAGGGCAATCTCGATATCGAGACGGTGATCGCCCTGAAGGCCGATGTGCTGTTCCTCAATGTCGAGGCCCAGATCGCGAGCGCCGAGACGAAGCTCGTCGAAAAGCTCGCTTCCGTCGGCATTCCCGTCGTCTATGTCGATTTTCGCCATGCGCCCTTCGTGAACACGGAGCCGTCGCTCAGGCTGATGGGGCGGCTGCTTGGCCGGTCCGCGGTTGCCGAGGAGCTCATCGCCTTTCGCTCTCGCGAGATCGCGCGCGTCACTGAACGCCTGGCCGGGGTGGCCGATCTCAGGCGGCCGCTCGTCATGGTCGACCGCATTCCCGGCTATTCCGACGATTGCTGCATGACCTTCGGGCCGGAGAATTTCGGAGGGATGGTCGAGGTCGCCGGTGGGCGGAACCTCGGCAGCCTCGTCCTGTCGGGCACCTTCGGCACGGTGAACCCCGAGACGATCATCGCCATGAACCCCGATGTGGTGATCGCGACGGGCGGCAACTGGGGCGCGCTTGCGCCGGGCGGCGCCTGGGTCGGGCTCGGACCGGGCGCGGATCTGGCGGAGGCGAAGCGGAAACTCGCCAATCTCGCGAAACGCCCGGCCTTCGCCCATACGGCTGCGGTGAAGAGCGGGCGCGTCCACGCGATCTGGCATCAGTTCTACAACAATCCCTATCAGTTCGTGGCGCTCCAGCAGATCGCGCGCTGGCTCCATCCCGAGCTGTTTGCGGATCTTGATCCGGAGGCAACGCTGCGGGAGCTCCATCAGCGCTTCCTGTCGCTGCCCTATCAGCCCGGCTACTGGGTCGAGCTTGGCGGGGAGGGGCGGGCGGCTCCGGCAGCGCGCTGAGCGCGAGCGGGGGAAGGGAGGCCTGTCGGCAGCGAGATTCCTCCAGGCCCCTCCTCTCCCTCCCTTCACAATTCGAAGGGGGCCGATAAGATGTTCCCTAAGGGAATGCGGGCGATAACGGGCTCGGGTTGGGGACGGCCGATGACGCTTGCGCAAGGCTTGGCGCTCAATTCTCTGTCAAAGGCCGCATGAGCGCGCGCGAATATCGGCGCCTCATGCTGCGCCTGACCTATCTGTCTGCAATCGTCATGGTCGCGGGAATCTTCCTGGCCACAAAGGGCATTGCGCTTGCGGGCTATGTCGCGACCGGTGTGGTGGCGGCTATCTGGCTGGTGAATGGCGCTGCCTTCGTGCGCCGGATCCATGACCGAAACCGAACCGGCTGGTGGATCGTCATGGCTGTCGCAGCCTCCTTCCTGGCCCTCTACCTCGAGCAAATGCAGCGAGCAGGAGGACCGGTATCCACGAGCATCCTGCTGTTCCAGCTGGGCACGGTTCTCGCGAGTTTCTGGTTCCTGATCGAACTCTACGTGCTCAAGGGAACGGCCGGTCCCAATCGGTTCGGTCCTGATCCACGGGACGGTGCCTGAGCCCGTGAAGCATGACAGCTGCGGCCATCACAGGCTCCTCTGGTCAGGTTTCGATTTTTTTCCGGCCCGATCTCGAAGGAACCGACGATGATGTCGCTTCCGTCGACCTTGTAGACTTCAACCTCCCTGATCAGTCCGTTCTCAGCGTGGAGCAGGATTTCGACGCGGACCCCGGGCGTGAGCGATACCAGCCTTCGACGTCGGCCGGACAGCAGTCAGTCAATCGGCCATGCGGGGGCAGCCTCATATCCAAAGAAAGAGGGGCCGCTTGAGCGGCCCCCGTCTCCGAGGCGTGCTTGCCTCTCAGCTGCGATGCCGCGGCATGGTTGGGACGACAAGCTGGTGAGCGCGCAGCTCCTTCATGTGTTCATGATAGGCGCGATACTGCTGCTGTTCCTGCAGGGCCAGCGGGTTCTCTGCCTGTTCATGAATGATGCTCTCGACGCCGAACTCGGTGGCCTGCGCCGTGCCAGCGAGCCCGAAGAGTGCGAGGAGGCCTCCGGCAAGGGCGGCTCTGTAAGTGATCATGATTGATCTCCTGTGTGCCAATGCACGAAGTCGATCTGAAATCCGACTTCGTATCCATACTACCCGCAAGACGTCACAATGTTCATTAAAATAAATGTGATACTAAATCTTAAAATACCGGAAATTTCGCGAAATGTTTCCCTAGTTCTGGGGAGTTATTTGAATTAATCGTAGATGTATATTGCGTTACCAATTATTAATATTGCGATTTCGACGTTTAGATATTGCCCATATGGCCAATCTCCCCTTTTCTTGATCGAGATGAACCGGAGGGACCGTTCGCTGAATGCGCTTGCTCGGAACGGAGCTTGCGACATGGACCCTGGGGCGCGGCCGGTCGCACGGGGGATAAGGCGAGGGGCGCTTTCCGGAAGGCGCTCGATTCATGCCTTCAGGCGGCTCCGGTGGAAGGGCGCCGGCGTGAGCGGCTGCGGCGCGTTGGCCGACATCTCGATCAACCGGTGATGGGCAGACAAGACGACTATCCAAAAATGACGGGCCGCTGGGGCGGCCCGTCTCCGAGGCGTGCTTGCCTCTTAGCTGTGATGACGCCGCGTCGTCGGCGCGACATAGGGATGCTCGCGCAGCTCCTTCATGTGCTCATGATAGGCGCGATACTGCTGCTGCTCCTGCAGGGCATACGGATTCTCGTACTGCTCGTGGATGATGCTTTCGGGGCCGAACTCGTAGGCTTGCGCCGTGTTGGCCATCCCGAACAGTGCGAGAAGACCTCCGATGAAGGCAATCCTGTAAGCGATCATGACTGATCTCCTGCGTTCCAAAGCACGAGGTCGGGTCGAAATCCGACTTCGTATCCATATTACCGTCGCGCAGCCGAAATGTTCATGCAAATAACCGTGATCCGATTTCCTGCGAAATTCACCAAATACGCAAATTGCCGCCTCAATGTGGGATTCGATCTTGAATTAAATCTCTGTGAACAAGGCATTAACAAATGTTAACTTGTCGATGCCAAGTCTTCGGCATTGCGTGTCTTTGCCAGAAAACCTCTCGTCGAATGAAATAGAACCGGAGAGAGCGGGAAACCAAACGCGTTTTCCGTGAGCGGAGCTTGCGACAAGCGGCCCGGAGATGCCTTCCCTAAGTTGCACGAGAGGGTCGGCATGACAGTAGAGGCCGCAAGGAACGACCAAGTTTCGCAGTCGCGAAGGATTTCGTGCTGCAGCGCACTGGTCATTGACTGAGACGACGAGGGCGGGTGGGCGCGCCGGCATCGCCGCCCTTCCGCGCAGGGGCCGAATCGGCCGCCATCGCTTGCGCATGATGGGCGCAATCATCCTCCGCGACCGCGTCAGGCGCGAGAGTGTCAAGCGAGATGCCCTGAGGATGCTGGCTGACGGTGAAACCCTTGTTCAGGCAAGCCGTTACGCAGCGTGAAACATTTCGTATCTGGCTTCGTTCCGCAAACAACAAGCCCGGCGAGTAGACGCTGCTCATGCAGGTGGCCTTGGCGTTGTCGCTCTCTCGCTGCAGTTCGACGCTGAACATCGTCTCCCCGATGCATCCGGAGAGAACCGCAACGGACGCGATGACAAGGGCATATCGAGTGTTGATCATCGCGGTTTTCGGGCAAGGCAGCATGCGGGTGAACACGGTCGCGTAACGTAAAGCGCCACGTCACCGGGGCACGCATGAAATCGGTCATTTGACCGGAGATTGCAGTACACTTATCGCGCCAATCACGTCAAAACCGACATCGCCGTAACGGTTAGGCCAAAAATCGAGTAGAGCAATGACCCTGATAGCTCCTTCAAACTCACCGCGAGCGAAGTATCGTCGGGATGCCCGCCCTCCATCCTCTTGACCAGCGTTTGCATCGCGACAAACGCGCCGGCAAAGAAGAAGCTTGCCGCACCGATCTGTTGAATGGGCCCCATGTCGTGAAACAGGTCCGGGAATCGCACGCTTGCGGCAGCAATCAGGATACCCAAAAGGAAACTCACTGACCCAACGGCTTTTGCCACCCTCGAAAAGCTCAATTCCATCTCCTTGTATTGCAGTGCTGGGGACGTAGCGCAGGACTGTGAACAGAGCTGCTCGGCGGCTACAGCGAGACCTCTGCGAAGGGGGGCGACAACGCGCCGGTCAATTCTCCCGTGCGAATGCATCGAGCGCGAGGCGCATCTGCTCGTAGCATCGCGGCCCGCCATGCCCTTCGGCTTCGACGATGACCAGGCGACTGGCCGGCCAGCGCTGATGCAGGGTCCATGGGGTGATCGCGGGTCCGCCGACATCGCGACGGCCATGAATGAGAACGGCCGGAATATCCGCGATTTCGGCAATGCGGCGCAGGATTTCCTGCCCATCCCGCAGAAATCCGTCATGGGCCCAGTAATGGGTGACGAGGGTGGCGAAGGCGAGAGCCCGTTCCTCGTCGGGTGGTTGGCTGGCCGGTTCCCAGCCCGGATCGAGCGAGATATGCGTCGCTTCCCAGGCGTTCCAGGCGCGGGATGCGCGCAAGCGGTCCTGGCGGTCGCCTGTGGCCAGCCGCCTCGCATAAGCTTCGACGACGCGCTCGCCGGGGCCTCGACCGGAATCCTGCTCGAAGCGTTGCCAGGCTTCGGGAAACAGGCGCCCGACGCCTTCGGTGATCCAGTCGACCTCCTCGCGGCTGGTCGTGGTGACCGCGACGAGCACCAGTTCGGAGACCCTGCCGGGATGGGCCTGCGCATAGGCCAGCGCCAGCGTCGAACCCCAGGAGACGCCCGAGACGAGCCAGGACTGGACGCCGAGATGCGTCCTGACGGCCTCGATATCCCCGATCAGCGCCTGCGTCGTATTCCGGTGCAATTCGCTGGGCGCGTCCGAGGCGAGGGGGCGGCTGCGCCCGCAGCCGCGCTGGTCGATCCCGATAATGCGGTAGCGTTGCGGGTCGAAATGGCGGCGATAGCTGCCGGAGCGGAGCGAGCTGCCGGGGCCGCCATGCAGGTAGAGCGCGGGCTTGCCGGCGGGATTGCCGGAGATCTCCCAGTAGATTTCGGTGCCGTCGCCGACGGCGAGAAGCCCTGCATCGAACGGCTCAGGCTGGGGGCGGGGTTCTGCGCTCATGCCCATGCTGTGGGGCAGCAGGGGAAGCCTCGTCAACCGGCGGATGGACCTGCTCGTTCTGGATTGCTGCCGCCCATTGCTTTAGCGAGGTGAGCGCCTGAAACCGGACGGCCCTGAATGACGCTCATCATCTTCGATTGTGACGGCGTGCTTGTGAACAGCGAGGAGATCTATCTCGCTGCCGAACTTGAGTTCCTGGCCACGGCCGGCGTCGTCCTCGATCGCGATGTCTACACGGATACATTCATGGGGCTGTCCCCGCCGATGTGGCAGGCCAAGCTCCAGTCGATCATCGCGGAGGCGCGCAGCGCGCCGCTCCCGTCCGATTTCTTCGCGCGACTGGATGACCATACGACAGCACGAATAGAGGTGCATCTGGCCGCCCTCCCGGACGCCCGGCGCAGCATCGGCCGGATCAAGGCTCGCCGATGCGTCGCCTCGAGCACTCCGTCCACGCGGCTGCGCTGGAAGCTGCAGCAGACCGGCCTGCTCGGCCTGTTCGATCCGCATATCTTCTCCTCGGACATGGTCCGGAATGGCAAGCCTGCGCCTGATCTCTTTCTCCACGCCGCCACTACGATGGGCGCGCAGCCCTGGGAATGCGTGGTCGTCGAGGACAGCGTCAACGGCGTCATGGCGGGCAAGGCCGCCGGCATGCAGGTCATCGGCTTCACCGCTGGCGCTCACTGCGCCGGCAATCATGGCGACCGTCTGACGAGTGCCGGCGCGGACCGCGTTGTCGGCAGCTATGGCGATCTCGCCGCGGCATTGGACGGGTTGGGCGCATAAGGACCGCTCGAGGCCGCCCAATGGCCTGGGCCAGGACGCGGGCGGGTTTGTCGTGCCTTCACAGTCGGTGGATTTCGGCCCCGGCCGAAACTAAACTGCGACAATGACCATTACGCGCCTCGACCACGTGCAGCTCGCCATGCCACCCGGCGGCGAAAGCGAGGCACGCGCCTTTTATGAGGGCGTTCTCGGCATCAGCGAAGTCGCCAAGCCCGCTCATCTCGCCAGCCGGGGCGGATGCTGGTTCGAACAGGGAGCATTGAAGGTCCACCTGGGAGTGGACGCTGATTTCAAGCCAGCCCGCAAAGCGCACCCAGCCTTCATTGTGAGCGATCTCGCAGCGCTGGTCACCACTCTGAAGGCGCGCGGCTACCGCGTGGCAGAGGACCAACCATTGGACGGGTATGACCGGATGTATGTGGACGACCCGTTCGGGAACCGCATCGAGTTGATGGAACCCCTGCCGGCGGCGAACCTCGGCTGAGGCTGAAAGTCCGACGCGGATGCCCTTCGTCTTGCGGAACTCGATTGCGGCTCGAGGTCGAGATTATGGGGGTGCGTGGGAACGCGTCGCAATCCTTGCCGCCACCAACCAAGCCTGGGAACGAAACTAGACCTGCCACCGCCCGCTTCGCAGCGATTTCAGGCTGATCCGACCCCGGAACAATTGAACGAAGAAGCAAACCAGGGTCGCGGCAGCGAGCAATCCCTTCGACAGGTCGAGCCAGAACCAGAAATCCGACATCGATGCCCTTGGCTTGTCCTACCGGTTGCTGCAACGCGTCGCAGAATAGCTCGGGGATGCCGAGATCCGCAACGGTGCGGCCTGGTGACGGGTTGGTTCCGGAATCTGCACCTTCGAGATCGTCGCGCTGTTGACGCTAGTGCCGGCGCATCGCCTGATGCGGGGAGACTTCCTTCACAAGGGAATCTCTGGCGTTGCTCACGATCCTGGCCATTGCCGCCCTAGTGGCGCTGCTGCTGGTTTGTTTGGTCATCCTCCTCCTGCGTTTCGCCTACCGGCTTTGGCGACGGCCCCAACCAGGGCGAACCGTCAGGCGAACGGCAATTGTTGCGGCAGGCCTCCTCCTGATCGGCGTCCCCTATGTCGCCGTCAAATATCAGGAGCGGGAGATGCTGATGTCTCGCGTTCCGGCGCCGCTCGAGGTCGCATCCTTAGAATACCGGCTTGAGGAGGCCTGGGGCGTCGGTTTCATGCCCGGCGACAACGAGACGGGCTTTGTTGTCTATCGTCTCACCGATTCAAGCGCCGACTGGGCGCGAGAACAGGGGAGCCGGTTGGGCGACATGCTCGCAGCCGGCGTGACGAAATGGCATCCGACGCCCGTGCGGCACGCCGGGGACAAAGACTGGCATCCCTATGATCACGACCCACAGATGATGTCGGCCAAGCGGGCGGAGTAGCATCCGCCGACGATTGCTGAATATCTGGAGAAATACGGCTTCATGATCCCGATGGAAGCGGGCCGCGATGCCGAAGCCGACCGATCGATCCAGGAGGCCGGCTCGTTCTATTGCTACGGCAGGGGCGGAAGCGTCACGATCGTCGATCCGGTCAGGGGCAAGGTCTATTTTGCCTATGCTGGATGAGGCCGCGGGTCCCGAACTGGGCTGGTGATCAACGGCTTTCCGCATAGGGCAGGTGGCCTGCCCGTGTCCGTTCGCCTCTGCCTCGCACATCCCCGGCTCACGCAGGTTTGCGCAATCCGGATTGGCCCCGCGGCCATGCCGTTCTAGCTTGGGTTCTCTGCCTGAACCCCAGGAGGAACCCATGGCTACAGATGGACCGGACCTCGTTCGCAGACGCATTCTTCTCGGGGGCACCGCGCTGGCGGCGAGCGGCCTCGCATCCGCTCCGAGGATCCAGACGGCGCAGGCCCAACAGCCCGCGCCTGCACCCGCCGCGGGGCGAAAGCCCAATATCCTGATGATCATGGGAGACGATATCGGCTGGTTCAATCCGAGCATCTATCACCGCGGCATGATGGGCTATCGCACCCCGAATATCGACCGCATCGGCACTGAAGGCGCGATGTTCACCGACTGGTATGGCGAGCAGAGCTGCACCGCCGGACGTGCCGCCTTCATCACCGGCCAGTCGCCGATCCGCACCGGCCTCACCAAGGTCGGCCTGCCCGGCGCCGATGTCGGGTTGCAGCCGCAAGATCCGACGGTGGCCGAACTGCTGAAGCCGCTCGGCTATGTCAGCGGCCAGTTCGGCAAGAACCATCTCGGCGACAAGGATGAGTTCCTGCCGACCAATCACGGCTTCGACGAGTTCTTCGGCAATCTCTACCACCTCAATGCCGAGGAGGAGCCGGAGAACCCCGACTATCCCAAGGACCCGGAGTTCAGGAAGCGCTTTGGCCCGCGCGGCGTCATCCGCTCCTCGGCCGACGGCAAGATCGAGGATACCGGGCCGCTGACCAAGAAGCGGATGGAAACCATCGATGACGAGACGACCGCGGCGGCGATCGATTTCATCGACCGGCAGCACAAGGCCCAGAAGCCGTGGTTCTGCTATTTCAACGCGACCCGGATGCACGTCAACACGCATCTCAAGCCGGAATCCGACGGCAAGACCGGCAAGGGCATCTATCCCGACGGGATGGTCGAGCATGACGGGCATATCGGCCAGCTCCTGAAGAAGCTCGATGATCTCGGCATCACGCAGAACACCATCGTCGTCTACACCAGCGACAATGGTGCCGAGGTGATGACCTGGCCGGATGGTGGTTCGACCCCGTTCCGAGGGGAGAAGGCGACCAATTGGGAGGGCGGCTATCGCGTGCCGGCGCTGATGCGTTGGCCGGGCGTGATCAAGCCCGGCACCATCTATAACGAGGCCTTCTCGCATTACGACCTGATCCCGACCTTCTGCGCGGCGGGCGGGGAGCCGGACGTGGTGGCCAAATGCCTGAAGGGACACCAGGCCAACGGCAAGACCTTCAAGGTGCATCTCGACGGCTACAACCTGATGCCGTTCTTCACCGGCAGCGCCAAGGATTCGCCGCGCCGGGATTTCCTCTACTGGAACGACGACGGCGAGCTGGTCTCGGTGCGCGTCGCCGACTGGAAGGTCGTCTTCAAGGCGCAGGAGCACGAAGGCGTCGACGTGTGGCGCAGGGAGTTCACCAATTTGCGGGCGCCAAAACTGTTCAACCTGCGTGCCGACCCCTTCGAGCGCGGCGACACCTCGATCGAATATGAGAAATGGTTCTTCGACCGCGCTTTCGTCGTCGTCCCGACCCAGGCGGTCGTGGCGAAATGGCTGGAAAGCTTCAAGGAGTTCCCGATCCGGCAGAAGCCGGCGAGCTTCAACCTCGATGACGTGATGCAGAAGCTGACGCCCAAGAACTAGTCGGCCCAGGAACGAGCCGGCCCAGGAACGAGGGGTCCAGGAACGAGCCGGGGCATATGGTGGCTGCGGCTGCCCGTGGGAGGGTAGCGTCAGCGGGGGGCGTCATTGCTTGGTCCGCATGCGATCCAGCAAATATGGGCCAACCCGCCTGCAAGGCCAGCCAGCAGTCCCCGCCGTAAGCGGTTTCACAGCGCGTCGAATCCGGGAAGACTATGAGTCGAGACGGAAGGGGGACGGGAGCGTTGAGGATAGCGGCCGCACAAACCGTTGTTTCGCCGGACATTGCCGCCAATGGCAGTGCCATCCGCGCGATGATTGCGCGCGCGGCGGGCGAGGGCGCCCGGCTGATCACTCTCTGCGAAGGGGCGCTGTCCGGCTACGCGAAGAGCCAGATCCTGAAACAGGGGGATTGGCAGGGCTTTGATTGGGCCATTCAGGAGGCCGAGCTTCGCGCGATCGCTGACCTGTGCGGGCAGCTCCGCATCGTCGCGGTCGTCGGCGGGGCCCATCGGCTCGGTCGGGGATATCCGCCGCACAACTCTCTCTATGTCTTCTCCGATACGGGAGCGCTGCTCACGCGATACGACAAGAGGTTTCTCTCGAATACCGAACTTGCTGGCTGGTACACGCCTGGAACGGAACCGGTCATCGTCGACGTCGATGGCTACAGGTTTGGCTGTGCGATCTGCATCGAATCCCAGTTCCCCGAAATCTTCAGCGGCTATGAGCGTCTCGGCGTCGATGGGGTTCTGTTTTCGTCATACGGCCTTCCCGCGCATTTTCAGATCGCGCTCCGGGCTCATGCCGGCCTGAACTGCATCTGGATCGCGGCTGCCACACCCGCGCAGGACGCCGCCACGGGCCCTGCCGGCATCATCGGACCGGACGGGACATGGGCCGCGCGATCTTCACCTTCCCCAGAGCCCGGCCTGGCGGTGGCGACGCTGGACCGGTACGACCCTGCCTACGAAATCGCGCTTCAAAGGGCGCGGCCCTGGCGCGCCAGGGCAAGAGAAGGCGAGATCTATCGCGAAAAGCTGGCCGACGATCCTAGGAGCGCAAACAGAAGCGGATATTGAACCGTCTGTAATTCGACACGAGGTCCTGATGAACGATATCCCCCTCGATCGATACTTGGCCTTTGCACGCGCGGTCTGCGCCGAAGCAGGCGAAATCCTCTTGGATTATCGCCAACGTGGAGCTTTGACCGTCGATAGCAAGGCCGGTTTTGAGCTTGTGACCAGCGCCGACCTGGCGATCGATCAGCACATTGCCCGACGTGTCGCCGAAGTGTTCAAAGAGCATGCCCTGCTGTCAGAAGAATCCAGCCAGGACGTAAATCTGGAGGCATCCGCCTGCTGGATCGTCGATCCTCTCGATGGCACGGCGAACTTTGTCCACGGTCACGATCATGTCGCGATCTCCATGGCACTCGCGATCAGCGGAGTGATCAGCTTGGGCGTGGTTCACGCCCCTTTCCAGCAACAGACGTTCTGGGCGGTTCGAGGTGAGGGCGCCTTCAGGAATGGAACGAGGATAGCAGCCTCCACGCTGACAGACGTTCGGCGAGCTCTCATCGCGACGGGATTCCCGCACCAGAGAAGCGAGATTGACCTGCTCGTGGATCGATTGAAACCGCTTCTGCGTGAGTTTGGGGACATTCGTCGACTTGCTGCTCCAGCCCTAGACATCTGCTGGGTCGCCGACGGACGTCTCGCCGGCTTCGTCGATCGAATTCACAAGTGGGATATTGCGGCCGCTGGTCTCATTGCCACCGAAGCTGGCGCTCGTGTCATAGCCCTGGAGGCCATGGCAGACCGCGGCGCAGGCGATGGAGCGGACTACATTGTGGCTGCTCCGGGGATATTTGATCGTCTCTGCGACGTGATGAGCCATCGACACGACGGGCAAGAACGAACCTTGTCGACATCGGAAAGTCAGCTCATCCAGCCTTGAATAGACTCTTGCCTGAGCCGCGTCCGCGCGGAGCGCTGCCTTGGCGCATTAGGGCGAGATCTATTGCGAGAGGCCGGTCAACGATCCGAGGAGCGGTACCGCAGATCTCGTGAAGCTCGCAACGGCGATCGACGGCATGGTTCGTGACTGACGCGCTTCGCAGATGAAGCGAGGCTCTCAGTTCTCCTGCAATGCAGCCGACTGCTTGGAGTGCCCGTTGGAGCCCTCGGGGGAGGTTTGGGTGGCAAGGGCGGCATAGACCACCAATCGCAGATGCCGCCCGCCGTCGACGGTGAGCGAGGTGTGCTCGAAGGTGACGGGGCGGCCCTCGACGCGAAGCCTGCGCGTACCGGTGCAGGGGGCGTGTACGTCCGGGCTTCGCCACCATGTCTTGAATTCCGGCGAAACATCTTCCAGTTCCGCGACCAGGGCGCGCATGTCGGCATCCCCGCGCGCTCCTGCAAAATCCCGGCGAAAGCTCGCCAACATGGCTTGTGCCTGGTTTTCCCAATCCAGAAGCGTATCGCCGAGGTGCTGATCGCAGAACAGCATCCACAGCAGGTTGCGCCGGGTCGAAGGCTGGCTGCCGAAGCGGAACAGGTCTTCGGCCGCGTCGTTACAGGCCAGCACGTCCCAGCGCAGGTTGAGAATATAGGCGGCGTGGGGGGCGAGGTCGTGCATCAGCCGGTTTACCAGGGACGGAACCGTGCACCACGTCTTTCCCGGCTCGGCCGGGGGGCGTTCCTGCGCGAGCAGGAAGAGATGCCGCCGCTCGGCGCCATCGAGCTTCAGGACCCGGGCGAGATTGTCGAGAAAGCCCGAGGAGACGCCGATATTGCGCCCCTGCTCGAGCCATGTGTACCAACTCAGGCCCACCCCGGCGAGCGCGGCAACCTCCTCGCGCCTGAGGCCGGCCGTACGCCTCCGCTTGCCGGCGGGTAAGCCGACATCCTCCGGCGTCAGCCGCTCGCGGTGGGCGCGCAGGAACTCTGAAAGCTCGGGTCGGGTCCGTTCGAAGGTCGCCATGATCCCATCAGTACAAAAAGTAATAGCATAATGAGTTAAATTGTATCAGCGTCAATGCCGTCTCATGGCTGTTGCGTCGTTAATCCGAGGACGCACCATGAGTTCCGATACCGCTAGGGCCGAGGCCCTGCGCAGCCCAGCCGAAAACCACGGGACCCGCCCGCCCTGGCTCGGTTTATCCGTTCTGCTTCTGGCGGGTTTCCTGACGATCTTCGATCTTTTCGTGGTCAATGTCGCGATCCCCGCCATGCAGGCCAATCTCGGCGCCAGCCTGTCGCAGATCGGCTTCATTGTCGCGGGCTATGAACTGGCCTTCGGGGTGCTGCTGATCACCGGTGGCCGGCTTGGCGACATTCATGGCCGCCGGCGCCTCTTCGTCGTCGGGATTGCCGGTTTCACGCTCGCCTCGGCGCTCTGCGGACTGGCGCCGACGATCGAGATCCTCATCGCAGCGCGCGTGGCCCAGGGATTGGCGGCGGCACTCTTGTTTCCGCAAGTCTATGCTTCGATCCGCGTGAATTTCTCGGCTGACGACAGTCGTCGTGCCTTTGGTTTCCTCGGCATGACATTGGGCCTTGCGGCCATCGCGGGCCAGGTGGTCGGCGGCTTTCTCGTCGAGGCGAACCTGTTCGATCTCGGCTGGCGCACGATCTTCCTCATCAATGTTCCCATCGGGGTTTTCGCCATCCTGATGGCGCCGTTTATCCCCGAGACGCATGCGCGGGAGCGTTCGAGCCTTGACTGGTCCGGCGTGGCGCTCGTGACCCTGGGGCTGACGCTGTTGCTCGTGCCCTTGATCGAAGGACCGGCGCAGGGCTGGCCGCTATGGAGCTTTGCATCGCTGGCAGGAGCCGCCGTTCTGATTGCTGCGTTCTACAGCCAGCAGGAGAGCCGGCGCCGGGCGGGCCGCGAGCCCCTTGTCGATATGATGCTCATGCGTCAATTGCGCTTTGCCCAGGGCGGGCTGTTGGTCGTCCTGATCTATTCGACATCGTCCTCATTCTTTCTATGCTTTGCTCTCCTGGCGCAGACTGGGTTTGGTCTCAGCCCGTTCGAGGCAGGTCGAACTTTCGTCCCCTGCAGCATCGGGTTCGTCATTGCCTCCATGGCGGCGCCGCGCCTTGTCGCGCGCCTTGGCACAGCGGCAATCGCCACGGGAGCGCTTCTCTATGCCGTGTCGCTCGGCATTCTGATTGCGCAGGTCTGGCTCGCCGGAGCCGAGCTCGTCGTCGCGCATCTGATCCCGGCCTTGATCCTGGTCGGCGCCGGCCAGGGCCTGATCATGACGCCACTGCTCAATCTCGTCCTCGGGTTCGTGCGGGAAGGGCAGGCGGGCATGGCTTCGGGCGTCGTCGCAACGCTGCAGCAAGTCGGTGCGGCACTGGGAGTGGCCATTGTCGGCATCCTCTTCGGCGCGGCGCTTGCCGCCGGCCTCGATGCGGAGGGCCAAGCCCAGCGTTACGCCTCTGCCTTCGTCAGCGGGATGGCTTACAACCTCGCTGCCGCCATGATCGCGGCTGTCCTGATCGTTGCGATGGCGCGCAGGAGATTGCCGCGATGACCTTGAAGCCTGGCTTGGGATCGAGGCTCAAGTCGTGCCCGGACCTTCCTCAGGTGACCGCCTCTCGCCAAAACCCTTGGCACGCGCAACAGTGACGAGCGCCTGGAGGTCTTCGAGATCGATCCGCATGGTCTGGATTTCCGCGCAGGCTGCGCTGATCATGCGCGCTGATCCGGCAGTCATCCAGTCGCTATCTCGTGCCCTCATGAACAGGAGAGCGACCATGGCTGGCAGCAAACAATCCCTGACCTGGCGCCTCGGTAACCGCCAGGTGAAGAGGCTCGGCTACGGCGCCATGCAGCTTGCCGGGCCCGGCGTATTCGGCCCGCCGAAGGACCGGGATGCGGCGCTCGCGGTGTTGCGCGAAGCGATCGCCCAGGGCGTGAACCATATCGACACGAGCGATTACTACGGCCCGCATATCACCAACCAGCTCATCCGCGAGGCTTTGTCGCCCTATCCCGATGATCTCGTCATCGTCACCAAGATCGGCGCCCGGCGCGGGGCTGACGGGGCCTGGCTTCCCGCGACTTCGCCGGGCGAGCTGCGGCAGGCGGTGCACGACAATCTGCGCAATCTCGGGCTCGAGGCTCTCGATGTCGTTAACCTGCGGCTCTGGGGCGATGGCCATGGCCCGGCTGAGGGCAGCCTGGCTGCCGAACTGACGGTGCTCGCCGAACTCCAGCAGCAGGGCCTTGTCCGCCATATCGGGCTCAGCAACGTCACGTCCATGCAGGTCGGGGAGGGGCGCGGCATCTGCGAGATCGTCTGCGTCCAGAACCACTACAATCTCGTGCAGCGGGGGGATGACGCGCTGATCGACGAACTGGCGGCCGCGGGCACGGCCTTTGTGCCCTTCTTCCCGCTCGGAGGCTTTTCGCCGCTGCAATCGGCGGGGTTGACCGCAGTCGCGGCCGAACTCGGCGCGACGCCGATGCAGGTCGCGCTCGCCTGGCTGCTGCAGCGCGCGCCGAACATTCTGCTGATCCCGGGCACCGGCTCGGTCGCCCATCTCCGCGAGAACATCGCTGCCGGGGCGCTGGACCTGAGCGGTGAGGCGATCGCGGCGTTGAACGCCATCGCGGCGGGATCCGCTTCGGTCCGGGCCTGACGGAAGAGCATAAGGCATGCTTGCCGGGTCCACGCGCAATGGCGGTATCAGCCGGCAAGCGAGAAGGTGCCCTGCCTCAGGGCGAACGCCCGATCAGCCGGTCCTCGACATTCTGAAGATGCCGGCGCATCGCGTCCGCGGCGCCTCCGGGCTCGCGGTGGGCGATCGCGTCGACGATCCGGTCATGGTCCTCGAAGCTGTGATGATCGGCGGGCGGACTTGAATGGCTGGGTCGCGGCCGCCCCCAGGTGACGGCGCGGCGCACAGCGTTCAGCGTTTCCAGAAGCGCGATCAGGATCGGATTATGCGCGGCCTCGGCGATCTGGTGGTGAAAGCGCGCATCATAGGCCTCGTATTCGCGCCAGCTCGTCGCGGCGCGGCAGGAGGCGTTCAGTTCGGCGAGCGTCGCGATTTCCGCCACCGTGGCGTTGATCGCGGCGAGGCGTGACAGCTCGGGTTCGAGGCCGATCCGCGCCTTCATCACCTGCACCGGATTGCTGCGCTGCACCAGGTCCGCGATATCGACCAGTTGCGGCGGCTTGGGGCCCACGAACGTGCCCTTGCCGACATGGCGCCAGAGCTGGCCCTCGCGTTCGAGTGCGGCGAGGCCCTTGCGCAGTTCGGTGCGCTTCACCCCTAGCAGTTCGGCCAGCTCCCGCTCCGGCGGCAGGCGCCCGTCATCGGGCAGCTGCGCCGCGGTGATGTAGCCATAGAGCTGCGTCAGGACGCCCGAGACATCGGCATCGGGCGGGGTGGGGGCTTTCTGATCCATCATGGGCGAGACCGGCAACAGGAGACGCGATTGTCATTCCACGGATCGTCGGTGGTTGCAACCATTTTTGGAATTGGTTGGGATTATTGCGTGGAAACGCAGCTATTCCGGTTCAGAATGGCGGATATTCAGGCCTTGACAGGATCAATTCGGCACATGACAGTGCCCAAAATAAAATTGGTTGCGACCAAGGTCGCGCAAGAAAGCCAAGCAGAACTCTGGGAGGAGTCAGATCATGAAGCTGTTGAGGAGAAGGTCCGTCCTGTTTGGCGCCGCCGCCGTCAGCGCTGCGCTGATGCTCGGAAGCGCCGGCGCGCAGGCGCAAGCGAAGGTCAGAGTGGCGCTGGGAGACGTGCTGTCGACCGAGACGCTCTCGATGATCATCGCACTGGAGCGCGCCAAGGAGAAGGGCGTCGACTACCAGGTGACGCATTTCTCGAAGGAGGACCTCGCCATCCAGGCCGTGATCAACGGCCAGGCGGATCTCGGCGTCGGCACGCCCTATGCGGTCGTGCAGAAGAGCAAGGCGCCGCTGCGCGTGCTTTTCCAGGGCACGCGCCTCGTCTTCTTCCCGGTCGCGGACAAGTCCTACAAGACCTGGAAGGACATGAACGGCCAACCGATCGCCTTTCACGCCCGCGCCACCGGAACCGAGGCGATCGGCAACATCATCGCGAAACGTGAGGGCATCCAGTTCGGCGAGCGCAGCTATGTGCCGGGCTCGGAGAACCGGATCATCGGCATGATGAAGGGCCAGATCAAGGCCACCATCGTCGATCTCGCCAACAAGAACCTCCTGCTGGAGAAGGCGGGCGATCGCTTCCATGTCCTGCCCGGCGTCAGCGAGCCGGCGTCCGACGAGACCCTGTTCGGGCGGACCGACTGGATCAGCAAGAACGAGAAGCAGGTCGATGTCATCGTCACCGAATTCCTGCGGCTCTGGCAGGAAATGGCGGCCAATCCGGCGATCGTCGAACAGGAGAGGGTCAAGCGCAAGCTGATGGCCGACCAGCCGAAGGAGGTGCTGGAGGGCATCACCAAATTCTACACGCTGGCGACCAAGGAGGGCGTCTATGCGCCGGCCGGTGGCAGTGCGGAGGTCGCGAAGGCCGATTTCGAGTTCTACACCGAGGCCGGCCAGCTGCAGGGACCGGCGGGTGAGCTGAAGGTCGAGGACTTCTGGTATCTCGCGCCGCTCGAGCGGGCACGCAAGGCCCTGGGCAGCTAGCCTCGTCCAGACCCGTCCCCAGGCTGGAATGCAGCACCCAGCCTGGCGACCCCTCGTTTCGAAATGCGCACAGGCGGAGTGCTCTCCCTTGCAGATTTCCGAACTTGCTCCCGCCTTGCCGGCGCTTCGTGAGGCTCCGGCCCGGCTCTGGCGCGATCTCCTGATCCATCCGCTCGTCCTGCGCCTGCTCTCCTTCGCGGCCGTGCTCGCGCTCTGGGAATATGCCGGGCGGATTCCGCTCAGCCCTGCCTTTCCGACCTTCTTGGAAACGCTCGGCGGTCTGGGCGCGATCATGGCTGATGGGACCCTGTTCAAGGCCTTCCTGATCACACTTCATCCGCTCGTCATCGGCCTCACCGCCTCGATCCTGTGCGGCATCGCCCTTGGCGTGCTGATGGGCCTGCACGAACCCTCGGAATGGCTGTTCGCGCCGATCTTCGTGATCGCCCAGGCGGCGCCGCTGGCGGCCCTCATCCCGATCCTGACCTTCGCCTATGGCATCGGGCTGACCGCAAAGGTCATGACCGTCTGCATCATGGCGATGCCGGTGATCGTGCTGAACACGCTGGGCGCGGTGCGCAACACACCGAAATCGCTGCTGGAAATGGGCAGTTCGTTTCTGGCGACGCGTAGCCAGAGCATCCGCCTGATCATCCTGCCGGCGGCCAGCCCGATGATCTTCGCGGGCCTTCGGCTCGGCTGCGCCGCCGCCTTCATCGGCGTCATCCTCGCCGAACTGCTGATCACGCCAACCGGCATCGGCGACGTGATCTCCTACAACCAATCGGTCGCCGACTATCCCAAGATGTACGCGGCCATCCTCGCCATCATCGTGTTCTCGGTCCTGTTCATCGAGCTGCTCGAGCGGATCGAAGTCACCCTGTTTCGACCGGAGGCGCGCCCATGAATCCGTCCGCAGCCATGGCCTCGCAGCCGAACCGCGATTTGCCGCCGCTCCCGGGACGGGCGCCTCAGCCGATCGTCGAAGTGCGCAGCGTCTCGAAGACCTATGCGGGCGGCATCGAGGCGCTCAGCGGCATCTCGCTGGAGTTTCCGGAAGGGCGCCTGACGACGCTGCTTGGCCCCTCGGGCTGCGGCAAGACCACGCTCCTCAAGATCATCGCGGGCCTGATCCCGGCCACTGGCGGCCAGGTTCTCGTCGACGGCCGCGAGGTGACCGGGCCCGGCCCCGAACGCGCCTTCGTCTTCCAGGATTTCGCGCTGATGCCCTGGGCCAGCGTCATCCGCAACGTCGCCTTCGGGCTCGAGCTGCGCGGCGTCGCCCATAGCGAGCGCGAGGCGATCGCCGAACGCCATATCGCCCGCGTCGGTCTCAAGGGTTTTGAACAGAAATACCCGCACGAACTCTCGGGCGGCATGCGCCAGCGCGTCGGCTTGGCGCGCGCGCTGGCGGTCGATGCCAAGGTCGTGCTGATGGACGAGCCGTTCTCGGCCGTGGACGAGCAGACCCGCCGCAAGTTCCAGGAGGAGCTGCTCGAACTCGTCGCCAATGAAGGAAAATCCTTCATCTTCGTCACGCACAGCATCGAGGAGGCGGTCTATGTCTCGGACCGGATCGCGCTGCTCTCGCGCCGGCCGAGCCGCGTCTCGGCGATCATCGAGCCGCAGATCATCCGTGGCGGCGACCCCGAGAAGATCAGGCGCGACAGCGCCTATCTCGATGTCGTCGAGGCGATCTGGCAGCAGCTCCGGCACTATCTGGACTAGGGGGCGGCCATGGTCATTTCAGGTATCCGCCTGCCGATGATGGCGGCGCTTCTCGTCTGGGCCGTGGTCTGGGAGATCGCCGGCCATACCGATGCAGGCTTCATCCTGCCGCCGCTGTCGCGCATCATCTGGCGCGTCTTCGAGATCGTCCCGACAGCCTCCTTCCTCGACGCGCTGCTGATCACCGGCCGCGCCTTCCTGCTCGGCAACACGATCGCGATCGCCGTGGGCGTCCCGCTCGGCATCCTGATGGGCCGCTCGGTCATTGCCGACCGGCTTCTCCTGCCCTGGGTGAACCTCTTCCTCTCGGCGCCGCTGAGCGCCCTGGTGCCGGTCATCATGGTGCTGTTCGGGCTGGGCGAGACGACGATCGTGCTGACCGTCGTGCTGTTCTCGATGTGGATCATCGTCCTCAACACGCGCGCCGGGATCCGCGCCATTTCGCCGTCGCTGGTGGAGATGGCGCGCAGCTTCGGCGCCAATCGCTGGCAGGCCTTCAGCCGGATCTATCTCTGGGCGGCGCTGCCCGAAATCCTGGCCGGCATCCGGCTTGGCGTGATCCGCGCCGTCAAGGGCGTGGTCATCGGGCAGCTGCTCGTCTCCGTCGTCGGCTTCGGCACCCTCTTCGAGATCTACCAGTCGCATTTCCTGATGGAGCATTTCTGGGCGCTGCTGCTCGTGCTCTTCGCCTTCGCCTTCACCCTCAACGAACTGCTCGCGCGGCTCGAACGCCGGTTCGGCTACTACGCCGCCTCGCGCTGAAGACCTCTCTTGCCAACGAAGGATCCTGCAAGATGAACATCGCTACGCCTCAGAACCATGTCGTCCAGGCCCCGGAGCAGGTGTCTGTCCCGGTGCGGGGGACGCAAAGCCGCTTCCCCGTTCACCGCATCTACTGCGTCGGCCGCAACTATGCCGCCCATACCATCGAGATGGGCGGCGACCCCAACCGCGAGGCGCCGTTCTTCTTCCAGAAGAACCCCGACAGCGTCGTCCTCGACGGCGCCGATTTTCCTTATCCGCCACGCAGCAGCAATGTTCACCACGAGATTGAGATGGTGGTCGCGCTTGCCCGGGGGGGCAAGGATATCCCGGTCGAGACCGCGCTCGAGCATGTCTATGGCTATGCGGTCGGTCTCGACATGACGCGGCGCGATCTGCAGGACGAGTGCAAAAAGGCGGGTAGGCCCTGGGAGATCGGCAAGGCTTTCGAGCATTCCGCGCCGCTCAGTGAAATCGTGCCTGCGAGCACGATCGGCCATCCCGAGAACGGAGCGATCTGGCTCAAGGTGAACGGCGAGATCCGCCAGCAGGGCGATCTCAACCACATGATCTGGAAGGTGCCGGAGATGATCTCCTATCTCTCCGGCCTGTTCGAGCTGCAGCCGGGAGACCTGATCATGTCGGGCACGCCGTCCGGCGTCGGTGCGGTGGTCCGCGGCGACGTGATGGAGGGGCATGTCGAGGGCATCGGCACATTGCACGCCAAGGTCGCCTGACCGCCGCGACCGCGAGCCCTTCACGGCACCGGCAGGCCGTGCCGTGAAGGACACCGCAGGACGGGGCGCCGACGTCGACCTGCTACTGTCGGGCATGCTCGATCCCGTCCGCGTGCGCGGCTTTCACGATGCCGCGGGCGCTTAACCCCGCGTGCCTTGCCTTCGTTCTCGGTGGGGCCGTCCTTGTCGCCCTTGCCGGGATGCCCGTTCGCCGGAGGCCGCGGCGGCCGGCTTTCGACGACGGCGTCCAGCTGCCGGCGGCCACGCCGGTTGATGCCCGCCTGACCCTCGGCCTCGTCGGTGGCGCAGAGGAGGCGATCGACACGCGTCCCGGCCGCACGCGGGATCGCTGATCCAGGCTGAGCCGAGGGCGGCAAGGACGATCCCGCTCCGTTCCGCCACCGAAGCTGGGCTCAGTGTCCAGGGCCCGGGGCAGGGGCCGGCTCGCTGGCGGGGGCTGCTTCCTTCCTGCCCTTGCTGCGCTCGCGCATCCACTGGAACACGACATAGAGCATCGGAATCAGGAAGATGCCGAAGATCGAGGCGAAGAGCATGCCGCCGAAGACCGGCGTGCCGACCGCCCGCCGGCTGAGCGCGCCGGCTCCCGTGGCAATCACCAACGGCAGCAGGCCGAGGATGAAAGCAAAGCTCGTCATCATCACCGGGCGGAAGCGCAGCCTGGCGCCGGATACGGCGGAATCGATGATCGACTCGCCCTTGGCGCGTTGATCCAGCGCGAATTCGACGATCAGGATGCCGTTCTTCGCCGCGAGCGCGATCAGTACGACGAGGCCGATCTGGGCGTAGACGCCGAGGCTGACGCCCGTCAGCGCAACCGAGGCGACTGCGCCGAGCACCGCGACCGTGACCGAGAGCAGCACCGCGATCGGCACGTTCCAGCTCTCGTAGAGCGCGACGAGGAAGAGATAGGCGAAGAGCACGGCGAGCGCGAGGACGATCGTGGTGCCGCCGCTTGCGGCCTTCTCCTGCAGGGCCGTGCCGGTCCATTCGAAACCGTAGCCTGCCGGCAGGGTCGTCGCCGAGATACGCTCCATGGCCTGGATCGCCTGACCCGAGCTGACGCCGGGCTTAGGCGAGCCGTTGATGATCGCGCCCCTGTAGCCATTGTAGCGCGTCAGGGCCTGCGGCCCGGTGACGAGGCGCACCTGCGAGAGCGCGTTCAGCGGCACCATCGCGCCAGTTCTGTTGCGGACATAGATCTTGCCGATATCGGTCACGGCCCGGCGGAAGGGCGTCTCGGCCTGGACATTGACCTGCCAGGTTCGGCCGAAGACGTTGAAGTCGTTGACGTAGAAGCCGCCGAGCGTGGCCTGCAGGGAGGTGAAGATGTCGGCGATCTGCACGCCCAGCACCTGCGCCTTGTCGCGGTCGATATCGAGATAGATCTGCGGGGTGTCAGCGGCAAAGGTGCTGAAGACCGCGGCGAGCTCGGGCTGCTGATTGGCGGCGATGAGCAGGCCGCGCATCGTGGCTGCGATATCGGTCGGCGACTGACCCTGCAGGGCTTCGAGCACATATTGGAAGCCGCCGGTGCTGCCGAGCCCGATGATCGGCGGCAGGTTGAACGGAAAGACTGTTGCCTGCTGCACGGCGGCAAGCTGCGGCCGCAGCGCCCCGATGATCGCGCCGACGCCTTGCGCCGGATCCTTGCGGTCCTCGAACGGTTTCAGGCGGACGACGAAGAAGGCCTGGTTGGAGGAGGCGAGGCCATCGATGAAATTGAAGCCGACGACGGAGAGCACGCCCTGGACGCCGGCGACCGGCCGGACAATGCTCTCGACCTGCTCGACCACGGCCGCGGTCCGGTTCACCGAAGCGCCTTCAGGCAGACGCATGGCGATGAAGAAGGCGCCCTGGTCCTCTTCCGGCAGGAAGCTCTGCGGCGTGATCAGGAACAGCCCGCCCGTCGCGGCCAGGATGCCGGCGAGCACGAACAGGACGACGACGGCGACCCTGACCAGGCGCCTGACGATCGCGGCATAGCCGTCGCGGACCTTGTCGATGCCGTTCATCACATAGCGCATTGGCCCGCCGCCGCCATGGCCGCGCTTGATCAGGATCGAGCAGAGCGCCGGGCTCAGCGTCAGGGCGTTGATCGCCGAGATCAGCATGGCGGTCGAGACGGCGACCGCGAATTGCCGGAAGAGCTGGCCGCTGATGCCGGGAATGAAGGCGACCGGCACGAAGACCGCGAGCAGCACGAAGGTGATGGCGATGATCGGCCCGGTGATCTGGGCCATCGCCTTCTTGGTCGCGTCCGCGATCGAAAGCTCCGGCTCCTCCTCGACGACGCGCTCGACATTCTCGATCACCACGATCGCGTCGTCGACGACGATGCCGATGGCAAGGACGAGCGCGAGCAGGGAGACGGTGTTGGCGGTGAAGCCGATCACCAGCATGACGGCGAAGGTGCCGATGATCGAGACCGGCACCGCGACCAGCGGGATGATGGTGGTGCGCAGCTTGCCGAGGAAGAGGAAGACGACGAGGCCGACCAGCACGAAGGCTTCGAGCAGGGTGCGGATGACCTCGTCGATCGTGGCGCTGACGAAGACCGTGGTGTCGAAGAAGATGCCGTAGGTGAGATCCTCGGGGAAGCGCTTGGAGAGCTCCTCCATCGTCGCCCGCACCTTCTTGGCGACGTCGATCGCATTGGCGCCGGGCGACTGGTAGATGCCCATGGCGGCGCCGGGCGCGCCGTTGAAACGGCTGTAGCGATCGGCCGTGCGGGCCCCGATCTCGACGCGCGCCACATCCCTGATGCGCACGACCGAGCCGCCCGGGTTGGTGCGCAGCACGATATTGGCGAATTCCTCCGGCTTGGTGAGCCGGCCCTGCGTCTTGACCGTGAGCTGGTATTGCTGGTCGCTGCTGACCGGGGCGGCGCCGATGCGGCCCAGCGCTGCCTGCACGTTCTGGCCCTGGACGGCGGAGATGACGTCGCTGGGTGTCAGGCTGAGCGCCGTCAGCCGGTTCGGATCGAGCCAGACCCTGAGCGAGTAATCGAGCGGGCCGAACAGGCTGACCTGGCCGACGCCGTTGATGCGGGCGAGCGCGTCGACCAGGTTGATCGTCGCGTAGTTGCTGAGATAGAGCGAGTCGAAGCTGTGCTTCGGCGAGTGGATCTCGACCACCTGCAGCAGCGCGGCGGATTTCTTGCGGACAGTCAGGCCCTGGCGCGTGACCTCGGTCGGGAGCTGGGGCTGGGCCAGCGACGAGCGGTTCTGGACATTGACGGTGTTGATGTCCGGGTTGGTGCCGAGCGCGAAGGTGACGTTGAGCGTGTAGCTGCCGTCGGCGCCGCTGGTCGACTGGTAGTAGAGCGCGTTGTCGACGCCGTTGATCTGCTGCTCGATCGGCTGGGCGACCGTGGTCTCGACCACCTCGGCATCGGCGCCGGGATAGCTCGCGGTCAGGGTGACCTGCGGCGGCACGATATCGGGGAATTGCGCAACCGGGATCGTGAAGATGGCGATGAGGCCCGCCAGCGTGATGACGATCGAGACGACGAAGGCGAGGCGCGGCCGGTCGACGAAGATCGACGAGATCACGTCTAGCTCCCGCTTGCCGGAGCAACGGGCGTGGCGGACACGGTCAGGCCGGGGCGGACCTTGAGCAGGCCGTCGACGATGACGTTCTCGCCCTCGGTCAACCCGGTTTCGACGACGACATCGGCGTCCTGCTGCGGGCCCAGCTTGATGCGGCGCTGCTGGGCCTTGCTGTCCTTGTCGACGACCATGACGTAGCTGCCGGCCTGGTCGACCTGGACGGCCGCCTGCGGCACGACGAGGCGCGGCTGTTCGCGCCGCGCGCGGACATCGACCGAGACGAACTCGCCATCGATCAACTGGCGCTCGGGGTTCGGCAGCGAGGCCCGCATGGTCACGGTGTCGGTCTGTAGGTCCACCTGCGGGTCGGTATAGTTCCAGACGCCGGGATGGGGGTATTCCTTGCCGGAGGACAGGCGCACGGTGATCGCGATCTTGCTCTGGCCTCCGTCTTCCTGCCGGCGCGCTTCGCGGAGCTCCTCAAGCTGGCGCACGCTGACCTGAAACAGGACATACATCGGGTCCTGGCTGACGATGGTCGCGAGCGGGTTGCTGCCGGGGCCGACGAGATTGCCCTGCGTATAGGCTGTGCGGCCGATGCGGCCGGCGATCGGGGCGATGATGTCGGTGTAGCCGAGATTCTCCTTGGCCTGGGTCAGCGCCGCCTGGTTCTGCAGCACCGAGGCATGGGCGACGTCGAGAGCGGCGCGGTTGCTGTCGAGCGTCGCCTGCGACACGGCTTGCGTCTTCACCAGGTCCTGCGAGCGCGCATAGGTGAGCTGTGCGTTGAGCTCCTGGGCCTTGGCGGCGGCGAGGTTGGCCGTCGCCTGGTCGAGCTGCGCCTGGTATTGCACCTTCTCGATCTGGTAGAGCGTGTCGCCGGCCTTGATCTCCTGCCCCTCGGTGAACTGGATCTTGTCGAGGAAGCCCTGCACGCGGGCGATCAGCGCCACGCTTTCGGGCGACTTGATACGGCCGACGAAGGAATAGGACCAGGTCACGCCCTTCTTGCTGGCTGGCTGGATGCCGACCGCGGGCGCAGGCGGAGCGGCCGGAGGTTGCGCGGCTTGCCGGTCGTTGCAGGCGCCGAGCGCCAGCGCCATCACCGCAATCGAGACAAGCAACCGGAATGTCATCCGTATGCCCCGCAATGACCGATCCCAGGGACCCAAGCCCCCAGGAACCCAAGTCCCGTGCGATCGAACCCCCGCTGGGACCTGAGCCCATGGTGACAAACTTCCGGGCGCTTGCACAGGGCCCTGCTGATGCCGAAACCGCGAGGGGCTGGTTTCGCCGAGACTGTCGGCGTCTCCGTGACGGATCAGAGCGGTTCGACCACGTCCGGATTCATGGCGATGAAGAGTTCAGCCTGACGCGCGAACAGCATCCAGGCCGGATCATTCTCCGACCGTCCGGCGTGGCAGTGCATGATCGTGAAGATCGCCACCGTCCCGGCCGGCTGTTCGGGGTCGATCCGCGCGGCGCGACACATCGCCCGGGCAATTCTCTGGATGCGCGGATCATCCGGACGCGCTGCCGCGGTTACCCCCGCGGCTACGGGTTTCGCTTCATCGATCAGAGGCATGGCGGACCTCCCGTCCTGGCGTAAACTGACGCGGGACAGTCAAACGATCGGCCCGGCCATCGGTTCCCGCGGCAAAGGCGCGCGCCTTCGTCGGTTGGCCCCAGAGTGGGGATGGAGCGGAACTCTCCCGGTCTCCGGCACCGCCCTGGGCGAGCGCCGTCAGTACCTGTTCTGGCGCGTCACATCGCCGATGGCAGTCAATCCGGCCAGTGCTTGCGGTGAGCCATTGCTCTTGTACAGCGCCGTGAAGACCCGGCTGGCATCGCTGTAGCGACCGAGATGGAAATAGGACCAGCCGCGCATCATCATCAGATCGGTGGTTTCAGGCGCAAGGCGCGCGCGTTCCGACAGGGTCACCAGGGCGCCGTTGTAATCCTTGGTGTCGTATTGCGCGTAGAAGCGCTCGGAGAGGAGCAGGGCCGAGAGTTCGCGCCGCTGCGCGGGAGCCGGATTGGTCTGCGCCGCCGCGACATTGGCTTCCGCCGTCAGCCCCTGCTGGAGTTTCGCATAGGTCTTGCCCATGGCAGCATCGGCCGCGACCTGGCCCGAGCTGCTGCGCATGGCCGCATCGAAGGCTGCGGCTGCGGCGGCAGGCCGCTTCAGGTTGAGCAGGCACCAGCCGCGCTGCAACGCGGCTGCGCCCGACTGGCCGTTGCCGCAGCTGCCGGCCGCGGGGGCTGCCGCCTGGCGGCGCCGGACCGGCTCGGTGTCGATATCGGTCTGGACGGTCTGACGGGGAGCCCGGGAGCGCACCGGCCGGCTCGGTGCGGGTTCGACAATGTCTCGCTCGCGTGTGACCGGCGCTGCGGGCGCGGCGATATCGTCCCGGCGCTGTTCCTGCACCGGCACGGCGCGCGCGCGGCGCGGATCGAGCAGCGCGGCAATCCGTTCGGAACGACCGCCCCAGTCGTTCACGACCGCGCGCAGGCCGGCTTGGTCGCGCAAGCGCTGACGGGCCAGGGCAAGCCCATAGGCGGCCGGCTCATAGCCTCGGTCCCAGGAGAGGGCGGTTTCGAACCAGGTCTCGGCCGGGGAGGTCTGGCCGGCATTATAGGCATACCAGCCGAGACCGGCCGCGCCCGGCGCGTAGCGGTCCGTCGCAACGGTCTTCGCGATCCGCTCGACGACGGCGCGATCCAGTTTTGGAGCGGGTTCCTGCGTGATCAGTGTCGTCGCGACATCGAGATAGGCCTTGCGGTTGGCGGCGCCTGCGTCCAGCCACTGCGAGCCCAGTGCCTCGGCTTCCCGGTATTTCCGGTTGGCGCCCAGCGTGAGAACGGCGCCTTCGGCGGCTTTCGCCCCGCCCTTGCGCTGCAAGGCGGCCTGGAACAGGGCCTCCGCCCTGACGGGGTCATTGTGGTGCAGCGCGTAGAAGCCGAGCAGGATAGCATCGTCCGGCGTCGTCGCGGCATTGGCCAGCGCCTCGACGCGTCGAATGTCGTCGGCGGACGCCGTGAGCTTGGGGTCCTCGGCGGCTCGCCCGATGCGCCGGCGCGCGATCTCGTCGCGGATGCTCGAGAACTCGGTCTGCCTCTCCTGGGCCAGCAGCCCGTCGGTTAGCGCGTCGGGCAGCGTCGCCAGGGCCTTCTGCATCGTCCCGACCCGTTCGGCCGGGGTATTGCAGTTGCCCAGCACATAGGAATAGGCGTCCCGCGCCCGCTCGGGCTTGCCGGTCTGCACGAAAGCCTCGGCCACACGCCATAGCGCATCGACATTCGCGCAGGTCAGCAAGGCCGGCGTCTCGGTGCCGATCCGGATCACCTGCTCCCATTGCCGTGCGTTGGAGGCATTGACCAGCCGCTGCGCGGCTTCAGCGGCGTCGAGCCTGGCGACGAGGTCGGCCGGGGCGTGCCAGTTTGGGTCGCTCGTGCTGCGCTGGGCGATTGCGGCGCGGACCTCGCCGATCTTGCCCTCCGAGAACAGCTTCCAGAGCCGCTCCAGCTCGCGATCGCCGGTCTGGGCCGGGGCTGTCAGGTCGGTGGGCGGCTTCCATTCCGGATAGAGGGCCCGCAGCCGGGCCAGCTCGGCCTCCAGCCGCCGCGTGTCGCCCTGAGCCGCGAAATAGCGCAGCGCGCTTTCGTCGACCACGGGTGGGCGCTGCGCCGGCTGGCCGGGCTGGCCCGGCTGGACTGCGGACGGCGCAGCCGGGTTGGCGGGCGGCTGCGCCTGGGCGAGCTCGGGACCGGATTGCTGGTTGTCCGCAAAGGGCAGGCCGGCCGCGACGGCCTGCCGGATCGCCGCCGGCGGCGCCAGCGACAGCTCGGCGTCGCGACCATGGCGCCCGAAGGCATAGAATGCGGCGCTCGAGGCAGCGATCGCGAGGACAGCGTATTTCACATGCATTGCGGATACCTCTCGCGGAGCATCGAGAGGGACAGGAGGTGCAGGGTCGAGGGGTAATAGGCCGTGGGCTGGAAGCTCTTCAGCTCGGCCGGGATCGGCGTCTTGTCGAGCGCGCAGGCCATGGCGGCGAAGAGAATGCGGTAGCCGGCGTCAGGCAGCGGCTCGACGGGATTGCCGGTCTTGACGTCGATCACGGCGGTGCCGCCGGCCCAGGCCTTTCGGAAGGGCTCCATGCGTGCCTTGTCGGCCAGCCCGGCCCGCATCAGGTAGAGCGGGATGCGGATGGCGTTGTAGCCGAATTGCGGCGGGAAGCCGTCGGCGGGCCTCGGCGTGTCCTTGATCGAGACCCAGTCCGGCGCCAGCATCTTCGCCTTGGCGAGGGTGTCGAGCAGTTTCAGGCCGCTCGCCTGCACCTGCATCCAGCTCTGATCGCCGGTGAGCTGGGCGAGCGCCGGCAGCGCTTCGAACACCCAATAGGATGGATTGACCACGGGGCCGTCCGGCCGGTCCTTCTCGGAAAAGCCGACCGCGCCGGGCATCAGCCAGGTCTCGCCGCCGCGCTTCAGCAGCGCGACCTTGGCCAATGACCGGGCGATCTGGCGCGCCGCTGTCGTGTAGGCCGGCATGGTCCAGCGCGTCCCGGCGCAGGCGAGGGCCTCCGCGATCAGCAGGTCGCCGTCGCTGGCATTGTTGATGTCGGTGACATGGGGGCTCGCCTTGGGGTCCCAGCGCCAGGCCGCCAGTCCGTCGTCGCGGATCAGAAGTTCGGTTCGCGTGAAGGCGAAGATGCTCGCGAAACTGCTGCGGTCTCCGGCGAGACAGGCCAGCAGCAGGCCGTAGCCCTGGCTCTCGCTATGGCTGATCCCGCCATTGGCGTCGTCGATCACGCGCCCTTCGGAGGTGACGAATTTCTGCCGGTAGAGCTCCCAGGCTCCGTCGGGCAGGGCGGCCTGCGCCGCGGATGCGAGAACCATCATGGTGGCCGTGACGGTGGCGAGAAGCGTTTTCATGTGCGCCGCCCCAACCGTCCGAGCATCAGCGAGGTGCCGATGCCCAGCCCGATGCAGGCCAGCAGGAGCGCCAGCGCATAGGTGCCGATATTGCTCGACATCCAGTTGGCCAGGACGAGCCGCATATTCGCGAGGCTGAACGGGCGCGTCATGAAGAAGGAGGTGCTGTCGGCGGACACGACATGCGTGTCCTGCGCGCCGCGGAACGCCGTGATCTTGCCGGCCATGGCAGCCCAGTTGCCCGGTGTCACGATGCGGGCGACGCTGCTTTCGAGCGCTTCTTCGCGCCGTGCGACGAAGGCGGTCCAGACCTGGCGAGTGTCGGGATCGGCGGCCTGCGCCACGATCAGGTCGGTTCCCTCGGCGGGTTCGTAGAGCGAGGCCGCGCGCGACGGGGCGCGCAGCCGGGCGAAGGACAAATCGAAAGTCCGTTCCAGCCAGCCGTCGAAAGCATCGAAATAGCGGGCCAGCGGGCCGCCGAGCGAGTTGTGCCAGCGGTCGCGGATCTCGATCGCGGTTTGCGGCGGCCCGCCTGAATCCTCCGGCGTCGTCTGGCGGCCCTGGAACCGGTTGAGCACGGCATCGAACACGGCCGTGCCATCGGCATCGGGCGCGACCACGACGGTGTCGGCACGCCGCGGCCAGGTGCTGCGGACAGTGTCGGAGATGCCGACGCGCGGCAGCAGGCCGCTCGGCAACTGGCCGACGGCGCCCACGATCAAGGCCGGACGATCGCCCACGGTGGCGGCGTTCGCCAGCGGGTCGACCGCAATCGGCCGGCTCGCGCGCTGGGAGAGGCGCGCCAACAGTGTCGCCGCCGCGCTGTAATTGGCTGAATCGAGCCGGCCCAGGATCAGCGCCACGCGCGGCGACACCGAATAGGGGAAACCCGTACCCGACAGCGCGGCGAGGTTGGGCTTGACGCCGACCTTCGCGAAATCGGGAACGGCAAGCGAGGTCGTGTCGAACAGCGCGAAGCGGCTCTTCCCGGGCAGCGTTGCGCCCGGCCCGCAGCTGAGATCGGTCTTCGCGATCGTGACGGCCTCGAGCCAGAGCTCATTGATCCCCGGCCGGAAATGCCGCATCGGCACGGTGATTGGGAACTGCTGGAACAGGCCGCCATTCGTCGTGTTGAGCGGCACGGTCGCGGCGACGTTGCCGTTGACGAAGATCTCGATATGGCTGGTGCCAGGCAGGACCTCCGCGGAATAGGCGCCGTCGAGAAGGAGCGTCGCTTCGCCATAGGCGTTCGCATAGAAATCGCCGGGCATGGCGACGAGCGCGCGTACGCGCATGCGCCGGCCGGTCGATTCCTGCGTGGGAACGCCGAGATCGGAGAAGCGCAGCACCTGCTTGTTCGCGACATAGGGCGGGTTCGGTGTGTGCCAGCTCGCCGTATCCATGCTCGTGCGGTTGATATTGGTCGGCCTGGACACGGGCTCCGTCAGGATCTTGGCGACGACCGCCTCGATATCCGGCCAACCCTGTCCGGTGACGAGGAGCGTCGCCGGACCCAGCTTCGGACTGGCGACGAAGCCCAGGAAGCTGCGGGTGGCGGCCTCTTCAGGGATGGTGCCCAGCAGCTCGCCCAGTTCGTTCGCGGTTCCGACGACGACCGTCAGCGAGCCCGGCCGCAGCCGCTCCGGCGGCCGTTCGGAGACCCGCACCACGACCTGCCCAAAGCGCCCGCGCAGCGCCACGGCCTGCGCGACGGCGAGGATGGTATTGCCCGCGATCGCCCGCGACGCGCTCGGCGCGACGATGTTGATCGTCGTCTGACCACCTTCGTCCCCGCCGATCGTCGGCAGGTCGTCGATGCCGCGCAGGCGGAACTGCCCGGCATCGGGGCGGCGGAAGCTCAGCTGCGTGCCTGCGCCGTCGATGCGCGTCCAGAGCTCGTAGGTGGAGGCCAGGGTGCAATCGGTGCGGTGGCGATGCACCGCCTCGAAGCGGATCGTATTCTCACCCGCTCTCAGCAGGCCCTTGCGGATCGCGGCCGACAGCCGCGCCACCCGGTCCGAGGAGGCGACGGGCTGCTCGATGACGCGCTCGCCATTGATCCGGACGGTCAGTCGCGAGGCTTCCGGCATCACGACGAGCGCGTTCTGAAACGCCACGTCGAGGTTCAGGTCCGCGCCCGCCTCGTCCTGCGTCAGGAAGAAGGCCCAGCTGCGCGTGTCGCTCTCGCCCTCGAGGGTGACGCGGGCGGCAGGAAGCAACGGCTTGAAGGCGAAGGGGACAGCGGCAGTCGCTGCCGCTGCGGGCTTCGGCGGCTGGGCCGGGGCAGGGGGCTGGGCAGCAGGCGCGGCCGGAGGCACGGGGGCGGGCGTCGTGGCCGGCGGCGTCTCCGGCGGCGCGATCATGAACGGCGCCGGTTCGGCCGGGGCCGACTGCACGCGCCCGTCCTGGGCCATGCTGGCGCCGCAGAAGAGCGGAAGGGCCATCGCGGCCATCAGGGAGAATGGCTGCAGCCTCATTCCGCCGGCCTCGCCGGTGTCGCTGAGGGGCGTGTCAGGCGGTAGAGGCCGAAGAAATAGGACAGGCCGCGGCTGGTCTGGAACAGCGCGATCCGCAGGAAGCGGATCGTGCCGTAGACGACCCCCATGTTCTGGCGCCGCGCCTTCTGGAAAAGGGCCCAGCGCTCCGCGTCGGAAAAGGCGAGATCGGCGATCATGCGGCTGTGCAGCGGTTCGCTGGGCACATAGCGGCAGCCCATCAGCAAGCCCTTGTCGTCGGGCGCCAGCCGCATCACGCGCACCGGCAGCTGGCCGGCCGGCATATCGATCGTGGTCTCGAACGAGATCAGCGCCTCGCTGCCGATCGGCAGATTCTCGAAAGCCGAGGACAGGACGCGGATGCCGACGCCGTCGACCGAGGCGTTCTCCGTGACGATCGGCGCGGTCTGGCCGTCGATGGTGATCTCGCCGCGGCGTCGCACCGCGAAACGCCGGGCGGCGCGTCCCTCCGGCCTCTCCGAGACGACGCCGAGTGCGCAGCCCGCCATCAGCAGGTTGAGAACGTTCCAGAGGCCGACCACCACGGTCGTGTCGGCATTGTAGGGCTCGGTGATGATCCGCCAATAGGTCGCGACGACGCCAAGCGCCAGAACGGCGAAGATGATGAAGAAGGGCGTGCCCAGTTCCGAGACGCGCCGGGTTTCGAGCGACTCGTTCTTGGCCGTGACCTTGAAGGTCGGCTTGCCCGGATTGAGCAGGACCGAGATGACCGCGGGCAGCAGATAGACCGACTGGATGAACTCGTAGAGTTCCGAGATCCATGGCCAGCGATAGCGGCCATAGAGGTAATTCTGCATCATCAGGTTCACGACCATGTAACTCAGGATATAGGCGAAGAACTCCGCCCCCGATGCCGTGAAGATCTGCAATCCGAAGAACAGGTAGAACAGCGGAGAAATCAGGAAGATCCAGCGCGCGAACGGAAACAGCCAGAACAGCGCCGAGGAGCAATAGCAGAGCCGTTGCGGCAGCGAGAGGCCGGTTTTGAACAGTGGGCGATGATAGATCAGGATCTGCATCATGCCCTGCGCCCAGCGCGAGCGCTGCCCGATGAAGCTCGCGAAGGTCGCGGGCTGCAGGCCGGCGATCAGCGGCTTGTCGACATAGACGCTGTGCCAGCCGGTGGCGTGCAGCGTGATCGCGGTCTCGGCGTCTTCCGTGATGCTGCGGCCCGAGAAGCCGTTGGTCGTCTTGAGCGCCTGGCGGCGCAGCACGGCGGCCGAGCCGCAGAAGAACGACGCGTCCCATTTGTCGAGGCCGCGCTGGATGATGCCGTAGAACATCTCGTTCTCGGACGGCATGTATTTGAAGGTCTGGAGATTGCGCTCCAACGGGTCGGGATTGATGAAGAAATGCGGGGTCTGGACCAGGAACAGCTTCGGATCCAGCCCGAAATAGCCGACGGTCTCGGTCAGGAAGGACCGCGCGGGCGCATGATCGGCATCGAACACGACGATCAACTCGCCCTCGGAATGCGTGATGCCGTTGTTGAGATTGCCGGCCTTGGCGCTGATATTGCGGGCGCGCGTCAGATAGGTGACGCCGAGGCCCTCGCATAGCCTTTGCAGCGTCGCCCGGCGCTCCCTGGCGGCGTTGGCCGTCACGAAATTATCCGCGTTGCACTTCTCGTCGGTCCCGCCATCGTCGAGGAGATAGACCTTCAGCCGATCCGCGGGGTAATCCATCGCAAGCGCCGCTGCGAGCGTCGTCGCCAGCAGGTCCGCGTCCTCGTTATAGGTCGGCACGAAGACGTCGACGGTGGGCGCATTCTGCAGGTCGACCGGCGGTGTCTTGCGGTGCGGCAACGGCATCGCGACCACGAACAGGCTGAGGAACAGCATGCCGATATTATAGAACTCGGCGAGATAGAGGATCATCGCGGGGATGAAGTCCTCGATCTGGTTCGCCGGCGGCAAGGTGCTCGTCGTGCGCCAATAGATGTAGCGCAGCACGATCGCCGTTCCGAGCCCGAGCGCGATCAGCCGCCAGACGCCGTAAGGGCGCAGGAACTTCAGCGCGATCATGGCCGTGACCACGATCGCACCCGCGATCAGATGCGCCTGCAGGCTGATCGGTAGCGTGATCAGCACCACGACGACAGTGGCGATCACAGCCCAGACGATGACGTAGCTTGCTGTTCGCATCGGCTCTTCAGGCGATCATGGTTGCGGTCAAGGCGACAAGGGCGGCGGAACGGTCGGGTATCCTTCCAGGGGGCGGTCCGGCAAAGGCCTGTCTGGCAAAGACCTGTCTGGGACGGGGTCTCTCACCTCCGCACGGGCCGGTTGCGGACGCTTCGGGCGGGCAACCCGAGGCGGCCGATCGAGCGCGTCAGGCAGGGATGTCTGGGGCATGGATGTCAGAGGCAGGGGATAGATCGGTGCGCCGGCTTCGCCGAGGTCGGGGGAGGGCGATGGCGCATCCCCGATCGGGTTCCAGCCCGGGCGCCTGAGCGAGGCGTTGACGGAAAAACCATAGGCCAGGCGCAGCAAGGCGGCCTCGGACGCGCCCGGCGCGCAGACGCGCAGTCGCACGGAGATCACGCCCGATCTGGGCCGGAAGAGGCTGTCGCCACTGGCGACCTGCTGCCAGGCGTAAAGGCAGCCATCCCCCCCTGCACCACGACCATAGGCATAGCCGAACGGGCCGTAGCGGTTCTGCACATAGGCGGCCGACGGCACCATGGCGACGCCAGGAAGCCGCTCCTCCATCTCGCGCGCGATCGCGAAATCCTCGATGCTCGGAAGGGACAGGAGCCTGCCTTCGACACCGTTCGTATCGGGAACATCGGCCGCCGTCAGGAAGGCGGCATGGATCGCATTCTCGCCCGGCGTCCGGCCGCGCGTGGCGAGCGTGATGGTCTGGGACACGGCGTTTTCGTAGTTGCGCTGCGTCACGTTCACGATCGGCGGGCCGCCCGGCGGCAGCATGATCATCGCCCGGCTCGGGTCGACGGCGATGGAGCGCGTTGCGAAGGACAGCTCGGCATCCGTCAGCCTCTGCTCACCGCAGCCCGCCGCCATCGCTCCCAGCAAGGCCGCGGTGACAAGGGCTGCGCGTCGCCCCCTGGTCTGGCCGCGAGCCGGGCCCGACGCCGGACGCAGGCCGGACACGCTCATCGGCACCCAGGCCGGTGTCTTGGAGCGATCACCATATCTGAACCATTGATTAATAAAGATTAACACGTCCTTACCGCCGGGCTGATGCGGCCGGTCTCTGGCCCTCGATCGAATCACGCCTGCCAGTACAGACAATTCCGGCACCGGCACCAACCCCTGTTGAGCGGGGGCAGCGGGTGAATGTGAATGACGAGCGATCTCATCCCCCGTAATCTTTGCGGTGGCCGGCGGGTGGCAGCGATACAATCGGCAAGCCTTCTCTGTTCCGGAATGGAAGCCGGCGAACGAGATGAACTGGACTATCCTTGTCGCCGTCGTCGCGGAGAAGCGGGGGCTTGCCCCCGTGACTAGCGCAGCTGAGGGCGGCATGCGGCGAGATCGTTGCGGATCGCGGTCGCGGCCACGCCGGCCTGCCCCATGGCATGGCTGATCTGATCGAGACCGATCACGACGTCGCCGGCCGCGTATAATCGCATGATGCTGGTGCGTTGATGGCGATCGACCTGGACGCAGCCATCCTCCGTCACGTCAGCGCCCAGTGCGGTCGCGAGGCCGGAATGAACAACCGAGCCAAGTGCGGGGTAGACGGCGTCGAAGCGCAGCCGCCCGGCGGCCGAAGACAGGCTCAGGCCATCCTCCTCCAGTGCGAATTCCTGCGCCGGTCCGCCGATGATGCGGACGCCGAGACCCGTGAGACGCTCCGCCAGGGGGGCGGCGAGACCATCGGTCCCATCGAGGACAAGGCTGACCCGCGCCGTATATGACCTCAGGAATTCGCATTCATTCGCGGCACCGGCATCGGAGCCGATGACCGCAACGTCCTGCCCGGTGACCTCGTAACCGTCGCAAACCGGGCAGTAGCGCAGGCGGCCCAGGCTGAGGGCCTCGGCATGGAGCGCATCGGTCATCGGGGGGCGACGGTTCGTGACGCCGGTGGCGAGCAGAACCGAGTGCGCCTTGATGTCGACGTCCTGCCCGTGTGCCGCGAAGCCGGAACCGTCGCGGGTCAGCGCCTCGACGCGGCGATCGACAATCCAGGTGCCGTACTGGATCGCCTGCGACCGCATCCGCGACAACAGCTCGCGACCGGAAATGCCTTCGGGGAAGCCGGCGTGATTATGGGTGCAGGGGATCTGCAGGGCCCGGCCATGGCCTGCATCCATGACGGTGACGCCGAGGTGAAAGCGCGCAAGATAGATCGCCGCCGTCAGGCCAGCGGGGCCGCCGCCGATCACGAGGCAATCGAGTGGGTGGGACATGGAGATCCCTCGTCATGAGTAGTCAGGGGCCGCAACGGCAGGCGCTGCAAGCCTCTCTCAGGCTGACTCGCTGCGCAGGACCTGGACAGTCTGGGAGATCACGGTGCAAGCCTGATCCGTGGTCAGGAAGGCGGTATCCGTCGAATCCCGGCCATGCGCGATGCGGATGATGCCCTCGATCGGGGCAAGGCGCGTCGGGTCGACCAGCCACCAGGCGTTCTCGAGATAGACTTCCATCACGGCGTGGAAATCGGGCGGCTGAACATCGAGCGAATAGGCGCTGACGGCGCGGGCCGGGATCGACAGGGCACGGCAGAAGGTGATGCCGAGATGGGTGAAGTCGCGGCAGACGCCCGCCCTGACGGTGAAGGTATGCGCCGCTGTCGATCCAGGTGTGCTGACGCCCGCGACGTAATCGACGTGGGCCGCGATCCACTCGAGAATCGCCATCACCCGGCCGACCCCGTCGCCGGCGCCTGCGAACTCGCGCTGGGCAAAGCGTTGAAAGCGGTCGCTCGGGCAAAACCGGCTCGGCAGGAGATAGGGCAGCGCGTCGGCCGGCAGTTCGTTCCACGCATGTTGGCGCCCCGACAGGGGCAGCAACTGGCGCACGCCGTTATCGACCGTGGCGGTATAGGTGATCGTCGTCTCGCCCGAGAGGCAGGTCCGGAACCGGCGGTCTCCCGAGGGCGCCTCGTCCGTGATGGGCCGCACGTCGCCACTGACCGTCAATTCGTCCGCAATGATCGACTGATCGCTGGAATGTGAGGCCTGGATCAGCCCGATCACCTGCGTCGGCGCGAAAAAGCCATAGACGAGTTGGGCCGATGCGAGCAGCTTCATCTTGAACTCCGGACTCTCCCAGCGATCCAAACGGAGTTGGCAGTGGTTTCGTTCCGAACCGCCCCGTGCGGTTTCGCAGGGGCTGACGACCCAGCGGGAACCTCTCTGCTGTTCGTCGGTTCAGGACCTGCGCTTGCGCGTCGCTTGCGGCGGCTCATGCGCCTTCAGATGTGGCCAAGCTTCCAATGTGACCAAGCGCTTGCGGGAGGACATTATGGGCATTATCGGGACCATCCTCATCGGCTTTCTCGCCGGTGTGGTCGCCAAATTTCTGACCCCTGGGTCCAACGAGCCTTCGGGATTCGTTCTCACCACCATCCTCGGGATCGTTGGTGCATTCGTTGCGACCTATATCGGACAGGCGATGCATTGGTACGCCCCCGGCGAAGGGGCGGGCCTGATCGGGGCCATCATCGGCGCCGTCATCGTCCTGGCGGCGTGGGCGTTTTTCGCGAACCGCCGACACACCGTTTAATCCGGCACCAGGAGCAAGTCTCATGAGCGACAACCAGGGCTTTCCGTCGATGACGGCACTGCTGGGCCTGCTGGCCCTCGCAGGCTACCAGAACAAGGACAAGATCGCCGAGTGGTTCGGCCAGGCGACCCAGGCCAACCCGGCCAATCAGCCGGCGCGCACCGGGGCACCGGCAGGCGACATCCCGAAAGGCGCGGATTCCGTGCTCGGCAACCTCGGCACATTGGGCGCAGGCGGAATCGGCGGCTTCCTGAACGGAGGTCTGGGAGAGCTGCTTGATCGCTTCAAGCAGGCCGGCCAGGGCGAAAAGGCCGATTCCTGGGTGCGCCAGGGCCCCAATCAGGACGTTGCGCCCCCGGACCTCGAACAGGCGATCGGTCCCGACATCCTGGCCAAGCTCGAACGCCAGACCGGCCTGTCGCGTGACGAGTTGCTGTCGCGCCTGTCCCGGCAACTGCCGGATGCCGTCGACCGCTATACGCCGGACGGCAGGCTGCCTGCCGCCGGAGCCTGAGCGGCGACGCGCCGGCAGACGCGGTCGATTTCGGTTGAGGCTCTGGCGTGATGTCCAGGCACCGCCGAAAGCGCGACGTCTTCAGGGTGGCGACCTATAATATCAACAATGTCAGGCGAGGGCTCCCGAACCTCCTGCACTGGCTCGAAACGACAGAGCCCGATGTCGTGTGCCTGCAGGAGCTTAAATCCTGCGATCGTGAATTTCCCGAGGTCGAGATCGGGAAGGCTGGATATGGCGCCGTCTGGTGGGGGCAGCGAACATGGAACGGGGTCGCGATCCTGGCGAAGGGCACGACCCCGATTGTGACGCGCAGGGGCCTTCCCGGCGACCCTTCCGACCAGCAGGCCCGGTACATCGAGGCGGCCGTCAATGGCATCCTGATCGCCTCGCTCTATCTCCCGAACGGCAATCCGCAACCGGGGCCGAAATTCGACGTCAAGCTCTCCTGGTTCGAGCGCCTGAGCGGCCATGCCGCCGATCTGTTGGCCAACCAGGTGCCGATCATCCTGGCCGGTGATTTCAATGTCGCGCCGACAGCGCTCGATATCTACCCCACCACGTCCTGGGATGACGACGCGCTCGTGCAGCCGGAGAGCCGTGCCGCTTATCGCAGCATCATCGAGCAGGGTTGGACGGATGCCCTGCGCGCGCTCTACCCCGACGAGCGAATATACACGTTCTGGCACTATATGCGCAGCCGTTGGGAGCGCGACGCTGGCTTGCGCCTCGACCACCTTCTGCTGAACCCGGTCACGGCAAAGCGGCTTGTCGCCGCGGGTGTCGACCGCCACATTCGCGGGCTGCCGAATGCCAGCGATCATGCGCCAGCATGGGTCGACCTGGCTTGAGGAGCGTTCCCGGCCGGGGCTGCCGGAGTGGGAAGCGCTGCAAGTGCGGATCGCGGGGTTGTCGTTCCGCAGGCGGAACCGCGGCGAATCCGGCCGGCGTCCGCCAAGGTTTCGTGCGTCCGGCTTCGAGCCCGTTTCGTTCGATCGCTAGTGCGATGACGACGCCCGAAGGATCCCAAACCCTGCTGGCCCGGCCACGCTGGCTCGCTGTCGCGTTGAGCCGCCGGCTTCCGAAACCTTCGGCGGCTGCGCCCCCGCGCTCGTGCCAGACGATCACGAAGCCGGATTCTCGCTCCGAACAGGTGATCTCGACGGTGCCAGTTTCGGCGGACCGGCTGGCGCGGTCATCGCGCTCCTGATGTGGATGAGTCTGTCGGCGACGAACAGAATTCGGAAGCCGAACGCCAGACCTTGTGGGGCGGGAGGCGCGGCCCTCGGACGCCGATCGGGCTTCGAGGCGCCGACGCTGCTGACAACAAGTGGTAGGCGCATGGTGGACAGGGAACGACTGCGCCTCGTCCGCGTTGGTGCGGGCAATCGAAACGGGAGGAAGAGATGGAAACGCAGGAACTGCATCGCGGCCGGCTGATCGATCACATCCAGCTCGTCGTCGCAGACCTCGCCGCCTGCCGCCGGTTCTACGAGGCGATCTTGCGCGAACTCCACGTTCCGATCGGCGGGACGGCGGAGGATTACTTCTGGGTGGACGAGCTCTTCGTCTCGAGCGCGCAGAGCAAGGCCGCGCAGGGCGAGCTCACGGGCCGGCACCATATCGCCTTCCAGGCCAGGAATCGCGCCATGGTCGACGCGTTCCACAAGGCCGGTCTCGAAAGCGGGGGCCGGGATAACGGTGCGCCGGGCGAGCGCCCCTATCACCCCGGCTATTACGCCGCCTTCCTGCTCGATCCCGCCGGCAACAATATCGAGGCCGTCTTCCATGGCGAGGCCGAGCGCAGCGCTCCCTCGGTCAAGATCACATTCTGAGTGATCGGCAGGGGTGCCACGCGCGCCACGATCCGTCATGCTCGCATTCCGACCGTCGGAGAGGGCAAGGGCGGATCGACGATGCCATCCCCGCTAGAGAGCATCAGCGTCGAACCGACTGTCGAGGGCAGGGTGGGCGCGACCGCGTCCTTCCCCTATGACGCGGGGCTCGTCGAGCGCTTCCGCGCGGCCTTTCCCCGGGCGCGTTGGCGCGATGATCGCCGCGCCTGGTTCGTACCGGGGAGCACGGCCGAAAGGCGGCTTGATCGCTGGCTGCAGCGGGAGCTTTCGGGCGTCCTCGCCCATGCCGATGCGCGCGGCAGGGACGCCTTCGCATTCGACCCGATCACGAGCGACTATCTCGTTCCGGCCGAAGAATTGCTGCTCCGGACGCCTTACTCCAGGACCGTCGTCGCGGAATTGCGCGCCGTGCCCTGGGCCTGGTGGGATGGCGATGAAAAACTCTGGCGCATTCCCTATCGCTCGCTGGGGGAACTCCGGCGTCGTTGGCCGGCGATCGAGGAGGCCGCGCGCCGCAACGAGCCGGCGGAGCGGAAGCGCCGGCGAGACGAGCTGAAGGGCTCCGCCGAGCATCGCGAGCTGAGCGCACGTGCCAGGGAGCGGCAACGCCATCGCTACCCGGTCCTTGCCGATCAGCTCCCGCCCGGCGACCGCCCGTTGATGTCTCACGTCGGCGCGCTGGTCTTCACCGAGGTCACGGGTGAGCTCGTCGACGGGGAAAGCCTGCGCCAGCATTACCCCTGGAGTGCCGGCGCCACCGGCGATTTCGTCTGGGCGAGTTGGCGCAGGCCCGGTCATGATGAGCTGGTGCGGACATGGCCGGCACGGCAGCCGGCACCCGGGGCAGAGCTGGCCCGGGGCTGGTGGCAGCCGACGATCGAGGAATTGCGGGACGCCCGGCGCAAGGCGAGATCGCTCGAGCGTGCGCTGGCGACGCGCAGGCAACGGCATCCGGACAGAAATCAGGACGAAAATTCCGCATAGGCAACGGGTTGCGGCCGTTTCATGGGCTCTGACATCAGGCCCGAGCTGCCCGGACGCTGCGGCTGCAGCGGTGGCTCTGGCGGGCTTGCCCGACGCGCTTCGTGGATTTGGCCCAAGGCGAGCCGGTCCGGCGTCGGACCGCCAAATCCTCGTCCGGTGAACGCAGGGAACCTTGGGAGTGAGGGAGGGTTAGGCTCGTATTGGAATGACGGGACCATCATGATGACCGCAGGCGGCAGCCACTCCCTCACACGTCGTTCCGCTTTGGCGGCGCTGGCCTCGACGGCTTTCCTGGCGAGGGCGCCGGTATCGCAGGCCGCTCCGACGCCTCAACCTGGCGCCAGCCGCTTTGGTTACGACGATGTCGTCAGGCAGGCGCGCGTGCTGGGTGAGCGGCCCTTCGATCCCGGCGGCCTGACCATTCCCGCGGAATTGTCGAAGCTGACCTATGACGGCTATCGCGAGATCCGCTTCCGCCGTGAAAAGGCCTTGTGGCAGGAGAGCGGTTCCGATTTTCGCCTGCTGCCGTTTCATCTCGGCTTTCTCCATGACAAGCCGGTGCAGCTGCATGTGGTCAGGGATGGCAACGCCATACCGATCCCGTTCACCACCGGCCTCTTCGAATACGGCAAGGTGCCGGTTCCCAAGCAGCTTTCACCGTCGCTTGGCTTTGCCGGGTTTGCGGTGACGACCACGCTCAACGATCCCAAGGTCCAGGATGAGGTGATCTCGTTTCTGGGGGCGAGCTATTTCAGGCTGATCGGCCGGGGCCATCGCTACGGGCTTTCTGCCCGCTCCCTTGCGATCGACGTCGGCGGCAAGCAGCCCGAGGAGTTTCCGTTCTTCCGCGCCCTGTGGCTGGAAGAACCGAAGGCAGACAGTCTCGATCTGGTGATCTACGCCCTCCTGGATTCGCCCTCCGTAGCCGGCGCGTTCCGCTATGTCGTGTCGCCCGGCCGCGAAACCACGATGACCGTCACGGCCACGATCCTGCCGCGCGTCGAGATCCCGCGGCTCGGCATCGCTCCGCTGACGTCGATGTTTCTCGCGGGCGAGGGGGACCTTGGACACCGGACAGATTTCCGGCCGGAGGTCCATGATTCCGACGGGCTCCTGATGCAGGCCGGTTCCGGCGAATGGATCTGGCGACCGATCCGCAATCCCAAGAACCTGCGGATTTCCAGTTTTGGCGACCGCGACCCGCGCGGCTTCGGCCTGATGCAGCGCGATCGCGAATATGGGCATTACCAGGACCTGGAAGCGCAGTATCACGCCCGGCCGGGCTATTGGGTCGAGCCCATCGGCGAATGGGGCGAGGGCCGCGTCGACCTGATCGAGATCCCGACCAACAACGAGGCATTCGACAATATCGTGGCGTGCTGGACGCCGGCTCAACCGCTCGAGACCGGCAAGACCAGCGAATTCAGCTATCGCATCACGGCCTTGTCGACGACGAACGAGCTCCATCCCATGGGGCAGGTCCGCAACAGCTTCAGCGGCTGGGACAGCCGCGAGGCCGACGCCGAAGGCACCGGCAAGCAGCGCTTCATCATCGATTTTGGGGATGGCGATCTGGCCTATTTCCTGAGCGATCCCAAGCGTGTCGAGATCGTCGCCTCGACAACGGCCGGTGTGATCACCAACACCATCATCGCTGCCAATCCCGCCACGAAAGGCTTTCGGGTCATCCTCGACGCGACCCTGCCAGTAGGGCAGACTGCCGACTTGCGGGCCTATCTCAAGTCACGAAACCGCACCCTCTCCGAGACGTGGACGCAGTCTTGGTCGGTTTCTTCCCCAGCCGTCCGAGATGCGCCAGACCATGTCGTCACGCGGGAATAGCCGACACTGCTCCGTCCTGGACGGATTCCCCGGCGGCAGGCGTCAGACCCGATGAGGCTGCTTCCGCGATCCCTGCTCATTCGACCTCGCCTTCTGATCGCGCTGGCTGCGGTGGCGCTGCTGACGATCCTGCTGCCGCGCGATTGGGGGTGGGTGACGCGGCTCCTGGTGGCGTGGGACGCCGGCGCAATCCTCTATCTCGGCATGCTGACGACGATGATCTTTGGCGAGAGCGTCGAACAGATCAAGGCGCGCGCCGCCGAGCAGGATGAAGGTGCGCTCGCCATCCTGGTCATCGCCTGCCTGGCCGCCGCCGCAAGCGTCGCGGCCATCGGCATTCAGCTCGCCGGCCTGAAGAGCGTGCCGCCTGACGAAAAGGCGCTGCACCTGGCGCTCGGCGCCGTCACCATCGTCAGTTCCTGGGCGCTGGTGCACGCCTTCTTCACGCTGCATTACGCGCATGATTTCTACAGTGATGACGGCGCCGAGGGCGGCCTGGATTTTCCAGGGAAGGGCGAGCCTGACTATGTCGATTTCCTCTATTTTTCCTACACGATCGGCTGCACCTCGCAGACGTCTGACATCGGTGTCACCACGCGCGAGGTCAGGACGATCGTGCTCGCCCATTCCATCCTCTCGTTCTTCTTCAACACCACCATTCTGGCCTTCGGTATCAATGTCGGAGCCTCGCTGCTTTCGGGGGGATGAGGTCGGTCCGGACCGGCTCTCCGGAGTGCCCCAACGCGCGTTCCTTTCAGCATGACGGTCAATCGGACCGCCGCGATGAACGGATGCGCGGGATGGTCAGGTCCAGTCGGGCTGGTCGTTCAGCGCTGCGCGAGGCCGGTTTTACAAGTCGATATCGAGGCAATTATACTCGTGTATTATAGTTGAAAAATCAGAATTGCTTACAAATTTGAAATGATGAACGCATAGCGAAGATGCATTTGTCGCTGTTCTCTTGGTCATCGAGCGAGATAAGCTAACTATTGCTCGCTTTCCCCTCCCACTGCGGGCGCGCCGGTCGGCGCGGCCTTGGCCGCTGCGCTGGCCGGCATTTTTCCTCCGGGTAACTTGCGATTCCTGAAAACCCCGATCTGCGGCCGACCCAAAGCAGTGAACTGACGCCTGCTGGCTCGCCTGGTCACAAATGACCCAAAAGGCCCCCTCTGCAACTGATCGCTGTAGCTTTGAGCGGTCCTCCAAGGCACCGAACCACCACTTGCAGGCCGCCAAAAGCGCATCGCGCGCCAGGCCGCTTTCGACTAATCTCCCCTGGTCTATACCTGTCTTCTGAACATTCAGGGAGCACAGCGATGAAGACTTCCGTCTTTGCAAGTATTCCTGCCCCTCTGGATTGCCGGGGTCGTCCACGCGCGCGCGTTCTTGCAGCCATCGGCCTCGGGCTGGCCTTGGTGCTCGGCTTCGCCCAAGGCGCCGTCGCGCAACAAAATCCCCTGACAGCGATCGACATCGCGCTCGAACCCGACGCGACGATGCTTCAGCACGCGAAGGACGCCAACGCGCGACTGCTCAAGTCTTTCCCGAAGGGCTTTGCTTTGGATGAGACGCACCACCCGCATGTCACGATGGTGCAGCAGTTCGTCCGCACGGCCGACCTCGATAAGGTATTCGCCGCGGCGAATGCGGTTCTGACCAAGGAAAAGCCGACGTCATGGGCGCTGAAGGCATTCAAATATTACTACATCCCTGCTCCGCCGGTCGGCCTCGCGGGGATCGTCGTCGAACCGACTGGAGACCTGCATCGGCTCCAGGATGAACTCATCAAGGCCGTTGCGCCCTACACCGCCAAGACCGGAACCCCGGCGGCGTTCTTCAGCGGGGATGGCGGACGCGACATTCAAGAATCCCTGATCGAGTACGTCTCCAACTTCGTCACGATCGCGGCGGGCAAGGGTTTCAATCCGCATGTGACGATCGGCGTCGGAACGGAAACCTATTTGAAGACGATGTTGGCCGAGCCATTCGACGCGTTCACGTTCTCGCCGACCGGCGCATCGGTCTATCAGCTCGGCACCTTTGGCACGGCGCGGAAGGAACTGAAGGCGTTGCCGCTGACGCCCTGAGGCGAGGCACGACAAACGACCGGAAGCGCGGCTCTCGCGGTCGAAGGCGCACGATGTCGTCAAGGTTCTTGCCGGGCTCGATCCCAATCTTCTTCATCTGAGCGATGATCGGCTCATCGGTGACGTGGGGCGGGTGCTGTTTGAGGCGTTCTGCTGTGCAGGCGGGCCGTCCGCGCCCGGGATGCTCGTGAGGCCAGCGCCTTCCACACGACCAAGACGTGGATCCGGAGGACACCGGCGTCGGCACGCGCCAGCCCTGTCGGCGCGGTTGTTGGGAGCGGCGAGGGCGGTTGTGGCTGCGCTGGAAGAGCGCGTCAGGCTCCGAGCCTGTCACGCTCGATAACGAGTTCGATGATCACGCCCGCCGGGTCCCAAACTCTGCTGACCCGGCCAAGCTGACTTGCCGTCGCCTTGACCAACCGGCTCCCGAACCCTTCGCTTCCCGTGCTCTCGGGCGATGGACCGCCGCGCTCGCACCAGACGATCACGAACTCGGACGATCGATCCGAACACGTGATCTCGACAATGCCGTCCGGGGTGGAAAGACTGCCGTATTTGGCGGCGTTGGTCGCGAACTCATGAAGCAGGAGCGACAGCGATGTGACCAGGGTGGAGGGCACCGGTATGTCAGCGCCGCGAATCTCGCTGCGCGACCGTTCTCCGGCTCGATAGGGCTCCAGGATTGCAGCGATCAGGGCGTGCAGCGTGGTTGCCGCCGGCTCCAGCCCCGCGGCCACGGATGACATGGTCAGCGCGTGCGCGCGTGACAGGGTGGCAAGGCGCTCGGAAACAGTGGACGCAAGCTCCGCCGGGGTTGCGGCTGAGCGCGCACTGAGATTGACGATCCCACTCGTGAGAGCGAAGACGTTCTTGACGCGGTGGTTCATCTCGCGAAGCAGCAGCTGCTGCTGGTCCTGGGCACGTCGCCGCTCCGAGATGTCCCGGGCAATCTTCGAGGCGCCCATGATTTCGCCCCTGGCATCCTTGATTGGCGAGATGCTCAGCGAGATCGCGACAAGGGTTCCATCCTTGCGCCGGCGCATGGTCTCGTAGTGCTCGATGCGCTCCCCGGCGCGAATGCGCTCCAGGATCCGTGGCTCCTCGTCACGCCGGTCCTCAGGAATGAGCAGCATGATCGGCTGGCCCAGAACCTCCTCCCGCCGATATCCGAAAAGGCGCTCGGCACCGGGGTTCCAGTCGGTGATCAGACCGTTCAGATCCTTGGCGATGATGGCGTCATCGGACGACTCGACGAGCGCTGCCAGGCGGCGGGCGGAGGCATCGCCCGTATGGCGTTCGATGGCAAAGCCAAGCTGGCGCGCGATCACCAGGGCGATGTCGCGCTCGTGCTCGGTGAAAACCCGCGGCGTGTCATAGTAGACCATGAACTTGCCGGTGAGTTCGTCGGCCCCCGCGAGCGGAATGAAGGCCAGGGCATGGATGCCTTCGCCGATGATGCTCTCGATGAGCCGCCGCGGTTCGCTGGTGAGAGCGATGTCCGAAACGAAGATCGGATCGGCCTCGCGGTCGCTACGATTCCAAGGCGCATGGCCGTCGACAGCTGCGCGGTATTCGTCTGAAAGCCCGCGCCAGACGACGAAACGCATTGTCCCACCCTCGTCGAAGCGAAGGATGGAGGCTCGCAGGGTCGCAAGCGCTTCACAAATGGCGTCGAGCGCAGCCTCGTAGGTCTCGGCAAGCGTACGGGCTCGAAACAACCGATCGGTGAACCGGAAAAGTGTGGTCTGCTCGCGTGCCTGGCGAGCCGCGTCAGCGGGGGATACCGCGGCATGACCGCTTGTGGTTCGCTGCATGGACGGCCTCGCGGCGCCGCCAATCCGGAGCTTCCCACCACGAAAAGTCCCGTCTGGCGAGCTGATCATTTGAGCACCGAACCGGACTTATCTCAATGTCATTTGCTAGTGTGTCCCGGCGCATGTCGAACTGGGCAAGTCGAACGATCAAGCCCATCCTCGACTTTCCCAGGCATCCCCATCAACGGGTGGCGCGCTCCACGTCGTCCGATTCACGTGTCATTGATTGTGCCGCGTGGGCTTCGAGGCGCTGATGTTGCAGACAACAGGGGGAGTGGTCGGCCGCCGATGGCGCGCTCCAACCTGGAACCTAGTTGAAGGCAGCGTATTCAAGGAGCGCAATCAGATCATCATCCCGAATGATGATGGCGCAACCATTGGCGTGATCGATGATGATCTCGACGATCGAGCCACCGAGCAAGGCCGCGTTTGCATAACGCGCAGCGGCGCGTATGCCGGGGAAGGTTGCCGTGGGGCTCTCTCCCGTCCAGACAGCAACCGTGCAGTTCACGGACTCGAACTGCTCCGATATGAGCCAAGGATTGATCATCAACTCTTGTCCCGCCTCATCCGGCTGAAGGACAATCATGAAGCCGTTTTGAAATCCGAGATAGCGCCAAAGGTCTTGCGACTCGTCGAAGCCACTATCGGACCAAGGTCGAACCGCGCATCTAGTCCCATTCGCGATCGTGAGAGCGGATGTCGCGTATCGATTGAACAAGACCGATCGCTTTACTGAAGAGACCCGCCCTCGGGATCGGGAGCGCCGCGCCACCGGCGGAGGATATCACCTCGGCAACGTCGTCATGGGAGCTGCCGACGAACTGCCGCTTGCCGCTGATCTCAAGCGACGACAGGATTCCATCCGCCTGGTGCCTGGAATCGAGCGGAAGCGGCCCCGCTGCCTTCTCGGCGTCGAACCAGACCGGCGATCCGTCCGGCAGGGTGAGCTCTGCGAGCGTCGGGAGTTTCTCGCCAACGACAGCGGCGACATAGTCCGGCAGCTCGATCACCAGCAGGACATCGACGCAGTCGATACGGGTCTTGGCCAACGGGTCGCCATCACCGGGAAGCGCCCGCCTGATCCGGGCGACCCGGCGCGCCAGAAGTGGAACCTGAGATCCGTCAGACAGTGTCAGCGAGATCATCGTCAATCCCGGGCGCCCGTTTCAAGACTGGAAATGCATCGCATTGCACCCGTTGGTTGGTGCTCAGTCAAGTCAAGCTGATAACGCCGAGCAGACGCGATTGGTTTCGCGCGTCCGGGAAGAACACCGCCGAGGCGCCGTGCCCGCCTGGCCCGAGAAACACGGGTCGGATACCTCGTTTATGAATATTTATTCATGGAACCAATGATTTAGCAGGTGGTTCCTCTAGCCGGATGGGGGCTAATGGGAGATCGATTATGATCAAGAAGATTGTCCTTGTGACTGTGCTTGCAGTCATGCCGGCGACCGTGTTTGCCCAGTCCAATTCCGGCGCTGCAGGCGGGGCCGCCTCTGGCGCCGCGACCGGAGCCGTGGGGGGTGCGATTGTCGGCGGCCCGGCGGGCGCTGCCGTCGGTGCCGTCGGTGGTGCCGCGGCCGGTGCGATCGTCGGTGGCATTGCGGCCGACCAGCGCACCGAATTCCGCACCTATGTCAGGGAGCAGAAGGTCCCGTCAGTGGCTTATCGGGAGAAGGTTGTCGTCGGTGCGACCCTTCCCGACACCGTCACCTACCGCGAAGTTCCGGCGCGGTACGGCAAGACTGAGTACCGCTACACCGTCGTGAACGATCAGACGGTGCTGGTCGAGCCGAAGACCCGCAGGATCGTTCAGATCATCGAATGATCCATCAATTCAGGAAGGGCCCGCTGCTTGCGGGCCCTTTCTCTTTGGACCTCGCCGCGCGTCGCGATCGCGGGCCGCGATGGCTGGTTTCGCCCCTCGGCCACCCGAAAGGCGCACAGTCAGTATTTTGCCAGCGCAACGCGCCAGATCGTGTTGCCGACGTCGTCGGCGACCAGCAGGCCGCCCTGCCGGTCGACCAGCACGCCGACCGGACGGCCGCGCGCCTCGCCCTTCTCGTTCAGGAAACCGGTCAGGATCTCCTTCGGCATGCCGGCAGGCTTGCCGTCGCTGAAGGGGACGAAGATCACGCGATAGCCGACCGGGCGCGAGCGGTTCCATGAACCGTGCTGGCCGACGAAGGCACCGCCCTGATAATTCGGTCCGAGCCGACCCTCCGGCACGAAGGCCAGCCCGAGCGAGGCAGTATGCGAACCCAGCGCATAATCCGGCTTGATCGCCTTGGCGACCAGCTCCGGCTTCTGGGGCTCGACGCGCCTGTCGAGATGCTGGCCATAATAGCTGTAGGGCCAGCCATAGAAGCCGCCGCGCTTCACCGAGGTCATGTAGTCCGGCACCAGGTCGTCGCCGATCTCGTCGCGCTCGTTGACCGCCACCCACAAGTCTTTGGTGGCAGGGTTCCAGTCGATCCCGACAGGGTTGCGCAAGCCCGTCGCGAAGACCTGCGTCGATCCCGTTGCCGGGTCGATCTCGAGCACGGCTGCGCGCCGCTCCTCTTCCGCCATGCCGTTTTCGGCGACATTGGAATTCGAGCCGACGCCGACATAGAGCCTCGCACCGTCGGCGCTGGCGGTCAGGCTCTTGGTCCAATGGTGGTTCCGGCCAGCGGGCAAATCGGCGACCTTCACCGGCGCGCCCGCGCTCCTGGTCTCACCTGGCTGGTAGGCGACGCGGACAAGCGCATCGGCATTGGCGATGTAGAGCTGGTCGCCGATCAGGGCCATGCCGAATGGCGAGTTGAGGTTCTCCAGGAAGATGCTCTTCGTCTCGGCGACGCCGTCGCCATCACCGTCCCGCAGCAGCATGATCCGATTGGCGCTCAGTGTCTGCGATCCGGCCTTTTTCATGAACAGACCCTGCACCCAGCCACGGATGCCTTCGCTTGTGTCCGCGGGCTTCGGTGGCGCGTCGCTTTCAGCCACGAGCACATCGCCATTGGGCAATTCATAGAGCCAGCGCGGATGCTGCAATCCGCTGGCGAATGCGCTCACCTGGCCGCCGCTGGGCGTGGTCGGCTTCTCTCCCAGTTTCCAACCGACGGCATCGGCGATCTTCACGGTCGGAAACCATGTCGTCCTGGGCTCGGGCAATGTCGGGTTGGGGCCGTAGCCAGCCTCCTCGGGCAAGGTGGGGCGACTGTCGCAAGCGGTGAGCATGAGGCCTGAGGCCGCGACGCCGGCGATGAGGATGACGGGGCGCTTGATCGCCATATGCGGTTCTCCGGCTGAGGGGCGGCTGACCCGCGCGCATCATGGGAGGAACGTCAAACCCCGTCACTTGTTCGCGATCGCTTGGTTCGCGATCGCTCGGGCCGCGTCCTCGACGGAGATCGCGGTGGAACGGATCGAACCGCGCAACGTTACCCCCGGACCTTTGTCGACGACACGCAATGGAGTTGAGCGATGCGCCCAGACACGAACCCGGCGATTGAGAGCCTCCGAACGGAGCAGCAGGCCCAACGCAGGGCCGGGCGCGAACGCGCTGACGATCAGCGGCTCGACAATGCCCTGAAGGAGACCTTTCCGGCGAGCGATCCGGTTGCCGTCCAGAGGCCGGCGAAACCGGGGGCGCCCTACAAGCGGCGGCAGTAACACCGTTCAATGCACAGGGCGAAACTGCCCCTGTCCCGTCATCTCATCGGTTGCAGAAGGGAAGATGCATGCGCGCCCTCGTTCACCTCGTCGGGTTATGGATGGCTCGAGACATTGCCGAAGGACGATACCCAAAGCAGTTTGCCGTTCCGCTGGGATTCCTGATCGCGCGGTTGCGGACGCCACCCCTGATGATCGCGGTGTTCGGCTGCGTACTCGCCAAACTCGCGATGGACCGACGCGGACGGAGTGCCAGGCGCGCGCCCGCACGGTCGCGCTGAGGCGCTCGACAGGCCATTCGCACCGACCGGGGCCCCCTCGCAACGGCCGGACCGTCGGGCCGTCCAGCAATTCCATACCATCACGCTGAACACGCCGCCGCGCCCCGCGGGGTGCCAAGGTCCCGGGTGAGGGTCGCTGGACGCAAGGCCTCAGCCCTCAGTCGTCGATCGCATCCAAGCCCGCGACAGAGACGGTTGCGGCCAGCGCCATCGCAGTCCAGAACAACTCGGAGGTTGCCCCGCGGGCGGGGCCGGTGCCGGTCACGACCGACCACAACCCGCCGACGAGGAAGACCAGGCAGCACGACACCAGCGTTTTCACGGACGCCTCCTGCGGCCGCGCGCGTAACGCTCATCCCAAGGCGATGTTCCCTTGGGTCGGTGAAAGAAAACAGGTCTTCATCCAGTGGCTTCATGGCCAGCCTCTGCCGATCGCTCCGCCTGCGCCGGGGCTATCGGTTTCCGCCCGTCACATTCAGGGATGGCGAGCGAGACTCAGTGCGACTTGGACACGTGCTCGGGTTTGCCCTTGCGCTTGGTCGAAGCCATGTCGTGCAGTTCCTTTTCGCTCATCGACTTCGCCATCGATTTGGACGCGCCCTGCAGTTCACTGGTCTTGATCTCGCCGCGCTTGGCTGCGAGCGCCGCTCCCGCGGCCTTTTGCTGGGCTTTGGATTTCGCCGGCATGATGGACCTCCTGTGATCGTTGGACGGAGATCAACTGCCAGCCCGCCTCTGCGTTCCCCAGCTCCTGCACCGAGGCCGAGGCTCGGGCGCGCCTGCAGGGGGGCTGACGTGGTGGGAACAAGTGCCGACGCTGCGGGTTAACCCGGTATCTCCTCGAGACCCGACGACACTGGCCCGCCGCTCCGAAAGGGGCGGGCTTTCTTCCGCGGCCGGAGAGCTTGCATTTTGAGCGGGATGGCCGGATTTTCGAGGCTGTCAGGGAATGCAGTCAGGTCTTGGGGGGAGAGACGATGCCGTTCTCATCGCTCACGGATCCAGTGGACATTGCCCGCGCCCAGGCGGCGCTGGATGCGGCCTGGGACAAGATCAGGCCTGGCCTCGACGAGGGGCAGGACCTCGAGCGCGAACGACAGCGGCTGGCCTATATCGTGGCGAACCTGGTGATGATCGCCATCGATGACGAGGACCTGACGCGGCGCGCTCTGGAGAAGTTCAGGGCGCACGCCTGAAGCATCGGCCCGAAGACGCAAGGTACTGAGGGGCCGCGGGAGCCCCATGTGTTTCGCTTGATGTGTTTCGCTTGCCGCGAATTCCCTGAGGAATGCCGCGCAAGCTGTGGAACCAGAAGAGTCGCAACGCGTTGGTTGTCGGGCTTGGCGCCGTAATCCCCTTCCGACGCCATCACCGCCTGGAGCCCCGCCGCTCGCCCTCGAACGGCGGGGCACCGGTCGGTCATCGCGCATCAGCCGTTCGCTCGCTGGAAAAGCCCTCACGGATTCGTTGCAACCGTCTGAGCTGCGCCGGACTGCTGTTGCGGCGGGGACCGCGGCTTGAGCTGGTCTGCCGGATCGACAGGGAAGGGGAAGCCAAGGACCGTGGACCGGCCGCGAACCCGGTTCTGCGCCTGGCACTTCTTGACGCAATCCGTGGCCGACGGGGCGACCTCGACGGCATCCTCGCCCATCACCTGGCCCATGCGGCCACCGCTCGCCACGTCCCAGCGGGAAACGCCGCCGCAATGCCGCACCGTCGCGGGATCGGGGAAGCGTGTGGCGATCAGGTTCACGCAGCCCGGCTCCGCTCTGCGCGTGGCCACCTGCGGGCTGTCCCTGCCGACGAACTTGCGGGAGAAGTTATTGCCGAAATTGACGCGTGCCGGGACGATAACCGTGATCTCCTTGTAGGGAACCTCGTCGCCCTCCCGCTTCCGGAAGTTGCGGTTGTCGAAATAGAACGCCTTCAGTTGGGGGGTAGTCCCTTCGGCCAGGACATGAGTGAACAGCGTCGGCGTTCCGTCCTCGCGCTCCGCCTCCATCTGGAAGATGCCGCCAGTCGCGCAGTCCTTGGCCTGGATCTTCATGCTGAGGTCGCGGCCGGTTCGCCCGATCTCGATCTCGGTCTCCTTGATCTCGACGGTGAGGGAACTGGTCAGCGACAGCCCACGATGGTCGGGGAGCTTGCTGGCGAAGACCGGCGTCGGCACTCCTCCCGTGATGTCGAGCGGGTTTGGCGCGCCGGTCAGCGTGAAGTTGCGGATGCCCAAGGTCGCCGAGTCGACATCGAACTGGGCATATTTGCCCTGCACGCGAAAGCTCGTCCCAAGGGCGCTGGCGGGGATCGTGGCGTTCTGGCTGCGTCCCAGCACGGTGAAGCCGCCGCCCTCGCAACCCTCCGAGGACGCGGCATCGGCGCGCCCTGCCGTCAGGCTCACCTGTAACACGGCAAGGATCGCCAGCCCGAGATAGCCTCCCGTGCGGCAGAATGGATTGGTCAGCCGGCGTTTTACTCCGGACATCGCGGGGAAAGGCGAGACACGGCGCGTCACCATGATGATCCTCCCTGGGAAATTCTCGTGATCGACAGTCTGAACTCGGAACGAGGCGCATTCAGCTCGCCGCAGCATTGTCCGGCCGGTGCGCCCGGGCGGATTACGCGGGGGATGACGGAGCGTTCGCAGTTTTCTTTGCCGGTCCGCGACCGGGTTCTGGGGCGTGCAGGCGCGGCGACGGGAAAACCCTACGCCGGTGAAGCTGACATTTGCCTGACGTACCCTGTCAGGTTTCGCGTGGAGCCGGGCAACAGCATGCAACGCCGCGAAATGCGCATTCGAAGCGCCTGGCGCAGGCACCAAACGCGGCGTTCCCCCGAAACTGGCAAGAGCAGCGGGCCAACGCTATCCTTGTCCTCGCGAAAGCTGAAGCGGGTCTCGATCCATGGACGCCAGACAGAAGCGGCGCGCTTTCTTCTTCGCGCTCATCGGACATTTCCGCGTGATGTGGCCGGTCCTCTCCGGCGTGCTGGCGGCGATGATCGTGCCGGGTTTCCTGATCGGACGCATCGAGGACTGGAGCATCGGCGACTCTCTCTACTTCACCTTCGTCACCGGCTTCACGATCGGTTACGGGGATTTCACGCCGACGCATCTGAGCTCGCGCCTGCTTGCCGTGATCATCGGTTTCGCCGGCATCGTGCTGACCGGCCTTGTCGCGGCGGTCGGTGTCCAGGCGCTGCGCGCGACAGAGGTCGAGGCGCCCGAGAAGAAATAGCAGCCGATGGCTGGGCGCGGGCCGTTTGGCGTCCCGCTTGCTCGGATCGGCCGACCGCAGTCACCTGATTTCCGGCTGCGGAAAGCTACTTCCGGACACAGGTGATGCACCAGACGGCCATCGCGGCGTGAAGAACAACAGCCGGCCACAAGGCGATGCCAAGCGGCCCGGAACTGAGCCCGGCAACCGTGAGGATCAGGACCGTTGCGCTGTTGTACACCAGCATGGCTGCGATCAAGCCCGCCGCCGAACGGCTGCTCGCATCAGGGCGCGCGCGCCAGCAGGCCACTGCCAGCGCCAGCAGGGCCGCTCCGGCAATGCGGGCAACGACAAGCTCGGAGGGAGATTGGGGCTGCGCTCCGAGCAAGATCATGACGACTGATGACGGCGAGACCAGGAGAGCGAAACCTGCAATCGCCTCGATGAGTGAAGTCACGCTGAGCAAGACGCTCTTCGTGGCATCCGGCTTCGTCGATGCAGGTATATCGTTCATCTCTGAATTTATTCCTGGATTGTCACGATTTGCTTATTTTGAAGTATTTGGTCGGTTCCAATCAAATTTTTCAAGGAATTTAAGATTTGCGAACCCGGGCCTTTATATCGCATTCAATCAACAGCGTTCTCGCCGGGGCATATTGATCATTTAAAGGTGATCTGGTGGCAGGTCCGTAGACTGATTGTCTCAATCGTGAAAATGTTCGATTTCTGAGTGATGGATGGGCGAAATCAAGAGATTGACCTAAAATTGTTAGGCCTCTTTGCGCTTCGAAAGCAAGCCGCATCGTGGCTCCCAAATTCTGGAGTGGCAGATCATGAAGACGGGTCACTATTTGCGGATCGGCACTGGAATAGCGAGTGCATTGAGCCTCCTGATTGGATCAAGTTACTTGTCGAGGGCGACGGCCCAGCAGATCAACGGCACGCTTGGCCAGCCGAGCGCGACGATCACCCTCGATGGCAAGCAACTCCCGGCGCCGCCTCCCAAGTTCGGCGGTGTGATCAAGGAAACCCTCGAGGGATCGAAGGTCTGGTGGCCGCCGCGCGTGGCCCCGCCCAAGGGCGCACCCAACGTGCTGCTGATCATGACCGACGATCAGGGCTATGGCGTCAGCGGGACTTTTGGCGGCGTCGTCCCCACGCCGGCGCTTGACCGCGTCGCAAAGGCGGGCCTGCGCTACACCCAGTTCAACTCGACTGCCCTGTGTTCGCCGACCCGCGCGGCCCTGCTCACCGGCCGCAACCACCATTCGACGGGAAACGGCGTGATCACCGAATTATCGACCGGATTCCCCGGCTACGACTCGATCATCGGTGCGGATAACGCGACGATCGGCGCCATTCTCAAGGGTAACGGCTATCCAACCTCGTGGTTCGGCAAGAACCACAACACGCCGGATTTCCAGTACAGCGTTGCCGGCCCCTATGATCAATGGCCGTCAGGCATGGGCTTCGACTACTTCTACGGTTTCCAGGGCGGAGAGACGGACCAGTGGACGCCCTATCTGTTCCGTGACCACACCCAGATTTTCCCGTGGGTCGGCAAGCCCGGCTACAACCTCATCACCGATATGGCGGATGAAGCCATCACGCGCATGAAGCAGCTTGACGCTGCTGCGCACGACACGCCGTTCTTCATTTACTACGCCCCTGGCGGAACCCACTCGCCGCACAACCCGACGCAGGAGTGGATCGACAAGTTCAAGGGCAAGTTCGACATGGGCTGGAATGCCATGCGCGACGAGATCTTCGCCAATCAGAAGCGCCTGGGGGTGATCCCTGCGAATGCGAAGCTCACCGATTGGCCAGACAGCCTGCCGAAATGGGATAGCCTGTCACCCGATCAGAAGAAATTGTTCGCCCGCCAGGCCGAAGTCTTCGCCGGCTACGCTGCTTATACCGACAACGAAATCGGCCGCGTGATCCAGCAGATCGAGGACATGGGCAAACTCGACAATACGCTGATCATCTACATCGTCGGCGACAATGGCACGAGCCCCGAAGGAACGCTGTCCGGCACGCCCAACCAGTGGACGTCCTATAACGGCATCCTCGACTTCCCCCTCGCAGAGCAGATGAAATTCTACGACAGCTGGGGCTCGGCGGCCACGTACCCGCACATGGCTGTCGCGTGGTCGTGGGCTTTTGACACGCCGTTCAAATATACCAAGCAGATCGCCTCGCATTTCGGCGGCACGCGTCAAGGCCTGGCGATCAGCTGGCCGGGCCATATCAACGACCCCGGCGGCATCCGCAACCAGTTCCACCACATCATCGATATCGTGCCGACGATCCTGGAAGCGACCCGCATCAAGGCGCCGCAGACGGTCAACGGGATCAAGCAAAAGCCGATCGAAGGCGTGAGCATGGCCTACACCTTCGACAAGGCCAATGCGAATGCGCCCTCGAAGCGAAAGACCCAGTATTTCGAAATGATCGCCAACCGCGGCATCTACAATGACGGCTGGTACGCCAATACGACACCACCTCATGGCCCCTGGATCTTGAACGCGCCCCTGCCGCCGATCAACGAGTACAAATGGGAGCTGTACAATCTGGCGGAGGATTACTCTCAGGCCAACGATCTCGCCGCAAAGATGCCGGGCAAGCTGAAGGAGATGCAGAAGCTGTTCGTCCAGGAGGCCGCTAAATACAACGTGCTGCCGCTGGACAACAGATCCTTCGCACGAGCGGTCGAGCCGCGACCGAGCGCCACCGCGGGCCAGACGGTGTTCACCTATACCGGCGTGAACTCCGGTATCCCCACGGCCAATTCGCCAAACGTCATCGGCAGATCCTACAAGATCACCGCCGAGGTTGACGTTCCCCAGGGCGGCGGCAACGGCATGCTCGCCACCACCGGCGGGCGTTGGGGTGGATGGGGACTGTACCTGCTCAATGGCAAGCCGGTGTTCAACTACAACATGCTGATCCTTGCCCAATATCGCTGGGAGGGCGCGGATGTGCTCACCCCAGGCAAGCACATGATCGTGTTCGAATACACCTATGCCGGTCCCGGCATCGCCAAGGGAGGCAGCGGCGAGCTGAAGGTGGACGGCAAGGTCGTCGCCACCGGGAAGCAGGCCAACTCGATCGCATTCCTGCAGGTCTCCGACGAGACCTTCGACGTCGGCGTCGATACGCGCACCGGGGTCAATGACAACGACTATCAGGTGCCGTTTGCATTCGACGGCAAGATCGAAAGGCTGACCGTCGATCTCGGACCCTCTCAGTTGGCAGCCGCGGACCAGCGGAGATTGCGGGAAGCGAACGCCAGGGCACGAGACTAGCAGGACGGCAACGGTCGGATCGGTCGCGCGGTTCTGGTGACATCGCTGCGCTCGATCTGAGCCCGACCAGCTGCAACGCGCAGCACCACGACGGGCGTTCTCCGAACCCAAGGGCCGCTTCTGCTTTTCACCAGAAGCGGCCCGTTTGCTTAATGCCCGTTCTCAAGAGCGTGGTTGCTTGCAGGGCGGCGTGGGACACCTTGCAAGAGGGGGATTGCCCGCTGATTGCCTCGCGCTCGGCGCATGGCGCTGACTGCGCCGCCATCGTCTTCTGCGATCCGGAATGCGCACCATCCAGCTGCCGCCGGTGCCCACGCGGTTTGAAATGCTGGAGCAGGTCGGTTGCGGCTGCTTTGCTTCCGGAGGTGAATGCGAGCTCAAGTGGATAGGTCAGCTGGTGGCCAAGGGGCTCGAGCGGTGATCGCGACGGCAACGCTCCCGGCCTGATCACCTCCCGGTTGGACGCGGTGGAGATCTTCATGCGCCATGGCTGGGGGGGGCGGTTTCGATGGGGATGCCGACGAAAGGCATTTCGGCAAGGTCACGATCGGGAGCCAGGCCAATCCCGTGCATCGGCCTGTTTGGGCCGGGAGCCTGGAGCTCGCGCACGACTAGGAGAGCTTGTCGCCGTCGCGGGCGCGCTGCCTGCGAGCATCGGCTATGGTATCCCTCGCATGGCGGCCGGCGGCGAACTGTATCGCTCTGTATCGCGACCGCCTGATCCTACGCGCGCTTTCAATCGCGGGGCGCGGCGACACGAGTCGGGTACAGCGGACCAGCTTCATCTCCCTGCAATTCAGGCAAACGGGAAGCGAGCCATGTCGGACGAAATCGATCATCCCCGGAGGAGTTTTCTCGGCACCCTGGCGCTCGGCGCAGCACTTGCCCCGTTCGGTGCGATCGGCGGCGCCCGCGCCCAGACCAGCCCGTCTCCCGCCGCCCCTGCGGCAGCCACGGGGCAGCGCGCGCAGGCCTCGTTTGCCCCGCTGAAGCGGATCACGGCCGGCGTTCTCGAGGTCGGCTATGCCGAGGCCGGCCCAGCGGACGGCCCGCCGGTGCTGCTGCTGCATGGCTGGCCCTATGACATCCATAGTTATGTCGAGGTCGCCCCCATTCTCGCCGGGGCCGGCTGCCGCGTGATCGTGCCCTATCTGCGCGGTTACGGAACAACGCGTTTCCTCAGTGAAGGCACGCCGCGAAACGGCCAGCAGGCGGCGCTCGCCCGCGACCTCATCGCCTTGATGGACGCGCTGAAGATCAAGCAGGCGGTGATCGCCGGCTATGACTGGGGCGCGCGGACGGCCAATATTGTCGCCGCACTCTGGCCGGAACGCTGCAAGGCGATGGTTTCGGTGAGCGGCTATCTCATCGGCAGCCAGGAGGCGAACAAGGCGCCTCTGCCGCCGAAGGCCGAACTGCAATGGTGGTACCAGTATTATTTCGCGACTGAGCGCGGGCAGGCGGGGTACGCGAAATACACGCATGACTTCGCACATCTGATCTGGGAACTGGCCTCGCCGAAATGGGCCTTTGACGACGCGACGTTCGCGCGCTCGGCCACAGCCTTCGACAACCCCGACCATGTCGCGATCTCGATCCATAATTACCGCTGGCGTCTCAGCCTCGCCGCGGGCGAGCCGCAATATGATGAGCTCGAGAAGCGGCTCGCTACGTTTCCGTCGATCGGCGTGCCGACGATCACCATCGAAGGCGATGCCAATGGCGCACCGCATCTCGAGCCCGCGGCCTATGCGAAGCGCTTCACCGGCAAATACGAGCACCGGCTCTTCACCGGCGGCATCGGCCATAATCCGCCGCAGGAAGCGCCGCAGCCCTTCGCCCAGGCGGTGATCGACGCCGACAGGCTCTGAGAGCAGGCCACGGGAGTGTTCGGGGAGCCCGCCTTCTGGAAGAGGCCGCCCCGACCACCTGTCCTGCGGGACCGGGCGCGCCGTCGGGACGGGGGCGGATGCGGCGGTCGAGGGTAGAAAGCCCGCTCTGAATCCGGGCATCGATCCGTGAATGGCGCCGTGCTGTGCAGAGCGCTGTCGCGACCCCATCGTAAGTATAGATTCGCGGTCTGACCTTCGCCGCACGGATCGCCGGACTATCTTCTCTACAATTCGCGGCCCCCTCAAGCTATCACCGGTACGGTAATTCTGCCGCAGCTGCGGCATTGGGGGAGGCCGGCATGTATCTACCGCGTCTGACCAAGGGTTTGCGGCTGAGGGAGGCGCAGCGTGCTCTCGAGAACCGGCTGGAGATCGTCAAGGCGCTGTCGGTCGGCGAGATCACCAAGCGCGATTTGCTGCGCTGGGGCTATTTCACGGCGGGCGGCCTGCTGATCGCCAAGAACGGGCTGAGCCCCTTCGCCAGGAGCGCTTATGCCCAGGTGCCGACGGGCGCGCCGCGCAGCCCGACCTTCGGTGTCGACAAGTTCCATGACCTGATGCCGCGCCCCGAGGTGCTGAAACCCGTGCCGCTGACGCGCATGGCGAATGGCGATGCGGCCTGGGGCGGGGCCTCGGGTGCGCAGGAACTGCCGGCGAAGAATTTCTCCTACCACACCGATTTCACCAGTTCAGGCGGTGGGCTCTACCGCAACCCGGTGACCAATGCCGGGCCGTTCGAGGGCCGCCCGCCCGGCGAGTTCTTCGCGCATCAGCGCTGGGAGGAACTCTATCCCAAAAAGGGCTATTTGCTCTCGCTCGGACAGGTCAAGGCCGGTTGCTATTTCTGCGACGGCATGCCCGAGCAGGCGGCGACCTCGATGTGGACCTTCGGGCCGCGCGCACCTGGCCGCGAGGGGCGGGCCGCCGGCCTGCGCACCGGCATCGGGCGGCCGACCCTGATCAAGGCGCGCTATGGCGAGCCGATCCTGACCCGGATCTATAACGACCTGCCGGTCGACCGGACCAGGAATGGCGGCTTTGGGCGGAACGAGATCTCGATCCATCTGCACAACGCCCATAACGGCGCTGAAAGCGACGGCGCCTGCAACGCCTATCATTTCCCCGGCACCTTCTACGATTACCACTGGGCCATGGCGATGGCCCGGCGCGACATGCCGAATGTCTGGCCGACCGGAGACCGCGACTATGCTCGCAAATGCTCGGGGCCGGATGATCGCGAGGGCCTGGTCCAGGTCCCCGGCGATTTCCGCGAGATCCAGAGCAGCCTCTGGTTCCACGACCACCGCTTCTTCTTCACCGCCGAGAACGTGCACAAGGGCATTTTCGGACTGTGCAACATCTATAGCGGCCCCGATCGCGGCCGCGAGGATCTGAACGACGGCATCAACCTGCGGCTGCCGAGCGGCTCGCAGCTGAAATGGGGCAATCTCGACTTCGACGTGAATCTGGCGGTCTCGAACCCCGCCTTCGACGCCAATGGCCAGGCCCGCTTCGACATCTTCGACACCGACGGCTTCCTCGGCGACATGCTCTGCGTCAACGGCATCTATTACCCCTATTTCGAGGTGCTGCCGCGGCGCTATCGTTTCCGCATCCTGAATGCGGCGATGGCGCGGTTCATGAAGCTGGCGCTCGCCGTCAACAAGAGCCGGCGCTTTGCGCGGATGACCAATGTGCCGTTCTACTTCATCGCCAATGACGGCAACCTGCTGGTCAACCCGATTGCCCTGACCGAGACCGACGAGATGGGCGTTGCCGAGCGTTTCGACATCGTCGTCGATTTCGCCGCCTTCGAGCCCGGCGACAGCGTCTATCTCGTCAACCTGCTGAAGCAGACCGACGGGCGCCTGCCCAAGGGCCCGGTCTCGATGGCTTCGGCCTTCAAGGGCGACGACGACGACCCCTGCATCGGCCCCTTCCTCGAGTTCCGGGTGGTGAACCAGCTCCAGAGCGTCGACAATCCCGGCAAGCTCTACAACGCCGGCAACCCGCTCGATGCCGATCGCAGCGCGAACTTCGCCGACCCCGACTGGCGCACGGGAACGAAGACGCTGACCACCCAGATCCCGATCGTCGCCCCGGTGCGCGAACGGGTGATCGAGTTCGGACGTTCCGGCAGCGGCGATTCACGGGGCGCGGATGGCCAGTGCATCCCTGAATGCGGCGACATCGCGAGCTTCCCCTGGACGATCAAGATCAATGGCGAGAACGCGCATTCGCTGAATGCCAATCGCATCTCGCTCCTGATCCCGAAACCGGGTGAGGTCGAGCACTGGACGGTGATCAATGGCGGCGGCGGCTGGGATCATCCGATCCACCTGCATTTCGAGGAAGGCGTCACCATCGATCGCGGCGGTGCGCCGATCCCCGCAACGGAGCGGCTGGTGCGCAAGGATGTCTGGCGGCTGCGGCCCTCCGGCCGGGTCAAGTTCCAGGTGCGCTTCGGGGAATTCGGCGGCGCTTATGTCAGCCACTGTCACAACACGGCGCATGAGGATTTCGCGATGCTGCTGCGCTACCAGATCCAAAGCGAGCAGCCGGGCGATCCGAATTTCCGGGGCCAGCCGCAATATCAGCTGACGATGACGCCGATCCCGACTCCGAACGGCGTGGTCTGGAAGCAACCCGAGGTCCTGCCGGAGGGCGATCCGCGCGGCACGCGCTTCGCCAGCAATGGCTGAGGGCTCCGGCCTCGGCCCGAAATGTGGGTTGCGGTTTTCGGGAAAGCCGATGCGAAGACGCCAAGGCGTCGTCGCCTCCGGGGGCGACGGCTACTCGATCGGGTGGAGTTCTACCGTTTAAGCGGTGTTTCAGCGATAGTGCGTAACCCCGCGGAATATTTATTGAAAAGCCTCTCGCGGTCATAGACCTTGTTCATCCGCTCTTCCGCCAGGTTGTCCCGGATATCGGCTTCCTTGACGAAGCGGGCCAGCGGGTGTCCGGCGGCGCGGCGGATATAATCCACATATTCCTCGCCGTCGCGCCGGGTCAGGCCCTCGATGGCGGACAGGATCTCGGGTGAAAAGCCTTCGCGATGCAGGTCGTCGAGTGTCCATTTCGAATCCTGGACGACATCGTGGAGCGCCGCGATGATCGCCGATTCTTCGTTCCCGCCTGCCAGAAAGCGCGCCATCAGCCGCATCGGATGGGCGATATAGGGCGCGCCGGTCTTGTCGAGTTGGCCGGCATGGGCCTCCGCCGCAATCCCGATCGCTCGTTCCAGGGTAGCCATCATTCAATCTCCTCCGATGCCGCAGCTTAGGCCGCATGGCACCAGCCAGGAAGGTGGAACGTGATCGGCGTCAGGGCGTCCCGAAGAAGCCCGTCTCAATCCTCGATCCGGCCGTATGGTCGAGCGACGTAGGGCTGCGAGATTCTCTATCGTATGCGACCGGATTTGAACGATCTGCATAGTCGCGCTGCGGCATCCTGATGAACCATCAAGGCGCGCGAAGGGCACAAGCCTCGTGCTCGCTGCCGCGGCTACGATAGCGCCGCGTTCCGCTGGAGGCATCGACCCTGCATTCCGTCGAGCCGAAGCCGGAAATCCCGTACCCCTACGACAGGGCGCTCTGTCGTCAGCGCCACAAGCTCGAGAATCTCTTCGCAAAGCTCAAGGATTGGAGATGCATCGCCACAGCCTACGACTTGATACGCCCACACTTTCCTTTCTGCCATCTGTGTCGCCGCAGCCGTCATCTTGCGGTTCTGATCATCGAGATCTGAGCCTAGTCGTACGACAATTGGCGCAAGACTAAGTGCCGGATTGCGCAAGCGCCAATGTCAGGCAATCGTTTGATCCAGCCCGAATAGTCAGGCTGCGGGGGATTGAACAGGGGAGGTTGCGTCATGAGCGTGGCAGCGCAAACACCGGGGGCAGCCGACGCGCCCCGCCCGATGTCCAGGGAAGAACGCAAGGTCATCATCGCCTCGTCGGCCGGCACGGTCTTCGAATGGTACGATTTCTACCTCACCATCCCGCTCGCCGCGAACATCGCCGCCAGTTTCGTACCCGGCGACAACGATACGGCAAAATTCATCTTCGTGCTCTTCAGCTTCGCAGCCGGTTTCGCCGTGCGGCCGTTCGGCGCGCTCGTATTCGGCCGAGTCGGCGATTTGATCGGCCGCAAATACACCTTCCTCGTCACCATGACGATCATGGGCCTCGCGACCTTCCTCGTCGGCCTCCTGCCTGGCTATGCCACGATCGGTATCGCAGCCCCGATTGCCTTTATCATCTGTCGCCTGCTGCAGGGCCTGGCGCTTGGCGGCGAATATGGCGGCGCCGCGACCTATGTCGCCGAACACGCCCCGCAGGGCCGACGCGGTTTCTACACGAGCTGGATTCAGATCACCGCAACCTTCGGACTCTTCCTGGCGCTGGCGGTCATCCTGGGGCTGCGCTTCAGCATGTCGACGGAAGCTTTCAACGCTTGGGGCTGGCGCGTGCCGTTCCTGCTCTCGATCATCCTGCTCGGATTTTCCATCTGGATCCGGTTGCAGCTCGCTGAATCGCCTGCTTTCCAACGCATGAAGGAAGAAGGGAGCCAGTCGAAGGCCCCGCTCACCGAGGCGTTCGGCACCTGGTCCAACGCCAGGATCGCGATCATCGCGCTGCTCGGCGGCACGGCGGGCCAGGCGGTCGTCTGGTATGCCGGGCAATTTTATGCGCTCATCTTCCTCACGCAGACGCTGAAGGTCGACGCGACCACGACCTATCTGATCCTGGCCTTGGCGCTTTTGCTCGGCACACCCTTCTTCGTCTTCTTCGGCAGCTTGTCGGACAAAATCGGCCGCAAGCCGGTTCTGCTGGCTGGATTGCTGATCGCGGCGCTGAGCTATTTCCCGCTCTTCACCAAAATCGCCACCGTTGCCAATCCGAAGCTGGTGTCTGCGACGGAGAGTGTGAAGATCGACATCACCGCCGATCCCGCAACCTGCGGCTCGCTGTTCGACCCGGTCGGCGTGCGCGTCTTCACGGCGCCCTGCGATCTCGTCCGGCGCACGCTCGCATCGACCTCGATGCACTATGAGCTGAAGCCCGGCGCGGCCGGCACGCCGGTCGCCGTCAAAGTGAATGGAACCGATGTCGCCAATCCCGGGGAGAAGGCAGGGGCGGCCATCGTCGATGCCGCTTATGCCGCCGGGTACCCCAAGGTCGGCGATGCATCGATCCTGAAGGTTCAGTCGCTGGGAGTCCTGTTCTCGGATAGCCGGGCACTGACCCTGGTCGGCCTGCTGTTCCTTCTCGTGATCTTCGTGACGATGGTCTACGGGCCGATCGCCGCGCTGCTCGTCGAGCTCTTCCCGACACGCATTCGGTATACGGGCATGTCGCTGCCCTATCACATCGGCAATGGCTGGTTCGGCGGCTTCCTGCCCCCCACCGCTTTCGCCATCGTGGTGGCCACCGGCAACATCTTCTCGGGCCTGTGGTATCCAATCATCATCGCGATGATGACCTTCATCATCGGCCTGATCTTCCTGCCGGAGACCAAGGATCGCGACATCTACAAGATGTAACGGCCCACCACCCCGGGCTTTGCGCCCTGTCTGGAAGCCCCGCCTCTCCAGGCGGGGCTTTTCGACGGTCATGGGGCGAACCCGGCTCCGCTGACGCCGAGCGAGTGATGTCCACGTCCGGGTGGGCCGGGCGCACGGGCTGCGGCGGATGTCAGGCCTCGAGCGCCGCTACCAGGTCACGCGCAGCCCGACATTGCCGCCGAAGCCCCGGCTATGGTTCGAATCGGCATTCGTCAGGTAGCTCGCCTTGGCGTAGAGGCTGACGGCTTGCGTGACCTGCGCGGTGACGCCGCCGCCGATTTCGAAGGCGGTCGCGCCGCGCTGTGTCGTGATCAGGTTGGTGTCGAACAGCGTCTTGTCGCTGCCGCCGAAGCTGCGCCAGAGATTGGCGGTAAGATAGGGCCTGATCTCGGTCGTGCCCCAGAGCAGGCTGCCGCGCAGTCGTGCGCCGATCCGGCCTGTCAGCGCGTTGCTGCTGTCCTGGCTGATCGCCGAGAACAGATCCCTCGTCCGGTCGAGCGATGTGCGCTGCCAGATGAGCTGGCCCTGCGGCTCCAGGATAAAGCCGCCGCCGAGCGCGATCGGGTAGCCGGCCTCGACCGAGCCGGTGAAGACAGTGCCGTCGGTGTCCGACCGGATGCCGCGGTCGGAACGGGGCGTGCCGTCGAGCCAACTGTTCATCAGGACGGTGTCGAGATACCAGCCGGTCGGCCCGATATGGGTCCAGTAGGCGCCGAGGCTGTAGGAATCGAGCCCGAGCTTGCCGGTGGAGGCGCGCAATTGCCCAAGGGCAAAACCGCGCACGTCGCCCTCGGCCCGTCCATAGCCGAAAAAGGCACCGAACCGGTCGCGGTGGCCGCTTGGCCAGTCAATTCCGTAGAGATCGAGGCCGGTCTGCAGCCCGATGATGCTGCCCTTGAACTCCGGACTGACATCGCCGGAGAAGCGCTGTTCGCGTTGCTGGCCGAAGATGCGCCCCCATCCGGCGGATGCGATGCCGCTTCCCTGCAGCAGGTCCTGGTCGCCCTGGCGCTCGTGAAAGGTTCCGAGCGTGCCGAGCGCGACCATGCGCGCGGTCGCGGGCGTGATCGCGTTGGTCGCGACTTCAGGACGATAAAGCGCGACCACCGGCCCGTCCGGGGTTGCAATCGTCGGCGCCCCTGGCGACGGCGCCAGGATGGCGCCCTCGGCGCCCACAGCCAGTTGCGGTTGCGGCACCCCGGTGGTCGGCGGGGGTAGGGTGGAGCGGAGATACCAGTTCTGCTCGGTGCCGGCCGCGATGCCGCCGCGATAGAGCGCGTATTCGAAGGCGCCGGCCGCAATCGGCCCAGCCTGTGTGAAGGCTCCGGCTGCGGTCGTCGCGCCATTGAGCGTGTCGACCACCTTGATGCCGCTGCCGAATGTCAGTGCGCCGGTTCCGCCGAGGTTGAGGATCGTGATCCCGGTCTGCCCGCTCGCCGATCCGCCGGAGACGATCAACTGGTCCGATGGCGAGGCGCTGTCGCCCAGCACCGTCTGCAACCGCATCCGGGCGTTCTGGCCGGCATAATTGCCAATGATGGTGAGGCTGTCGCTTGCCGCGGCCGGGCCGTTGGTCAGGTCGATCGTGCCCGCATTGCTGACCGTCACCAGCTGGCCCGGCGTGAAGGGTGCGATCGCATGCACGCCATTCCCGGCGAAGACTGTGCTGGTCGCGTCGATCGACAGCGTGCCCGTGCCGGTGCCGGCATCGCCGAGCGTCAGCGTGCTGGCAAAGGTCAGCTGCGAGTTGTTGGTGAGCTCGATCAGCTCCCAGTTGATGAAACGGGCGACGCCGGTCGCGCTCGTGTTGATCCAGGTCAGCCGATCGATGCCCGGGCCGCCGTCGATGATCGCGGCCGGGACGATATTCGCGGCGGTCAGACCGGTGAAGGTCGCGACGTCGTTGCCCGCGCCCAGCCGGAAGCCGGATTCGAGCACGCCGCCGGTCCAGTTCACCGTGTCGGCGCCGTTTCCGCTGAGCAGGAAACCGCCGACGCTGCCGCCCGAGATGTTGAAGACGTTGTTGCCATTGCCGAAATTGACGAAGCCCCCGATGCGCCCGCCGGACAGGTTGAGCGTGTCGTTGTTCTGGGCCGCCAGCACGTTCGTGACGACAAGGCCGCCCGACATGGTTACCACGTTGTTGGCGAGCGTCATGTCGATCGAGCCGATCTGGCCGCCGGTGATCGTGACGAAATCGCCTTCGTTCAGGCCACCAGTGATGACGCCGCCGGAGATCGTCGCGAAATCGAGTTCGCCGCCCTGGTTGACGTTGCCGTTGATCGTGCCGCCGGTCATCACGAAGCGGTCGACGCCGTCCCCGGGGCCACTGCCCTGATCGACGGTGCCGTTCACCACGCCGCCGCGCATGATGAAGGTGTCGGCGCCGTTGCCCTGGCTGACGTTGCCGTTGATGGTGCCAGAATTGTCGATGACGAGGGGCGCGTTCCCGGTGCTGACGATATCGCCGTTGATCGTGCCCGTGGCGAGATTGTTGACGGTATTGAGGCCGTTGCCGGCAAAGGTGATGGCGGGGCCGGTTCCGCCATTGATCTGCGCGGCCGCGCCGCCGACGCCGTTGTTGACTGTGATGGTCTGAGCTGCGCTGGAGGCGCCGGTGCCGGCAGCGATGCCATTGGTCGATCCGCGGATGATCCCGCTATTGTCGATCACCAGCGCGCGCGACGAAGCGCCGGCGGCAAAACTCTGGTTCACGCCTATGCCTGCGCCGCCTCCCGTCGTCGTCCCGGCGATCGTCGCACCAGCGGCATTGACGATCTGGATGGTCGAGGCCGCATTGCCCTGCAGGAAGGACATGCCGAGCGCATTGCCGGCACCGGCATTCGTCGCGGAGATGATGCCGAGATTGTTGAAAATGCTCGGCCCGGCCCCGGTTCCGGACGAGAAGGCCACGCCGGTGAGGGACGTGGCAGCGCTTCCGGATGCGATGATCGAGCCATTATTGTTGAGCAGGTTTCCGGCAGTGTTCAGCCCGAAGGTGATGGCCTGACCGGTCCCCGGAGCCTGCTGGACGGTCGCGCCCGGCGCGACAGTGATGGTGACGGGTGTGTTGGCCGGCGCTGCAAAACCATCAGCATCCGTGCCCGAGCAGGTCACGATCGCCCCGGCTCCGGGCGGATCGGGCGCGCATTGTGCCTGGGCGGGCAGGGCCGCGAAGAACCCGATAAGACCGGACGCAAGGGCGGAAACAGAGCCGCGAGCGGAGTTTTGTCTTGCTCTGGTCGGTCGAAGGCATCGCCGCATCTGCACGCCCCGCTTGTGGTCGATTCCCGGTATGATGATGGCGGTTGAGCATCAAGTCGACCAGAAAGGCAATGGAGCTGCCGCTTGGCATCGGGCAGGGTTGCCAAGAAAAGCCGCGATCGGCGTCGCTCGTCTAGAATGCGGGCGGAGGCAGTTCAAAGACGGATTTCATACTCACCCCGGTCTTCTGGGCGACCAACTCAGCCAATTCGGTGAACGGTTGGCCTTGACCCTGGCAGTAGATAAGGTCCGTCGCGGCATAGCTGACGTGGATCTTCGAACCTGCTTGCCCGACATGGGCCTTCCCGTACACGACTTTTCGGAACGGGCCTTGGTCATAGACCGCGCTGATGCAGTAGGCGAAGACGGTGCTGCCGGTTATGCCCTTGCTCGCGAAGGGACCCGAGATGCTGGGGACCTTGAGCGGAAGATAGCCGAGGGCCCAATGACGGCCGAGGTTCTCGATAGCCACGGCGGCAATGGCCTTCCGCTGCGCCGGTGTATCGGCCGTGTCTGGGACTTTTTGATCGAGCGTGCTGACGCAGGCGGAAAGACCGAACGCGAGAAGGGCGGCAACAGCAGGCTTCGTCATGGCGAACCAGTCGTGGGAGGAATCCGCTACGCCTCTAGCAACCCTCGGTTGTTCGCTCCAGGTCGTTCCCATGCGTCTTTGGTCGATGTGCGATCGGCAGTTCGTCGAGTTGCACCTGGCGTGAGGCCCGATCCCTGGCAAGCATGGCTATCAGGATCGGCCTGACAGCGGCCATTCGGTGCCGCTCAGGGAGGAGCGGCGAGGGCGTTGCGGCGCCGGCGGCGAATGAAGCCGTCCATTCAGGCGGAGAGGCTCGCGCAGAATTCCCCGGGACTATGTCCCCGATCGATTCGTGCAGTTCATGAAGGCCATATGCGCAGGCGTGCGCCGGGGCGCTGCGTTCCATTTGATCTTGCCCGGGCGATGGGGATCGGCGGTGCAGGCCCGCATATTCTTCATGCCCCTGCATTCCGCTCTCGTCCCGCCTGACTGCGCCGACGCAGCCGACGCCAAACCCAGCACGCCCAACAGGACGGCGCCCACGACGAAAGTCATATTCACGGCAAGCTCCCCATAGCCTGACCCAGCGTTTCATGCCGTGTTGCAGGTGTCCATGGCCTGAGCGCACTCCTGTCTCGCCGCCGTGCAAGTCTAACCCAGTCTGCAGAACCGAAACGGATCTTGATCGAATGGCGCGCTGGGGAGGTCAGCGAAGACGCGCCGCACGATCCTCTGCGTTAAGCAGTCGAGGAGACATGTCCCGACTTTGGTTTGCCCTGGCAAACGCGTCATGCCAGTCTCTCGTTGTAGCAAGGCGGGGGATTCAATGACTGATATCGTTGCTGGCGGCCTTTCGGCCGCGCCTGCGCAATTCCGCGTGGGCACCGTGATGAATAAGACCTTCGCGATTCTTGGCCATCAATTCTGGAAGTTCACGCTGCTGGCGCTCCTGCCAATGGCGCCGTTGCTCATCCTGACTCTAGTATCTGCGTCAGGTTCCGGGACCCCGGGAGCGGAATTTGCCGTCGCCGGAGCACTAACCGCCATCTTGACCGTAGTGTTCCAGAGCATTGCGCAGGCGACGAGCCTCTATGGCGCGTTCCAGGACATGCGGGGCCAGCCCTTCACGATTGGCGAATCCTTCCGGATCGGCCTGGCGCGCGCGGTGCCCGTCATTGGCGTCTCGATCCTGATCGGTTTTGCGACTGTCCTCGGCATGGTTCTCTTCATCGTGCCGGGTATCATCCTCGGCTGCATGCTCTACGTCGCGATCCCTGCCTGCGTCATCGAGAAGTCCGGCGTGATGGCGAGCCTGAAGCGCAGCGTCGCGCTGACCAAGGGCTATCGCTGGCAGATTTTCGGATTGTTCCTGTTGGTGGTCGTCATCGCGATCATGGGCGGCCTCGTGCTGGCCAAGATCGGCGGCGAGAGCATTCCGGGAACGCTGTTGAGCTTCGCCTGGCAGGTCGTCTCGACCTCGTTTGGCGCCGTGCTGAGCGCCGTGATCTACCACGATCTTCGGGCGGCGAAGGAAGGCATCGATCTCGACACATTGGCCAACGTCTTCGATTGAGCGGGCACGCAAGGCCCCTGCGCCTGTCTGGACGGCGGCTACCGACGGGTGGCCGCCGCTTCCGTCTTGTCGGCGCGATAATGGCCGAACAGCTGTTCGCGTTCGAGATGGGCGCGTTCGGCGGTGTAGAAGGCCCTCAGGAAGTCCAGCGCTTCGGCGGCAGGCACAGGCTCCGTCCAGCCGATCTTGCGGCAGATCTTGGTGCAGACCTGCTGCTGCATGAGCGTGGTGTCGGGTGAGGTCGGCCGGCGCAGCAATTCCTCGAGCACCTGCAGTTCGAAGGCGCCGTAGGCTTCGAGTTGGCTGCGGCTGAAGACATAGCGCGCGCTGTCCCTTGCGAGCTCGGCCAGCAGGGCGCGCCGTGGTACGGATATCACCATCGTTCCGGCAATCAGGTCACCGGCACGCAGACGGTCACGGTTGAAGAAGGGCAGGGCCGAGACGGCAAGCGCCCAGCCGAAATAGGTCGCTGCGGTCCAGAAGCTCGCGCCCGCATCCATCTGGGGGACTGCGAAGAAGAGCCCGAGCGGCAGGAAGATCTCGACCTCGCGGGTCAGATTGCGGGCAATGATCGCTCCGGGGAGGAGAGGGCCGCCGCCGCGGTCTATCACCTTCAGGCTCGTGATGCGCTTGCCCGGCGTCGCACCCTGGCTCTGCAGCTCGAAATGGATGAAGTAGAGGTTCCGCAGCAGGAAGGAAACGAAGAGCACGATCGTGATGGCCACCGATCCGTTGAAGTTCTCGGCGAGCATAAGTCTCAGGATCACGTAGAGCAGGATCGTCCCCAGCATCCAGAACAGGAAATCGATCAGGAAGGCGACGAGGCGCTCGCCGGGATTGGCGATGTCCACTTCCAGCACGATGCCTTCCGGGCTGGTGATCTCTCGGCGATTGCGGGTGACGCCATCGAGCAGGCGGTTGATCCGGTCAAGCCGCTGCGCCATCGCTCACCCGCCCACGGTTCGAGAGGAAATAGGTGGCCCATAGCAGCCCGGTCGCAAACCCGATGGCCAGGCGCCACGGCGTTGAGGCGATCAGCTGGCGCAGGCCGCCCTCGATGAGCCCCGCCGCAAACAGCATCAGCACGGCGCCTCCGGCAAGCCCCGCCGCCGCTTTGCCCGCCAGTGCCAGGTTGTCGATGCGCGAATAGCGCCCGGGAAACAGGATTTTCTCCGCAATGACCAGGCCGCCCGCTCCGCACAGGATCAGGGCGCCGATCTCGGTGACGCCGTGGATCGAAACCCAGCCGATGAAATCGTAGAGCAGGCCGCGATTATAGTGCAGGGCGAAGAAGGCGCCGAGCACGACCCCCTGATAGCCGATGAGGAGCAGCGTCGGCACGCCGCCGAGAATGCCGAGCCCAAAGGTCATGATCCCGATGGTGGCGTTGTGGCGGAAGAGGAAATTGGCGAAGACGACGAAGGAATCCACGAAGCCAGGCCAGGGCGCGAAGATTTCCTCTTCACGCAACTGCTGGGCCGTGCTGGCTGCTCCACGGCCGCCCGCAAGAGCCTCCGGCACAAGCGAGCTGAACCAGGCTTCGTTGGGGGCTACGAGCATGAAGCCGATGACGGTACCGGCCGCAAGGGCGAGAGCCACAATCAGGATATGCCAGCCGGCCTTGCGGATCGCGGCCGGGAAGCCGTGCTTCAGGAACTGAATGAAGCTCTCCAGAATGCCGGCCCGCGGCCCGTAGACGACAAAGAAGGCCCGCAGCACCAGCCCCTCGAGATAGAGGATCAGGTTGCGGTCGAGCGCGATCGAGCGCGCCACCGAAAGCGAGGACGCCGCCGTCCGGTAAAGCAGCGGCAGTTGCTGCAGCTCCTCCGCGGAAAGCCTGGCGATGCCTTTCTTCTCGACGCGAGAAATCAAGGCTTCGAGCGTCCGCCAGGCCGTTTCGCGGCTCTTGCGGAACTCGCTGCTGCGTAGCGAGATTGTCGGTACGGGAGCCGGCTGGGCGCCGGGCGAGCGCGCGCGCGGGTCTATAACAGCCCCCTTTGCTTGATCTGGAGGTAGCGATTGACGAGGCCGACGGCCGGTCCGCGCGGTGGGATCTCCAGGCAATGCACGCCCATGCGCGTCAGCCGCTCCAGCACGACGGCACGTTCCCGCAGCAGGTCGTGGGCAACGACCGCCTCGGCGACCGATTGAAAGCGCTCGGGCTTTGCTTCGACGATGCTCGGCAGCAGCGGATCGCGCAGGGTGACGAAGATTACGGCATGGCGGTTTGCCATGCGCTGCAGGCTTTCCAGCAGCAGTTGGGCGGTGGTCGTATCGATGAATTCCGTGAACAGCACCACGAGCGCCCGCCGTTTCAGGCGCGCATTGAGCTCGGCCAGTCCAAGGGTGAAGTTGGTTTCTTCAGTCTGGTAGCCGAGCTGGCTGGAGGCGTTCTGAAGCCGGGCGAAAGAACTCATGCCGCGCGACGGCAGCATGAACTGCCGGATGCGTGCATCGAAGCCGAAGCTGCCGACATAATCGCCGCTGCGCAGCGAGACCCAGCCGAGCAGCAGGCCGGCATGGATTGCGTGGTCGAGACGGGAGAGGCCGTCGATCGGTTCGGCCATCAGGTAGCCGGTGTCGAAGGCGAGGATGATCTGGTGGTTGCGCTCGACCTGAAACTCCTTGGACAGCAATTTGAGATGCTTGGCGGAGCGTTTCCAGTCGATGAAGCGGTTGTCGATGCCCGGAACATGCTCCCGCAGCGCTTCGAATTCGGTGCCTTCGCCCTTCTGGCGCTGGACACGGATGCCGTCGATCGCGTCCCGGCTGAAGAACTGTATGCCGGCCGAAGCGATGCCGCGAATGTCGGGAACGACGTCGAGTGCCAGAGTCAGCGGCCGCCGATGGGCGCGCGTGGCCAGGCCGAGTGGCCCTTGCCAGCGAAGCCACAGGGCATCGATGGATAGGCGGCCGCGACGATGCGGCAAGAGCGGCAGCGTCGTCTCGCCGGCTTGGCCGGGCGTGACCGGCAGCCGGCGCAGTTCGGGTGGGGCGAGGTCGCCGCGCTGCTCGGCAAGCACATCGAAAACGAGTCCGCGCGCGGCGCTGGCGACGCCGATTTTGACCGTCAACTCGCCCTCGCTGCCGATGAAGAGCCGGCTTGGTGCATCGGTTGCGATCTCCAGGCGGGAGGGCCGGACGCAGAGCACGGCATCGACCGCGATCAGCGCCAGGACGAACAGGGCAAGATCGAGCGAGATCGGCCAGAGCGCCGCGTCATAGGCCAGCAGGATGACAGCGACCGGGAGGGTCGCTCCGAAGACCAGAACCGCGCGCAGCGTCGGCCTGATCATCGCGGTACGGCGACCTGGTCGAGCAATTCGCTGACAACGCTGTCGCTGACCAGGCCCTCGATCTCGGCGTTGGGCGCTAGCACGATCCGATGGCGCAGCAGCGGCAGCGCGAGGAACTTGACGTCGTCGGGAATGACGAAGTCGCGGCCCTGCGTGGTTGCCCGGGCCCGGCTTGCCGAAGCCAGCATGGTTGCGGCGCGGGTCGAGGCGCCGGTTTCGATGGCAGGGTGGCTGCGCGTCGCGCGAATGATGTCGACGATATAGGCGACGAGGGGCGCGCCGAGATTGATCCGGGCGACAAGGTCGCGCGCAGCGAGCAGTTGCGCCTCCGTCACGACGGCCGACAGTCCGAATTCCGAGAGCCTGGGCATGGCGGTGCGGTGCCCATGGCGACCCACGATGTCGCACTCCTCCTCCCTGCTCGGATAGGTCAGGTTGATCTTGAACAGGAAGCGATCGAGCTGAGCCTCGGGCAGGGGGTACGTGCCCTGCTGTTCGATCGGGTTCTGCGTCGCGACCACCATGAACGCATCGCCCAGCGGATGGGTGACCCCGTCGATCGTGACATTGCGTTCATTCATCGCCTGCAGCAGCGCGGCCTGCGTCTTCGGCGGAGTGCGGTTGATTTCGTCGGCGAGCAGGATGTCGGCGAAGATCGGCCCGTGCGTCAGGGTGAAGCTGCTCGTCTGGAAGTTGAACAGGTTGGTGCCGAGCAGGTCGCCGGGCATCATGTCGGGCGTGAACTGGATACGCCCGAAGCGCAGCGACAGGCCGGTGGCGAAGGACTGCCCGAGAAGCGTCTTTGCGGTGCCGGGAACGCCTTCCAGCAGCACATGCCCGCCGCAGAGCAGGCTGACGAGCATCAGTTCGACGACCTCGTCATGGCCGACGACGGCCTTTCGGATCTCGTTGCGGATCTGTTCAGTGATCGCCGAGACGTTGCGGAATTCCATTCACCAGATCCTTGCGCCATCGATGGATCGTCTGCGCCGCGGTGAGCAGCGAAGCGAGGTCGCGGGGCCTGGCCTTGGCCGCTCGCTCCAGTGTTTCGAGGGATGTCGTGTCGATGCCGCGTTCGGCTGCGGTCTTGCCGAGCCATGCGACGAGTTCCGGCCCCGCCAGCCGTGGCGGGGCATGGAGGATCCGGGCGGCATCCTGCAGCGCCAGGCCGATATAGCGGTGCAGGATCGCGGCATGGTGGCCAGCATGGTCGATCAGCGAGGCGGCGTTGCCGATCAAGGCATGCCGGCCGGCCTCGACCTGGCGCGGAAGGGTCTGCGCAGCGCCGAAGCGGCCCATTGCGGCGAAGAGGAGGAGCGCGAGGCCGGCGATGAACTGGAGAAGCGCAAGGTTGAACGGAAATTCGTAGAGGAATTTCAGGAGATTGGGCGGGGACCGTTGGAAGCCGTGGATCGTCTCGTCGAAGACCAGTGTGCCGTTCTGTCCTCCAAGCAGGGCCGCGACGATATCCCGGACGAAATCGGCGTTGCGATCCTTCCCGATGCCGTGATTTTCGAGCGGATCGGGGTCCGACAGGATCCAGATACGCCGAGTGCCCTCCTGCAGTTCCCCCAGCAGGATGCCATCGCTGGAGGCGATCAGGGGCTTTAGCTTCGAGCCCTTGATGAGCTGCATCTGGCCATGCACCGTGGGTGCGACCGAGGCGATGTTCGGCTGAGAGGAGGCGGGAGGCGCTACGCGGACGATCTCGCCGCCATTGGCCACGGCGCTGAGAACCGCTTGGGCGCGCAGCACGGGCGCAAGCTCCACTGCGCCGATCCAGTCGCGGCGTCGTTCGTCCCCGCGCACGCTCCATTTCGGCAGGACGAGCAGGATCGTCTTCGCGCTCAGGACCTTGTTGCGATCGTCCTCGCCGCTGAGATTGCCGGAGGGCTCGGCCAGGACGAGAACGCCGTTCGATCCCAGCATGGCGAGCGGTTGATGCTCGCCCCGTACGGCCTTATGGCCGAGAGCCTGGACCAGTTCGAAGACGGCGAGATGACCGACCGCCGAGCGGGAATAGCTGTTGGCGCCGAACGCGTTGCCCGGGGTGTTGAGCCCGCCGGCGCCCGTCAGCAGGAGCGACGCGGCAAATAGCGCGCCGAGCGCTGCCGCCAGCGCGGCCAGGACGCGGGGCTGGAAGGTCGCGGTGCTCATCAGGCCGGGACCGCGGCAAGGGAGCGTTTCAGCATGTCGAATTCTTCGCGACAGCCGGCATAGTCCTCGCGGTTCGCCTGCCGGCCGCCATAATAGGTTCGCTCGACCGAATGAACGATCGCGGCAAGAGCGCCGCGCCCGGCCTGCGGCAGCTGTACCCGCCGCACGATCTCGCGGCTCGTCAACGATGCCGCGAAGCTGACGCCGAGACGCATCCGGATTTCGGCCAGGCTCTTCAGCAGCAGCACATGCATCGCCTCGCCATAATGTCCCTGGCTCGCGAGATCGTCGGCCTCGACCTGCGCGTCCTCCATCCGGCTCGACGGGTTGGAGGCGGGGCGCAGCGCCTCCCGTGCTGCGATCTTGCGCGACCTGCTGAAGGCTGGGAGGCTGTCGCGCAGGGACCAGATCGTCACGGCGATGCCCAGGATGACGGCGCCCCAGAGCATGATCCTTACCGTCTCGGGCGACAGATCGAGCTTCAGCCAGTCGAGCCAGGACCGCGGCTTGACGATCTCTGCCGGCATGTCGGCCTGCAAATCCCAGCGCCCGATGCTCTGCCTGACGATGTCCCGCGCATCCGACGCCGCCCGTGCCGCGCCGCAGCCGATGAGCAGAGACAGTGGGACGAGCGAAATGGCGACGCGCTTCACGGTCTCTCGAATCGGCATCCGGTTGCTGCATACTATGGAGGGAAAGTACCGGCTGCGCGAGGGCGAAGCTTAAAGATGATCCTATCCTCGCACATGCCCGGAATGCCGCTCGTCCTGTTCCGGATCGGATCTCCGCGAGCGTACTTGCTGGTATCTTTGCCAAGTCCGATGATCGGATGCGCGCGACCTCATCATCGAGACGCTCGAAGAGCGGGGGCTCGCGCCGCCTGATCCAGTTGCGTCACGCCTGATCGTGAGTTCCGTAACACAGCGTCAGCGCGCGACCCCGCACTGGGCCGGACCATGTTGCTGACGACTGACCGGTGAAAATCCCAAAATGGGCTCATTCCCCAAAATGCCGCTGTCCTTGGCGCCAGCAAAACGCTACCGGACAGGCCGCATCTCATTCGAATGAATGTCCTCCACCGCCGCCAATAAGGGTATTGCCGGCAAAGCTCTCACACGTTCCCCTGCTGTCATGCCTCGCTACTCTCTTGCCATCTTCGATTTCGACGGCACGCTTGCCGATAGTTTTCCATGGTTCTGTTCGGTGCTGAACGAGACCGCCCGGCGATTTGGCTTCCGCGAGGTCCAGGAGCAGGAGAGGGACGATCTGCGGGCCCTTGGCAGCCGCGAGATCGTTGCCCATCTCGGTGTTCCCCTGTGGAAACTCCCCGCGATCGCCGCGCATATGCGTCAGCTCAATGCGCAGAGCCAGGGCGAGGTTCGTCTCTTTGACGGGGTCGAACAGGCGCTCGCAAACCTCGCCCGTCATGGCATCAGGATCGCCGTCGTCAGCTCCAATGCGGAGGAGACGATCCGGCGAACGCTGGGCAGGGCCGCGGACCATGTCAGTGCCTTCGATTGCGGTGCCTCGCTCTGGGGAAAGAGCGCCAAGTTCAAGGCTGTCGCGAAGCGGCTTGGCGTCCCCCGGGAGCGCGCGATTGCGATCGGCGATGAGCTTCGCGACATCGAGGCCGCCCGCAAGGCCGGGATGGCCTGCGGCGCAGTGACCTTCGGCTACAACGCCCCTGCGGCGTTGCTCGCGCAATGGCCGGATCTGGTGTTCACGGATTTCGCCGATCTGCAGGCGCAGCTGACTGGCGCCTGAGGCTCATGCTCACCGCCTGAAGCCGGCCCATCCAGACGATTCAATGTTGCAGAGTTCTCCCGCAACTCCTTGGTCTTGCGTGGGAAAAGTCGCTTCAACGACGCGGCCGGATCGGCTCCCGCCAGCTCTCCGGCTTTCGTTCGACGCCTGCAAGCAATCCGGGAGATAGTGGCCGGCGCCTTCGTCTGGAGCCGAGAGGGCGTGCGTGCCGGACGGGCACGCACGCTGCATGCGGTCTTTACGAGGCTGCCAGGCCAAGCGCGATCAGCCGGCTCAGGCGCTCGGAGAACGCCTTGGCATCGGTGGGGCGCTCGCCGTCGAGCACGCGGGCGGTATCGAGCAGGAGGTTCGCGACATCGCTGCGCACGGCCTCGTCCCGGACGCCGGCCAACCCGACGATCATCGCGTGCCGCGGATTGACCTCGAGGATCGGCTTGCTGGCGCTCTCGATGCGCCCGCCCGCGGTCAAGAGCCGCTCGAACTGACGATCCGGGCCGTCTTCCGCAGCGACAAGGCAGACCGCGCTGTCGGTCAGCCGGTCGGAGGCCCTGACATCGGCGATCTCACCCGCGAGAACCTCCTTCATCGCCGCGAGCAAGGCCTGAACCGCCTCGCTCGTCTCGGAAGAGGGCGGCGTCGCATTGTCGAGCAGGGGGATCAGGCTGAGATCGGCTGCGCCTTGCGTCACCGACTTGAACGGCTTGCCCTCGAATTCTGGCGCTCCCGAGACCCAGAAGCTGTCGACGGGGTCGCTCAGCAGCAGCACCTCGATGCCGCGCGCCCGAAAACCTTCGAGCTGCGGGGAATCCGCGATCCGGCCTGCATCGTCGCCGGCGATATAGTAGATCGCCGTCTGGTTCTCCCTGAGCGCCGCGACATAGTCCTTCAGGCTGCGCCGGCCGTCGCTTGCGGCCGTCGTCTTGAAGCGGGCGAGGCCGAGCAACTGGGCGCGACGCTCGAAATCCTCGTAGATCCCTTCCTTGATGACCGCGCCGAAATTCTCCCAGATCCTGGCGAAGGTATCGCCGTCCTGTTCGGCGAGCTTCGACAGCTCGGAGAGGACGCGGCTGGTCACGCCCTTCTTGATCGCGCTCAGCAGCGGGCTGTCCTGGATCATCTCGCGCGAGACGTTCAGCGGCAGATCGGCGGTGTCGACGATGCCGCGCACGAAGCGCAGATAGCGTGGCAGGAACTCCGCCTCATCGGTGATGAAGACGCGCTTCACATAGAGCTTGATGCGGCCCTTGCGATCGGCATCGAACAGGTCGAAGGGGCGCCCGCCCGGCACGAAGAGCAGCGCGGTGTATTCGTGGCGGCCCTCGGCCCGGAAATGGATCGTCGCGCTCGGCTCGTCGTATTGCGCGGCGACGCTGCGATAGAAATCCGTGTAGTCCTGCGCGCTGATCTCGCTCTTGGGCTTGGCCCAGAGCGCCGCGCCGTCGGCCAGCGTGGTTGCCTCCGCGCCCGGCTTCTCGATCAGCGAGATCGGCACCGGCACATGGCCGGACTGATCCCTGACGATGCGCTCCAGCGTCCAGCGCTCGGCATAGGATTTGGCATCCTCCATCAGATGCAGCGTCACGCGCGTGCCGCGCTGGGGGGCATCGTCCAGCGCGACGGGGGCGACGGTGAATTCGCCCTTGCCGTCCGATGACCAGAGCCAGGCCTCGTCGCTGCCGGCGCGGCGGCTGACGACCTCGACCTTGTCCGCGACCATGAAGGCCGAGTAGAAGCCGACGCCGAACTGGCCGATGAGCTGCGCGCCTTCCTTGCCCTCGGCGGTCGCGATGCGCTCCATGAAGCCGCGCGTGCCGGAGCGGGCGATGGTGCCGAGCGCCTCGATCATCTCGTCGCGGCTCATGCCGATGCCGTTATCGGCAATGACGAGCGTACCGGCCTCCGGGTTGGCCGCGATCGTGATGGCGAGCTTCAGGTCGTCGCCGAGAAGCTCTGGCCTGGCGATCGCCTCGTAGCGCAGCTTCTCGCTGGCATCGGCGGCGTTGGAAATCAGCTCCCGCAGGAAGACATCCCGGTCCGAATAGACCGAATGCACCATCATGTGGAGCAGGCGGGAGACATCGGCTTCGAAGCTGCGGCTTTCGGCGGTCTGGGTTGTCATGGCTGCATGCTGTCTGGCTGGGGAACTCGGCGCATCAGATGGCCGGAATAGCCGGATCTTGCAAGGCCGGGCGGGGCCCATGGACGTCCGTGGCGCCGGGCTCTCGCTTACCCCCAGCCAGGAGCAGACCCTGGCTCGCGCGCAAGGGCAGAGGATCAGCGGCCGCCCGGGAGCGGCCGCTGAATGTATTCTTCGTCCGGATCAGACCAGATCGAAGCGATCGAGGTTCGTCACCTTGGTCCAGGCCGCAACGAAGTCCTTCACGAACTTCGCCTGCGCGTCCGAGCTGGCATAGACCTCGGCCAGCGCGCGCAGCACCGAGTTCGACCCGAACACCAGGTCGACGCGCGTGCCCGTCCATTTCGGGGCGCCGCTCTTGCGGTCGGTGCCCTCGAAGACGTCCTTGGACTCAGGCTTCGCCTTCCACTGCGTGCCCATGTCCAGCAGGTTGACGAAGAAGTCGTTCGTCAGCGCGCCGGGCCGGTCGGTCAGGACGCCGTGGCTCGTGCCATCGACATTGATGTTGATCGCGCGCAGTCCACCGACCAGCACGGTCATTTCGGGCGCGGTCAGCGTCAGCAGCTGCGCCTTGTCGATCAGGGCCACCTCGGCCGGCACCTTGAGGGTCGCCTTCTGGTAGTTGCGGAAGCCATCCGCCTGCGGCTCCATCACGTTGAAGGCGTGGATGTCCGTCTGCCCCTGCGAGGCATCGGTGCGGCCCGGCGCGAACGGCACGGTCACGGCCTGGCCGGCAGCCTTCGCCGCCTGCTCGACGCCGGCATTGCCCGCCAGCACGATCAGGTCGGCCAGGGAGACCTCCTTGCCGCCGGTCGCGGCCAGGTTGAACTCCGACTGGATGCCCTTGAGGACCTTGAGCACATTGGCGAGCTGCAGGGGCTGGTTGACCTCCCAGTCCTTCTGCGGCGCGAGGCGAACGCGCGCGCCATTGGCGCCGCCGCGCTTGTCGCCGCCGCGGAAGGTCGAGGCCGAGGCCCAGGCGGTGCCGACGAGCTCGGAGACGCTCAGGCCCGAGGCCAGGACCTTGGCCTTCAGCGCAGCGACATCCTCGTCATTGATCAGCGGATGCTCGATGGCCGGCACCGGATCCTGCCAGGTCAGCTCTTCCCGGGGCACTTCCGGTCCGAGATAGCGCGAACGCGGGCCGAGATCGCGATGGGTCAGCTTGAACCAGGCGCGGGCGAAGGCCTCGGCGAAGGCCTGCGGATTCTGCAGGAAGCGGCGCGAGATCTTCTCGTAGACGGGGTCGACGCGCAGCGACAGATCGGTCGTCAGCATCGTCGGCTTGTGCTTCTTCGACGGATCATGGGCGTCGGGGATGACGTCCTCGGCGTCCTTCGCCTCCCACTGGATGGCGCCGCCGGGGCTGCGCGTCTGCACCCATTCGAACTTGAACAGGTTCTCGAAGAAGTGGTTGCTCCACTGCGCCGGCGTCTGAGTCCAGGTGACCTCGATGCCGCTGCCGACAGTGTCGGCGCCATGGCCGGTGCCGTAATTGCTGGCCCAGCCCAGCCCCTGCGCCTCCAGGCCGGCGCCCTCGGGCTCCGGTCCCTTGTGGGATTCGGGCGCTGCGCCATGGGTCTTGCCGAAGGTATGGCCGCCGCCGATCAGCGCGACGGTCTCCTCGTCGTTCATCGCCATGCGGGCGAAGGTCTCACGGATGAAATGGGCCGCCGAAAGCGGGTCGCCATTGGCGCCGGGGCCCTCCGGATTGACGTAGATCAGACCCATCTCGGTGGCGCTGAGCGGCGCATCGAACGTGTCGAGCGGGCGATGCGTCAGCCAGGCGGTCTCGGAACCCCAGTTGACGTCGAGATCGGGCTCCCAGCTATCGGCTCGGCCGGCAGCGAAGCCGAAGGTGCGGAAGCCCATCGTCTCCAGCGCGACATTGCCGGTGAGGATCATCAGGTCGGCCCAGGAGATCCGCTGGCCGTATTTCTGCTTGATCGGCCAGAGCAGGCGGCGCGACTTGTCGATATTGACGTTGTCCGGCCAGCTGTTGAGCGGGGCGAAGCGCTGCTGGCCGCGGCCAGCACCGCCACGGCCGTCGCTCAGGCGATAGGTGCCGGCGGCGTGCCAGGACATGCGGACGAATTGCGGGCCGTAATGGCCGAAATCGGCAGGCCACCAGTCCTGCGAGTCGGTCATCAGCTTGCGCAGGTCGTTCTTCAGCTCTTCGTAGTCGAGCTTGCTGAATTCCTGGCGGTAGTCGAAGGCCTGGTCCAGCGGATCGGACTTTGAGGAGTGCTGGCTCAGCAGGTCGACGCGTAGCTGGTTGGGCCACCAGTCGCGGCTCTGGGTCCCGCTGGTCCCGTGAGCGACCGGGCATTTCCCAGCTCCACCCTCAGATTTCGCATTCATGATTCTCTCCAGTTCACGTTACGCTGCTTGCGCGTTTCTCAATCACGGGCGGGTCGGTGCCAGGGCAGGCGATCCGCTTTCATGGCCTGCCTGGCAGGCCTGCCAGCCGGGTGGCTGGAAACAGGAACGATCGACGGGCGCTGGCGGCTGGACTGGGCCAGGTCGGCCATGAGCGGAACGCCACCGGTCTTGATCATGCGGGGCGGTCTCGGCATTGCCTGCTCCTCGTCGTCGCAAGGAGCCTCTTAGCAAAAGGGTTTCATTATATTAATTCTGATTTTCTGATTGCGTCGATAAGCTAAGATTATGACGAACCTGACACTGAAGCAGCTGCGCTATTTCGAGGCGCTGGGCCGCCACCGCCACTTCGGACGCGCGGCGGAGAGCTGCGCCATCTCCCAGCCAGCTCTGTCGATGCAGATCAAGGCCTTCGAGGAAGAGCTCGGCGCCGAGCTTTTCGAAAGGGACCGGCGCCAGGTCCGGCTGACGAGTTTTGGCGAAGAGATCGCGCTTCGGACCAAGGACATCCTGCGCTCGGTCGATGAGCTTGAAGACTATGCGCGCAGCTCGCGCGGCGGGCTGGTCGCCAGGCTGCGCATCGGCGTGATCCCGACGGTCGCGCCCTATCTGTTGCCGGGCCTCATCGCCGACCTGACCAGCCTCTATGAGGGGCTGGACCTTCATGTCCGCGAGACGCTGACGCCAAAACTTGTCCAGGAGCTGAATGAAGGCCGGCTCGACATGGCGGTCGTGGCGCTACCGGTATCGGAGCCTTCGCTGACCGAGGCCGCGCTCTTCACGGAACGCTTCGTCCTGGTCAGGCCGCGCGAGGATGAGGGAAAGCCAGCCCCCAATCGCGAAGATCTTCACGAAATGCGGTTGCTGCTGCTGGAGGAGGGGCATTGCTTTCGCGAGCAGGCTCTGTCGTTCTGCAACAAGACCCCACGCGCCATGCAGCCACGCGATCTGCTGGACGCAAGCTCCCTGTCGACATTGGTCCAGATGGTCGATGCCGGCCTGGGCGTCACCGTGATTCCCGAGATGGCGGTCGCGGTCGAGACACGCTCGGCTTCGGTCTCAGTCACGCGCTTCAAGGATCCCCAGCCGTCGCGCACGATCGGCATGGTCTGGCGCAAGACGAGCCCGCTGGCGAAGCAGTTTGCGCAGATTGCCGAGGCCGTGCGCCTCTCGGCCGGGGCCCGTCGGTCGTAGGGCGCGAAATCAGACTGCGAACACCCCGCGCAGTCGTGTATTCGACCGGGGCTGGAGCGCTCACTGGCGTGGTGGATGGCGCCTCGCCGCTGGGTGTCTAAGCCGAGGCGGACATCGCGGGCGGAAAGGCCTGCTGCGAATGATCGGCTGCAAGCTGGTGGCCGGACGACGCCGACATGGACTTCAGCGTCGAGCCGGACTTGTCGCCAAACGCCCGATAGCTCGCGGCTCAGACGACACCCGCGAAAGGCTCGCAGGAGGGCCAGTCCGGCTCATTCCGAGCTCGCGGGCCGCTGTTGCTCCGGAAACAGTTGCCGTCTGGTCACATCTGCAGGGAAAGCCGCCTGGGGCCGTCGATCCGGTGGATTGCGATGCCCTTGATCTTGTCGCGCCCCGACACTTCAGGCCGCTTGACGCGTGCTGCGATTCGCCTGGAGAGATCATGCGCCCGTCTTCCCATATTCTCGTTCAGCCCGGTCTCAAGGGCTCGATGCAGACAGCGCAGCCCAAGGCACCATCCTCGCATGCCGCCTTGCTGGCGGCAGCCTCGACAGCGGTGCTGGTCCTGCTGATCGGCCCTGCTCAAGCCCAATCATTCAATACCGTGGTCGAAGGCGCAGTCGTTACGGTACCGGGTACCCAGCCCTCGCCCTGGAACATCCCGAACAACCTCATGGTTGGTAATCTGCTCGGCGGCAGCCTGATCATCGAATCTGGCGGCCAGGTCTTCGGCACCACGGCCCGCGTCGGCTCCGACAACGTCACGGGTACGGTGACGGTACGGGACGCAAATTCGGCATGGACCAGCACCGGCGCCATCTCCATCGGCGTGGGCAGTTCCGGTTTTGGTTTCCTGAATATCCTGAATGGAGGGAGCGTCAGCAACACGGCGGGCCAGGTCGGCGACAATGCCGGCGGGACCGGCATCGTGACCGTGAGCGGCTCCGGCTCGCAATGGACCAACAGTGATACACTCGTCGTTGGCTGGTATGGCAACGGCACCGTAACGATCGACAATGGCGGAGCTGTCAGCGCCCCCGTCACCTGGATGGGCGTGGTTCCAGGGGCACAGGGGATAGTGACCCTGAGCGGTACGGCCGGGAATCGAGGCGTGCTGACGACCGGCCTGATGGCAAAGGGGCTTGGCGATGGGCGCACCGGCGATGCCACGCTCAATCTTGACGGCGGGATCCTTCGCGCCAGCGTCGACAGGGTCAATTTTCTCGCAGCTCAGGCCGATTATCGCTATGGCTTTGCTCCCGGAGATGTGGTGATCGGCACTGGCGGCGCCTTCATCGACAGCAATGGCCACAATATCGGTATTTCAGCAGTACTTGGTGGCCCAGGCGGCCTGACCAAGCTCGGCGCGGGAACTCTGACGCTCTCCGGCGCCAATACCTATGCCGGCGGCACGACGATTTCGGGCGGCGTCCTGGTGGCCAATACGACCAGCCTCAAAGGACCGGTTCTCAACAATGCGGTCCTGGTGTTCAACCAGCCCGTGGACGGCACTTTCTCAGGCAATATCAGCGGGTCCGGATCGCTCACGAAGGACGGCGCCGGCGCTCTGACGCTCACCGGGACCAACACCTACACGGGTGGGACCCGGGTGAATGGCGGAACCCTGGTCATTGCTGCTCCCGCTGCGCTCGGCAGCGGCCCTGTCACCTTCGGTGGCGGTGTCCTCCGGTTCGACTATGCGGGCTCGCTCGACCGCCCCATTACCGTCGATTCAGGCGGCTTTACCGTCGACACCAACGGCAATGCCGAGACCATGTCCGCTCCGCTCACCGGCAGCGGTCCCTTCACCAAGGTTGGCTCCGGCAGCCTGAACCTCACCGGGAACAGCCCGGTGACGGGGCCGACCTCGGTTCAGGCTGGGCGCCTTGCGGTGAATGGCTCGCTGGCGAACTCGAGCGTCACTGTTCAGGATGGCGCGACGTTGGGCGGCAATGGCACCATCGGCGGGCTCATTGTTCAGAACGGCGGCTTTGCGGCTCCCGGCAACTCGATCGGCACGCTGACGGTCGCAGGCAATGTCGCCTTCGGGGCGGGCTCGATCTATCAGGTCGAGGTCAATGCGGCGGGGAGCAGCGACCGGATCGTCGCCTCGGGACTGGCGACCTTGTCGGGCGGCACGGTTGCGGTGCTGGCCGAGACCGGCAACTACGCCGCGGCGACGCACTACACCATCTTGACGGCCGGCGCGGGCGTGACCGGTCGCTTCGCCAATGTCACCTCGAACCTGGCCTTCCTGACGCCGACGCTGAGCTATGACAGCAACACCGTCACGCTGACGATGGCGCGCAACCAGACCGGGTTCGCGGGTGTCGCGCAGACACGCAATCAGGGGTTCATCGCGAGCGCGGTCGAACGGCTGAGCGTCGGCAATCCGATCCATGACGCGCTGCTCTCGGCGACGGCGGCCGAGGCGCGCGCTGGCTTCGACCTGCTCTCGGGCGAGGCGCATGCCCAGGCGGTGTCGGCCGCGATCGGCGAAAGCGCGCTCGTTCGCGAGGCGATTCTGGCCCGCCTGCGCCGGCCGCTGTTGACGCAAGGAGGCGGGCAGATCGCCGCGGGGTTCAGCGCCGATCTGCCGGGGCGCAAGAGCGCGACCGTGATGCCGGCGCCGCGGGGCGAGCCGCGCTACGCGCTCTGGGGCGAAGCGATCGGCGGCCAGGCGAACACGAATGCCGACGGCAGCGCGGCCTCGCTGTCGCGCCGCACCGGCGGCGCCATTCTCGGCGCCGACATGCTGCTCTCCGAGACCGACTCCGGTACGCTGCGCGTCGGCGTCGCCGGCGGCTATACCCAGTCGCGCTTCGATCTCGACGCCAGGCTGTCCTCTGGCCGGATCGAGAGCGGCCATGCCGCGCTCTATGCCGGGGGCCGCTTCGGCGCCGTCCGCCTCGATGCTGGCCTGGCCTATTCCTGGTCCGAGAGCGACATCCGCCGCCAGGTCGCGATCCGCGGTTTTGGCGATCTGCTGCGCTCGCAGCGGCCGGGCGCGCTGGCTCAGGCCTTCGCCGAGCTCGGCTATGGCTTTGCCTGGCAGGGCATCGCGCTCGAACCCTTCGCCCAGCTCGCGCTGCTGCGCGTCTCCAGCGAGGCCGGCATCGAGCAGGGCGGGGCGGCGGCGCTGGGACTGCGCTCCTCCGAGCAGGTCCTCGGCTTCAGCACGCTTGGCCTGCGCGCCGAGGCGCAGCTTGGCCCGACGCCGTTCTTCGCCCGTGCCATGCTCGGCTGGCGCCATGGCTTTGGCGAACTGACCCCTCAGGCGCTGACCGCCTTCGCTACGGGGACGACGCCCGCGCGCGTCTTCGCCGCTGCCATCGACCGCAACGCGCTGGCGCTGGAGGCCGGGCTCGACTGGCGCGCGACCCAGACCACCACCCTCGGCCTGACCTATGCCGCAAGCCTCGGTGAGCGGACGAGAGACCACGCGCTCAAAGGCAGGATCGACATGCGCTTCTGACGCGCCAGGAAGCCTTGCTTGCGAGGAATTCGCGGAGCCGGGCGGCTTGAGGCGAACTTATCCCGCGAAGGCCGTGCGCAGCGGCTTCAGTGGCGAGGCCGGGGGCGCCCGGTGCGGGCAATTGCAGGGACAGCGCTGGTCGGTATACGCATTCCGACCGCTTGATTTTGAAGAAGAGGCGCAACATGGACCGTTTCACGGGCGGTTGCCGCTGCGGCAATGTCCGGTTTGTGGCGTCGGGACGCCCATACCGGGTCGGCCTTTGTCACTGTCTCGACTGCCGCAAGCATCATGGCGCGCTGTTTCACGCGTCCGCGGTGTTCCCCGAGGGCGCGGTGACGGTCGATGGCGAAATACGCGACTACCGCGGGCGGTTCTTCTGTCCCCGCTGCGGCTCGCCGATTTTCGGACGCAGCGGCGACGAAATCGAAGTGAATCTCGGCTCCCTGGATGCCCCTGACCAGCTGACGCCAACCTATGAAAGCTGGACCATCCGGCGCGAGGCCTGGTTGCCGCCGTTTCCGTTGAAGAGACGATATGAGCGCGATCGCAACGCCACGGGGCGCTCTGAGGAGTAGCTCGCCAGCTTTCACGGCGGAGGCCCAGGCCGGTGATCGCGCCGGCCAAGGCATCGGCCCGCTACGTCACTCCGGAAGTCCGGCCTTGCGGAAGCCATCGACGAAATGCGCGAGCGTCGCAGCGTCGCGGAATGGCTCCGTCATGGCCCAGCGGCCGGTCGTATAGTGCGGGTTGCTGACGAGGAACAGGTCGACCTCGGCGCGCGCCTCGTCGAGCCGGCCCAGTTGCGCAAGGCTTGCTGCCAGGAAGCGGCGTGAGCTCGTCCGATAGGTCTCGTCCCTGCGCAGGGTCTCGACCGCGGCTTCGTACGTGCCGGCGGCATATTGCGCCTGGCCGAGCGTCAGATAGTACCAGCTCGCCGGAAACGGGTTCAGCCTGAACGCCTTGCGGATATGCTCGAGGCCCTCTTCGACCCGGCCGTCCAGGACCGCGAGGTCGGATAAGGTCGCCCAGATATCGGCTTCGTTCGGGTCGAGCGCGATCGCCTTGGCGAATTCCGCATCCGCCTCGGCGAAGTTGCGGTCATAGGCCAGCAGGTAGGCCAGGACCCAGTGGCAGCCAGCGTCATCGGGGTCGATCGCGACAGCCTTGCGTGCCAGGTCCAGGGCAATGCTCCGGGCAGGTTCGATCGGTTCGCCCCAATGCACCCATCCCGTCCAGTGGTTCATGGCAAGCCAGCGATAGGCCTCGGCATAGTCCGGATCGAGCGAAACCGCGCGCATCAGCATCAGATGGGCTTCGCGCGCCGTCTGCGGGGAATCATCGATCAGCCGGCGTGCCCGCACGCAGAGATCATAGGCCTCGAGACTTTTGGGCCGCTGGCGCGGCGGCACTGCGCGCAGCCGGCCGAGCAAGGCCTCGACGATCTTGCCGGTGACCTCGTCCTGAACCGCAAAGATATCGTCCAGGCTGCGATCGAAGCGTTCCGCCCAGAGATGATTGCTGCTCGCCGCGTCGACGAGCTGTGCGTTGATGCGCACGCGGCCCGCCGTGCGTCTGGCACTGCCTTCCAGCAGGTAGTGCACGCCAAGGTCGCGCGCGATCTCGCGCACATCAGTCGCCTTTCCCTTGTAGGCAAAGGCCGAGTTGCGCGCGATGACGAACAGGCCGGAATTCCTGGACAGGTCGGTGATCAGGTCTTCGGTCAACCCATCCGCGAAGGATTCCTGCTCGGGATCGTTGCTGACATTCACGAAGGGCAGCACGGCGATCGATGGTTTGCCAGGCAAAGGCAAGGGCAGCGGCAAAGGGCTTCGCTTCGCGGCTCCGAGCTGTTCGGTGACGCCGGTGAAGCTGTAGCCGACGCGCGGAACCGTGGTGATCCATTCCCCGCCGTCGGCGGCTGGTCCAAGCAGCTTCCGCAACTGCGCGATCTGGACGGTGAGATTGCCTTCCTCGACGGCCATGGCCGGCCACGCCGCGTCCATCAGCTCGGCCTTGGCGAGGATGTCGCCGGGCCGTCCGGCGAGCGCGGCAAGCAGTTTCAGTCCGCGATGGCCCACGGCGACGGGGACATCATTTCGAAGGAGCGTTCCCGCACCTGAATCAAGCACGAACGGACCAAAGGCGATGCGCGATCCCTGCATAGGGCGCATCGATAGCCCGTTTGCAAGTTTTTGAGAACTATTTGGGAAGGCTTAAGTACGGCCCTGCGCGCCTCCCGCAGACTTCAACCTCTTCCAGGCCGAGGGCGTCCAGCACCCTCGAACCCTATCGAGGTTGTCATGTACGATACTCCTACCCTTGCGACGGTTCCGCATCAGGCGGCGCGGCCGGGAACGCAGTCCGGAACGCCGTTGCGACCGGGAGACCTGTCGCGAGGGCATGAGAGCACGGCGCCCCGGCGCAGCCTTCTCGCAGTCTGGCGCTGGCGCATCCGCTTTCGCTGGGAGCTCGCGCGGAAGGCGCAGGAAAACCCCCGCTTGATCAATGATATCGGCCTGACGAGACGACAGGTCGCGGCGGAAATCGCCAAGCCCTTCTGGCGACGATAGGGCGAGTGCGGGCGGGGCGCTGATCGCGATGCCAGGCGCTCGGATGCGCCAGGCTGATCCGCCGGGAGGCTCCTGGAGAGGAAAGCGGGCGGCCGACAGGCCGCCATTTTTCTTGCCCGAATGCGGAAGGGACCTGGAATACCGGCTCGCCAGGGAGCGGTGACGATCTTGCCGGGGGGCGCAAGCCTGCATTCCACGCTCGATTGCGCTTCCCAAAACGTTTTGGATCGCGTTATCCTGATCACGCGTTATGCCGACGAATATCCACAAACCGGTTCCCGAGACGCCGATGAGTTCCTTGCGCGCGCTGGCGCAAACGTTGGGGTTGTCGATCACGACCGTTTCACGGGCGCTCGATGGCTATGGCGATGTTGCGCTCGCCACGCGGGACCGTGTGCTGGCGGCAGCTGAAGCGGCCGGTTACCGGCCCAATTCCGCGGCCCGCCGGTTACGCCGCGGGCTGACCGAGATCGTCACCATGGTGCTCCCGGCCGGGCCGGGGCATTTCAATGAGCCGCTCTACCTCGAGCTCCTGGGCTCGATCGGAGAACGGCTTGCCGAGCAGGGCTATGATCTGACCTTGATCGCCGCGCTGCCCGGACCCGACGAACTCAAGACCTATCGCCGCCTCGTCGACGGCCGCCGCACCGACGCCATTATTGTCGTCCGCACCCGGCGTGAGGATGCCCGCCTGCGCTACCTCACTGATGTCGGCTTTCCCTTCGTCGCGATGGGGCGAAGCGATTTTCCCGAGCCCTATGCCTTCGTCGATGGCGACGGCGAGGCCGCCTTCCACGATGCCGTGCTGCGCCTGGCCGCGCTCGGCCACCGCCGGATCGGCCATCTTGCGGCGCCCTCGGCCTTCACCTTCGCGCATCTGCGCCGCAGCGGCTTCGCGCGGGCCCTTCGCCAGGCTGGCATATTTGGCGCGATCATCGAGGGCAGTGCCGACGAGGCCGGCGGCTATCGTGCGGCGGGGCTGCTTCTGGCGCAGTCGGCGCAGCCCACCGCCCTGGTATGTGCCACCGACAGCATGGCGCTGGGGGCGATGCGCGCCATCCGCGAGCGCGGTCTCATCGTCGGGCGCGACATCGCGCTCATTGGCCATGACAATATTCCCGCCGCGGCCTTTTCCGATCCGGCGCTGGCGACGATGGAACTGCCGATCGCCGCCACGGGGCGCCGCCTCGCGGAAATGGCTCTGGCGCGCATCGGCGGGGCGGACCCGCGCGATCTGACAGAGATCAAGCCCGTCGAATTCATTTCACGCGCCTCGCTCGGGGAGACGCGAACCTGATCCGATGGCGGACAGGGCAGGCCACTCGCAGCCGCTCCGTCCGATGCCAGCCAGAAGAAGCGAGACAGGGAGGAGCCCATGAAGACACTCAATCATCTGGCGATCGCCGCCATCGCGGCGGGCGCCATGTTCGCTGCGCCGGTTGCGAAGGCGCAGGATCTGGTTTTTCTCTCGACGCAGCTGCGCCCGATCGACGAGGCGCAGAAGGTGCGTGAGGTCCTGCTCAAGGGGGCGCCGAAGACCACCTATGTGGTCGAGGAGCCGCCGCAATTTGCCGTGCGCATGAAGGCGGAACAGGCGGCGGGCAAGCGCACGATCAGCCTGATGGGCGCACTGCATGGCGAATTGCAGCCGCTCGTGCCGGCAGGCTCGCTCGACGCGGTCGACGATATCGCGGCGAAACTCGGCGCGAGCGGCATTCCAGCCGGGCTGATGGAGCTCGGCAAGCTCGGCACGCCCAATCAGCAATACATCCCCTGGATGCAGGCGACCTATGTCCTCGTCGTCAAGAAGGCGGCCTTGCCGTTCCTGCCCGCTGGCGCGGACGTCAACGCGCTGACCTATGAGCAGCTCGCGGCCTGGGGCAAGGCGATCCAGGAGAAGACCGGCCAGCGTCGCATCGGCTTCCCGGCCGGGCCGAAGGGTTTGTTCGCCCGCTTCGTGCAGGGCAATCTCGTGCCCTCCTATACCGGCTCGATGGTGACCGAGTTCCGCTCGGCAGCGGCCGAGAAGGGCTGGGCCGATTTCAAGGCGCTCTGGGCGACCGTGAACCCCAACGCCAACAATTATAATTTCATGCAGGAGCCGCTGATGGCGGGCGAGGTCTGGATCGCCTGGGACCATATCGCCCGCGTCAAGGACGCCCTGACGGCCGAGCCCGACCAGTATCTCGTCGTGCCGCCTCCGGCCGGCGCCAAGGGCCGCGCCTATATGCCGGTCATTGCCGGGCTCTCCATCGCCAAGGATGCGCCGAACCGGGCTCAGGCCGCGGCGGTGATCGAGCATCTGCTGAAGCCAGCCACACAGCTCGCCGCGGCGCAGGAGGTTGGCTTCTTCCCGGTCGTCGATGCGCCGCTGCCGCCCGACCTGCCGGCAGGCGTCAAGCTGCTCGCCGATGGCGTGGCGAAGACGCAAGGCGCGAAGGACGCGATCGTCGCCCTCCTGCCGATCGGCCTCGGCGACAAGGGCGGCGAGTTCAACAAGGTCTATTTCGACACGTTCCAGCGCATCGTGCTGCGCAACGAGCCGATCCGCGCGGTTCTCGATGCGCAGGCCGAGATCCTGCGCAGCCTGATGATTCAGACCGCCGCGCCTTGCTGGGCGCCCGACAAGCCGAGCCAGGGCGCCTGCCCGGTCACCTGAGCTCAGGACGGCTGCGCCCCGGTCCCCGGCCGAAGCGCAGCCGCCCGAGAGCGCCTTGCAGAGGCCTTCGACCATGCTCCAGCCGCGCTGGCTGCCCTATCTGCTGATTGCGCCCTCGGTCGCCTTTCTTGCAGCCTTCTTCCTGGTTCCACTCGGCCAGACCATCCTGCTCTCCTTCGATGGCGGGCAGGGGTTTTCGCTCGCCAACTATGCCCGCATGGCCGGCGACCTCAATTTTCCCACCGCGCTGCGCAACACCTTCGCCCTCGTCGCGGTGGTGATCCCGCTGCAGGTCGCACTCGCGCTCGTTATGGGGCTGATGCTGCAGAAGATGACGCGCGGGCGCGAGCTCGTGCTCTGGATCTGGACGATCCCGCTCGGCGTCTCGGACCTTGCCGCCGGCCTTGTCTGGCTCGCGATCCTGCAGGATTCCGGCTATCTCAACACGCTGCTGTTCCAGATCGGCGTGATCAGCGGCCCGACCGGCTATCTCAACAGCGAGACGCCGGTTGCACTGTTCTTCGCCGTCGTCCTGGCCGAAATCTGGCGTGCGACCGCGATCGTCCTGATCATTCTCGTCGCCGGCATTCAGCTCATTCCCAAGGAGTTCGGCGAGGCCGCCGACATCTTTGGCGCGAGCCCCTGGACCAAGTTCCGCAGGATCACGCTGCCACTGTTGAAGCCCAGCCTGCAATCGGCGCTGATCCTGCGCACGGTCCTGGCCTTCGAGGTCTTTGCGGTGGTCTATGCCCTCGGTGGGCGCAATTTCCCGATCCTCGTCGGCGAAGCCTACACTTGGCAGAACGAGAACCAGAATTACGGCGTCGCCGCCGCCTATGCCGTCCTCGTGATGGCGATCTCGCTCGCGGCGACGGTCGTCTACCTCAAGGCGCTGCGCGTCGATCCGGAGACGCAAGGATGAGCGCGCCCCGCAAATGGCTTTATGTCACGGGCGTCCTGGCGCTCTGCGTCTGGGTGCTGGTCCCGATCTACCTGATCGGGCTTGGCGCCATGGGCGGGCGGCTCGCCGTGTTCAAATGGCCGAAAGCCTTCGCGCCCGGCGAGGCCAGTTTCGCGGCGCTTGCCACCTTCCTCAGGATCGAAGGCGTCTGGAACGCCGCACTGAATTCGCTCATCGCCGCATCGCTGACCATGCTGTTCTCGATCCTGCTCGGTGCACCCGCTGGTTATGCTCTGGCGCGTTTCGCCTTCCGGGGGCAGAGCGCCTTTCGCCTGCTGGTCTTGCTGACGCGCGCCTTCCCGCTGGCGATCCTGGCCCTGCCGCTGACCGTCATCTTCATCCGCGTCGGGCTCTACGACACGCCCTTCGGCGTCTCGCTGATCCATACGGCGCTGGCGCTGCCCTTCGCCGCTCTCGTGACCGCGTCGCTCTTCATGGGCATTCCCCGCGAATACGAGGAGGCGGCCTGGGTCTTCGGCTGCACGCGCTGGCAGGCCTTCCGCAAGGTGGTGTTGCCGCTGGCGCTGCCCGGCATCGCAGCAGTGGCGATCTTCGCCTTCGTCATCTCTTGGAACGAGGTCTTCGCCGCCTCGGTCCTGACCGTGCGCGAGCGCACGCTCACCGCCTATCTGCTGACCGTGCTCTCCGAGTCGCCGCTGCATTACCGCTTCGCCGGCGGCTTCATTCTCATCATTCCCTCGGTGCTCTTCATCTTCGCGGTCAGGAAATACCTGTTCGCGATGTGGGGCGTCTCGAGCAAATAGGGAGGAGACCGTTGGCCGGGATCCTGATCGACAAGGTCGCCAAGCAGTTCGGCAATGCGGTTGCCCTGCAGGAGATTTCGTTCACCGTCGAGGATGGCGAATTCGTCGCGCTGCTCGGCCCCTCGGGCTGCGGCAAGACCACGCTGCTGCGCATCATCGCCGGGCTGGAGGTGCAGAGCTCGGGCAAGGTCATGATCGGCGAGCGCGATGTTTCGTCTCTGAAGCCGGCCCAGCGCGGCCTTGCCATGGTGTTCCAGAACTATGCCGTCTTCCCGCATATGACGGTGTTCGAGAATGTCGCCTTCGGTCTACGCATGAAGGGCGCCGACCAGGCGCGCGTCGAGGCAAAGGTGCGCAAGGCAGCCGAGCTCCTGCATATCGAGCAATATCTTGAGCGCTTCCCGGCCAAGCTTTCGGGCGGCCAGCGCCAGCGCGTCGCGGTGGCGCGCGCGCTCGCGGTCGAGCCGGCCGTGCTCCTGATGGACGAGCCGCTCTCCAATCTCGACGCGCTGCTCAGGCTGGAGATGCGGGCGGAGCTGCGCAGCGTCCTGCGCGAGGCCGGAACGACCACGATCTACGTCACGCATGATCAGACCGAGGCCATGGGCCTGGCCGATCGGATCGCGGTGATGCAAGGCGGCCATATCGTGCAGATCGGCGCGCCGACCGAGGTCTATTCGCGGCCGGCGACCCGCTTCGTCGGTGGCTTCGTCGGCTCGCCGCCGATGAATTTCGTCAACACGGTCGCCGCCTCCGGCCAGGCCCGGCTCGGCGGGCTGACATTGGCATCGCCCGTCGACGGGCCGATCGTCCTCGGCTTTCGCGGCGAGGATGCGAAGCTGACCGACGCCGCGGGCGGCGCGCCATTCACCGTGCGCGTCGCGGAGCCGATGGGCTCGCATCTCCTGCTCACCGGCAGGATCGGCGATGACCTTGCCCGTGTCGTTGCTCCCCCTGCCGCCCAGATCGCGGCGGGCGAAACGCTCGGTCTGGCGCTCGACCCCGCCCGCATTGTCTGGATCGACCCGGAAACGGGCCGCACTCATCCCGGAGCCTGAGCCATGCTGTCGACCACACCTCCCTCCGACCACGATGAGGCCGCGCGTGCCGTGCTGCGCCGCAATGACCGTGGCGGCTTCACCGTCCCCAATGGCCGTGTCTACCCGTTCCAGTGGAACTGGGATTCGGCCTTCGTCGCGCTCGGCTTTGCCACCTTCGATCTCGACCGCGCCTGGCGCGAGCTGGAAACCCTGTTCGAGGGGCAGTGGGACGACGGCATGGTGCCGCATATCGTCTTCCGCGCCCCGGCTGACGGCTACTATCCCGGCCCCGAGGCCTGGGGCATCCAGCGCCAGCCGCTGACGTCGGGAATCTCGCAGCCCCCCGTCGCAGCGACGGCAGCGCGAGTGCTGCACGGGCTGTCCGGCCGCGATGCCGTGCGGATCCGGGCTCTCGTCCCAAAACTTTTTGCCTCGCATCGCTGGTGGCATGAGACCCGCGACCCGGACGGCACCGGGCTCGTCATCATGGTCCACCCCTGGGAATCGGGGCGGGACAATTCGCCGGACTGGGACGAGCCGCTCGCCAATGTCGTGCCGCAGGTCGATGTCGCGCATCTGCGCAAGGATCTCGGCCATGTCGATGCGGCCCACCGCCCGACACATGATTTCTACAACCGGGTCATGACCCTGGTCGAGGAAGCCAAGGCCCTGAACTGGGACGGGGTGGCCGTGGCGCGCAAGCTCTCCTTCCGGGTCTGCGATCTCGGCATCCAATCGATCCTGCTGCGCGCCGATCGCGATCTTCTGAAACTGTCGGAAGAGCTGGGCTTCACCGAAGAGGCCGCTGCCCTGCATGGCTGGATCGCGCGCAGCGAGACGGCGATGTCGCGGCTCAAGGGTCCCGATGGGCTGTTTCGGTCACTCGACCTGCGCAGCGGGCGGCTCAGCGAGGCCGTCACCTGCGCCGCCTATCTCCCGCTCTATGCGCGCACGGCGAGCCAGGAGGATGCGCTCGCGCTCAAGCGCCATCTCGCGGCGACGCGTGCCGCAGCCGGCTTCTCCGTCGCCAGCAGCGATCCGCGCGATCGACGTTTCGATGCGACGCGCTATTGGCGCGGCCCGGTCTGGCTGATGATGAACCGGATGATCGCCGACGGTTTCGCCGCCTATGGTCTGACCGACGAGGCGAGCCTGCTCAAGCGCGACAGCGGCGATCTCGTCCGGCAGAACGGCTTCTGGGAGTATTTCGACCCGCGCGACGGCGCAGGCTGCGGCGGCCCGGACTTCTCCTGGACCGCAGCGATGTGGCTCAGCTGGGCCCGATCGCAGGACGATCGTCAGGCCTTGACCGCGCTCTGAGCCAAGCCGGGGCGCGAGCTCGTTCAATGCGTGCGAACGCAAAATGCTGGACTATCCGACCGGATACGAGGTCCGCTCGGATGATCCAGCATGGCTGATGCCTCGGGGAGAGGATGGGGCGGTGCTCACGCCGCCTTTTTCTTCTTCTCTGCGTCGAACGGGATCTCGATATCGACGGCGAGCGTCGAGACCTTGGCGCCGCGTTCCATCTTGACGCTGACCCGGTCGTCATCGATCTGCATGTGCTTCGAGATCGCACGCAGGATCTCGTCGCGCAGCTTGGTGACGAGGTCGGAATCGCCGACCGAGGCGCGCTCATGGGCGAGCAGTACCTGCAAGCGCTCGCGGGCGGCGGGGGCCGACGACTGGGAGCGGGTGAAAATACGAAGGAAGTTCATGCCGCTTTCCTTCCGAAAATCTTGCCGAAGAAGCCCTTCTTTTCGCCGGGAATAGTTACCGGCAGGTTTTCGCCCTTGAGGCGGCGCGCAGCCTCGAAATAGGCGATCGCCGGCGCGCTGCGGCCATCGGCCAGGGTGACTGGCGAGCCGACATTGGAGGCGCGCAGCACGTCCATGCTTTCCGGAATGATGCCGAGCAGCGGGATCGACAGGATCTCGAGGACATCGTCGACCTTCAGCATGTCGCCGCGTTCGGCCCGGATCGGGTCGTAGCGGGTCAGCAGCAGATGCTTCTCCATCCGCTCGCCCTGCTCGGCCTTGAGCGTCTTGGAATCGAGCAGCCCGATGATCCGATCGGAATCGCGCACCGAGGAGACTTCCGGATTGGTCACCACGATCGCGACATCGGCATGGCGCATGGCCAGCGTCGCGCCGCGCTCGATGCCGGCCGGGCTGTCGCAGATGACCCAGTCGAAGGCCGATTTCAGGGCGGCGATGACCTTCTCGACGCCTTCAGGCGTGAGATTGTCCTTGTCGCGCGTCTGCGAAGCCGGCAGCAGGTAGAGCGATTCCAGCCGCTTGTCGCGGATCAGCGCCTGCGTCAGCTTCGCTTCGCCCTGGATGACGTTGACGATGTCATAGACCACCCGTCGTTCCGCGCCCATGACGAGGTCGAGATTGCGCAGCCCGACGTCGAAATCGACGACCACGACCTTGTCGCCATTATGCGCAAGCGCTGCCCCCAATGCGGCGGACGATGTCGTCTTGCCGACGCCGCCCTTGCCCGATGTGACTACGATGACCTTGCCCATTGCACTCTCCCGCTTTCTGTGGATACGCCGTCGTTTCAGGCGAGTGATCCAACTTTGAATGTTTCGCCTTCGAGCCAGATCTGGACGGCCTTGCCGCGCATGTCGGGCCCGAGGTCCTCAGCCGTCTTGTAGAAGCCGTCGATCGCGAGCAGCTCCGCCTCGAGCTTGCTGCAGAAGATTCGCGCAGACGCATTGCCCATCGCGCCGGCGATCGCCCGGCCCCTGAGCGTGCCGTAGACATGGATCGAGCCGCCGGCGACGATCTCGGCGCCCGATGCGACCGAGCCGATGACGGTGACGTCGCCTTCGGTGAAGATCAGCGACTGCCCCGAGCGCACCGGCTCGGTCACGATGATCGACGGCGTCGCCTTGACCGGCTGCGGGGCAGGGGCGGCAGGCTGCACACTCTCGGCGACCTCGGCCTGCGGCGCCTGTTCGGCTGTCGGGGGTTCGATGTCCGAGGCCGCACGCCCGCCGGACATCGCCGGCGGCAGGTCCGCACCGAGCAGCGAGGGCGGCGCGCCCTCGATGCCCATGATCCGCACATTGCGCTTGCCGAGCTGGCCGACGAGTTCGCGCAGCTGCGGCCGGTCGATATTCAGGCCTTCGACATCGACCACCACTGGCCGCCGCAGGAAAAATCCGGCGGACAGGCCAGCCAGTTCGTCGAGCCGCGTCAGCCAATCATCGAAGGGCAGCTCCGGGGTCAGCGTGAGAGCAAGATAGGAGCGCCCCTTGAGGCGGATCGGCCTAGGTTGAGTTAACACGTCAGTCATCTTGGTAAATTTTCGGTTGCCATGATCTAGGAATGGAATGGTTAACGAGTGGTAAAAATCCGCCCCTTCACCTACCGGCATGGGACCTCTTCAAATGGGGGCAAAGGGAAGAAACGCGTTCTTGGCCAATCGGTTGAATGCGGGGGATGATGTGTGTGGAGAGCTGTGCCGATCCTGAACGGCTGACATTGCCCGCGGCCCGGCCCGGGGCCGTTCCACGGTACTGCCGGCCGGCTGCCTCGCTGGCCGCAACGCGCGTTTCAGCCTCGGCAAGCCGGTCGCACTGGGGGCCGCCGGCACATTGCGGGGCCAGGCCATGGCTTGGTTCAGCGCTCTCCCCGCGGGTCCAGGCCGGGTGGGGATTCGTTGATTCCGATAGTCCGGAGTGGCCGGCCTCGCCGCGACGATTCGATCAGCCCGGGGAATCGGCCCTGTGGAAGGCAGTGCAAGGTGAGGGCTCCAGGCGCAGGCGATGGCCCCAGGAACCGCAGCCTGACCAGGTGCGCCGGTGTAGACGGGCGCGACCTTGGCACCCTTTATCCAGGGGTCTGGATGTGGCCGTGCGTCGAATGTCCTGCAGGCGTGGGAAGCGGACGCTAGTGTCGGTTTGCGCTCCAAATGGTGGCGGTTTTCCCGATTGGAGATAACCCGCGGGAATTCCGAACCTCACTGATGCGTGAGTAGCCGGACACCCGAAACGGGTGTCAACGTAACAGTGCCACCGCAGGTCTTGCGAGCCTGCTGCCGGCATGGTGCCCGAAGACGCACCACAGAACGAAGCTTCGGCGCCGGCATTGCCCGTCAATGCAGGCGCCCGCCCACAGGAGGCGACTACGACGTTTCTCATGACGCGATAGGGAGCAAACCGCCATGAAGCCAATTGTCACTGCCAGCCGCTGCGCCACGACCCTCACCCTTGCGCTGGGCACATCGCTCCTTGCGACGATGGCATTTGCGCAGGAGGGGCCCTACGGACAATGCAGTGTGCCGAGGCCAAAGCCCTGGTCCAATCGAAGGGCTCCGCGATTCTCAACTCGGGTCCCAACATCTTCAATCGGTACGTCAAGGATTCCGCGTTCTGCGCGGAGGACATGTATCTCACACCCGCCTGGGTCAGGACCCAGAATTCGAGATCGTGCTTTGTCGGTTACACATGCGCCGACAATCGTGATGACTAGAACTCCTGAGTGGAGCGGCGTTCCGGTCCTATCCTCATGCTGTCTGGCCACTGGACAATGGTGCGAGTGATCCCGCTACAGCCGGTCCTGTCGCCGCGCCGGGCGATTGGCGCCAGCCGAGAAGGGCACACGGGCGAAAGAAAGCGGCGCCGCGGGTGACCCGCGACGCCGCTTTCAGCGACCGACCAAGACTTAAATCCAGGGAGCTTGCGGCGTTTCCTGGATCGCCCGGGTCAGCGCACTGGCGGTGCGAACTGGATGCCGCCCTTGGACCAGAGATTGTTCAGGCCGCGCGGCAGGCCGATGCGACTGCCGGTGCCGAGATTGCGCTCGTAGCTTTCGCCGTAATTGCCGACATGCCGGATGATCCGGGCGATCCAGTCGGGCGTCAGGCCAAGGCCCACGCCGAATTTGCCTTCGACGCCGAGCAGCCGGCGGATCTCGGGATTCTCCGATTTCAGCATCTCGGCGAGATTGGCCTGGGTGACACCGAGCTCCTCGGCATTGATCAGCGCAAAGACCGTCCAGCGCACGATGTCGAACCATTCATCGTCGCCCTGGCGGACATAGGGGCCGATCGGCTCCTTCGAGATCACATCGGGGAGCAGGACATGCTCGGCCGGGTCCGACATTTTCAGGCGATAGGAGACGAGCTGCGAGATATCGGTCGAGATTGCGTCGCAGCGACCGCTCTCATAGGCCTTCACCGTCTCGTCGATGCCCTGGAAGGCGACGACCTCGTATTTCATCTTGTTGACGCGGAAATAGTCCGCGAGATTCAGCTCGTTGGTCGTGCCCTGCACGGTGCAGATCGAGGCGCCGTCCAATTCCTTCACCGACTTGAGCCCGGCCTTGGCCCGAACCTGGAAGCCCTGGCCGTCATAATAGTTCACGGCGGTGAAGTTCAGGCCCTGGCCGGCGTCGCGGCTCAGCGTCCAGGTCGTGGTCCGCGGCAGGACGTCGATCTCGCCGCTCTGCAGGGCGGTCAGCCGGTCCTTGCTGGCCAGCGGCACGAACTTGATCTTCGAGGGGTCGTCGAAGATCGCGGCCGCGAGCGCCCGGCAGATATCGACATCGAGCCCGCTCCAGCTGCCCTGCGCATCGGCCATGCTGAAGCCGGCAATGCCGGTGCTGGTGCCGCAGATCAACTGCCCGCGCTGCTTGACGCGGTCGAGCGTGCCCTCGGCACGGGCGGCGGTGCCGGCGAGCAGCAGGCCGGCCAGCGCTGACAGGATGATTTTTCCGGAATGGGCCATGGTCACTCTCCCTGATGATCGATGGAACTAAGGCACTGGCCCGAAAAGTGGATTGCGGTTTTCGGGGCAAAGCCGATGCAAACACAAAGGGTCAGATCAACGGACCGGATGCGATCTCCGGTCCGATGATCCAGGGCGGAAGGTCAGAGGCCCATCTGCTCGTAGCGGCGATGGGCGGTCGGCTTGGGGGCGGGCTCCTCGCTGATCGTGATGATCTCGCAAGGGTGGCTCGAGGGCGCCGCCTCGCCGCTGCGCCAGAGCCAGTAATGGTTTTCCGGCAGGCCGTTTACGGCTACGACCTTGTGGCCGCCCGCCGCATCGATGGCATGGATCGTCACCCGGCCGATCAGCCCGCCCTTCAGGGCGCGCATGTCTGAGACGGCCTCATAGACCGCCTCTTCGACGCTCATGCCCATCTTCATGTAGAGCACGACGGCGCGCGAGGTGCCGGCCCGGATGCTCATTTCGCCGACCCCGGTGCAGGCGCAGGCGCCGTAGCGCGTATCGGCATAGGAGCCCGCGCCGATGATCGGACTGTCGCCGAGACGCCCCGGATATTTCCAGCCCCAGCCCGAGGTGCTGGTGCCGGCGCCGATATGGCGCTCGCTGTCCTGGGCCAGGAAAACGGTGGTGTCGCGGCCGGTCTCGGGGTCGATCGCCTGGGCGCAGAGCTCCGCCATCGGCACATCCGGCCAGTTCGCGCGGTCGGCCTCGCTGACCTCGTCCCGGAACCAGCGCTCCCAGGCGGTCCGGGCATGCGGCATCAGAAGCTCGCCGGTCTCGGCCCCGATCTCGGCGGCGAAACGCCTTGCCCCTTCGCCGACCAGCAGTTCGTGCGGCAGCCGCTCGAGCACCTGGCGGGCAATGCTGACCGGATGCAGATGGCCGGTGAGCGCGCCCACGGCGCCACTCCGCAGGCTCGTTCCGTCCATCACCGAGGCATCGAGCTCGACCTCGCCGAGAAGATTGGGCCAGCCGCCGCGGCCGACGGTGCGGACGCTCTCGCTGGCTTCGACCAGCCGGATCCCCGCCTCGATCGCGTCGAGCGCCGCTTCGCCGGCAGCCAGGCCTCGGGCCGTCGCGGGAATGCCGCAGGCCCCTTCATTGTTGCAGATCGCGATCACGGGTGTTTTCAGCCAAATTGGATATTGGATCCAATTTTCATTACGATGCTGCCCGACCCAACGCAAGAGGGTGCGAAACGGCGCGAGATGCCGTTTGTGGACGCCGCTGAACGCGCGCCAGGATTGGATACAAATGCTGTTATCCTGCCTTGAGATCACCGCCTGGATTGAAAAGAACCGCGCTTCAGGGCAGGGATTGGGGCCAGGCGCCAGAGCAGGAGAAGCGTGAGCAGGCGATGACGGCTTCCATCCTGTCGAACAATCCTCCGGCGCTTCAGCGCAAGACGACGACCGCGCGGGTCGTCGACCTGCTGCGCGACCAGATCCTCTCCGGCGCCTTGCCCGAGGGCATCCAGCTGCGTCAGGAAAAACTGGCGGCCGAGCTTGGCGTCAGTCGCGTTCCGGTCCGCGAAGCCCTGCACCAGCTCGAGGCCGAGGGCCTGGTCAGGCAGGAATCCCACAAGGGCGCCGTCGTCTCAGGCCTGTCGATCGACGATCTCGAGGAAACCTACGAGATCCGCGCCCGGCTCGAGACCTGGCTTCTCGAACTCTCGATGCCGCTGATGACGGCGCAGCACTACCAAAGGGCCGAAGAGATCCTGGCGCAGATCGCGGAAGATCAGCAGGACGAGAATTGGTCGAGCCTGAACTGGGCGTTTCATGCCGCGCTCTATGCGCCGGCGAACCGCCCGCAGACGCTGGCGCTGATCCGAAAACTCTATCTGAACGCCTATCGCCATTTCCCGCTGCCGATCCGGCTGACGGGCGGGCGGGAGCGCATGAACCGCGAGCACCAGCTCCTGCTCGATCTCTGCAGAGCGGGCGATATCGAGCGCGCCAAGGACCATCTGGAGCAGCATATCCTGATGGGCGCCCGCCACCTGATCAGCCGGCTGAAGGCGCTCAGGCGGCGCGAGGGCGCGTCCGAATAGGGCGCGCACCGCCCCCGTTCAACGATCGAACGCGATGCCGAGATAGGTCCGGTCGTCGGTCCAGCCATCGGGGCCGGAGCCCTTCACGCTGGCATGGGGGCCGATCTTGTCGGGGTCGATGCGCTCGACCTCGGCGAAGCTCGCCTCCCAGGCCGCGACGCCAAAGGCCTCGGGCTCGGCGAAATAGCCGTCGCTGAACAATTCGAGCCGCGAGACCTCGTCTGCGGCATAGTCGGCGGTGAAGACATGCCGCTCGGCGATGGCGAAACCGTCAAGCACGCCATAGCCGAGATCGCTGGTCGGATGATTGGCGAAGACGCGCTGGCCGCTGATGCCGCTGTCGAGCAGCCGCTCGATCTCGGTGCGCGCGATCGTCGGCATCTCCTCGCTGCAAAGATGCAGCACATGGGCCCTGACTTCGGCGCTAGCCTCGGCGCTCAGGCCTGCCGGCGGCACGCGCAAGCCGTTCCAGACGGCATCGTCCGAGATCGCACGCTGGTGCAGGGGATCGGCCCGCATCCGGCCGAGATAGGCCCAGCATTCCCGCCGGATCAGCGCGGTCACGCGGTCGAGGGGCTTGGCCTCGACATGGCGGACCGTGCCGAGTGTTTTTCCGCTCAGCCGGATGCCGGAATCGCCGATCGAGACCAGCTGCAGGGCCGAGCCGTCATGATAACCCAGCGCCAGAGTGCAGCCGATCCGCGTTGTCGCATCGGTTTCCACCCGTTCCGACATTCCATGCGCCGCATAGCCATCGCGCAGCGTGTCGCTGAGCGCCAGGACCAGCCGGCGCACGCGCGCATCGCCGCCGCGAACGCTCAGGTCCTCGCTGAGGAGGAAACGCGCGACTTCGGTCGCGACCCGGGCCGAGGCGAAGCGCCCGGCCCGCATCGTACCGAAGCGGCGCCCGCTGCGGTCGGTCACGCCATCGATCACGGCATAGCCGCGGCCGGGCAGGATGACGACGCTGTCTTCGTTCTCTTCAGGCGTCGCGAAGCGCTTGCCGAGGCTGAAACACTCAATCTGCATGGGCGATTATCGGCGCGAGGCGGCTTCGAGCCGCCCCGTTCAGGCCATTACTGGCCGGTCGCCTGCCTCCACTTCTCGAGCATCGCCTTGGTGCCGCCGAGCTCGTCGACGGATTTGAGCTTGACCAGCGTCAGCTCGGCCAGCGGCTTCACATCGCCAGGCGCGGCGACATCTCCACGGACCGAACGGCGGCCGGCTTCCTTCACCAGCGCTTCCTGCGTCTTCTTCGACAGGGCCCAGTCGATGAAGCGCTTCGCCGGTTCGGGATTGGGTGCGCCCTTCACCAGCGCCACGCCGTCAGGCGAGGTCGTCGTGCCGTCCTCTACATAGGCGATCTTCACCGGCGCGCCGCCGGCGACATATTCCAGCGCATTGTCCTCGAGCGTCAGGCCGAGCGGCGCCTCGCCATCGGCGACATAGCGCGGCACGGCGCCGGAGCTGTCGGAGAAGATGAAGTTCTTGGCGAGCTTGCCATAGACCTCCCAGCCCTTGTCGCCGCCGGCGGTCAGCACGGTCGTCATCTGCTGGAAGGCCGAGCCGGAATTGTCGGCACGGGCCGAGGCGAGCTTGCCCTTCCATTTCGGATCGGACAGCTCGGCCCAGGTCTTGGGGATCTCGGCGTCCTTGACCATCTTGTTGTTGACCATGAGCACGTAGATCACGGTCGTATAGGGCGTCCAGGCCGGGCTCGCGACGAAGCGCGCGTCGATCGCCGCCTGGTCCTTGGGCGTGTAGGGCGCCAGAAGATCGGCGTTTTCGGTCAGGAGCGAGCCGGTGACGCTCCAGATCACATCCGCCTTGGGCGCAGCCGCCTCGGCGCGGGTGCGCCGGAAGACATCGCCGGAACCGAGCTGCACGACCTCGGCCTTGATGCCGGTCTCGGCCTCGAAGAGCGGGATCATCTTCTGCACGATCGAGGATTTATGCGCGGTGTAGAGCACGACCTTGTTGTCGGCTGCGGAGGCTCCGCCGGCCACGCTAAGCAGCCCGGCCGTCAGCACGAAATGCCCGATCCAGGTCCTGCGCGACAAGTTTCCGCTCGCTGTCATGACTCATCCCCATCCCTGTCACACCGATCTGCGCCGGCGAAGTTTCTGCATCTTGCCGTCCAATCGCGGCCATGCGCAACTAGGGACAAAAGCGGGGGTGCTTTGCCGGCATGGCGTATCTGACTGTCGACGGCGCGATCAAGCGCTATGGGGCCACGACAGCCCTGAACGGCGTGTCCTTCTCGGTCGCGAAGGGCGAGTTCTTCACGCTGCTCGGCCCATCCGGCTGCGGCAAGACCACCTTGCTGCGCTCGATCGCGGGCTTTTCGCAGCTCACCGAGGGCAGGGTGGACCTCGCCGGCCACGACCTGCTTTCGGTGCCGCCGCATAAGCGCGACATCGGCATGGTCTTCCAGGATTATGCGATCTTCCCGCATCTGACGGTCGCCGAGAACGTCGCCTTCGGGCTGAAAGCCCGCAAGGTCGCGACGTCCGAGATCCGCGCGCGCGTCGCCGAGGCGCTGGCCACCGTCCGGCTGGCGGCGCTGGCCGAACGTCTGCCCGCCGCGCTGTCGGGCGGCCAGCAGCAGCGCATCGGCATCGCCCGGGCGATGGTGGTGAAGCCGCGCCTGCTGCTGATGGACGAGCCGCTCTCCAATCTCGACGCCAAGCTCAGGCTCGACCTGCGCGACGAGATCCGCGCCATCCAGCGTACCATCGGCATCGCCGCGATCTATGTGACGCATGACCAGGAGGAGGCGCTCGCCATTTCCGACCGGATCTGCGTGATGGATCATGGCTGCGTCGAGCAGATCGGCACGCCGCAGCAGATTTACGGCCAGCCGGCGACGCGCTTCGTCGCCTCGTTCGTCGGGACGATGAACCTGCTGGCGCCCGCAGCCTTCGGCCTGCCCGAGGTGAAGGGCGTAGCGCAATGGGCGCTGCGGCCGGAACGCCTGCGCCTCGCCGAGGCAGGGGCAGGGGCAGGCGAACGGGGAGCCGGGAACGGCGCCGCCAGCATTGCCGGAACGGTCGAGCATTTCAGCTATCTCGGCCGTGAGGCCCATCTCACGGTGCAGGCGCAGGGGCACCGGCTCGTCGCACAGATCGGTGCGCCGCCGCCCGATCTCGCGATCGAGGCCGGCCGGCAGATCCGGTTGAGCTTCGACCCGGCCGATCTCCATGGCTTCGACGCTAAGGGACGGCGTGTCCAGGCGGAGCTTACGGCATGAGCGCCATCGCCGTCGGGGCCACGCGCCGCAGCTGGCGCCCGGATTTCTGGACGCTGGTCGCGGTCGGGGCCTGGGCGATCCTGATCGTGCTCCTGCTGATCCCGCTCGGCCTCGTCCTGATCTCCAGCTTCCGCGACGAGAGTGGGGTGCTGACGCTCGCCAACTGGCAAAGGCTGTTCGGCAGCACGCGCTATTTCAACGCCTTCATCAATACGCTGATCGTCGGCTTCGGTGGCTTGGCCGGTGCACTACTGCTCGGCTCGGTCATGGCCTTCTGCATGGCGCGCATCGAGATTGCGGGCGGCCGCTTCGTCTCGATGCTGGCGATCCTGGCGCTGGTTTCGCCGCCCTTCATCGGCGCCTATTCCTGGATCGTGCTGTTCGGCTCGGGCGGCCTCGTGCGCCAGACGCTGATGTCCTGGGGCATCTTCATGCCGCCGATCTACGGCGTCTGGGGCATCCTCATCGTCTTCGCCTTCAAGTTCTATCCTTATGTGTATCTGCTGACCTCTGGCGCGCTCGCCAATGTCAACCGCTCGCTGGAGGAGGCGGCCGAAAATCTCGGGCTGACGCCGTTCCAGCGCGTGCTGCAGATCTCGTTCCCGCTGGTCCTGCCGGCGCTCTCGGCCGGCGGGCTCTTGGCGCTGATCCACGCCATCGCCGATTTCGGCACGCCGCGGCTGCTCGGGCGCGGCTTCAATGTGCTGGCGACCGAGGCCTATACCGCCTATTCCGCCGAGATCGGCTCCAATCTCGGCATGGCGACCACGCTCAGCCTGGCGCTGATCCTGATGTCGATGGTCTTCGTCTTCATCCAGCGCTTCATGTCGCGCAAGAACGTCTATCACAGCAGCCTGATCAACCGGCCCGAGAAGATCAGGCTGCGCGGCTTTGCCAATGTCGCGGCCCATGTTGCGGTCTATGTCATCGCGCTCGGCGGTGCGATGCCGGCGATCATCGCGGCGATCTATTCGGTCAGGAAGACGAATGGGCCGGTGTTCCAGCCGGGTTTCGGCCTCGACAGCTACCGCCGCATCATCGCCACGCTCGGCGATGTCGTGATGAATTCACTGATGTTCTCCGGTGCTTCCGTGCTGCTGATCGTGGTCATCGGCACCCTGATCGGCTGCCTGGTGGCCAGGCGCAACACCGCCCAGACCTCGCTGCTCGATGCCACCCTGATGGTGCCCTATGTCATGCCCGGCATCGTCGTCGGCGTCGCCTTCATCGCCGCCTTCAACACGCCGCCGCTGGTGATGACCGGCACGGCGGCGATCATCATCCTCTCCGTCTTCATCCGGCGCTTGCCCTATGCGGTGCGCTCCTCGGCCGCCGCGCTGCGCCAGGTCGGGCCGAGTATGGAGGAGGCGGCGATCTCGCTCGGCTACAGCCCGGTCCAGGCCTTTTTGCGCGTCACCATCCCGCTGATCCTGCCCGGCATCATCGCCGGCGCGATGCTCTCCTTCGTCACGGCGGTGAACGAACTCTCGTCGTCGCTCGTGCTCTATGTCGGCGGCACCATCACGATGCCGGTCAAGATCTACATCGCGATCAATGACGGCGATTACGGCACGGCCGCCTCGCTCTCGACGATCCTGCTCGTGCTCAGCGCCGGCGCGATCTATCTCGCCTTCCGCCTGCTCGGCCGCGATGAGCGCGCGTTGCTGTAAGCATCGGCCCGAAAAGTGGATTCCGGTTTTCGGGAAGGCCGATGCCAACACAGAAGCCCAGATCATCGACCGGATACGATCCGGTCGGTGATCCGGGCGCGCGCTCCCGGGGGCGTCACCCGGTGAAGCGGGTGGTCAGGTTCAGGCTCTCGATCTCGCTTTCCGTACCCATGCCGCGGGAGAGCCGCTCGAACCGCTCGAGCACGGGCAGGGCGCGGGCCGGGTCCTGGATCAGCACTGGCATCCCGCTTCTGTTGCACTCGGTCGCGCGGAACGCGATCGTCTCGACGCCGCCGGTGCCGATGCCGATGCGGCAGACCATCGACCACGGGTCGATCTGCGAGAAGATCGCCTTCTGGTCGGGGGTGGCATTGTCCCAGTCCTGCTGGGCGATGTGGTTGCCGAGGCTGTAGAGGATCGGCTTGCCCCGATAGGTCTCGACGCCCGCGGGGCTGTGGGCGTGGTTGCCGAGCACCATGTCGGCGCCGGCATCGATCAGGGCCTGTCCCAACGCGCGCTGATACTCGGCCAGCGGATCGCCGCGGCCATAGCCCCAGTGCACGCTGACGATCAGCACGTCGACATGGGGCCGCAGGCTGGCGATCTGCCCGCGTAGCCGTTCCAGATCGCTCTCGCGCACCCGGCTGCGCATCCGCATCGGTGCGCCGGGCTCGGTCGCGAGCAGGACCGGGTGGATTTCCGGCCATTGCTCGATCGCGAGCGGCGCGATGCCCGGCCGCGTCTCCGTCGCCGCATAATCCGGAGGCAGCAGGCAGGAGACCGCGATGGTCCCTAACCGGCAGCCATTGATCACGCGCTGGTCCGGTACGAGCGAGGCGGCAAGATCCTTGCCGCCGCCGACGGTGTCGACGCCGGCCGCATGCAGGTGGTCGAGCGTCTCCAGGAAGGCGTGGGGCCCGAAATCGCAGGTGTGATTGGTCGCGACCGTCATCAGCCCGAACCCGGCCCGGCCGAGATCGGCGGCCACCGTCGGGTCGACGAGATAGGCGATCGGCGCATCGCTCCGGTAGCCCTGGCGGGCGAACTGCACCTCGCAGGAGCCCCAGACCAGATCGCTCTCTCGGAGATAGGCCAGCGTCTCGCCATAGCCCTCATCGATCAGCGCATCGCCGGCGTAAAGCCGCTCGCGGACCACGATATCTCCGGCAGCGCCGAGCGTCATAATGGACATGGTTATCCCTTAGATATTTTGTTGATGTTTCAATTACTGCTCGCAGTTTGTGCCGGCGGTCAAGAGGCCAGTGCTGGGATAGCAGGGCAGGGAGCGTTCAACCGATCGGAGCCGCCATGGCCTTAGTCGTGCCTGTTGACAGGCTCGTTTCGTTTATGATGTGTTATTGATGCATCACAAATCGAGCCACGACTTCGCTCATGCTGGTCGAAGGCCGCCGAGGGGATTCTGACATGACCGACACATCGCTACCGGGCGCGGCCGCCCGCGCGACCGCGACACTGCTCGACACCGCCTATCGCCGGATCTTCTGGCGCCTGATCCCGATCCTGATGGTTCTCTGGGTGCTGGCCTGGGTCGACCGCGTCAATATCAGCTTCGCCAAGCTGCAGATGGCCGACGAGCTGCGTTTCTCCGAGGCCGTCTATGGGCTCGGCGCCGGCATCTTCTATATCGGCTATCTCCTGTTCGAAGTGCCGAGCAACCTGCTGCTGCAGCGCATCGGCGCGCGCAAGACCATCGCCCGTATCGCCATCGGCTGGGGCACGATCTGCGCGCTGATGTCCTTTGCGACGACGCCGACCACCTTCTATGTCCTGCGCTTCCTGCTCGGCGCCTTCGAGGCCGGCTTCTTCCCGGGCGTCATCCTGTTCCTGACGCAATGGTTCCCGAGCGAGCGCCGGGCCAAGGTTTTTGGCATCTTCATGTCGTCGGTCGCCCTGTCGGGCGTCATCGGCGGTCCGCTTGCTGGGCAGATCATGACCGGGATGCAGGGCATGGGCGGCCTGTCGGGCTGGCAATGGCTGTTCATCGTCGAGGGCATTCCGACGATCCTGATCGGGCTTTTTGCGCTGGCCTGGCTGACCGACCGACTGGAACAGGCGCATTGGCTCTCGGATGCTGAGCGTAGCGCGGTCCGCGATGATCTCGAGCGCGATGCAAGGGCACTCGGCCCGCGTGAGCACGGCCTCTCGACGGTGCTGCGCGATCCGCGGCTCTGGATCTTCACGCTGGTCTATTTCTGCATCATCGTTGCCAACGCGACCGTCGCCTTCTGGGGTCCGACGATCATGCGCGAGGCCGGCTTCGGTAACGTCGCGACCATTGGCTGGCTGGTCTCGGGCGCCTCACTCGTCGGCTCGGCGGTGATGATCGGCAACGGCCTGATGGCCGACCGGACGGGCCGCCCGTTGCTGCAATGCGTCGGTTCGCTGATCGTCGGCGCGCTCGGCCTGGCCGGCGTCGCTTTCGCCCTGCACGGCTCGCCGCAGATGGTCGTCGTGCTGTTCTCACTCGCCTTGGCGGGTGCCTATGGCGTGATTCCTGTGTTCTGGCAGCTGCCGAACCGGCTCTTCGCCGGTACCGCGGCTGCGGCCGGCATCGCGATCATCAACTCCTTCGGCAATCTCGGCGGCTTCCTCGCCCCCTATGGTCTTGGCCTGCTGAAGGACGCGACCGGCCAGATCGCGCCAGGCCTGATTGCGGTTGCGCTTGTCGAGGCTCTGGCTGCGCTCATCATCCTCATCGTTGTCCAGCGCTTCTTCGCCGGGCGCCGGGCTTGACGGGGCCTGCCGAACCCGCCGACCAATAGGGCAGGGAGCGGTCGCGGCGCATCAGGCGCCGCGACCCTTTTCACGAAGGGCTAAAACCATGCCGGCCAAGGCCGAAGCAGGAACCGATGCCAAGCTCTCGCTGGCCGAGCGTGTCTATCAGGAACTCCGCGCCGCGATCATCTTTGGAGAGATCGCGCAGGGCGCGGTCTTCAACGAATCGGACCTCGTCGCGCGCTTCAAGGTCAGTACCTCGCCCTTGCGCGAGGCTCTGTCGCGGCTGCGGCAGGACGGGCTGGTGCGCGTCATCCCGCGCCGGGGCTACAGCGTCACCGAGCTGTCGCTCCGCGATTTCCACGAGCTGATCCAGATGCGCCTGATCCTCGAATGCGCCGCAGCCGAACTCGCCGCCCCGCGCATCACCGACAGTCATGTCGACATGATGCGCCTGCTATCTTCCGTCGAGCTGCGCATCGGCGACCAGGCGAGCTACCGCGCCTTCATGCGCGCCAACCAGGATTTTCACGAGGCGATCGCCACCATTGCCGACAACACCCGGCTCCTGCGCGGCATCGCCCAGACCATGGACGAGATGCAGCGCCTGCTCTTCGCCGATCTCGGCGCGGCAGGGGACGGCGAAGAGGTCCGCCACGACCATGACGAGATCATCGAGGCGCTGGCGCGCCGGGATGCGTCAGCGGCCCGCGAAGCGGTGGCGCGCCACATCCGGACCTCGCGCGACCGGGTCGTGGGCCGGATGATGCGGCGGCATACGGGATTTGCGGAGAGGTCGGTGTTTGCGGGGTGAGGAGGGAGGCTGATTCGCCGCCAGCTTGGAATCCCTGCCTATGCATCGTCAGCGCAACCGAGGAAGGCCGCCGGCTGCGTGAGACCAGACTTGCCCGGCTTGGGATTACCGACAGGCAATGAAGACGCTGGCCTTCTTCGCTCGTTCCGCAAGGTCGGCAGGATCCAATTTCTCCGCCAACACGCCGACATCGTAGGTGATTTGGTTCGCGTCGAGGAAGCTCGTAGCCAACGACGCCTTCACGGCGAAGTTGACGTTCTGTGGAAGGTCGCCTTGGGACTCAGCCAATTTGATCGCGTCTAGCTTTGCCGTGACCACGCCCACGACATTGCCCGAAGCATCGACGAGCGGGCCACCTGAGTTCCCCGATTGCACCGGGGCAGAGACTTGAAGATACCGGCTGTCATCCCGAAGGCCCGCCAGCGCCGTGACGTTGCCCAGCGTGAAGTTTCCTGTCGTCGCCAGCAGGTCAGTATGTGGAAATCCAAAGGCTGCGATGCCTTCCCCCAACCGGACACTGGCTCGAATGGGGAGTGTGCGCTCCACGGGCCCCGCCACCTTTAACACCGCGAGGTCGTTTATCGCGTCCCGTGCGAGCACCTGAGCGGGACCGGGAGTGCCACCGTCCGGCCGCGCTGTGATGGTCGTGCACTCCTTGATGACATGGGCATTGGTGAGAATGTGCCCAGCCTTCGAGACGAAGAAACCTGAGCCGCTCGATCCGGTTTTCTTTGGCGGTTCGGCGCTGGCCGGAGGCGGTGTTGGTGTCGGAGCCGGAGCCGGGGCAGGGGTCGGGAGGCTAGCGACCTCAGGTTCGCTCTTCTCCCACGGATATCCCCCGCGTTTCACGGTGGGGAACGGCGCTCCCGTCATGGAAGCCCAAAGGGACCCGGAAATGACCGTGACGAGTCGATTTCCGAAGACGGGAGCGTCATCGTCAGACCACGACATATCGAAACCGAGAATGCCCCCGGCATCGGCATGGTAACGGACGTAGCGGCTGTACCTGCCTTGATTCCCCGTAATGACGAAGAAATCGCCCTTCAGGACCTTGAAGTTGATGTGGTCGCCGCTTCGGACCATCTCCCGCAAAGTGACGTCGTAGGCGGTTTTCACGTCTATGGTCGGGTAGGAATTGAACAAAAGCTTGAATCTGTTGCGCGGTTCCTTGATTTCGACGCCGCGCTCGGTCCGAAAGGCGGCAAGGTCGAGCCCTATCGGGACCCAAATTGAGCGGCCGCGGGTTGGATGGGGAACCCAGCGTAACCCCCAGCCCTTCAATACCGAGGAGGCCGACGCAAGCATTTGCCCCACCTGGGCCTCCGTGAGGATGCCATTGGGGGCTTCTCCGCGTGCCCGCTGGAGGTCTTTGGTGGCTTCAAAGAGCCGCCGGGAGAAATTTACGTTGGGCACGGCCGGCCAATGCCCCGCGCTCGTCAGGAATACCTGAAACCAGAGCCGGGTGTTGAGCTCGAGGCTCAAGAAGGCCCGCTCTGCGTCCCTGAAATTGGGGTCATAGGTTTGCGCGGCAGCTGGCCTGAACGCGGCTAGCAGCGCCAACACCAAAGCGATTACTCGCGAACGCATACCCAACCCAGCCCCTCGACGAATTCTAATCTACGGTACGGTTGGGACAGGTTAAGTCAACGCGTGGATCGACATAGCGTTAGTGCGCAGCCGCGCGCCTGGCTCACAAGTGCAACTCGGCCGGACAGGGCGCTGGTCCCGGCGGGCCCACGGATATCGCCGCCCCTGAAAGCGGCTCGCAGTCTCGCCGCCATTCGCCCCTCTACTCGTCATCAAGCCGCCTCGGAAACCCCCTCCGTCCCGGCGATCTGAATGCGGTTCCTCCCAAGTGCTTTTGCCTTGTAGAGCGCGAGGTCGGCGGCCGAGAGCAGTTCGGCGAGGGCGGTTGTGTTCGATGCGGCTTCGGCCAGGCCGATGCTGACCGTGGCCGTGAGCTGCAAGCCATCGCTTCGCGCGGCACGCTCGGCAAATCCCCTGGCGACAGCCTCGCCGATCCGGCTGGCAACCATGCTGTCCTGGCCCGGCAGCAGGATCGCAAACTCTTCCCCGCCCAAGCGGCCGATGACCCCGTCCGTGCCGGCGATGTCCCGCGCCACCGTGGCGAAGAGCTTCAGCACCGCATCGCCGGCGTCATGGCCATAGCGGTCATTGATCGCCTTGAAGTGGTCGAGGTCGAAGGCGAGCAGTGAGACCGGCCGCTGCGTCGCCCCATCCCGCAGCGCCCTGGCGCCCAGTTCGAAAAAGCCCTGGCGGTTGCGCAGCCCGGTGAGGAAATCGGTGCGGGAATCGGCCAGGAGCTGCGCCTGATATTCCTCGCGGATCAGTGCCATCAAGGCCATCGGCATCGCGACCGTGAAGAGCACGGCCTCGTACATCGTGACCTTGGCGAGAACCGGCAGCAGGCTCTCCCCGTAGAAGGCGACGAGCAAGGGCGCGACGGTGCCACGCAGGAGATAGAACACGCCGTGGCCAAAGAAGACGGCGATGGCGACCGGCCGGGAGCGAAGCTCCCTGACCGCGCGGCTGCGCGACAGCGCGATGGCGGTCAGGATGCAGGCAAGCGCGATCGGCAACGAGGCGACATAGGTCCAGACGTGAACCGGGTACGGTTCGCCGGCGATGGCCCAGATCGCGGCGACGACGATGAGCAGCGCGGCCGGCCACGCGATGCTTGCCTTTCCGTCGAGGCAACGGACGCCCTGCAGGACCATCAGGTAGGCCAGGACAAAGAGGATATTGGTGAGCGCCGCGCCGGTCACGCCGGGAAACGCATCGCGCTTCATCGCGAAGACGCAGCCGATGGCGAAGACGACATAGCTCGCGGCCCAGATTCCGAGCGGGACCGCGCGCTCGCCATGCGCCTTTCGCTCCCACAGGGTCATTGCGGTGGCGATCACCAATGTTCCAACAGTCAGATACCAGAAGGTCGGAAGGTCCATGTTCATCGCGTCGTTGGGACCTCAGCCGTGGAGCGTCAGGCGAGGTCGGGAGAATCCTCTACGGCAGCGTCATTCCCTTCATGTGCGAGAAAGGAATTAAGATTCTTTGAGACGGTGCGGCAGCCGTCGCATCAAGGCCGGACTGCACCAGCGGCTCCCTCGCAAGGGCCGGATACGCCGATGTAAACGGTGGCCGAGCGGAGCCCCAGGCGTTCGCCGGTGCCACGCCCTGGCTAATCGCCAGAGCGCCGCGCGCCGGCCGAGTCTTGAGAAGCCCGTGAGCCTCTGCGATAGGATGGGGCCTGAAAGCCATCGCGGAGGGGCTCATCCTGCGTATCGTCGTCGAGCGTGCCCTGCGCCGAAACTGGGACCGCCTGTTCTTCTATGCGCTGCGGCTGAGCGGCAGCCGGGACGCGGCGGCCGATCTGCTGCAATCCTGCGCCATGAAGGCGCTCGACGCATCGCCGCCCGAGGAGGACGAGCGCCTCCGGCCCTGGCTGTTCACGATCCTGCGCAATCTCTGGATCGACGAGCATCGCCGCGGGCAGGCCTCCGTGCTCGCCGCCACCGAGGCGGAAGCGCCCGAGGGCGGGTATTGGCGCCATCATGACAGCCTGATCGCCGAGATCACCGTGCGCCAGGCACTCGAGCGGCTCGATCCGTCGCATCGCGACATCCTCGAACTGATCGATCTCGCCGGGTTTCGCTATGGCGAGGCGGCCGAGATCCTCGGCATTCCCCAGGGAACCGTGATGAGCCGGATCAGCCGGGCGCGGGCAGCGCTGCTGGAGGCGATCGAGGGCGGCAATCTCCGCGTCCTGCCGCTGCGCCGCCGCCAGGCGGGTGGCTGACATGACGAAGCGCGAAACCATCTCCTGGGATCTGCTCAACGCCTATGTCGATGGCGAGCTGGAGCCGGGCGAGGCGGCTAAGGTTGCAGCCGCGATTGCGGCCGATCGCGACACCGCCGCAAAGGTCGCGACGCTGACGCATCTGCGCGCCACCATGCGCGCCGTATCCCCGCAGGAGGAGGCGCCGGCCTTCGCCTTGCCGGCCCCCCCGCCGCCAACGCGACTGAAACCCCGGCCATGGCTGCAGGTGGCGGCCGCGCTGCTCATCGCCTGCGGGCTCGGCGTCGCTTGGTTCGGCCTGTATCGCACGGACCCCGCAGAATCGCCGCTGACCGCGGCGGTTGCCGCGCATCGGCTCTGGCTCGCCCAGGTGCCCGCCGCCCAGGCGCAGCGCCTCGGCGTCGAACTGGCGGGCGCCGATGTCGACGCCCTGCCGGATCTGTCGCTCGCTTCGCTGCGCCTCGTGCATCTCTCGCTCGACCCCGCCGTGCGGCGCGGAGGCGGCGTGCTTGCCGGCTATGTCGGGCCCAACGGCTGTCGCGTCGGCCTGTGGATAGCGCCGATTGACGACAGCCTGCCGGCGCGGCCAGCCGTACAGGATCGCGAGGGTTTTGCGATCCGTGCCTGGCACGGCCACCACGCGAGCTACGCCCTGATCGGGCAGGGCATCGATCCCGCCCGCCTCGACGGCATTGCCGCGCTCGTCGCCAGGCTGACCGAGGATGAACGCAGCATCCCGCGCGAGCAGATCGCGGCGCTGGCCGAGGCGCGCAGCCTCCGGCCTGCTTGCGTCGGCTGACGGTTTTTTCGCTCCGCCAGAATATTTTTCTCGACCTGGAATAAATCGCATCGGCCCGGCGTCGTCTCCAGCGAGGAACATGTCCTCGGGAGAAACACCATGTTGGAAGACGTCCAGGCGCGGGATGCCGCCGCCGAACCGCATCACGATTCAATCCCCGAACGCTCCACCGCCCCACGCGCATCGCGACGCCTCCTGCTCGGCGGCAGCCTGGCAGCGCTCGGCGCCTCGCTCGGCGGCCTGCCGCGGCTCTCGCTCGTATCGCCGGCCGCCGCCCAAGGCGCTCCTGCTGCCGCGCCCGCCGCCGCTCCGCCAAAGGGCCCGCAGCCCTTCGATTATCCGGGCAAGGACAAGGGCCTGGTGCTGCTGGGAGACCGGCCGCTCGTCGCCGAGACGCCGGAAAGCCTGCTCAATGACGACACCACGCCGATCTCAAAGTTCTTCATTCGCAATAACGGCCAGGTCCCCGAGCCGGTGGCGAATGCCGATGCCTGGCAACTCAAGATCGAGGGCGAGGTCGAGAAGCCGCTGACCCTGACGCTGGCCGAGCTGAAATCCCGCTTCGCAGCGCAGACCTTCCGCATGGTGCTGGAATGCGGCGGCAATGGCCGCTCTTTCTACCAGCCGGCCGGACGCGGCAACCAATGGACCAATGGCGGCGCCGGTTGCGCCGAATGGACCGGGGTGCGCCTCGCCGATGTGCTGAAGGCTGCGGGTCTTAAAGCCAGCGCCAAGTTCACCGGCCATTTCGGCGCCGATCCGCACCTCTCTGGCGACACCACCCGCGATGCGATCTCGCGCGGCATGCCGATCGAGAAGGCGCTCGAGCCGCATTCGCTGATCGTCTGGGCGATGAACGGTGAGCCGTTGCCGCATATCCATGGCGGGCCCTTGCGCTTGCTCGTCCCGGGCTGGCCGGCCTCGCTCTCGTCGAAATGGCTGAACCGCATCCTGGTGCGCGCAACCCCGCATGACGGGCAGGGCATGGGCGGCACCTCCTACCGCATCCCGACCGTGCCGCTGATTCCGGGCTCGAATGCCGACGGCAAGACCAATTTTGCAGACATGACCTCGATGCCGGTGCGCTCGATCATCACCGCGCCCGCCAATGGCACGCGCCTGTCGGCGACGACCCGCGAGGTCTCCTTGCGCGGCGCAGCCTGGGCCGGCGATCACGATGTCGCCAAGGTCGAGGTCTCCTTCGATGCCGGCCAGCGCTGGCAGGCGATGACGCTGGCCAAGCCGAAGAACCGGTACGACTGGGTGCGCTGGACCGGGACGGTGACCTTGCCGAGCGAGGGCTATTTCGAGCTCTGGGTCCGCGCCACCGATTCCCGCGGGGTCGCCCAGCCGCATGTCGCGACCAACTGGAACCCGCAGGGCTACGGCTCCAACCCGTTCCACCGCACCGCGATCCTGGTCGGTTGACGATGGCCGCTCTTCACTCGCTCCGGATGGCCGCTCTTGCGGCCGTCCTCCTCGCCCCCGCCGGCAGCTTCGCCCAGGAGGAGACGCCGGAGTCGCTGCCCGATTTCCGCGGCCGCGACGAAACCTTTGGCTACTGCATCGGCTGCCATTCCATGAAGGTCGTCGGCCGCCAGGGCATGGACCGCGTCCGCTGGGACGAAACCCTGAACTGGATGACCGAGAAGCACAGCATGCCGGCACCCGATCCGGAGATGCGCGCGATCCTGCTCGACTATCTCGCCCAGGCCTTCCCGCCAAAGGCGCCGGCCAAGGCCGGCGGCTGGGTCAGCCCCTTTGCGCCCAAACCATAGGACCCCGACGATATGAAGCTTGCCTACCTCATGGGCGCCGCGTTGCTCGCGGCCGCCGCCCAGCCCGCCCGTGCCCAGGATGCCGCCGCCGGCGAGAGGGTCTATGCCCAGTGCCGCGCCTGCCATCAGGTCGGCGAGACCGCGAAGAACACGGTCGGGCCGATCCTCAACGGCGTGATCGGCCAGAAGGCCGGAACGCGCGAAGGCTATGGCTACAGCGCCGCGATGAAGGATTCCGGCCTGACCTGGGACGACACCACCTTCGCCGACTACATCCAGAACCCGCGCACAAAGGTGCCGGGGACCAAGATGATCTATGCCGGACTGAAGGACGAGAAGCGCATCGCCGATCTGCTGGCCTTCCTCAAGCAGTTCGATGCGAGCGGCAAGAAGGGCGGCTGACGGCGCGCGCTCCAGCTGGCCTGTTAAGGCGCGCGGCTGAAGCTGGCGGGGAGGGTGCCTTGCCGGAGATTGTGGCCGCGCTCCGCCCGCATCTGCCGTTGCGGGAAGGAGCGAGACGAGGCACACAGGCTGACATGTTCGGCATCACCTTGCGCGCGCGAAACCCGGCAGAACCCTTCTGGGCGTTGGTCGACAAGGCCTCGGCCTTCGAGACCGCGCCCTCGATCCGCACGCTCGGCTATTTTCCTCATCTCACGCTCGCGCGGTACGAGGCGATCGAAACCCCCAGGCTCATCGCCGCCGCGGAGGTTTTCGAGGGCGAACCAGCCTTCGCGCTAACCTTTGAGCAGATCGAAGTCTTTGAAACCGCACCGCTCGTTCTGTGGCTGCAGCCCAGCCCCGATCAGCGCCTGATCGATGCCCATGACAGGCTGCATGCGGTGCTCGATCCCACCCTCTGCGACCCGCATTATCGGCCTGGGAACTGGACGCCGCATCTGACGATCGCTATGTCGATCAATGGAGCGCAGCGAGAGGCCGCTCACGACTTCGCCAGACGCCCTTTCGAGCCGTTCACGCTCACCTTGAACGTGGTGGATTGCGTGTCCTGGCCGCCGGTCAGCATCCTGCAGACGCGAAGGCTCAACGAGAGCCGGCCTCGCAGGCAAGGGGACTGAGCCGGACGCTTGGCACCCGCCCGCGGCGGTGCTCACGGCACGGGGAAGCGCGGTGCAGCCGGCCCGTTTGCGGGCGATCGGTGGGGCGCGGCGGGTGGTCAGCCTGCGGCCACCCGGGTAGCGTATCGCTGCAAATCGTGGACCGCGCCGTCATGCTCACAAGATCGCTCAAGACCTTCCTGACCGTGGCGCGCACGCGAAATTTTACCCGCGCCGCCGAAGAGGTCCACCTCGCGCAGTCGAGCGTGAGCGACCAGATCCAGGCCCTGGAAACCGAACTCGGCGTCGGCCTTTTCACGCGCTCGAGGCTTGGTTTGGAGCTGACGGCCGCCGGAAAGGTTCTGCAGCCCTATGCCGAGGAGTTGATGCAGCTGGCGGATGAAGCGCGGGCGGCGATGGACGCGGTCGCCGCGCATCCTGCAGGATCGGTCACCATCGGTGCGTTGGAGACCATCGCGTCGGCGAAGCTCCCGCAATGGCTTGCAGGCTTTGCGCGCGAGCATCCCGAGATCACGCTCACGATCAAGATCGCGAGCAGCGGCGAGTTATTGAGGCAACTGGTGGATGGAGACATCGATGTCGCCTTCCGTTTCGACCAGCCGGACCTCGATGAACGTCTGGCCCGGCGTGCAATAGCGACGGCTCCCCTCGTCATCATCGGTTCGCCCGACAAGCGCGGCGCGCTCGTCGGGGATTTTGCTGCATTCGCCGACGCGCGCTTCATCGTCACCGAAGCCGGATGCATCTATCGGCGGCTATTCGACGAGGCTTTCACCCTGGCGGGCCTCGCACGCCCGAGCCCCGCGGCCGAGGTCGGCAGCATCGCCATGATCGTGCGCCTGGCAGCGAGCGGAGCGGGCCTCGGCCTCGTCCCGCGCTTCGCCGTCACCGAGGCTCTGGAGCGCGGCGAGATCGTGGACGCACCATGGCCCGGGCCGCCGCCCGCGCTCTCGATGATATGGCGTCGTCGCCGGATCCAGCCCGCGGCGCTGAAGCATGTGCTGGCCGCCAGCGACAGCTTCGAACCGGTCAGATCAGCCGGTGTCCGCCCTCGACATGCAATACCGTCCCCGTCGTGAACCCATTTCCCATCAGGAACCGAACCGCGTCTGCAATGTCATCGGGCTGACCGATCCGCCCAACCGGCAGGCGCTCGGCCATGGCGCCCAGCACGTCGTCCTTCCGATCGCCAGCGACGAAGGCCCAGATCGGCGTGTCGACCCAGCCCGGCGACACCGCATTGATGCGGATCGGCGCCAGTTCGACCGCAAGCGCCCGGACCAGCCCTTCCAGCGCCGCGTTCACGGCAGCAACCGCAGCCCCGCGTGCCGATGGTCTGTAGGCGGCGATACCGGAGGTGAACGTGATCGAGCCATCGCGACCGATCTTCGACATGCCATGCTTGGCCAGCAGCAATGGCGCATAGATCTTGCTGTCCACGGCTCTCTGGACGGCCTTCAGGTCGAGTTCGGGCAGGAGCTCGTATGCGCCCTCGATGTCAGCCACAGTGCAGGCGACATGGTCGAGCCCGCCAACGCGCTCAAAGAGCTTCACCACCTCGTCTTCGCGGGAGACATCGGCAACGACGGCGGCGAGCGTCGCGGGACGGCCGAGCGCCTCTTCGGCAGCTCGCAACCGGGCTTCATTACGTCCGACGATGGTGACGTCCGCGCCGGCGTCGAGGCAGCGCCGCGCCAGGGCCAGGCCCATTCCCGATGCGCCTCCGGCGATGAGAACCTTCTTATGCGCGAGTGCTTTATCCATCATGGTCGATATCCCTGCGGGCTTTGAAACGTCGTCGGCAGACGTCGCAGGCCGGGCGGGGCGGTTGAAGCGGATTAAACCGATCGTGGTATCGGAGGAACCGATGCTGGCCCTGCCGCACACAAACCTGCGCGAAAGTTTGGCTGGGCCGACGGCATCCTCCCGAACCATGGCCCCGAAGAAGCCGGGCAGGTCGGTGGGGCGCCAAGTATAGTGTCTGCTCAGAGTTTTGTGACCTAACAGTACGGCTCGTGCGCTGGTCCTGCGCTCTGGCCGAGAAGGCTGAGATTCCCGCTGACCTGGCGCATCTTCACTTTGCCTCGCGGGGAGGGCGTGCGCAGTTACGTTAGCCGGGTGGATTTCTGACACTCCAACCGATACGCATGGCGGCAGGGCAGTATTCTGAGGGCTTCATGCACCCGCTTGCATTGGCGCGTTTGGTGATCTCTTTCCTCTGCGCGCCTCTCGTCGCTCTCAGCCTGTGCCTCGTTGCTTCGTACGGCGCATTCGCGCGCATCACCGGGGCTGTACTTCGGGCCGAAAGCAGGCTCGCCATACTCGTCCGCGTTGCGGCGATGCAGGCTGACTATGGGAAAGCCGTTGCCGTCTCTACCGACCGGGAATGTCAGGGCGAAAGGGAGCTTGCGTGGCTCGTCGAAGCGGCGAAAGCCTCGGACGGTTTCCCTTTGGACCCAGCCCGTCTATGCAAGCTGGCGGTCCGCTCTCACTACGACGAAGACGCCAGAATCATGAGCGTCCAAGCGCGGACCGGTGCGTCATGCGACACATTCCGGGCGAGCCTGAAGAGCCTGGTTTCGGCTCTGCCAGGCGGTCGCGAATTCACCAGCATTTCTCAAGACGGAATGAGAACGGAGCTCTCATCTGTTTTCGTGAGGCAAGCGAGGCAATATTATTTGGTGAAGGACTATTCCGTCCTGTGCAGCGAGGCGGGCTATTCCGTCAGGTTCCCTGTTCGAGGGTTCTTCTCGAAGCCTTGAGTGTGCGCGATTTCGCGTGCGCCCCGGGCGCTGGCTCCGCGCTCCTGCACGAAAACTGCACAACAATCCTGAAATCCTGAGCGGTCTGCAGACCGGCACTGCAATCGGCTGCCGCATCTCTGGGGCATGGCAGAGATCGTCGCTCCCCGTTTCCCCACATCAAGGCTGCCGCGCCGGCTCGCCCGCGATGGCTGGTGGCTCGTGGCGCGACCGCTGCCTGCGGAGACCGCCATCCTGGCGTTTCCCGCCCCGCAGCGCCGTCCCCCTGCGCCCGAATCCTCGATCAGCGAAACCCCATGCCGATGTCTTCACTCTCAGCAGAGTCCTCCGCTTCAGCAGAGCCCGCAGTGCCCATGTCCTCCCCATCAGCCGAGCTGACGGCGTCGCCGTCCGCGAGGCGCGCGACGCGTTGGCTTAACGCCCGGCTCGCGCTCGCCTCCGGCCTGGTGCTGCTCGGCGATTTTCTGTTCTACGGTCATTGGCTCGGCATCTCGCTCGCCTATTTCCTGGCGGTCCTGGCCATCGCCTCGCTCTGGGCGAACCCGATCCGCGCCAGCGGCCGCAGGCGCGCCCTGGCGCTCTTGGTTCTGGGGGCGGGGCTACTGGCCATCGCCGAGGAGGTCAGCCTGATCTCCTCATTCGTCGCCATCCTCTGCACGGCGGCCTTTGCCGCCATTCTCAGCCAGCATCAGCAGGCGCGCTGGCAGGAACTCTTCCGGCAGGCGAGGGCGATGCTGCTGGCCGGCGCTGGCAGGCTGGTGCGGGATCTCGGCCGTGTCGGTCGACTCTCGGCGCGGCGCCGGCGCGCGTCCTCCGGGAGTGCCTGGCTCATCGGCTGGGTCGTCCCGCTGGTCCTTCTCGGCGTGTTTGCGACGCTGTTCGCCTCTGCCAATCCGCTCGTCGAGATCTGGCTGAACCGCATCGACCTCAGGCTGCTGCTCGATCTGCTCTCGCCCTGGCGCGCCGCCTTCTGGCTGACGATGCTTTGCCTGGTCTGGCCGATGCTGCATGTCCGGCTCGCCCGCAAGCGCCAGGCGAAGGCGAGCCCTGCGGCGCCCCTCACGCCCGATCGCCACGGGCTCCTCGGCGACACAGCGATCCTGCGTTCGCTCGTCCTGTTCAACGCGCTCTTTGCCGTGCAGACCCTGCTCGACATCGCCTATCTCTGGGGTGGCGTCGCACTGCCGGACGGCATGAGCTATGCCGCTTACGCCCATCGCGGCGCCTATCCGCTCGTCGTCACGGCGCTGCTGGCGGCCGTCTTCGTCTTGGTCGCGATGCGGCCGGCCGGCGCCTCCGAGCGCCATCGCCTCGTCCGGCCGCTGGTCCTCGCCTGGGTCGGCCAGAACATCATGCTGATGGTCTCGACGCTGCTGCGGCTCGATCTCTATGTCGAAGCCTATTCGCTGACCTGGCTCCGTCTCGTCGCCTTCATCTGGATGCTGCTCGTCGCGCTCGGCCTGGTGCTGATCATTGTCCAGATCGTCGGGCGGAAATCGGTCAACTGGCTCGTCTCGGCCAATGCCGCCGCGCTGGCGCTGGCGCTCTACGCCTTCTGCTTCGTCAACACGCCGGCGGTGATCGCCAACTACAATTTCCGCCATTCCCAGGAGCTGCGCGGCACGGGCTCGCGTCTCGACACCGCCTATCTAATATCGCTCGGCCCCCAGGTGATCCCGGCCTTCGATCGTTACACGCCGCGCATTGCCGCCGTCGGTCGCACGATTCCCTGGGCCAGCAACCAGTACACGCAGGGCAGCCGCGTCCGCATGGCCGATCGACACTTCACGGAGCAGAAGGATTGGCGGGCCTGGGGCTTTCGTGCGTGGCGCCTGTCGCGCTACTTGGCTAACACTCCCCATGCCCCGCTCGGGGGCACGAGCAGCCCGGCCCCAGCCGGCCAGTGACAGGCACGCGACGATGGCGCCCCGCATTCTTGTGGTCGATGACGACAGCCATATCCGCGAGGTCATCTGTTTCGCACTCGAAAAGGCCGGCATGGCCACGTCAATCGCCCGCGACGGCGTGCAGGCTCTGGAGAGTTTTCGGCGCCAGCCGGCCGATCTCGTCATCCTCGATATCGGCATGCCCGAGATGAACGGGCTCGAGGTCTGCCGCCAGCTGCGCAAATCCTCGGACGCGCCGATCCTCTTCCTCTCGGCGCGGGACGAGGAGATCGACCGGGTGCTCGGCCTCGAGATCGGCGGCGACGACTATGTCACCAAGCCGTTCAGCCCGCGTGAACTGGTGGCGCGCGTCACCGTCATCCTCAGGCGCACGCGCTCCGGCCGCTCGGCCGCGTCAGTGGAGCCGCTCTCCTGGGGCGCGCTGCGGCTGGACCCCGAGTCGCATCTGGCCAGTTTCGAGGGCAGGGCGCTGCCGCTGACGGGGATCGAGTTCGCGATCCTGAAGACTTTTGCGGCGCGTCCGCGCCAGGTCTTCAGCCGCGAGCAGATCCTGGAAAGCGCCTATGGCGGCGCCATCCATGTCGCCGACAGGACGATTGACAGCCATATCCGCAACATCCGCGCCAAGCTCGCGGCATCGGGCTGCGGCAGCGCCATCGACACCGTGCACGGCGTCGGCTTCCGGCTTGGGCGCTGCGAGGCCGGGAATTGAGCGCGCCTGTCCCGCTCCCGGCCCGGGTCGCCGCGAAATGGCGGCCCAATCTCAGCCTGATCGTCTTCCTGATGCTCACGGCGGTGCTGGCTTTGCCTCTCGTCGGGCTGTTCTTCTTCCGGATCTACGAGAACCAGCTCGTCCACCAGACCGAGGCCGAGCTGATCGCCCAGAGCGTGGCGCTCTCAGCCGCCATCCGGCGCGACTTCGAGAGCAACCTGCCGGCTGACGCCGTGCTGGGGGCTCCGGCTCCAGCAACGCCGTCATCGGCGCCGGCCGAGCCGTTCCGGCCGATCCTGCCCAGTCTCGACCTGACGCGCGACACCCTGCTCGGCCGCAGGCCCGACGCAAAACCCGCATCTCAGCCCGCCGGCACGGCTTTCAGGGCCGCCGGCGAGCGGCTTTCGCCGCTGCTCCTGGAAACCCAGCGGAGCACGCTCGCCGGTTTTCGCCTGCTCGATCCCCAGGGCGTGGTGATCGCCGGGCGAGACGAGATCGGCCTGTCGCTCGCCCATGTCGAGGAGGTCGGGCAAGCGCTGCAGGGACATTTCGCAGCGACGCTTCGGCAGCGCGTCTCGAGCCACGCGCCGCCGCCGCTCTACTCGCTCAGCCGCGGCACCAGCATCCGCATCTTCACGGCGACACCGATCATCCTGCGCGATCGCGTCGCCGGCGTGCTCTACGCCTCGCGCACGCCGAGCAACGTCTTCCGCCATCTCTATGAGGAGCGCGGCAAGGTCGTGCTGGCCGGCCTCTCCGTCGCGGCGCTCACCCTGCTGATCGGGCTTGCCTTTCACCGCACCATCACCCGCCCGGTGCAGGAGCTGATCGCCCGGACGACGGCCATCGGCCACGGCGACCGCAGCGCCATGCGGCCGCTGACGAACCACGGGACCGCCGAGTTCGCGCGCCTGTCGCAGAGTTTTCTCGACATGGCCGACAGCCTGAATAATCGCTCGGATTTCATCGCGACCTTCGCGGCCCATGTCTCGCATGAGCTGAAATCGCCGCTGACCTCGATCGAGGGCGCCGCCGAGCTGCTGCGCGACGACGGCTCGGGAGACGGCCTGGCGATGAGCGAGGAGATGCGCCGCCATTTCCTCGGCAACATCATCGCCGACACGCATCGCCTGACCGCGATCACCAACCGCCTGCGCGAACTTGCGCGTGCCGAAAGCACGCCGACCGGCGGCACGACCAGCCTATCTCCGGCCATCGCCGACCTGCAGCGGGATTTTCCCGCGCTCGCGATCCGCGCCGGCGGCGATCTCGATAGCGCGATCCGCATCTCCGCCGAGAATCTGCGCATCATCCTCGCGCATCTCGCCGACAACGCGCTGCGTCACGGCGCAACCGAGCTCGATATCGTCGCGATTTCGCAGGCGGAGCGGCTTCACATCACATTGCGCGACAATGGCAGCGGCGTCTCGCCGAACAACCGGGCACGGATTTTCGACAGCTTCTTCACCACGCGCCGCGATAGCGGCGGCACCGGCATGGGGCTGTCCATCGTCCGCTCCATGCTGAATGCGCATGGCGGCGCGATCGCGCTTCTCGACGACGAGCCCGGCACCGCCTTCGCCCTGGCGTTTCAGCGGGCCCCCGAGGCGGAAACCCATGTCTGAGACGAGCCTGCCTGAGACGAGCCTGCGCTCGCGCACGACCATGATCACCCTTTGTCTCGCAACGATCGCCGCGGGGCTGCTCCTGCGCCGTTTCGGGATGGGCTTGAGTCTGCCGTTCGGCATCGTGAAATATGGCGGCTCGCTGCTCTGGGGGACGATGGTCTATCTCCTGCTGGCCGTCATCGCCCCGCGTCGCCCGGCATCCTGGCTGGCGATCCTTGCAGCGCTGATCGCGCTCGGCGTCGAGCTCAGCCGCCTTTATCACACGCCCTGGCTCGATGCCTTCAGGCTGACGACGCCAGGCGCGCTGCTGCTCGGGCGCGTCTTCTCCCTCTGGAACCTCGTGGCCTATGGCGCCGGCATCGCGCTGGGTTCAGGCATTGACCGGCTCATCGGGCGAGTGCGTTCGCCGGAGGTTCTCGGCCCCTGACCGGGCAAAGGCCTCACGCCGGGAGAACGGAGACCGGCCTGGGAACTGAGGCCGCGGCCCGCCTGATCAGGTCGAGCGCCCAGCGCTGCTCGAGATCGGCCTGCCGGGAAGCGGCGAAGAGCAGCAGCAGGGGGGAGCGACGCCGCGGGCCCACCCGCAGGATGCGAAGCTCGGGATGTCGCGTGGCGATGACCAGGGCCGTGCGGTCCGGCATCGCCGCAACGAGATCGGTCTGCTCGAGCATGAGCCCGACCGCCGCATAGCCGGGCAGGCTCGCGCACAGCCGGCGGTGCTGGCCGTCCCGTGCCAGCGCCACGTCCAGATAGTTTTGCCCGACCGGCCAGGGCAGCGGATAGAGCTGCGGCAGCATCATGAACGCCGCCGTCCCGATCTCCTCGGTTCCGGCGGGCACTTCGCAGCGCGGCCCGGCCAGCGCCACCATCTCGTCCTCCCAGAGCTCCGCCCGCGACACCAGTTCGCCGGCCGGCGTGTGGCCGCCGATCTCCAGGACGAAGTCGATCTCGCCGCCTACAAGCTCCGGCTCATAGCTGCGCCGCTCGAAGGGCAGGATCTCCAGCCGCCAGCCCGGGGCCTGGCGCCGGAGTGCCGCCGCCAGCGCCGGCACGAGCGTGAGTTCGAGTGCGCCCGGCGTGGCGATGCGCAACAGGCGCGCCGATGCGGCCGGGTCGAATTCCGCGCCCGGCCGGGACCCGCGCGCCAGGCTGGCTTCCAGGTCGGCCTGAAAATCGGTGATCGCCCGTCGCAGGCTCTCGGCCCGCGGTGTCGGGACCATCCGCTGCCCCACTCGTACGAAAAGCGGATCCCCGAAGGACTGGCGAAGCCGCCGGAGCGCATGGCTCACGGCCGATGGCGAGATGTGAAGCCGGGCAGCGGCGCGCACGATGCTGCCTTCCTCCAGCACCAGGGCCAGCACCCTGATCAGGTTGAGGTCGAGCTTCTGCCAGATCATGCCGAGCCGTGAATCCTGTTCAGTGTGGCGTGAGGACATATCACTTCGCTCAGCATGCGTCCTTGCCTAGGAGGGAGCGGCTCTTCACCTGCCGACCAAGGACCACGCCGATGCGCCCGAGCCTGACACGAACCCTTCTTGCCGGCGTGGTGGCGGCGACCCTCGCGGCACTCGGCTCGGCTGGAATGGCGGGCGCCGGCGGTATCTCCGATCGCGACCGTCTGCAGGCGCGCCTTCAGGCCCTGGCCAAGGCCCATCCCGGCCGCCTCGGCATCTGCGCGCAGGATGCGGATTCCGCGCCGGTCTGCATCAATGGCGACCAGCGCTTCTCGCTTCAGAGCGTGATGAAGCTCGTCGTCGGCGCAGCCATGATGCGGGCGGCGGACCGGGGCCGGATCCGCCTCGACGAGCTCGTCACGATCCGGCGCGAGGATCTGAGCGTCAATATCCAGCCGATCGCCGATATCGTCGCCGCCAGGGGCTCCTTTGAGACGACCATCGCCGACCTGGTCCGCCGCGCGGTCGTCGAAAGCGACAGCGCCGCAACCGACGTCCTGATTTCGCGCCTCGGCGGCATCGCTGCGCTGCGGACATTCCTGGCAGAGGCGGGCATCGCGGAAATCCGGATCGACCGGACCGAGCGCGAGCTGCAGACCGAAACCTCGGGCCTGCAATGGCGGCCGGAGCATACTTATCCCGCGCGACTCGAGGCCGACCGCAGCGAGGTCCCCGCGGCGCGAAAGGAGGCGGCCTTCAAGGCCTATTTGTACGACAAGCGTGACACCGCGACCCCGCGCGCGATGGCAAAATTCCTGACCATGCTGGCCTCGGGACGACTGCTCGATCCGGCCTCGACCCGCCAGTTCCGGGAGATCATGGCAGCGACGGTCACCTTCCCGGATCGCATCCGGGCCGGCACGCCCGAAGGCTGGAGCGTTGGCCACAAGACCGGAACGAGCCAGACGGTTGGCGGCGTCAACGGCGTCACCAATGACGTCGGCATCCTCACGGCCCCCGATGGCGGCTTCCTGGTGATCGCCGCATTCCTGGCCGAATCGACGGCGCCCGCGCCGGGCCGCGCCGCGGTGATTGCGGAGGCGGCTCGCGCGATTACCGCAAGCTATCGCTGAGAGCGGTTCAGGCGCTGCTTCAAGACAGTGCTGTAAATTGCTTTGCCGGCGGCATGATCGAGCCGGCATGCCATTGATCAGGCCGCCGCGGGGACGATGATCGACCACAATCCCCCGCCGATTGCCCCGTTTCGCATGTGCCTCATATTCTCGCCCAACCGGCATGATCCGTTGTTGCGCGTTCAATGGAGGAACCAGATGCGATCGATGATGCTCGCCCTTGTCGCTCTTTCACTGCTGGGCTGCAGCGGCTCCCCGCAGCCTCGCGGCGTCGCCCGCGACCTGACACAGGGAACGGCGCAGTGTTCCAAGCACAAATGGGGCACCTCGGAGATGGCCGAGTGCCTCGATCGCGCCACCGGCAGCCAGTCCGCGACCGCGTCCGAGGCGAAGGCGGGCAGCAGCGGCTGAGATCAGGGCGCGTCAGGCTCAAGCCCGCGTTTCGCCCGCTGCCTTAAGACGCCGACCGTGGCGGCGGGCCTCCGGAAACGACAGGCTCTGCACCTGGAAAGCGCACGACGTTGGAGTGCGTGCTGCTGCGCTGGGCGCGAGCAACTGCTTCGAGGAGCAACTCGACGGCGCGCCGAAGTCGGTCATCCTCGGGGTTGTCCCCGTCCAGCGTCAGGAAGGCGTTGATCAGATAGGCCCGGGCCAGTGGGTAATTGCTATTCATGGCCGCCTCCTTGCAGCGAAAGCGTCGCGCCAAAGGACGAGCGTTTTGTAAATGCGAAGGCTCGAATTTGAGCGATGGTTCGAGGGGACAATCGAGCGGTTCCATCGGTCCGGGCCCACTGGCACCGAGGCTTATGTAGCGCCGTTCAATTTTGCATTTCTCCTGAATTCGGTCTCCATCAAGCTTATGTTCGCCGCTATGCTTGCCTTCGTGAGTCTCGAGCTGGCGCGGCTCAGTTGGCGCGACAGGGCCGCCCCAAACCCGGAATGAATCTCGGTTTGCGATGATCGACCGTCGCGCCAGATCTCGGCGGTGGACGCCTATGCCAATCTAGGAAGCGGCGCGGCGCACCTCCGCGGCGATATCGGATCGGTGTCGATCGAGCCACGCGGTCGCCTCGGCGCCATCGACACGGCACTCGAAGGTCGGCCAGGACGGGTCCTCTCGCGACTCGATCTCCAGCCGGTCTCGGGCATAGCGGATCAGTTCGCGGAGCGCTTCATACCCGGCCCGGCGCTCGAGGGCGTCGGCGATCCAGGGCGCCGACCAGCCCCGTTTGGCGAGAAGCGCAATGCTGGCCGGGTCGGCCTCCTCGAACCAGGGGGTTGCGTCGAACTCGGCCCGCATCGCCTCATCGGCTGTGTGGCACGTCGCGTGGATCATGCTCCGCTCCTGCTGGCCGGACCCATCATCCGCATCATAGCCCAGGAGGAGGCGCGATGCGCGGGATGCGGGGCGCTAATCCGCGTTTCCTCTCGATCTGCGGCAATGGTCGCCAGTCGCGGGCTTTCCGGCGTTGCAGCACCGCTTTCCCGGCGATGCAGCCGGCCCTGGCTGCGCCGAATTGCTTGGCGGCGGCCACAGGATGCTGGCTCGCCCCGCGATGATCCGTTATCATCCACGGGCATGCCGCTCTCTGGGGCGGGCCTTCGCCAAAGTCCTTTCCCGGACCACGCTTTCGGCGCGCAGGGCAGTTTTTCGGATGGCGCGCTCGGCTGGTCGCAGCGCATTCCGGCGCAATATGGAGACCACCAGGCAATCCCTTCAGCGAGCGACATGCCTCAGATATGAAGCCGCGCAGAGCAGGAGGTAGCCATGCTCGTTCGTGACGCTATGACCGCACATGCGGAATGGATCTCTCCGGACATCTCGCTGACCGAGGTCGCGCGCAAGATGCGCGATGCGGATATCGGGTGCCTGCCAGTGGGAGAAAATGATCGTCTCATCGGAATGATCACGGATAGAGACCTTGCCTGCCGTGGCTGCGCCGAAGGGGCCGATCCCAACACGACAAAGGCGAGAAAGGTCATGACGGAGGGGATCACCTGGTGTTTCGAGGATGATGACGTCAGGGATGCGACGCGCCGCATGGCGGAGAAGCAGATCCATCACGTGCCGGTGATGAACAAAGAGAAACGGATGACCGGTATCCTCTCGCTGTCGGATTTGGCGCTGAGAGCGCCGACGGACCTGTTCGCTGAGGTTACGCGGCTTGTTGCACGCGACGCGTCGCGTCACGCCTCGGCACCCTTGGCCCACTAGCTATTGAGGCCATGAAGGTCGTTCATCCCGGCCTGGACTGAGAGGCTGGGGTTGCGAAACTCCACCTCCTGAGCCGGAGGCGCCGGGATGAACCTGCACGAGAATGCCCGTCCGACGCCGACAGGGTGAGCCCTGCTGTTTCGCTCACGACCGCCGTCCCTTAGGCGGTCGTGAGAATGGGGTAGAGAGACGCGACGAGAAGCAGAGCCATCATCACGTTGAAGATGCGCAGATGGATCGGGTTACCGAGAAAGCCCTTCAGCATGGTGCCGAAACCGGCCCAGGCGATGATGCAAGGGCCATTGATGAGCGCAAACATCATCGTCACGATCAGGATATTGAGAAAGAAACCGTTCTGCGGCGTATAGGTCGCGACCGCGCCGATCGCCATGATCCATGCCTTTGGATTGACCCATTGGAACGCCGCCGCCTGTAGGAAGCTCAGCGGTTTGCCGTCGCTTCCCTCCGCGTCCAGACTACCCGAACGCGCTATCTGCCAAGCCAGATAGAGAAGATAGAGGGCTCCGCCGTAGCGGAGCCCGTCGTGGAGGATCGGGAAGGCGGCGAAGACGCCGCCAACGCCCAAGCCGACAGCAAGCACCATGACGGAAAAGCCCAGATTGACCCCGAGGATATGCGGGATGGTCGAGCGGAAGCCGAAATTGGCTCCCGAGACCAACAGCATGGTGTTGTTCGGGCCAGGGGTGATGGAGGTTACGAAGGCATAGGCGGCAAGAGCCAGAAGAAGATCGGGCGTCACGGGTGTCACCTGTCTGGATGTGTCTGGTGTGCATCCTATAAATGTGACACTATTTCCATAGTTGATTAGTGTCTCGTGACACTTTTATGGATGCCCGATGCGCCTCATCTCGCCATGGACACCACGTCTCGCGGAAGCGGCAGGGCCGCCCTATGAGAGGCTTGTTACCGCACTTGCCAACGATATCGCCGAGGGCGGCATCCCCTGCGGAGCCCGTTTGCCACCCCATCGCGAGCTGGCCTACCAACTCGGAATCGGGCTTGGCACGGTGACCAAGGCCTATGCCGTTCTCGAACGCAGGGGCCTGGTGCAGAGCGTGCGCGGCCGAGGCATGTTCGTTTCCGGTCTTTCGCCTCGCCCCCATGGCAGCATCGACCTGAGCCTCAACACGCCGCCCCAGATGCTGAGTGATCGCCTGCTTGCAGCGACGCTTGCAGGGATGGCCAAGCGTCTCGACGCCGATACATTCGGCACATATGCGCCCGCCGCGGGACGCCCGCACCATCGCGCGCAAATGGCGCGATGGCTGGCTGGCCAACGACTGGAGGTCACGCCGGACCGCATTCTCCTGTGCAATGGCGCGCAGCACGCCCTGTCCGTCGCTTTCGCGGTCGCTTGCCGGCCGGGCGGCGTCCTTCTGACCGAGGCCGTGACCTATCCTGGGGCCATCATGCTGGCGCGACAAAGCGGTCTGACGCTGGTCGGGCTCGACATGGACGATGAGGGCCTCACCCCGGAGGCGCTGGAGAGGGCCTTGTGTTCTCCTGCCTCAGCGGCTGCTCCGCGCGTACTCTATGTGACGCCAACCCTACAAAATCCGACGGCCGCCACGATGAGCTCGGCCCGTCGCCGGGATATCGTCCGCCTCTGCCGGGCGCATGATGTCACGATCGTGGAAGACGACGTCTATTCCGTCTTTGCGGGCCCCGACCTGTTGCCCTTGGCCGCACTCGCCCCGGAACGGACCTTGTATGTCGGCGGATTGTCCAAGACCGTGAGCCCTGGCATGAGGATCGGTTCGCTCGTCGTACCGTCGAGCGTCATCGAGCGCGCCATGCCCAAGCTTCAGGCTACCTGCACGATGGCATCGCCACTCACCTGCATGATCATGGAGCAGTGGTTGACGGATGGAACCGCGACTTCGGTCGCGGCGTCGATCCGGCTGGATGCGGCGAAACGCTACGACCTTGTCAGGACCGCGCTGCCGTTCAATCTGCCGACCCGTGCGGTCACGGGCTTCCACGTCTGGCTTCCAATGTCGGCCGCAGAGGCTGAACGTCTCTCGAGGCGCATGGCAGCCATGAGCGTCATCGTGATGCCGCCAAACGCTTCACTGGTCGATCCAGGGGCCCCGCAAGGTGGCATCCGGCTCAGCGTGGGTGGTCCTACCATCGACGCGCTGAAACAGGCACTCACGGCCATAGGAAGCCTCTTCGATCAGGATGGGCCGCGAACCTATTTCGACCAGCCGGCGCTTTGAGCCTGACGAGCATCCGAGGATCTGACCACTGCAATGTTCCCGGATCTGGTGCTGATTGACAGCGGGGCGGTGAGCTTCGGCTCCGTCAATCCCGGCGCAAGGAGAAGCCATCTCTGCGAGATAGCGCGATGAGTCTGTCCGAGTGCCAAGATGCGCGAAATCCGAGGGGATAACAGACGGCCGGCGTCCTTCGCGAGAACGCCATGAATGCCGTCCCCCAAGGGGCAGCAACGGGCCTGCACGGCGCCCCGGACCAATGTCCGCTTGCAGCCCTGGGGATTTGGCGTGCAAGGGGCCTAGGAACACCGCTCCATCAGCAGGTCGGCAAGCCGGCTTTGCCCGGTCCACAGAGCCGCGCTCCAGCCCCGCGCGATGGCGGCCTCGACATTCGCCGGGGCGTCGTCGATCAGGAACAGCTCGTCAGGTGCAAAGCCTGTTCGCGCCTCGACCGCGGCGAAGAAGCCCTGGGCCGGCTTCGCCCAGCCGAGGGCAGCCGCGTAGTGAATGGCGTCGAAATGGCGCTCGAAACCGAGCGTATGCCAGAGATACCGGGCCCGCTCATGTTCCTGAACCGTCGCGAGATGCAAGGCGAGGCCGCGCGCCCGCAGCTCCGCCAGCTGCCCCAGCAGGTCGTGATCGATATGGGAATCCTGCTCGAACCAGTAGCGGACGAGGGTGTCCGCGCTCACGGTCGCCCCCATCCTCGCCAAGGCGAGGCCAAGCCGGGCATGGAGATCGGCACGGCCATGGATGATGTCGGGCCAATGCGGGGTGAAGAACTCAGCCTGCAAGGTCTCCCTGGAGAGGCCGAGATCACGTTCGAGATGGGCGGCCCACCCCTTGGGATCGGGGTGCACGATCAGAACACCGTCGACATCGACCATCACCGCCTTGAAGCGCATCGCGCCAGGATAGGCGGGCATCCTGCTCGTGAGAAGAGCCGGAATCGCCCCGGCGGAGCGCGAAGCCCGCCGTTGCCCGCTCTAATAGGTCGTCCAGCCGCCATCGGTCGCGTAGGTGCCACCGGTGAGGTTGGAGGCCTCATCCGAGAGCAGGAAGAGCATGATGGCGACCTGTTCCGCTGGCGTCGCGTCGCGTTTATGGGAATCGGCCGCCTGCAGCAGGCTGTCGGTCTTTAGCATGCTCATGCTCGGTCCGCCGCCGGTGTCCTGCATCTTTCTGGTCACGAGTTCCAGCGCGCGCTCGACCATAGGGGTTGCGGTCTGCGCCATGTTCACCGAGTTGATGCGGATGCCATAGGCGGCATAATCGATCGCGGCCGAGCGGGTGAGGCCGGTCACCGCATGCTTGCTCGCGACATAGGCCGGATTTCCGCCGAAGCCGGCGAGGGCAGTGACAGAGCCGACATTGACGATGGCGCCGCCGAGATTTTGCTTCACCATCTGCTTGAGCTCGGCGCGCATCGACTTGAACACGCCAGTCGCATTGGTGCGCATGACATTGTCCCAATAGGCGTCGGTGGCCTCGTGGATGGGGGCGAAGAGCAGGTGCTTCTGCCGCTCATATTCGATCGGGGCGCCGGAATAGACGCCGTCCATGACGCCGGCATTGTTGATGGCGTGGTCGAGCCGGCCGAAGCGAGCGACCGCGACCTTCACCATCTGCTCGCAGGTCTCGGTGTCGGAGATGTCGCCGAAGACGAATTCGGCGTTGCCGCCCGCCTTCGCGATCGCGTTCATGTGCTCGGTGCCCTGTTCCTGCAGCCAGTCGGCGCCGACGACATTGGCGCCTTCGCGGGCGGCGCGAAGCGCTGCGAGCGCGCCCATGCCGCGCGCGCAGCCGGTGATGATGAGCGTCTTGCCCTTGAAGCGGTCGGGGATGAAGTAATCCGGGCTGAGCGGCGTGATGTCCCTGGTGCCGATGCCGCGCTTGCCCGCCGGGGCCTGGGCTTCCGCAGCCAGCGTGAGCCCGCTGGCTGCGCCGGCGGAGGAGGCGAGCGCGATCGCCTTCAGCAGATCTCTGCGTTCCATCGATCGGTCCCTTACGGTTCTGGGCGGCTCGGCTGGCATGGGGAGAGGGTTGGGGCGACCGGGCTCGGGCCAGGCGTGGGGCCATCGCCAGGGGCGGCCTGCAGCAGCAGCTTTGCCGGTGGCCGAGACATGACCATGGACCAAATCCTCCCGCGTCGGGAACGGCCTGATGCCGGGATTGTATCTGACGCTGCGGGAACTGGGAAAGGCTGGGGGCCGGAGGGCCGGGACGACGGCTAGAGGATCTGTCTCAGGAGCGCGACGACGGCGACACCAGCGAGCGCAGCCGCAAGATCGCTGCCGCGCCATGTCATTACCAGGATGGCAACGGCGAGACCTGCGCATTCCGGGATCCGTCCCTGAAGCACGACCGGCGCCACGATGCCCGTCATGACCCCGATGGGGAGTGCCCGCAGCGCTGCTTCGCGCCTTGGCGTCAGAGAGACGAACCGCATGAAGAAAAAGCCGCCGGCGCGGCAGAGATAGGAGGCCGCCCCCATCACCACGAGCGCAATGGCGAAGCGCTGGTCGATGTTCACGGCATGGCCTCGCTCGGGGCCGGAGAGCGGTGGGTGAGGGCGCCTGCGGCGGCTGCGGCAAGCCCGCCGGCGACGATGATCCAGCCGCTGGAGACGAAGGGGGCGAGCATCACGGCTGCAAGGCCGGCAGCAAGAACGGGTGCGAGATCGGCCTTGCCTTTCCACATCCCGATGAGGAGGGCTGCCGAAAAGGCGATCAGCATGAAGTCCAAGCCGTAGCGCGCCGGGTCGCCGATCAGGCCGCCGCTGAGGCGGCCGATCAAAGTGCCAAGAATCCAGGGCGCGAACATCGCGATTCCCGACCCCAGTACGAAGGCCGCATCGTCCTGGCCCTGATCATGCTCGGCCATCGCCAGCGCCCAGTTGCCGTCCCCGAGGAAGAACAGGGTTCCGTAGCTCGCGAGCGGCGGCGCTCCTGCGAGCCAGGGACGCAGTGCCGCGCCATAGAGCAGGTAGCGGGCGTTCATCAGCACGATTGCCGCGAACAACGGCAGCAGCTCCGCTCCGTCCCGCCAGACCTGAAGGGCAGCCATCTGCGCCGAGCCGGAATAGATGAAGACACTGGTCAGGACGGATTCGAGCACGGAAAGCCGCGCCTCCGTTGCGAGGATGCCGAACACGACGCCGTAGAGGAGCACGCCGGGAGCCAGCGCCTGCGCACGGACGAAGCCCTGCCTGAAGCCGGCGAGGGTGAAAGGCGGTCGGGCAGCCGTTGCCATGGCAGCTCTTTCTAACCGATTAGAAGGTTAGTATTGTCGCGTGGCTCTCGCGGCTGTCAAGATCGTCCGGCAACAAGGGGAAACTTCGTTTGATGTCGCCCGCTACCGACCCGCGCTCCTATGCGACTCATCCCCCGATACCGCTGGGGGGAGCGCTTTGCCTCGACTTCATCAATACGACGACCTGGCGCGGAAACCCGGAGCGAAGCGCCGAGCGCCTGCACGATTATGCCGAGTTGGTGCATTGGGCCGCCGGGCTGGAGCTGATCGATGCGCACTCCGTCACGCTGCTTCTGACGGAGGCGCACGCGCAAGCCCAGGCAGCGGAGCAGGTCCATGAAGCGGCGTTGCGGCTGCGCCTTGAGATCGAACAGGTCTTTGATCCCGCGCATGAAGGCCTGGCCCGGCCCGCCGAGGCAGAGGCACTGCTGCGTGACATAGAGCGCGTGGGGCGGCTCACAGAGGCCGGCGAAGCCCGCATCCATCACTGGCAACCCAGTGGATCGCCGCCGGATCTGCGCCTGCCACTGCTGCCCGTCGCGGTCTCGGTGCTCGAACTGGCGGCTTCGCGCAGGCGCTACCATCTGCGCCGCTGCGCCGATCCGAGTTGCGGCTGGGTCTTCCTGGACGAAACGCGCAACCAGTCGCGCCAATGGTGCTCGATGGAGGGCTGCGGCAACCGGGCGAAGGCGCGCGCCCATTACGCACGGCGCAAGGCGCGGGGGTGAGGGCGCGCGCCGCGGTCCATCTGTTTCAGCGCCACCTCATCCTGCGCTAGCGGTCGAGGAGGGATCGGTACAAACTCAAGTACCGGTCGGCCATGCGCTCCACCGTAAAGCGCGCCACGACCGACGCTCGGCAGGCTGCGCGATCGATCTCCCCGATGCGGGCGACGGCCGCGACGGCTTCATCGACGCTCTCGACAAGGAAGCCCGTGACGCCATGCTCGATCAGCTCCGGCATCGAGCCGCGGTTGAAGGCGATGACGGGGGTGCCGCAGGCCAGCGCCTCGACGACGGATAATCCGAAAGGCTCCTCGAAGCTGATGAGGTGAAGCAGAGCGCGCGCTGAGCCCAGGGTTTTGGTGCGGAGCGCCCCGCCAACCGGGCCGAGATAGGCGACCGACCGATCGTCGAGTGCGGGAACGACCTGCGCCGCATGGTAGCCCTCATCCTGGACGATGCCGGCCATGACCAGCCGCCGCTCGGCCCGGCGTGCCGTCGCGATCGCCTCGGCCGCGCCCTTGTCCCGGTGAATGCGGCCGAAGAAGAGCAGGTCCGGGCTGCCGTCGGGATCGAAGGGAAAGTCCTCGAGCCGGATGCCGTGATGAATCACAGCGGCATAGCGCAGGTCCGGATGGCGATCGGCAGCGCTGATCGCGACATAATGGACGCGATCCTCATAGGCTTTGAAGACGGGCAGGATACGGTCCGACGAGAAGCCGTGGATCGTCGTCACGACCGGCGTCTCGACCAGCCTCGAGAACGCGAGCGGCACGAAATCCGCCTGATTGTGGATGAGATCGAACTCGCCTGCGCGCTCGAAAACATGGGCGACGTGGAGCATCTCCCAGACCTTGGCGTCGATGGCAGGGTCCTCGGAATAGGGCGCCGGGCAAAGACCCGCGAGCGTGCCGGAGGTCCGGCTGTCCCTGGTGGCGAAGAGCGTGACATCGACGCCGCGCTCCAGCAGGGCCTCGGTCAGGAGGCTGGTGACCAGCTCCCATGGACCATAATGACGGGGCGGCGTCCGCCAGGAGATTGGCGCCAGCATGGCGATACGCAAGCGATCGTCCTTTCCTTCTGGGTCAGGCGGCAAGGATGACGCCTTCGTCTGGCCGGAGCAGCAGCACATCGTTCTCGATGAGGGGCGCTGTGGCGAGCGTCGAAAGCAGCAAACGGCAACCGGGCGCGTCCCCGGGTAACGCCAGGCGCTGCGGCTCTCCGCCGAGATTGAGCGCGATGATCAGCCGCTGAGCGCCCTCGCGCCGCTCATAGGCCAGGACATCGCCGTCGGATTCCAGCAGCGCGAAATCTCCGATCGCCAAGGCCGGATGGGCACGCCTGAGAGCCAGCAACCGGTGATAGAGCCGGAGGACCGAGACAGGCTCGGTCATCATCACAGCGACATTCCGCGTCGGCCAATCGGCATTGAGTGGCAACCAGGGCTGGACCGCGCTGAAGCCGGCATGGGCGCTTCCATCCCACGGCATCGGCGTACGGACGGGGTCCCGGCCCAGGCCGAGCCCGGGTTCACGCAAGCCGCGCGGGTCGCGCAGCTCTTCGGGCCGGATCGGGACATCGCTCAGGCCCAGTTCGTCGCCGTAATAGAGCGTCGGAGTGCCCCGCAGCGTTAGAAGCAGCATCGCCGCGACGCGGGCTTGAGCCGGTCCAAGCCTGGCGGCGACGCGAGGCCGGTCATGATTGCCGAGCACCCAGTTCGGCCAGCCGCCCGGCGGAAGAGCCGCCTCGTAGGTGGCGATGAGCGCGGCCAGCGCGCGCGCCTCCCAAGCGGCCTCGACGAGCTGGAAGTTGAAGGGCAGATGCATTTCCGGCCGGCCGCGACCGTAGTAGTGCATCAGGCGATCGACCGGGAGATAGATCTCGCCGATCAGCACGCGCTCACCGCGCCCGGCCGCGCCGTAGCCGTCGGCAATCGCGCGCATCTCGGCGGCGATCGCATGGACTTCCGCCTGGTCGGTCGAATGGAGCTGGAGCACGCGGTGCATCTCGCCGAGCCCGGGGTGATAGGCCGCGTTCGGCGGATTGTCCGGGAAGCTCTCTGCCTTGATCAGGTGCCAGAGCACGTCGATGCGGAAACCGTCCACGCCACGGTCGAACCAGAAGCGCATCACGTCATACATCGCAGCCTGGACGGCAGGATTGCGCCAGTTGAGGTCCGGCTGCTGCTTCAGGAAGGCGTGGTAGTAATATTGGCCGGTGGCCTCGTCCCATTCCCAGGCCGGACCACCGAAATCGCTCACCCAGTTATTCGGCGGGCCGCCATTGGCGGCGGCATCGCGCCAGAGATACCAGTCGCGTTTCGGATTTTCGCGCGAGGCACGGCTCTCGACGAACCAGGGATGCCGGTCGGAACTGTGGTTCGGGACGAAATCGAGCAGGACCTTGATGCCGCGCGCATGGGCCTGGGCGAGCAGAGCGTCAAAATCGGCGAGCGTGCCGAAACGCGGATCGATGTCGCAGTAATCGGCAACGTCATAGCCGAAATCGACCATTGGCGAGGGATAGATCGGGGAGATCCAGATCGCGTCGATCCCGAGGCCGGCGAGATAGTCGAGCCGTTGCCCAATGCCCCTGAGGTCGCCCATGCCATCGCCATTCCCATCCTGAAAGGAGCGGGGATAGATCTGGTAGATCACGCCGCTCTGCCACCAAGGCGCAGTCATGGGAGCGGCATGCCAGGAGCGGTCGCAGCCGCGGCGCGGTCGAGCGCCTCCTTGTTCAGCCGTTGATCCTTGAGCCTGGCGGTGTTGGCGTCGCGTGCTCGAATGACCGCCTCAGTCTCTGCGCTGATGCGGTTGCGCGACAGGGATCGGGTTTGCGTCTTGAGGGATGCGGCTTCCGCCTGGACGCGGACTCTGGTTTTCCCGGACAGCGGCTTCTCCCGATGGGCGCCGGTCCACACCGGCCGGCGGATATGAAAAAGGCCAGGCGTTGAACCTGGCCCTTCCTTCCAACCTCATGACCGACACCAGTACATCCGTGGCTATCGGGGAGGCTGAATATCGATTACGCGGCTTGCAGCTGCTCGGCGGCCATCTTGCCGGATTTGGCGTCGCGGACCGCTTCATAGCCGAGCTTCTGGCCTTCGACGATCTCGCGCATACCAGCGCGTTCGATGGCGGAGATATGGACGAAGACGTCCTGGCTGCCGTCATCCGGCTGAATGAAGCCGAAGCCTTTGGTGGAATTGAACCATTTTACTGTGCCGGTGCTCATTACGAACTCTCCTTCTGGCAATACTTCTCGGCCACCGAGCGAATGCCCGGTGGGTTCACCACGATTTTCGAAGGGGGTTCGTCAGGCGCGCATAGATACGCGGAGAAAACTGCCAACAAATTATCGACAATCAGACAGTAAACGAATTATCGAAAAAGTAAACAATAAGTTTCATTGCGAAATAAATCCAAGAGCAACGAGTTGGTTTCCAACAATTTTCCGACGAAAATTCAAGATTCTTGAGAGGGAATTTTCCCTGTTCAGCAATGCCCGTTCGTCATGCGTGAAATATGGGTGTCGATGATGCCGAAATTGCCGAAGCAGCACGGAACGTTGAGAGGCCGCATCAGGATGATCTGAGGTTGGCTGAGCGCCCGCTTGGTCCGGCGTGCTCGCTGACGAGGAGCGCGGGCTGACCCGTGATCCGACGAGACCTCAGTGTAAATTTCGAAAACAGCATAGAAGGGCACTGCAGTGAAAAGAAAATGCGCGACCTGAAAAGGTGATACTGTCGGTCATCGGACGATTTTTCTTCCGATGGGGAAAGATAAAACTCATGAAAATTCCAGCAGAACTGAAACCGGCCGCCTGGGGCGCCGTCGGCGGAGCTGTCGCGCTTGCAATTATCGGCTTCAGCTGGGGCGGCTGGGTCACGCAGGGTAGGGCGGAGCGTGACGCTACGGCGCGTTCCAGCACGGCCGTGATCGCCGCGCTCTCGCCGATCTGCGTGGTCAGGTTCCAGCAGCAGGCCAATGCGACCGAGCAACTTGTCGAACTGAAGAAGATCGGCTCATGGCAGCAGGGCGATTTCATCGCCAAGGGGGGATGGGCGACGATGCCGGGCAGCGCGTCGCCCGATTCCGATGTCGCCAAAGCCTGCGCCATCGCTCTCGGGCTGACCAAGACCTGAGATCATCCCGGCGTCGGGTTGCCGCTTGCAGGTGACCCCTCCTCTTCGTCCGCGGATGGGCTGCTTTCGAGGCCCAGCCGCGCGCGATGGCGGACTGTTCAGCTCTTCGCGAACCAGATCAGCGCCGCCGGTTTCGGGGCAAGGCCGACCAGCTTGCCAGGCGCCAATCCCTTGGCATCCTCGGGCGGAACGCTGGCGACGATCGCGCTGCCGTCGGCCAGCCGGGCATGCAGATTGGCGATTGCGCCCTGATAGGAAATCTGCTCGACCGTGGCCTTGAAGCTGCCCGGAGAAGCGTGATCGGCAAGCGCGATCGCCTCCGGCCGCAGGAGCGCCTCGCCTTGGGCACCGGGAAAGGCAGCCGCGCCGGGATCGAGTAGCCGCATCTCGAGCCCGGCCGCAAGCTCGGCGACCGCGTCCTGTCCCTCGCGGCGCAGGATCCGGCCGGCCAGGAAATTCGCCCTGCCGATGAAATCCGCGACGAAGCGGTTGGCCGGTCGTTCGTAGATCTCGCTGGCCGAGCCGATCTGCTGCAGCTCGCCGTCCTTCATCACCGCGATCGTGTCGGCAATGCTCATGGCTTCGGTCTGGTCATGCGTGACGAAGATCGAGGTCAGCCCGAACTCGCGCTGCAGGCGCGACAATTCGAGGCCCGTGCTTTCGCGCAGCTTGGCGTCGAGATTGGAGAAGGGCTCGTCGAGAAGCAGGATCGACGGATTGATGACGAGCGCGCGCGCCACCGCCACACGCTGCTGCTGGCCGCCCGAAAGCTGGCGCGGAAGCCGGTCGGCGAGCCCCGACAGTTTCAGCTTGTCCAGCATCGCGGTGACGCGCTGCTCGCGCTCGGCCCGTGCCACGCCGCGCCGGCGCAATCCGAAGGCGATGTTCTCGGCCGCGCTCAGATGCGGGAACAGGGCGTAGCTCTGGAACACCAGGCCTGTATCGCGCTTATGCGCGGGAAGGGTCGTGATGTCGGTTGCGCCGACCCGGATCGAACCGGATGTCGGCGCGATGAAGCCCGCCACCATCCGTAGCGTCGTCGTCTTGCCACAGCCGGAGGGCCCGAGCAGGGCGAGCATGCGCCCTTGCGGGATCTGCGCGCTCATATCGGCGACCGCGACGGCCGAGCCATAGGTCTTGCGCAGGTTTTGAAGCTGGATGTCCATGGTCAGTTCCGGCGGCCTCCGAAGGTGCCCAGCAGGTGATAGAGGATCATCAGGCCGAGCGTCGCCAGGACGAGCAGGCCCGAAACCGCTGCAACGGAGGGCTCGAAGCCGAGCTGGACCGCCGAGTAGATCATGACCGGCAGCGTCGGAGCCCCGGGTTCGGCCAGGAACAGCGCCAGCACCACCTCGTCGAAGGAGGTGATGAAGGCGAGAACCGTGCCGGCGACGATGCCGGGCCGGACCACCGGCAGCACGACCAGGAAGAAGGCCATGACCGGCGAGGCCCCGAGATTGCGCGCGGCCTCCTCCAGGCTGCGGTCGAAGCGGCGCAGCACGGGCAGCGAGACGCGCAGCACATAGGGCGTGCAGACGATCACATGCGCGGCAACGAGCTTCCAGGAACCGACGAGCAGGCCGGTGCGCGTGAAGAACAGCGTCAGCCCGACGGCGAGCACCAGGGTCGGCAGGATGAGCGGGGAGAGAAAGATGGCTTCGAGCAGCCGTCGGCCGGGAAAGCTGAAGCGGGTCAGGCCATAGGCCGCCGCCACACCGATCGTGCAGGCGATGAGCGCGCTCGTGAGCGCAATGCGCAGGCTGACGGCGAGCGCCGAGAGATAGCGCGTGTCATGCAGCGCGGCGGCGTACCATTTGAACGTCAATCCCCGGGGGGGGAAGGCGAGGTAGCCGGTATCGCCGAGCGGCGCTGCGACAACGACGAGGATCGGCAGCAGCAGATAGACGAAGGCGAGTACGGCCAGCAGCAGCAGCACGAAGCCGAGCGGAGAGCGAAAGGAGATCGTCATCGTGCCGCCTCGCGTTCGCCACGGCCTTCGAGCAGGGCGCCATAAGCCAGGGACAGGGCCAGCACGGTGACCAGCAGGATGGTCGCCAGCGCCGCGGCAAAGGGCCAGTCGAGCAGTTCGATCGCCTGTTCGTAGATCGCCGTCGCCATGACATTGGCGCGAGCGCCGCCGACGAGGCTCGGTGTCGCGAAGGCGCTGATCGCGAGCGAGAAGACCAGGAGCGAGCCTGCGACGATGCCGCCGCTCGCAAGCCGCAGCGTGACGAGGCCAAGCGCGACGATCGGCCGGGCGCCGAGGCTCATCGCGGCATATTCCAGATCGCGGTCGATCGACTTGAAGACGCCATGCAGCGTCAGGATCATCAGGGGCAGCAGCACCTGCGCCAGTGCGATGATGACGCCGGCCATCGTATACATGGTCTGCACCGGCTTGTCGGCGAAGCCGAGTGCCATCAGGCCATGGCTGAGGAGCCCGTCGCGGAAGAACAGCACCATCCAGCCGAAGGAGCGCACCACGGCGCTGACCAGCAGCGGGAAGGTCGTGAGCAGCAGGAGAAAGCCCGCCCAGCGCGATTGCACGCGGGCGAGCAGATAGGCGGTGGGCACGCCGAGCACGAGCGTGATCGCGGTCACGGCCGCGCCGAGCCCGAGCGTGCGCCCGAGGATTTCCCAGTAATAGGAATCCCCCGCAAAGCGTTGGTAGTGCGCCAGCGTGAGGCCGGCGGCATCGGTCGCGCTGATCGCAAGCAGCGACGCCTGCGGCCAGATGAAGAAGACCGCATAGACGAAGGCACAGGGCGCAAACAGGAGGGCGGGTGCGAACAGCGCCCACCGCGCACCGCCGCCTTTCGTCTCCGGCTTCGTCACCGTGCGATTTCCCGGTTCCAGCGCTCGATCCAGGAGGCGCGCTTGGCGTTGATCTTGTCGCGGTCGAGCTGCGCGAGCTTGTCCACCGAAGGGACCTCGCCGGTCAGATCGGCAGGCAGCTTGGTCTCGGGGTTGGAGGCGGTCCAGCGCATCGTCCGGGCGATTTCGACTTGCGCCTCGGGCTTCAGCATCGCGTCGATCGCCGCATTGGCGATATCGGCATTCTTGGCGCCCTTGGCGACGCAGGCCGTGATGAAAACCGCCGGGCTGCCTTCCTTCGGCGTCGCGAAAGCGACCGGCAGGCCGGCCTGCTGCAGTTTGAACGTGTTGCCGGTGTCGTAGGGCATGATCCAGATATCGCCCTGGCCGAACAGCGTCGGCAGGTCGGAGGCCGCCTTGAAGATCGTCTCGCCCTTGATCTGCTTCATCGCCTCGAAGCCCGGCTCGATATTGTCCTCGCTGCCGCCAAAGGCCTTGGCAAGCATGACCAGGAAATCGATGCCGTAGCCGTTGGTGATCGCGGGAAAGGCGATGTGTCCCTTGTATTCTGGCTTCAGGAAATCCTTGTAGCTCGTTGGCGGTGTTGGAATTTTATCCTTGCGGTAGATGATGCCTTCCGCGATCACGGCCCAGGTCACCCAATGGCCGTCCGGATCCTTCAGCCCCGCCGGGATCTGTGCCAGCCGGGAGACGCCCGATAGCGGCTGACTCAGGCCCTCGCTCTTGGCAAAGGCTTCCTGGCCGCCCGAGAACTGGAATAGGTCGATCTGCGGGTTGCCCGCCTCGGCCTTCATGCGGGCCAGCGCTGCCGCCGACTGCATCGGCACCTGCGTCGAGGCGGCGCCGGTCGCCTTGTCGAAGGGCGTGAAGACGGCCGACTGGATGATGTCCATGGTCGAGCCGCCGAAGCCGGAGCTCACCAGCTTGCGGCCGGTGAAGCTCTGGGCCCGGGCGAGGCCCGAAGCAAACGGCAGCGTTGTCGAGGCGGCGAGCGCTGCAAGAAGCTGGCGCCGGTCAAAAGAGCTGGTACCCATCACGATCCCCTGTTTGTTGGACCGGGCACCCGAACCCGGTCATGACTTACCGAGTTCAAATGCAAGGCTCAGGCCGGATCATATCCCTTGGTCCCGACCAGTTCGAAGACCTGATCGCCATTGTAAATCGGCATATGCGGGCGGCGGATCGAGCCGACCCAGGCCTTCTCGACCGGGCAGCGCACCTCCTCCACGACATCACCGAAGAGATCGACGATATCGGCGAGATGCTGGTCCTTCACCACGTCGTCGCCGGGCCCGACCTTGGGAATGAACAGGCCGCCCTTGATCGCCTTGTGATGGATCGCGTCGCCGCCGAGCCGGAACTGGGGCGGCAGGATCGGTGCGCCCGGCAACATGCCGCGCGCCTTGCAGACATTGAAAATCGCCAGGGTGAGACGATCGAGATCGTCTGCCGTCACGCGGGCCCCGCCGCCACTCTCCACGATGAGCGATGGCTTGCCGCTCCTGGTGTAATGCGTGAAATGGCAGCCCGAGAGGCCTTCCTCCAGCGAATTCCAGACATTCGGTGCGCCGCAGGCGCGGCCCAGCCGCTCCGACTCGATGCCCTCGGGCGTGCCGTTGTTGTGGAACAGCGTGTAGTGGCAGGTGATCGTGAGATCGCCGCCCGAATGCAGGTCCAGCATCGCATCGGAATGCGCCAGCGACAGATCGAGCAGCCGGTGGGCGAGCTGATAGGTGTGGTGTCCGCGCGGATCGCCGGGGAAGACGCGGTTGAGATTGTAGCCGTCCTGCGGCGTCAGCCGGTTGTAGCCGCGGAAGCCGAGCGGATTGGCCAGCATCAGGCAGACCACACGGCCGGAGAGCTCGCCGAGGTCGACCGTTTTCAGGAAGCGCTGGATCGCAAGCGGGCCAACCACTTCCGGGCCATGAATGCAGGCCTGGAGCCAGAGGGTCGGGCCATCCTTGCGACCTTCGGCGATCAGGACCGGCGAATAGATCGCTCCGTCCGGATACGAGCCAAGCTCGACATGGCCGCGGGTGATCTCCCCCTTGGCTGGTTTGGCTGTCCCGATCATCATTGGCTCCGGTCTCTCGTTCGCGGCTGTGCAGCACGTGCCCGCTGTTGTTATGTATCTTGAGTCGTCCCATATATGTCAACACCGTTATCTCTGATGGAACATCAATGAGCTCGCTCGAAAATGGACTGCGCATTCTCTCCCTTGTCAGTGAGGAGCGACCCGTGTTGCGCGTGGGCGAGGTCTGCCGCGAACTCGACATGCCGAAGGCTTCGGTCTCGCGGCTGCTGAAGACGCTCTCCGAAGCCGGGCTTCTGGAGCGGGAAGAGCGCGACCAGGGCTATGTCGTGGGCGGAAAGGCGCTGGATCTGGCCGCGCTCTATCTCGCGCGGCACAACCTGCTCGATCTGGTGCGGGTCGCTATCGACGATCTCGTTCGCGAGTTCGGCTTCACCGGCCATGCCGGCATCGTTGCCGGTCACGAGCGCGTGCTGCTTGTCGCGCAGCAGGGCACCTATGCGCTGCAGCACACCGGCTCGGTCGCCGAGCGCAAGCCTGCCTTCGATTCGATCATCGGACGGGCGATCCTGGCGCGCCTCGATGACGCGCAGGCGCTGGCGCAGCTCGACGCCCAGGGCAAGCTCGGCATCCGCGCCAGCATGAGCGATGACGAGGTCAGGGCCGAGTTCGCCGCCATCCGCAAGGACCGGATCGCCCGCTCGTCGAGCCTGATCACGCCGGGCATCTCCTCGATCGGCGCTGCCATTGCCGATCCCGGCCGCAACGAGATCATGGGGCTGTGCCTGTCGTTTCCGACGATTGCGGCCGATGCGGCGATCCAGGACCGCATCGCCTCGAGCGTCTCACGGCATGCACAGGCGATTGGCCTGCGCATGCGCGATCCGGTCTGGCTCCAGGGGGACTGACCGCCCGGCCGGGCGTTTCAGCGAGCCCCGCTCCGGGCGCGAGTGGTCGGCGCTCGGCCAGGACTGGGCGCGGCTGGTCTGCGCTCCGCGGCACCGCGACCAGGATTGGGGGGCGCCAGGGCCGCCAGGAAGCGACCATGCTGCTCGACGCCGCGCGTGAGATGAGCGTCGAGACGTTTGGCGAGGGAGTGGAGCCGGGCCAGGAGTGTGAGGGTAAGCTTCAACATGGCGGCACGCATTCTGTCGATGCGCATCCCTTCACGGGATGCATCTGACAAATATTGCGCGTCATCCTGCTTGCGATGGGCTTCTGCACGCCGCGCCATAAACGCTTCATAAGCCACCCGCAGGGCGTTCTGCGCCTGGCAAGTCGGAGGGTTTCCGCTTGTCGACGAGAGCCCGGCGGACGCTGCCTGGCAGGCGGAGCCCTTATGTGAGGCCCATGCCGATCCGCATCGAATCCTTACGCGGAACCATCCGAGACTGTGAGGGTGGTCGCCCCTGACCGTCCTCCCGAACGGGACGTGTTCGCCGGGACGATGGTCCGTGGCGAGGCGCCACGATCGATGGTCTGATAGGATGAGGTTTCCGATGGATCACTGGCTTCGCGGGATGTTCACCCCGTTGGTGACGCCCTTCAGCGGCAATAGCCTGGACGAACCGGCCTTCCTGCGGCTGGTCGATTGGCAGATCCAGGAGGGTGCGGACGGCATCGTTCTCGGGTCCGCCAGCGGTGAAGGCTCCACGCTGACGGACGAGGAACGCATGCGCTTGCTCAGGTTGGCGCGGGCTGCTGCCGGCCCGGTCTACCCCATCATCGCGGCGGCCGGATCGAATGCGACGGCACAGAGCATCGCAGATGTCCGCAACGCCACCGCGGCGGGAGCCAATGCGATCCTGCTGCGTCTGCCCTATTACAACAGGCCCACCCAGGCCGGAATCGTCCAGCACATCCTGTCGGTTGCGGCGGCGACCCCCTTGCCGCTGATTCTCGACAATGACCCCGATCGCTGCGCGGTCGAGCTCGCGCCCGAGATGCTGGCCGAGCTGGCCGCGACGCCGACCATCGTAGGGGTCCTCGAGCGCCGCGGTGATGTTGCGCGCTGCGACCGCATCATGCGCAGCTGCAGCCGGCATTTCATGCGCCTGACGGGGGCCGGCGACACCATCCCCGCCTATCTCGCCTCGGGTGGCTGCGGCGCGATCGCCAGCATCGGCAATCTTGCGCCGCGCCTGCTCGGCCGGATCAGGGAGGCGTGCCGCACCGGCTCCTTCGAGCAGGCGCAGATCCTGCAGCGCCGTCTGGTTCCGCTCCTCGGCCTCACCGCGCGGGAGCCGGACCCCGTCGCCATCAAACTGGCATTGTCGCTCCAGCATCCCGGCATCAGCCCTGCCTGTCGGTTGCCCCTGGTCACGGCGGCCGCGTCTCTCGTCGAAGACCTGACATATGCGCTCGACGATTTGCCCCGGCCGATGAGCGGCCGCGCGGCCAGCCAGCGTTCCGCAGCCTAAAGCGTCGGCCCCCCGGGATTGCAGTTTTCGGGAAAGACGATGCAAAGACAAAGGGTTAGGTAATCGGACTGGATAGGGTATCCGGTCCGATGATCCAGGGCCGGGGACCCGGCCCTGCCTCGGCAGGAGGAACCGGGCCGGTGATAGCCCCTTACGCCCGCTTTATGCCGCTGGATGACAGCTCGCATAGCGAGCTTACGGGGAGAAGGCCGATCATCCGCCATCGCATGACGGAGGCGAGCATGGTCACCTATGAGGCATCCCTGAGGCGGCGACGCGAGGCAGTCTATCGCACCGCCCGCCGCCATCGGCCCTTCGACGGGGTCGCGCGTGACCTGTTGCAGTCCCTTGTCTTGCTGCTGCTGCTGGCCGGCCTCCTGGCGACACGGATCTATTTTACGACCCCGCATTAGGCATCGGCCCGAAAGGTGGATTGCGGCTTTCGGGGAAGCCGAGGCGAACGCATAAGGTTCGATCATCGGCCTGGATGCGATATGCGCGGTCGGATGATCGAGACGAGGGCGGGGAGCCCGGCTGCAGCAGCAGGATCGGCACACCATATGGTGGGCATGCCCACCGGCATAAGGGAGATTGCCATGAGCACCCTCAGGTCTCCGGGCGAGTTCGAGCTTCTGCCTGACCCCGATACGCTGACGGCCTTGCAGCTCTTCAAGGCTCCGATCGTGGTTCGCTATGTCCTCGCGGTGGCGATGACGGTCTTCGCAACCGTGGTGGCCGTCGGGCTCGACAACGCGGTGACGATTCCCAACCTGTCGCTTGTCTTTGTCGTCCCGGTGATCACCGCCGCGGTGGCGTTTGGCCTGGGGCCTTCGCTCTGCGCCGCGGTCCTCGGGGCACTGGCCTATAACTTCTTCCTGACCGAGCCGCGCTTCACGCTGCGTGTCGACGACCCCGCCAATATCTGGGCGATCGGGCTGCTCTTCGTCGTCGGACTGATCGCGAGCGCGGTGGCCTCGACCGCTCGCCGCAGGGCGGACGATGCGGCTCTGGCGCGGCGGCAGGCCGGGATCGTGCGGTCCTACAGCCGGGACATCGTCGCGGCCGGCGATCCCAGGGCGGTTTTCTCCCGTACAGCCAATGCGCTCGAAACCCTCTTCCAGGTTCCGGTCATCGTGATGCTGATGTCCGAGCCCCTGGGCGACTTGGTCGAGAGACGCGGCGCGATCGAGCCCCGCGAGGTCGATATCGAGGCGGCGCGGTCGTCGCTGACGACCGGCACGGTTTCGGTCGCCGACGTTTACCCCTTCAATGGCTCGCGCTTCGATTTCTGGCCCGTGCTGACATCGGCGGGAAACCGCGCCGTCATCGGGCTGGCATTCGATCCTGAAGAGCGGCCGCCGCAGCCCGGCACCCTTGTCGAAATCATCGCGAACCTTCTCGCCCTTGCCCTCGATCGCCAGCATCTCCGGACCGGATCGGCGAGCGTCGCGGACGGGCAGGAATCATCTTAAGCCGCTGCGACGCAAGCCGGGCCGCAGGCGACGCGGCAGGAGAGAGGGCGCGGGCGCGGCCACGAAGCCACCCGCGCCGGTTGGCATCCCAATCAGTTGCGGACCGCCTGCACGGGCGAAGACGCCTGCGAGCTGCTGCGTCCGATCAGCAGCGCTGCCCGGTAGCTCGGTTCGCCATATCGGGCCATGCGCTCCAGGACTGGGGTGCGGATCGGAAGGTCGAGCACGTCGGCCACCGTTTCCAGTGCGTCCGTCTCGATCCAGGGGTCGTTCAGCAGGAACAGGTCGTCATGGACGGCGTGGACGACAACCCAATGGGGCGCTGTCCGGTCGTGCGTTTCCATCTGGTCGATCAGAACGACGGCGATGGCACCCTCGGCGATCGCGTCGCGCAGCTCCCAGCTCTCGAAGGCGCGATGCTCGACATCGATGCCGGAGGCGAGCACCCGGCTCTTGAAATCGGCCTGAACGAAGGTCATCAGCTCGCGCTTGGCTTCCGTATTGCCGCGATCGAGCAGGACCGGCTCCGAAGCGCTCATGAACAGCCGCAGCGCATAGCCGCGCGCGGCAACGGCGAGCGCCAGCCCATACGGGTCGCAGCCGCCCGGACCGGTCAGCCCGATGACCGTCGTGGCTTCGCGCCACAGGGCGATCTCGAGCTGGCGATCGGGAACCATGGCGGGCTCGAGGCCGGCAAAAGCCATGGCAAGCGAAGCGGGGCCGCAGGTGAATCCGGTCGATTGCGGGTAGAGCGGAGCGACTGGCTTCGGCGGCTGCTCGGCGTTGCGGAGCCTGCGTTCTGAATAGACCGATCCCGGTTCGGCGGCCGCAATCCCTGTCAGCCGTCGCAGCGCCGGCGGCAGGTCGTCCTCCCCGGTCGCACCGGCAATCCGCCAGGTCAGGATATCGGCCTCGAGCGAAATCCGTTCCAGCGCCGCGATCAGCGCGCGGCCGGTCTCCTCGCCATCGCCATTCGTGTCCGCAGAACCGGCCCAGAACCAGACGATGCGCAGCATCGCGGTCGTCCGGCGGCGGAGCCCGGCGAGAAGCCCGACAATGACGGCCCCCCGTCTTGCGACGAGAATGAGCTGCCCGGGGGCGGACAGGAGAATGCGCAAGCGGTCCGCGACCTCTGGCGGCAATCCCTCCGGCACGGTCTGACCGGTGGGAATGGCTGTGACCTCGATTGGCGGCATGGTCAGTTGATCCCGATGCGAGAGCCGGACGCAGCCGCAGCACTCCGATAGAGCGCCAGCAACCGGGCGGTGCGCGGCGCATGCCGCAGGGTTGGCGCCTCGGCAGGAGCTGCCGCGAGCTCGCGCCAGCGGTGGCAGGCGACCGAGCGCCCATCATCCCCCGGCGTGAGCGCCGGCACTTCGCGCTGGCAACGCTCCACGGCGAACGGGCAGCGCGGATGGAAGCGGCAGCCGGATGGCGGATTGAGCGGGCTCGGCATATCGCCGGCCAGCACCGCTCGGCTTCGGCGTGCGCCAGGTCGCGCGACTGGCGCGGCAGCTAGAAGGGCTTGCGTATAGGGATGCGCAGGGCGGGCGAAGATCGCGCCCTTCGGGCCGATCTCGACGATGTTGCCGAGATACATCACGGCGACGCGGTGGCTGAGGTGCCGCACGACGGACAGCCCGTGCGAGATGAAGAGATAGCTCAGCCCGAACCGATCCTGCAGGCTCCGCAGCAGATTGACGATCTGGGCCTGGACCGAGACGTCGAGCGCGGAAACCGGCTCGTCGCAGACGATCAGGCGCGGCTCGACGGCCAGCGCACGCGCGATCCCGATCCGCTGGCGCTGGCCGCCGGAGAATTCGTGCGGGTAGCGATCGGCATGCCTGTCGGCGAGACCGACCAGGCCGAGCAGCTCGGAGACCCGGGCGGCAACGCTGTGCCTGTCGGCGAGGCCGAAGACCAGGGCAGGCTCGGCAATCAGTTCGCCGACTGTCATGCGTGGGTTGAGGGAGCCGTAAGGGTCCTGGAAGATGAGCTGGACATGGCGGTGCAGGGCGCGCCGTTCGCGTGAAGACAACGTCGCGATGTCTCGCCCCTCGAACAGGATGCGCCCGCTACTCGGTGCGGTCAGCCCGACCAGCATTCGCCCCGCCGTAGACTTGCCGCAGCCGCTCTCGCCGACCAGCGACAGTGTTTCGCCCGGCGCGATCGAGAAGCTGATGTCGTTGACGGCGCTCAGCCTGCGCCTTTGCCACGGCCATGTGCCCGCGACGCTGAACTGCTTGCTCAGCCCGTCGACGGTGAGAAGCGTGGTAGCGGCATCCGCAGCCGGCATCAGGCCCGCCCTTCCTGCATGAGGTTTTCCAGAAGCGGCGCACGCCAGCAGGCCGAGGAATGCCCTGGCCTGACGGTGCGCAGCGGCGGGATCTGCGTGCTGCACCGCGCAATGGCGAACGGGCAGCGCGGCTGGAACCCGCAGCCCGGAGGCAACGCCAACGGATCGGGCGGGCCGCCTTCGATGGGCGTGAGGGGCTCCTCGTCGCCATCGATCGCCGGCATCGAGCTGAGCAGCCCGACGGTATAAGGATGCTCGGGACTGTCGAACAAAGCCCCGACCGGAGCCGTCTCGACGATGCGCCCCGCATACATCACGGCGACGCGGTCGGCCATCTCCGCGACGACACCAAGGTCATGGGTGATGAGGATGATGGCGGCGCCGGTCGTTGCCTTCAGCTCCCGCATCAGGTCGAGGATCTGGGCCTGCACGGTCACGTCGAGCGCCGTTGTCGGCTCGTCGGCGATCAGGAGCCCAGGGCGGCAGGCCAGCGCCATTGCGATCATCGCCCGCTGGCGCATGCCGCCGCTGAGTTCATGGGGATAGGCCTTGACCCGGGTTTCCGGCGAGGGAATGCCGGTCAGCTGCAGCACTTCGATCGCCCTTGCATGCGCCTCTGCGCGGCTCGCCGGCTCATGCAGCTGGATGGCTTCGATGATCTGGTCGCCGATCGTCTGCACGGGATTGAGCGACGTGTTGGGCTCCTGAAAGATCATGCCGATCTGGCCACCGCGAATGTCGCGCATGGCATGGGCGGGCTTGGCGACGAGGTCCTCGCCGCGAAACAGGATCTGCCCCGCCGCGATCTCGCCCGGCGCAGGCACGAGCCGCAGCAGCGAAAGCGACATGATGCTCTTGCCCGAGCCGGATTCTCCGACGATGGCGAGCGTCTCGCCGGCGCCGACGGCGAAGTCGACCGTGTCGACCGCCATCACCTTTCCGGCAGAGGTGTTGAAGCAGACGCGCAGTCCGCGGACTTCGATCACGGGTGTCTCAGTCGTCATCGGCGCAATTTCGGATCCGTGAGGTCGCGGAAGGCGTCCCCGAGAACGTTGCAGGACAGCACGATCACGAAGATCAGCAGGCTGGCGGCAGTCGACACATGCGGCGCCAGGAAAATGAAGCTCCGCCCTTCGGCCGCGATGCTGCCGAGTTCGGCGATCGGCGGCTGCAGGCCCAGGCCGAGAAAGCCCAGGGCAGCTGCGAGCAGGATCGTCTCGCCGAATTGCAGCGTGCAGTAGACGACGATCGAGGCCGCGCAATTGCGCAGGAGGTAGCGATGGATCAGCGTCGCGTCGGAAAGCCCGATCACGCGCCCGGCCTCCATATATTCCGCCTGCATGACCGTGGCGGCCGTCGCACGGGTGACGCGGGCAATCCGGGGCGAGGCCGACAGGCCGAGCGCGATCACGAGACTGTCCATCCCGATGCCGAGCATGGCTGCGAGCGCAAGGCCGAACAGGATCGAGGGGAACGACAGCAGGACGTCGACGATGCGCATCAACGGCCCTTCGAGCCGGCGATAGAATGCCGCCAGGAGCCCGATGGTGCCGCCGATCAGGGTGCCGATGGCGACGCCGGCGAAACCCAGGACCAGGGTCGTCCTCGTGCCGTAGAGCAGGCGGGTCAACAGGTCGCGGCCCTGCGAATCCGTTCCGAGCAGGTGAGCGCCGCCGGGAGGACGCAGCCGCAGCCGGAGATTGGTATGATAGGGGTCGAACGGCGTCAGCAGTGGCGCGAACACGGCCGCCGCGACGATGACGAGAAGGAGGATCAGCGCAGCGAGCGCGACCTTGTCGCTTCTGAGGCGCTGGAACATGCCCGGCCGCGACGGGCGAGCAGCTGTTACTGTCGATGCGGGACCCTGGGCGCTCATCGCAGCGCACTCCGGATGCGCGGATCGAGCAGGCCATACAGCGTGTCGACGATCAGGTTCACGACGATGAAGCCGCAGGCGATCACCAGAATGGCGCCTTGCGCCATCGGGAAATCGCTCGACACGATGGCGCCTACCGCGAGCCGGCCGACGCCCGGCCAGGAGAAGATCGTCTCCGCGATGACGGCACCGCCAAGCAGGGATCCGATCTGGAGGCCGATCAGCGTCACGACCGGGATCAACGCCGTCCGCAGGGCATGGCGCGTGACGACCTGGAACTCGGACGCGCCCTTGGCACGCGCCGTGCGGATGAAATCGGCCCCCAGCACCTCGACCACGGCGGTGCGCGTCATCCGTGCGACCGGGCCGATGAAGATGACGCCGAGCATCAGCGCCGGCAGTGCGACGTGATGCAGGCCCTGCAATGTCCAGAGCGGCCCGCCACGGCCCTGGAGCGGAAACAGCTGCCAGCGATAGGCCGCAAATTGCAACAGCAGCAGCCCGACCCAGAAGGCCGGCACCGACACGCCGGCGACCGACAATGCCATGACCGCGCGATCGAACGCTTTTCCGCGCCGCGTCGCGGCAAGCGTGCCGAACAGGATGCCGAGCGGCACCGCCCAGCTCAGGCTCGCCACCATCAGCTCCACGGTGGGGCCGAGTGCCGAGGCCAGCTCGTCGATCACCGGAGCGTTGTTGATGATCGAGCGGCCAAGATCGCCCTGGGCGACCCGCAGGATGTAGAGCCAGAACTGCACCAGGATCGGGGCGTCGAGACCGAGCTGGCGCCGGATAGCGTCGATTTCGGCCGCCGTCCCCGTGGGGCCGGCGATAATGGTTGCCGGGTCGGTGGGGATGACCTGCAAGAGCAGGAACCCGGCAAAGAGCACCCCAAGAAGGATCGGTAGCGAGCTCAGGAGGCGCCAAAACAGCTGTCGCGTCACGTCAATTCGTCCCTCGGCGCACGGCTTCCGGTCGTCCAGATGCCCGTGCCGTCGCCTGTTCCAACATCCGGTGCGCCGAGTGGCGCAGGCGGTTCGCTCGCTGTCACTTCGCCGGTATGAGGTCCAGCCCGTTATAGAGCGCCGCACCGCTGATGCCGTGAGGCTTGAACGGCTTGAGGGTGGTCCGCGAGACGACGGTCAGCTTCTCGTTCACCAGCGGTTTCCAGAGCACGGCCTCATGGACGATCGCTTCGGCCTGGGCGAAGGCGCTGTAGCGGGCTTCCGGCGAGGTCGCGCGGTTGCCCTCCTCGATCAGGCGGTCGGTGTCCGGGTCGTTCCAGTTCATCCGGTTGGGCGTAGGCATGTTGCTGGAGAGGAAGTAGAGATTCATCGCCTCGCCGGCGCTCAGATAGGGGTAGTTCATCTGGTAGAGATCGAAATCCTGGGTCCGCAATTTGCCCCAGACGATCGTCGCATCGTAGAGCTCGACCTTGAGATCGACGCCGATCTTGCGCAGATCCCCTTGGATGGCCTCGGCCATCTGGCGGTTGGTGTCGCCCGTGAAACCGTAGAAGTTCAGCGACAGCGGCTTGCCGTCCTTCATGCGGACGCCCTTGGGGCCCGCGACCCAGCCGGCCTCGTCGAGCAATGCCTTGGCCCGGGCCGGGTCGTAGCGGAAGGCGCCGAGCTTCATCCCGGGATTGAAATCGAGCGTCGCCTTGGAGAAATAGGCGTTCGCCGCCTCGGCTTCACCGAAGAAAATGGCGTCGGCGATCGCGCCTTCGTCGATGGCAAGGCTGATGGCCTCGCGGATGCGCTTGTCCGCGAGATGCGGGCGCGTGATCTTCATGCCGACATAATGGGTGCGGAAGGCCACGTCGGGATTGAGCAGGCGGATCTTCGGGTTCGCCTGCACCTCGGCAATGGCCCAGGCCGGAACCGAATAGGAGAGGTCGCCCTCGCCGGTCTGCAGGGCGGCGACAAGCGTCGCGGCCTCCGGCACGATCTTCCAGACGAAGCGGGCGACACCGGCCGGCCCGGCATTCTCCATGAAGGCCGGCCCCCAGCGATAGGCTTCGTGGCGGGTCAGCACGGTCTCCGTCCTCGGCTTCCAGGAGCGGAAGCAGAAAGGGCCGGTCCCATTGAATGCGGAAATGCCGAAATTATCCTTCAGCGCCGCAGCCTGTTCCGGGTCGATGATGACGAAGTTGAACTGCGTCATCTGATAGAGCAGTTCGGAATAGGGTTCCTTCAGACGGTATTCCACCGTGTGGTCGTCGAGCGCCTTGATGCTCTCGACCTTGCCCGCCTTCCATTTGCTGACGCCGGCGAAATCCGGATTGAGCCAGCGCTCCACCGTGCCGACGACAGCCGCGGCGGTGAAGGGCTTGCCGTCGCAGAAGCTCACGTCGCGGCGGAGATGGAACGTATACGTCCGGCCGTCCGAACTGACCTCCCAGCGTTCCGCCAGGCCGGGGCGAACGGTCTTCAGGTCGCGGTCGAGCGTCACCAGCGTTTCGCCGACCATGTACAGCACTTCTGCTGCGGCGAGCGTCGTGGTGCGTTGGGGATCGTAGCGATCGGCATCGCTCGTCCGCAGGGCCGTCAGCGTGCTCTCTTGCGCCAGAGCAGCAGCAGGCGCGGCGAGAAGAAGCGCGAAAGCAAGGCTCGCCGCGCGTGACCCGAAAGAATCCAACAAAACCCGCTCCCGTGCGATTGAGCCGCTCTCCCTGCCAGATCCCGGAGATCCGGATCTGGTGGTCGCGAACGGCATAGTAAGGTGGCTGCCAGCGCCGGCCATAACGATAAGATCGCGTCACTTCATTCCTTCCGGGAATGAAGTTTCACCCCTTCGACGGACGCTCGTTTTCGTCGCGTTGGCGCTGCCGGAACAGGCGCACCTCATCCAGGACCCAGCGTCGGAACGCCTGGACTGCCGGCAGGTCTCGCTTTCGCTCGGGGCAGACAAGGTAGTAGGATTCCGCGCTCTTCATCGCGCGGGCGAAGGGGGCGACCAACCTTCCGTCGGCCAGCTCAGCTTCGATCATGAAGCGCGGCACGATCGCCATTCCCATGCCGCTGATCGCGGCCTGGATGATCATCTCGAACTGCTCGAAGCGAACGCCGTGGAACGGGTTGACCTCGGTTGCTCCAGCCAGCTGCAGCCAGTCCTTCCAGGCGCGCGGTCGAGCGCGGTGATGGAGCAGCGCGAGCCGATCGAGATCGGCGACGGCGCTGACTGGCCCCAGCGGTGCCAGCAGCGACGGGGCGCAGACAGGGATGATCTCTTCTTCCATCAGCAGGTCGGATGGACCACCGGGCCAAGGCTTCTCGCCGAAATAGACGGCGATATCGATGTTCTCCTCGACGAGGTCGAAGGGCCAGGCCCGTACGGTCAGGCTGAGGGCGAAACGCGGATGCAGGGCCCGGAAGCCGCCGATCCTTGGCGCAAGCCAGCGCGCGCCGAAGGTCGGGAGAGTGGCGATGTTGAGCATTCCGCCGCCGCCCTGGAAGGCGAGCGCTTCCATGGTTGCCGATTCCATGATCTCCAGGGCCTCGCGCACCCTGGCGAGATAGAGCTGTCCCGCCTCCGTCAGGACGATCCGCTGTCTCACGCGCTCGAACAGGCGCAGACCCAGGAAGGCCTCCAGCGATTGAACCTGCTTGCTGACCGCGCTCTGGGAGAGATTCAGTTCCTCGGCCGCACGGGTAAAGCTCGAATGGCGCGCCGACGCCTCAAAGATCGTCAACGAAGGCAGAGACGGCAGGACGCGGCGCACGATGGGTTCCGGGCGGATCGACAAGGACCGTTCAATAGCGATGGGCCGTTGGGTTGGATACGGCAATTCGCCCGCGGACAGAGCGCATTTGCCCTGCGTCTCCGACAGTTCGAGCCTCCATTCCGAACGGCCAGCTGCTAGTGCCTCAGGATACAGGCGACGCGCGACCCTGCCGCCGTCTCCAGGAGGGGCGGGCGGGCTGAACTGCAGCGCTCGATCCGGATCGGGCAGCGGCTGACGAAGGGACAGCCCGGCGGCGGAGAGAGCGGGCTCGGCAGGTCTCCGGTCAGGATGATTTTTTCGCGCCGGCGTTGCAGCAGCGGGTCCGGCAGCGGGATCGCCGAGAGCAGCGCCTGCGTATAGGGGTGCTGCGGCGCCTCGAACATCGTATCGATCGGCCCGCTTTCCATGACCGAGCCGAGATAGAGCACCATCGCCTCGTCGGCGATATGCCGGACCACCGAGAGATCATGCGAGATGAAGAGATAGGCGAGGTCGAGATCGCGCTGCAGTTCCAGCAGCAGGTTCAGCACCTGCGAGCGGATCGAGACATCGAGTGCCGAGACCGGCTCGTCGAGGATCAGCAGGCGGGGTGACAGCGCAAGCGCGCGGGCGATCACGACGCGCTGGCGCTGTCCGCCCGAGAGCGCGCTCGGCAGGCGCTCCGCGAAGGTGGCGGGCAGCCCGACCCGGTCGAGCAGCTCGGCCACGCGCTTTCGCCTGTCGCTGCGGGTCCAGCCGGCGATGGCAAGCGGCTCGCTGATGCTGGCCTCGATGCTCATCTTCGGGTCGAGCGCGGCGCTCGGGTCCTGGAAGACGATCTGGATCTCCTGGGAGAGAGCTACGCGCTCGCGCCCCTTGAGCCCGGTGATGTCGCGGCCGTCGAAGCTGACCGTGCCGCCCGTCGCCTGTTCGAGGCCGATCACCGCATAGGCGGTCGTGGATTTGCCGCAGCCGGATTCGCCGACCAGCGCCAATGTGCGGCCGGCCGCGACGTCGAAGGAGACGCCGTCCACCGCCTTGACCACGCCGCCCGGTGTGCCGACGCCACGGCGCAGCTTGAAATGGACCTTGAGATCGCGGACCTGAAGCAGCGGGGACGCGGTCATGCCAGCGCCTCCACATCGTCCGAATGCCAGCAGGCGGCGCGATGGGCTTCTCCGACGCAGGCGAGAGGCGGCGGTGCCAGGCAGGCCTCGTCCGCCAGCGGGCAGCGTGTCCGGAAGCGGCAGCCATCGGGCCAGGACCCGGCGCTCGGGACCATGCCCTCGATGGTGCGCAGCACCGCCTTGCGCGTGCCCTGCAGCGTCGGAATCGTGGCGAGCAGCAGCTTGGTATAGGGGTGGCGCGGCGCGGCGAAGATCGGTTCGACCGCGCCGCTCTCGACGATGCGCCCGCCATACATCACGCAGACATCGTCGGCGAGGTCGGCAACGACGCCCATGTCATGGGTGATCAGCACGATCGCGGTGCCGACCTCCTCGCGCAGGCGGCGCATCAGGTCGAGGATCTGGGCCTGGATCGTCACGTCGAGCGCCGTCGTCGGCTCGTCGGCAATCAGCAGGGCCGGGCGGCAGATCAGCGCCGAGGCGATCATGATGCGCTGGCACATGCCGCCCGAAAGCTCGAACGGATACTGGCGCGCGCGCCGCGTCGCATCGGGAATGCCGACGCGCGTCATCATCGCGATCGCCTCCTCGCGCGCGGCCCTGGTCGAGAGGCCACGATGCAGGATCAGCGCCTCCTCGACCTGCTCGCCGACGCGCATCAGCGGGTTCAGCGAGGCGACCGGCTCCTGGAAGATGATCGTCGCCTCGTTGCCCCGGACATCGGAGAGCGCCGCTTCGCCAAGCCCCGTCAGGTCGCGCCCGCTGAGCCGGATCGCGCCGCCCCTGAACCGTGCGGCCTTGGGAAGCAGGCCGAGCACCGAGAGCGCCGTCAGGCTCTTGCCGCAGCCGGATTCCCCGACGATCGCGAGGATCCGGCCGGCACCGACCGAAAGCGAGACCTGGTCGATGATGCGGTTGCCGTCGATCTCGACGACGAGATCCTCGATCGCCAGGACGGGGCCCTCGGTCGTGGTCATGCGATTGCCGCGACGACCGCGGCCCAGGCGCTGGTCGGATGGGCCATGCCGATGAAGCCGCCGGCCGGCGAGGTCATCACCGCCGAGGGAATCGAGAAATTCACGGGATAGAGCGTGTCCTCGACGATCTCGACCGGGAAGGCGGTGGCGACGGTCGCGGCGACATCGGGTTCGGCCCGGGCGTCGATCTTGATGCGTGGCGTCGAGGCATCGATGCGCGGTCGATGGAAGGCCTCCTCCAGGGACAGGCCGAGGTCGGCGATGCCGGAGATGAGCTGGAGCACGGTCGGGAAGATGGTGCGCCCGCCGGCTGCACCGATGGCGAGCACCGGCCGCCCGTCCTGACTCAGCACGAGCGGGCACATATTGGCGAGCGGCTTCTGGCCGGCCGCGATGCTGTTCGGCTGGCCGGGGCGGGGATCGAACCACATCATGCCATTGTTCATGATGATGCCGGCATTCGGCAGCGCGACCTTGGCGCCGAAGCGCGAAAGCAGGGTATTGGTCAGCGAGACCATGGTGCCGTCGCGATCGACCACGCTGACATGCGAGGTGCAGCCGGCCTGGGGTGTCGCTGCATGGCCGAGCGTGGTCAGGCGCGTCGCATAGGCTTCGCGGATGGCGCTGGCATAGAGCAGGGCCCGTTGCGCCGGTGGCGTCTCGCGCGACAGCGGGCCGGACGCGAGACGCCCCGCCGCATCGAGGAAGCTCGGCCCGCCGCTCAGGCCGGGAATGGCGGCGATGTCGAAGGCGCGATAGCGCCCGGTCAACGGCGGCGCCCAGGTGACGTCATAGGCCGCGAGATCGCCGCGCCGGATGGCCGAGCCGCCGGCCTCGAGATCGGCGGCGATGATTTGCGCCGTATCGCCCTCGTAGAAATCGCGCGCGCCGGACTTCGCCAATCGCCTGAGCAACGCCGCCTTCTGCGCCATCGGCTTGAAGCGCCGCGTATCGGCCCCTGCCTTGGGCGCGTGGCCATTGTCGAGCAGCAGGGCGGCAAGCACCGGGTCGCGGGCGATGCCGGCCACTTCGATCGCGATGCAGAACGCCGCGAACCAGTCGATCTCGAGCCCGCGCTCGGCATGCTCGATCGCCGGCTGCAGCGCCTCTTCCCAGGACAGGGTGCCGTGGCGCTCCAGCGCCGCGGCGAAGCCCGCGATCGCGCCGGGAACGCAGATCGCGCTATAGCCGGAGACGTTCCGGTCCCCCACCACTGACGGCCAGGCGAACCAGTTGCCGGTCTGGGCATCGGTCAGCGGGTAATCCGCCGGGTCGATGCCGGCGGGCGCACGGACATTGAAATCGAGCGTTTCGGTCGCCCCCGTCGTGCCATCGGCATGGACGAGGAAGCCGCCGCCGCCGACGCCGGAAAGCCAGGGTTCGACCGTGCTGAGCACGAGCGCGGTGACAACGGCCGCATCCATCGCATTGCCGCCGCGCGAGAGCACGGCAGCGCCCGCCTCGGCCGCGTGGCGGTTCTGCGCGGCGACGAGGCCATGGGCCGACTGGACGGCGGGCCGGCGGACGGTGAAGGTCTGCATCAGCGCGGCGTCTTGAAGCGCCGCGGCGCGCTTGGCTCCGGCAGGCGCAGCGGCACGCTGAAGCGCTGGGCATTGGCGCTGGCGGCATGATGGGCCGCAAGCTCGCCGACGGTCGCGATCCAGACGCCGGGCGATGAGGTCACCGCGTCCAGCAGCCGCTCCAGCATCCTGATCCGTCCGGCCCGGCCTGAGATCCAGTCATGGATCGTCAGCATCATCATCCGGCCCTCGCGATGCAGCATGTGCCACTCGTCGAGCCAGGCTTCGAGGATGCCGCCCTGTGGCGAAGGCGGGGCCCGGTCCGTCACGCTGCCGGTGAAGCGGAAATAGACCGCATCGTCGACCGCCCAGAGCACCGGCACCTGGGTGATGCCGTCGATCGTGTAGGGATGGTCGAAGCCCATCAGCGAACTGTCATAAAGGCCGCGCCGCTTGACCTCGGCCAGCATGGCAGGCGTCATCTCCCAGGCCGGTGAGCGGAAGCCCTTGGGCACGACGCCAGCCTGGCTCTTGAACAGCGCCAGCGATTCATCGAGCGCGCGGGCGAATTCGTCGGGGTCGGCATCGGTCGCGATCTCGTGGAAATAGCCGTGCAGGCCGATCTCGTGGCCGCGCTCGACGAAGGCCGGCACCAAGTCCGGATGGTTCTTCGCCACCAGGCCGGGAACGAACATCGTCGCCTTGATGCCGTAGCGGTCGAGCAGGTCGAGGATGCGCCAGATGCCGATGCGCGGGCCGAACAGCCGCTGCTCGATCTGTCCGAGCGTGGCGGGCGCGCCCTCGGACAGGTTCCAGAGATAGGGGCTCTCGGCATCGACATCGACGCTGAAGCAGAAGGCGCTGCTCTTGCCGGCCGGCCATTCGTAATCGGAGACGGGGAAGCGCGCAGGCGGGAGGGAGGTTGTCATCTCGTCCTCCACTAGAGCGGGTTCTTCTTGTCCTGATGGACGGCGAGCGAGCCGATGGAGTTGCCTCCGTCGATCGTTAGGGTCGCGCCGGTGACATAGGCCGAGGCACTGCTGGCGAGATAAAGCAGGCCATTGCCGACATCCTCGCGCGAGGAGGGGCGGCCGAGCGGGATCTGCGAGGTCGTGCTCTGGATATGCGCTTCGGTCAGGTCGCTGACCTTGCTGCCGGCGGCGAAGCCGGGCTCGAGCGCGTTCACCCGGATGCCGAACTCGGCGAGCTCCACGCCAAAGCCCTTGGTGAGCCGGTCGAGCGCGGTCTTGGAGGTGCAATAGGGCACGACGGTGCGCCGCATCTTGCGCGAGGCGCCCGATGAGATGTTGATGATCGAGCCCTTGACGCCCTGGCGCACCATCTGCGTCGCGATCTCGCGGGTCAGGATGAAGGGCGCGCGCAGATTGACCGAGAAGATCCGGTCGAATTCTTCCGTCGAGGTGTCGAGCAGGAAGCCGCTGGGATAGATGCCGGCATTGTTGACGAGGATGTCGACCGCGCCCCAGCGCGTGCCGATTTCGGCCGCAAGCGCCTTGATCGAGGCCTCGTCGGTCAGGTCGGCCGCCTTGGTGAAGCTCTCGCCGCCGAGCCCGAGCGCCGCGGCAAACGCCGCAAGCTCGTCTTCCCGCGCGTCGGTCAGCGCCAGCACGGCGCCTGCCTCATGCAGCGTCTCCGCGATCCAGCGTCCGATCACGCCGCAGGCGCCGGTGACGAGCGCGCGTTTTCCCTTGATGTCGTCGAACATTCCAGTGGCCCTCAGCGGAAACGGGGATCGAGGCGGTCACGCACGGCATCGCCCGTCAGGTTGACGGCCAGCACGAGCACGAAGAGGCAAAGCCCGGGGAGTGTCGCCGCCCACCAGGCGGTCGCGACATAGTTGCGGCCGGTCGAGAGCATCGCCCCCCAGCTCGCTGTCGGCGGCTGCACGCCGAGCCCGAGGAAGGAGAGGCCCGCCTCGAACAGCACCATCAGCCCGAATTCGAGCGTCGCGACGACGCTGACCGCGCCGATGATATTGGGCAGGATATGGCGGAAGAGGATGCGCCCGGAGCCGGCGCCCATTAGCGCGGCGAGCCGAACATAGGGCATCGTCGCGACCGAGAGCGTCTGGCTATAGGCGACGCGGGCGTAGCGCGGCCAGCGCGTCAGCGCGAGCACCATGATGACATTGACCAGACTCGGCCCCAGCACCGCAACCGTGATGATCGCCAGCAGCACGGCCGGGATCGAGAGAAAGATATCGACGACGCGCATCACCGCGGTCTCGACGAGCCCGCGCCGATAGCCCGCGATCATGCCGAGCACGGTGCCGACGGTGCCGGACAGGATGACCGAGGCGAAGGCGACGATCAGCGAGACCCGTGCACCATGGATGATCCGGCTGAGCAGGTCGCGGCCGAGTTCGTCGCTGCCGAGCCAGTAATGGAAGCTGCGCGAGACGGTGCCCGGCGGCTTCAGACGGCCGGCGAGGTTCTGGGCGTTGGGGTCATAGGGCGCGAGCCAGGGCGCCAGGATCGCGGCCAGCACCACCAGTGCGATAATTGCGACCGGCCACCAGCGACGAAGCGGGAGCTGACGGCGCGGGCGAGGGAGCGGAGAGGCGACTGCGCTCATCGCGTCCCTTCCAGGACGATGCGCGGATCGATGATGCTGTAGAGCACGTCCGACAGCAGGTTGAGCAGGACGGTGACGAAGGCCCCCATCAGCACGACGCCCTGCACGATCATGAAATCACGGGCCAGGATCGCCTGCACGGTCACCTGGCCGATGCCGGGCCAGGCGAACACGGTCTCGACGATGACCGCGCCGGCGAGCAGGTTCGAGATTTCCAGCGCCGCGACCGTGATCAGCGGGATCGAGGCATTGCGGGCGACATGGCGCAGCAGCAGCCGGCCGGTCCGAACCCCGCGTGAGCGGGCGGTGCGGGCATAGTCCTTCGAGAGCTCGTCGAGCAGGGCCGAGCGGGTGATCCGCGCAAAGGTCGCCATGCTGAGCAGGCCGAGCGCGAAGGAGGGCATGATGAGATGCGAAAAATCGCCGGTGGAGGAGGGCGGCAGCCAGCCGAGCAGCACCGAGAAGACCAGGATCATCAGGATGCCGCTCCAGAAGGTCGGCATGCTCTGGGCCGCCAGCACGATGCCGGAAGCGGCCTTGGCGATCGGGCGGTCGCGAAACACCGCGAGCAGGATACCCATCGGTACCCCGATGCCGCAGGCGACGACGAGCGCGCCCGCCGCCAGCATCAGCGTATAGGGCAGGCGCGAGGCGATGATCGTCAGCACCGGCACGCGCTGCACAACGGACTGGCCGAGATCGAAGCGGGCGAGATCGGCCAGGAAGTCGAGATATTGCACCAGCAGCGGCCGGTCGAAGCCGAGCGCATGGCGCAGCGCCTCGACATCGGCCTTGGTCGCGGTCTCCGGGACCAAGAGATAGGTCGGATCGCCGGTCAGGCGCTGGACGAAGAAGATCAGCGTCACCACCCCGAGGATGGTGACGAGCGCCTGTCCTGTACGCCTAAGAAGAAAGCCCTGCACGAAGCCTCAGTCCACCCAGCTCATGCGGTTCAGGAACATGCTTTCATTCGGCGTCGGCTTGAACTGAAGGTTCTTGGTCGCGCCGTAGAGCACGGCGGCCTGATAGAGCGGCACGAGCGGGGCTTCCGTCGCGATGATCTCGTGAACCTGCTTGTAGGCGGCCAGGCGCTTGTCCTTGTCGAGCGTCTGGCGCGCCTCCTCGAGCAGGCCGTCTGCCTTCGGATTGCGATAGGCCGACCAGCCGCTGCTCTTGTGGACCAGCGGGAAGAGCACGCCGTCCGCATCCTGGCAGGCGCAGGACCAACGCCCGAAGCTCAGCGTCGAGGTGGCCTCCGGGCCGGCCTGCGAGCGCTTGAGATAGGTCGCCATATCCGACATCGCGATCTTGACGGTGAAGCCGGCATCGACGAGCTGCTGCTGGATCGCCTGGACGATGCGCTGATCGAAGACCGGTGCGGTCGCGAGCTCGATCTCGGCCTTTGCGGCCGGGCCGGCCTCCGCAACCAGGGCCTTGGCCTTGGCGAGGTCGAAGCCAGGGCCGTTCATGCCCTCGATCCAGCCGAAGCTTGCCGGCGTCAGCAATTGCGAGACGGGCTTGTCGAAGCCGCCGAGCAAGCCGTCGACCATGCCCTCCTTGTCGATGGCATGGGCCGCGGCCAGGCGCAGCTTGGCGTTGTCGAAGGGCGGTTTGGTGGTGTTGAGGCGCAGATAGGCGACGCGCTCGGTCAGGCCGATCAGCGCCTTGGCCTTGGCCGCCGATTTGAGCTGGCCAGCCTGGTCGCTGTCGAGCGTGACGCCGAGATCGCTGGTGCCGGCCTGGAGATTGGCGACCCGGGTCGCTCCGTCCGGCACGGCGCGGAAGATCACCGCCGGGAACGGCCCCTTGTCGCCCCAATAGGCGTCGTTGCGGCTGAGCGAGACCTGCACGCCGCGCTGCCAGCCCTCGAATTTATAGGGGCCGCTGCCGACCGGCTTCAGGTTGAAGGCATCCTTGCCGACGGCCTCGACGATCGCCTTCGGCACGATCGAGAGCTTGACCAACTGGGCGAGCAAGGCGGGATAGGCGCCGTTGGTGGTAAGCTTCACCTTGGTCGGCGACAGCGCGACGGCATCGGTGATCTTGTCGAACTGGCCGAGCTGCGGACTGCCGAATTTCGGATCGGTGATGCGCTTGACGCTGTAGGCGACATCCTCGGCGGTCAGCTTCGAACCGTCATGGAAGAGGATGTCGGAGCGCAGCTCGAATTCGATCTCGGTGTCGGAGAGGTATTTCCAGCTCGTCGCGACCTGCGGGACGATCTCGCCCTTGTCGTCGCGGGTGACGAGATTGTCGAAGATGTTGCGGTAGACATAGTAGCTGTCGGGGTTCCACTGCACCTGCGGATCGAGCGATGACGGCTCGTTGACGAGGTCGACGACGAAGCGCTCCTTCGACGCATGGGCGGGCGCGGCGCTGAGTGCGAGCGCTGCGGCCAGCGCAGCCAGACGAGCATTCCGTGAGAGAGGGGTCATCGCTGCTGCTCCTTCGAGAGGGGGCGGGTCTGTTCGGTGGTAATGGTCGGGCTCTGTCGCCTGCGCCGCGCCGAGCGGGCAGGCGGTTGTGCGGGCCGGGCTGACGTCAGCATCAGGCCGTGGGCGAGCGCCTCGGTGAAGCGCTTGTGCTCTCCGGCGATGGCCAGGCGTGCTGCCGTCTCATCGCCGGCGCCGAGCGCGCTCACGAGATCGCCGAGCTCTGCCGGCGGAATCGGGTGGCCGGCGAGGTCGAGCATGCGCACGATCCGGTCGCCATGGTCCCAGATGTCGCCGAGCCAGCGACGGGCCAGCGTCCCGGTCGCCGCCGCGAGCAGGTTGCGCAGCTGCCGTTCGGCGGAACGCGCGGTCGAGAGCGCCACCGGCTCGGTTCGGCCCCGGACAGAGTCCATCACGCCAAGCAGCGCGGCCAGTGCAGCCTGGGTCTGCCCGCTCGGCTGCAGCGTCGCCAGCGACGGCTCCAGCCGGCGGCGGCCGTCCAGCACGCTTGCAATCAGGGCGCCGTCGACGGGGGCGATCCGCCAGCCCTGGCGGGCGTGCCGGTCGACGAAACAGGCAGCCGTGAGCTCGGTCAGCGCGACGCGGATGCCGGCGCGCCCAAGCGCAAAGCGCTCGGCCAGGGCGGCCTCATGGACGAATTCGGCCGGCGCCAGCTCGCAGGAGACGACCGCCTTGCGCAGCCGCCGGGTCGCGACATCGAGCTGCGTCTCCGCAGCCGGGAGCGGCGAGGATGGCGCGAAGGCGGGCGAGGTATCGAGCATGGCAGGCATGCTGGATCAGCTTCTGAGATTTCACAAGTGCTTTGTGACATCTCAAGTAAGATGCCTTGGAGGCGTCGAACGCGCACGACGCGGGCGGCTGTTCGGGCCGGGCCGATAGCGGAGGAGCTACAGTCTCTTCGGAGGCGGTGAGGACCTGAAGCATGGGCCCGAAAAGTGGATTGCGGATTTCGGGAAAGCTGATGCCCATTAAGAAAGATTGGATCATCGGACCGGATCCGCAACCCGTCCGATGATCTGGCCCGGGCGTTCGGTCAACTGATGAGATCGATCTTCTGAAGCGCCATCTGGACCTCGCGCAGGAACTGAGTGAGCGAGGCGCCGAACAGTCCAACTGCCAAGATGAAGAGAAGCGCTACGCCGCGTTCGTGAGCTAAGCCCAGGAAGGCGAAGGTGAAGGCAACAACCATCAGCAGGATCGTTGTCACCCCGCTGGAAATCGCGAACACGATGGCGCCGTTGATCAAGCCTGCTCGCCGTTCGAGGCGGGGCAAGTCGGCCTTGAGATCCGGAGCGATCGAACGATCCAGCGCGTTCAATGTTCGCGACCGGTCGAGAATGCGCTCGAGGCGGTTGATCAAGACCGAGATGAGGCCGACCACCGCGCCAAGGAGGAAGGCGGGGGCCGCTGCCTGGGTTATGACCAGCGACAGGTGATTGACGGAGGGAAGCTCGGAAAGCACTGTTTCACCGTGCCCGCTGCGTCTGCTTGACTTGCGGGGCGTGACGGCCCTGCGGCGCCCATACGGGCGCGAGTGGGGCTGCAGCGTATTTGGGGTTCATGGCGCCCTTCCAGAAAGCGTTGCGATCTGCGGATCGGTCACGGCGGGCAGCTTTGATCCGCCTGCCGTGATATGGCTTTGGCCGTAGTCTTGGCCGTTGCTTGCCCTGAGCGACAGCTCGAAATGCGAGCGGTCCATGTGCTTGTAGCCGCGGAAACGGCCACCCCAGCGCAGCGATACGCCCAGCTCGGTGGCTGCACGCTTCAGCGCAACCGCGATCCGGTTCTGGGCATTCGGGTCGAAGATCACCCGGCCCTCAGCATCGAGCGGCCACAGATCAACGGCATTACCCGAACGGTGTGAGCTCGCATGCACCCTGGACCAGCCCCAGGCGACCGCCTGGCGTTGCAGTGTGCGGTCGCGCCGGCCTGAGCCGATCACGAAGCGCAGGTCGGGATTGTCGGCCTGGGCCCGGCGCACCACCCTGGCGAGCGCCGGCTGGATCGCCCGGAGGTTGGCCTCATGCTGTCCCACCGGGTCGGGGTTCCAGGCGCGGAACATCGCCAGTTGATCCCGCCCGTATTCATCCCGGGCCGGAATCCGTGCGTAGACGCCGCCCGGTCCGTAGGGGGCGGCGGCATCCGGAGTTGCCTGCGCTCCCGGTCTGGTCCGGCCATGGGCGGCGCTCCCCCAGCCGCTGCCGAGGAGCGCGATGGCGAGGAAACCCAGGCGAAGGGAGCGCGCAAAGGATCGTGCATATGCAGGCATGGCATGCACAGTCGCAGCCCGATGCTGCCAAGGGAAGGAGGGATCGCCCAAGGTGATGTCGGGCAGGAGGTCTGCCGCAGGCCGATCGGGATCATCTCGCCTGGAATTCCGCTGCGAGAAAGTCGATGAAGCCACGCACTGCCGGCGACAGCCCACGGCGCGAGGGAAAGACCGCATGGACGATACCGCTCGGCAGCGTCCAGTCCGGCAGGATGATTTCCAGCGCGCCCGAGGCGACATTGTCCATGACCAGATAGTCCGCGAGCTGAGCGATGCCGACGCCGTCCTCGGCTGCCTGCCGCAGCGCATCCATGTCATCGGTGGTGTATCGCGGCTCGAACGCGATGCTGACGGGTTCGCCCGCAGCGCTGCGAAGCTCCCAGGCATGTTTGGGGATGGAGCGGATCAGATCCAACCCGGGCAGGCGGCTTAGCTGAGCGGGCGTGTCCGGCCGGCCGAACCGGTCGAGCACAGCCGGGCTCCCGACCAGGACCTGCCGGCTCTCGGCAAGCCGCTTCATCACCAGCCCCTCATTCTCGAGAGGGGGAAAGCGAACGCGCAGGGCGACATCGACCCCTTCCTCGATCACGTCCACGCGGCGATTGGTGGCTGAAAGCTGAACGCGCACCTGCGGATAGGCGATCAGGAAGCGGGAGATCATCGGAGAAACAAAGCTCAGCATGAGCGAGATCGGACATGTGACGCGGATCATGCCGCGTGGCTCGGCGCTGGTATTGTCGATCGCCTCCTGAGCGGCTTCGGCCTCGGCGATCATCGCCACGCAGTGCCGGTAATAGACTTCGCCGAGCTCGGTCATCCCGAAATGGCGCGTCGAGCGTTGCAGGAGCCGGCTCCCCAGCCTGTCCTCGAGCAGCGCGACGCGCCGGCTCAGCGTCGATTTCGGCATGCCGAGCGCGCGCCCGGCAGGCGCGAAGCCGCCATGCTCGACGACACGCGCGAAATAGAAGAGGTCGTTGAGATCCTGCATTCGGTCGTTCCATTTTTGGAACGGACAGTACCAATCTGACCGACTACAGGCAAATTCGTTCCATGGATATCTCTTGAGACATCGGGGCCGCGGCCTTGATCAACGCTACGGAGACATCGATATGGCCAAGAGTTCTCTGCTCACCCCCGATGATCACGCGCTCTTGCTGATCGATCATCAGTACCTGCAGTTGCTGGCGCTGCGCTCCCACACCAGCGAGGCGGTCGTCAACAACACGACCTTCCTCGCCAAGGCGGCGAAGCTGTTCAAGGTGCCGACCCTGCTCACCACGGCTTTCGCCGAACGCCAGGCGCTGTTCGAGGAGGTCCAGGCCGTCTTCCCGGACCAGACACCGATCGACCGGACGGGCCTGAACTCCTGGGACGATCCGCGTGTCCTCGACTGGGTCAGGACATCGGGCAAGAAGAAGCTGGTGATGGCGGGCCTGTGGACGGAAGTGTGCCTGAGCATGCCGGTGATCGACGCGCTGGCCGATGGCTACGAGGTCTACATCGTGACCGATGCATCCGGCGGCGGCAGCACGGAAGGCCACGAGCGCGCCGTGCAGCGGATGGTCCAGGCCGGAGCGCAGCCGCTCACCACGATTGCCTATGTCTCGGAGTTGCAACGTGACTGGGCGCGTCCGACGGCTGACGAGGTCGCCAAGCTCTTCGCCGAACATGGCGGCGGTTTCGGACAGGGACTGCGCTGGGAGTGGCAGCTGCTCGGCCTGAAGGAAGGCACGCGCTGACTGGCCCTGGCCGGCCGTGACACCCAAGCCACGGCCGGCACTTTGCGGCAACGCGGAAAGGCGAGGGATATCATGAAGGACATCGACAAGGCATTGAATGTCGAGGCGAGGAGCGGCCTGCCGGATGATCTTCTCGCCTTGCTGCGCAAGTTCCCGCGCGATCAATGGGCGAATGATCCAAGCCTGCACGGGCTGGCCGAAGGCTGGCTCCAAAGGCACGACCTGTTTCGCGAACTTTCGGTGCTGATCGGCGGCATGACAACCGATCTCAGGGAAGGTCGCACGTCCCCTGCCGCGTTCCCGCCGCTCTTTCAGCGCCGGATGGGCCTGCTGCTCGGCGAGTTGGATGGACATCACCGCGTCGAGGACGAGTATTACTTCCCGTCCTTTGCCGCCGCTGCACCAAAGCTGCAGAAGGGGTTCGATATTCTCGACAATGACCACGCCGTGATCCACGGCGCGATCGACCGCCTCGGCACCGCCAGCCGCGAGCTTATCGCCGCGCTGTCGGGCGAGGTCTCGGGGCGCGACGGGGACGCGTTGCGCGTGGCCGAGCGGATCGCAGGAGAGATCGAGGGCTTCGACCGGACCCTGTTGCGGCACCTCTGGGATGAAGAGGACCTGATCATCCCGCTCATCCTGGAGCGCACACGGGATGATCCGGAATTCGGCTGACCCCTCGCGGCAAGGGAGCGCGAGGGGCCGTCCGCGCAGGCGCGGACGGCTTGAGTTCTCGCGCTTCCTGTCTCATGGCTTTGGGAATGAACGCCGATCTCGAGCCTTCCGATGTGCCTGGCACGACTGAGCCGTCCCCCCTGAAGGGCGATGTCCGGGCCGTGATCAAGGTCGATGTCATGGTCATCGGCGCCGGCCAGGCGGGGTTGTCCAGCGCCTATCACCTGCAAAATCTCGGTCTTGTGGCCGGCAGGAACTATCTCGTCCTCGACAAGTCCCCGGAATCCGGCGGCGCCTGGCAATATCGTTGGCCGTCCCTGACGCTCAGCACGGTCAACCGGATCCATGACCTGCCGGGGATGCAGTTCTCCGATGTGATCGAGCCAGGTCTCACGGAAGTGAGGGCCTCCGAGGCCGTCCCCCAGTATTACGCCGCCTATGAGCGCAAGTTTCGGCTGCCGGTCTATCGCCCGGTGGCGGTCAAGGTCGTCTGCGACCGCGGCGACCGCTTCAGGATCGAGACCGATCGCGAAACCTTCTCGGCCCGCGGCATCATCAACGCCACCGGCACCTGGGAGACCCCCTATATTCCGAGCTATCCCGGAGCCGACCGCTTCCTGGGCCGGCAGCTTCACACCCGCGATTACCGCACGGCCGACGAATTCGCCGGCAAGCATGTCGTCGTGGTCGGCGGCGGCATTTCCGCGCTGCAGCTGCTCGATGAGATTTCTCGCGTCACCTCGACCACCTGGGTGACCAGGCGCGAGCCGCAATTCCGGGATCGCCCCTTCACGGCAGAGGACGGGCGCGCCGCCGTCGCCATGGTCGAGGACCGGGTCAGGCAGGGCCTGATCCCCGGTTCGGTCGTGTCGGTGACCGGGATTCCGCTGACGCCGGCCTTGCTCGCCGCCCGCGAGCGCGGCGTCCTGAAGCGCTTGCCGATGTTCAGCGAGATCACCGAACAGGGTGTGCGCTGGGCCGACGGAGCCGAACAAGGGGCCGATGTCATTCTCTGGTGCACCGGTTTTCGCAGTTCGCTCGACCATCTGGCGCCGCTGCAGCTCCGGGAGGAGAAGGGCGGCATCGTCATGACCGGCCGGCTCGCGACCCAGGTCGCCAAGGACCCGCGCATCCATCTGGTGGGTTATGGCCCGTCAGCCTCGACGATCGGCGCCAACCGGGCGGGCGCTGCCGCCGCGCGCGAGCTTGCGGGCTATCTCGGCCTCCTCGGCTAGGCTCAGGACTGATTGCTCACATCCGGAAGATGACGGATGCCGCGAAGAATCTGTGAGCGCAGCGACGCATCGGGTCGCGATGCGCCGCCATTCCTCACCGACGGCGACGCCTTCCTGACCCTGGCCTTCAAGATCGGCCTCGAGGGTATCATTGCGAAGCGTCGGGATGCGCCGTACCGCTCTGTCCGGGGCGGCGAATGGCTCAAGAACAAGTGCGTCCAGTCGGAGGGCTGCGCCATCATCCGCTATGAGCCGTCGTCATCGGCTCTGGTGCGAGCCATCCGCCCCGCAAGCAAACGCGACGTGAACCGCGTCAGAAATCATGGTTGAGCTTCAGCTTGGCGATGTGGCGGGAGAAATTGGTCAGATCGACATTGCCGCCAACACCGGCGGCGCGACCGGCTACCTGGATACTCCAGGCACCGGAGAGCGCCCAATCCTTCGTCAAGGCCCAATAGAAGGTCGGCCCTGCGAACGTCGCCTGACCGAGAAGGTGACCGAAGGCAAGGTTGTCATAGCGCCGGAAATGGTTTGCCTCGGCGCCGATGAAGAAACTGTCCGCGAGCTGATAGGTCAGCGCGCCGCCGACGCGCGCTATCGAGGTTCTGGCATAGCCGCCGCCTGGCGAGCCGAGGTCCTGATAGTTCCAGTCGTAGCTGACATTGAGTGCCCCGTAGAGCTTGCCGGTGATCAGTTCCTTGTCGAGAAACACCGAGAAGACGCCGTCATAGACGCTGCGCGATCGTCCGGTGAGCGTGTAGAACGCGCCATCCGTTGCCGCGCCCTGGAGCACGGCGTCGAAGGTCAGGCCGACGCCATTTGTATCGCGCCCGAGCAGCTTGTACTTCATCTCGATACCGCCGCCGACGGTGGAGCCGTTGGCCTTCGCACCGAACGTCTTCGAATTGGTCACACCGGCAAAGGCGAAGGGATCGAGCTCGACACAGCGCCACGGCGAGTAGGTCGCCTGGACATTGAGGTTGTGCGACGCGAGTGGGCCGCTGCGCGCTCCGAACGAACCACCATACGCTCCCGAGAGAGAAAACTGTCCGAGGTCATTGACGTCACTTCCCGAATTGAAGCCGAAAGCGTCGTTCGGCAGGCTGTTCTGCTCAAGGCAGGCGGCCGTTGCCGATGCAGGCGGAAGAGCCTTGCTCGGCTGCGGTTCGGCGGCGAAGGCCGCACCAGCGAACGCCACGGCGATCGTGATCAGCACTGAGCGGGCCACAGGACCTCTCTTTCGATGGAGCCAAGTTCTTTGCGAGCGGCAGCTTGCATCTGACATTCTGCAATCAAGACCAAACTTCGTCATCACGCCGCCATGCCCCGGTAACCGGTCGTTCCTACCACTTGTTGGCCGTAGCGGCTAAGACCGCTTTGGCGCCTCTGTTTGCGTACCGAACGAACTTCAAACGGGATCGAGACCAAGTGGCGACGTCACGTGGGTGCGTGCCAACCGAGCTGGGACTGAGGGCGAGCACTGTTGTAGTCGGTGCCCCAACCGGCGGGTTTTCACACGGCCTCGCTCGAAAGTGGACTTGCCTTCCACTCATCGCCCGCACTGGAACGGGGCAGCATCTGCAGCCCACCGGCTCGAAAGTCGGACGGGGTGAACCAAAGTATCGAAGCCGCCAAAGTGGCAATCCACCAACCCTGCCAGGCACCGTGACCGACGACAGCAATCGCAAAGGCCGCCGCGAATAGTGCCAAACGTGGTGCCATTTCCGGCGTTGGTAACCGGCTCAGCTGGCGCAGCAGCAGCAAGCCAGCCAGGGTCAGCAGACTGACACCGATCAACCCGGTTTCGGCCCAGGCCTGGAGCGGCATGTCATGGGGATGGCCGACGGCGAACAACTCTTTATGCGTCGGCGAGACCTCGGTGGCCAGAGGGTGCAGGTGCATGCTGGTCGAGGTGCCGAACCCCGCCCCGTGCAGCGGACTGGAACGCGCCACCTCGCCAAAACTCAGCCAAATGTCGATACGCGCCTGTCCCGTCATCACCGCGAACCGGTTCAGGATCTGCGAGGGCAGCCAATTCTCTGCCGCGATGCCGAGCACGGGCGCCATCGCCATCGTGAGAACAAAGGCGCCGGCGACCGCGGCCAACATCAAACGCGGCAGGTAGAGCGATAGCAGCCAGCAGATCATGCAGACGACAATACCGAGACGCGCCGATGCGCTCTCGGATTTCAGCGCCAAGGCGGCGACGGCCAGAACAAGCACGGCGGCGAGGAGGCGGTTGGACCGGCGCGCGTCCGACGATCGCCACAGGCCATGGGCGGTCGGCACAGCCAGAACGAGCGCGGTGATTGCGGGACGGTTGAAAACGAAGCCGAACAGCTTGCCGACGCCGAGGGTTGCTCGTTGCGAGAGGCCGGAGGCGAGTTCGACGATCGATAGCAGGCAGGCAAATATGATCGCTACCGCCAGGGCCTTCAGCCAAGCCGGTTGTGGCCTGAATCTGCCGGATGCGGCGATGGCGAGTGCAAAACCAACGGGGAGCACAAGCTCGCCCCACATCCGCAAAGAGGCGACCGGATCGTGGCTCCAAAGGATCGAGACATTCGCCCAGGCAAAAAAGGCAGCCAGGCTCAAGCCCACCGGAGTCGCCAGTATTCGGCGCAGGCGGGTGGTCATTTCTCCAGAATGAACCGACGCAGCAGCCGCGGCGACAAAAGCGATCGTCGCGACACCGAGCATCAGCGGGGCTGATCGATTTGCAAGCCACATTGCCAAGGGCAGCAGGACGAGAGCCGCATGGCCTGACTTCGACAAACCAGCCGCAGCACCAGTATGCTGCCCGGTCTCGGCACGGTTGGGACGGTAGATCTGGCTCATGCGGCTGCGTGTATGCGATCATCCCATGCTCCGCTAGAGACGCGCCAGGCCCCCGCTCCGGGGGGGCCGGACGATCGAGAGCCTCTTCGCAACGCTCAAAGACCAGAGACGCATCGCCGCTGTCGTCGTGCTGCTTCCGTGGAGAGCCAGGCCCATAGTGCCCCCTCGATCCCATGGAAGTGACCGCATCATCAATGTCCGGGACCAAAGATCTAGCCGCTCGACGATGAAGCGGAAGGTCGCGACGGTGGAGCGTTTCGGCATGCCGAGGCGAGCTGGAGCGAGACGCTTCGTGACTGGATCGCCGCCATGTTCACGCGCTCGAGGCCTTCGGGGGCGTGCCGGCGCTTTTCTTGCCTGATCACGGCAAGGTCGCGGTCATCAAGGCCTGCCTGTAGGATCCCCAGGTCAAGCGGCATATCAATCCCACGCGCGTGCCGATCGAGACGACGAAGAGCTACCGCGGCTTGAGAACCTGCGCCAGTCGCCCGCGCTCCCGGCGCGCGCCAGCGCGCTGCCTGCATGTGGTTGACCGGGGAAGCGAGATCTACGAGCTCGTTGCATTGCGCAGGATCTTGGAACCAGATTTCTCGCGCGGGTGCGGATCAACGGGCTTGCCGAGCGGCCTGCGGATGCTGCCCCACACGATCCTGCTCATCGCGTCTTCGCCCAACTCGCGGGGGCGCCTGGGGCGGGGCGTCATCGCATCGCGGTCGATAAGGACGAGACAGGCCTTGGCATCTACAGTAAAGGCGGATGCCGGATTTCGGGAAGGCCGATGGCGTTCAGCCCGGTTTCATTTCGATCAGCTGGATCAGATTCCCGCAGGTATCGTCCAGGACCGCCATGCGCACAGGTCCTGCATCCATCGGCTCCAACGTGAACACGACCCCACGCTCGCGAAGTCGTGCAAACTCGGTATTCAGATCCTGGACCTGGAACGAGGTTGCAGGGATGCCGTCCCTGACGAGGGCGTCCTTGTAGGGCCTGACCGCTGGATGCTCGCTCGGCTCGAGCAGCAGTTCCGTTCCCGTGGGGTCCTCCGGTGACACAACCGTCAGCCAGCGATGATCCCCGACGGGAACATCATTCTTCACGATGAAGCCGAGCTTGTCGGTGTAGAAGCTCAGGGCCTTGGCCTGGTCGTCGACAAAGACGCTGGTCACATAAATTCGCATGGTGTTTGCCGTCCTTAGAACTAATTCCTGAGGAATGGGTTGTGGTCCGATCTTGCCTTTTCCGTATGCGGAGCTTGGCCCGGACAGGGTGTCCGACCCGTTATTGTCTCCCGATGCCCGTTCGCAGTTTAGGGGAGTGCAACCTGGGCGGGAAGGGCGAGGTGTTCTGAGGCGGCTGTTTTGCGTCGATCACATTCGCGAAAACTGCCGCTCACTCACGGAACGGGCGGCGCTCGATCCTCGCCGGGGCCTTGCTTTGACCGGGGCGGTTCATACCTTTCAAGAGAGGCACCGCACCGTCAGCGGTCGGCGCGTCTCGCTTGGCCCTACGCCTATTCGGGATGGAACCATGAGTATCGGCCCGATCTTGCACTCCGTCGTGGGCGTTCGCTCGTCCATTCCCGCAGATGCCTTCACCGCTTCGGCGCTGGGCACGAGAAGGGAGGGCAGCGGCGTTGTCATTCGAGACAACGGGCTCGTGCTCACCATCGGGTACCTGATTACCGAGGCCGAGGACGTCTGGCTGACGACCTGGACCGGTCGCGTGGTGCCAGCGCATGCGCTGGCCTATGATCAGGAGACCGGCTTTGGCCTGGTCCAGGCGCTTGAGCGGCTCGACCTGCCGGCGGTCGCGCTCGGCGCAGCCACTGATGCCGAAATCGGCGATTCCGTCCTGCTTGCAGACGGCATCGGGCAAGTCGTGGAGGCCAATATCGTGGCCAAGCAGGAATTCGCCGGCTACTGGGAATATCTGCTGGACGAAGCCATCTTCACCGCCCCGGCGCACCCGTCCTGGGGAGGCGCGGCGCTGTTCGGACCGGACGGAAAGCTTCTGGGCATCGGCTCGCTGCACCTGCGGATGGGTCGGGCCGGCGAGATTTTTGACGTCAACATGATCGTGCCGATCGATCTGCTTCCGCCGATCCTCGACGATCTGCTTGCGCGCGGCCGGGTCGACAAGCCGCCACGCCCCTGGCTCGGTGCCTTCTCGGCCGAGAGCAATGGCAAGGTCGTGGTGATGAGCGTGGCCGAAGGCGGCCCGGCAGCCCAGGCGGGCCTGCGCCCCGGCGACATCATTTCGGATGTGCGCGATGGCGAGATCGACGGCCTGGCCGACTTCTACCGCAAGCTCTGGGCGAGCGGCCCCGCAGGCGCCGAGGTCCCGATCAGGGTCGTCCGCGACGGCCGCGAGACATGGCTCCGCATTCGGTCGGCCGACAGGGGCAGCTTTCTGAAGAAGCCGCATCTGCAATGAGCGGCGAAGCGGGCGGGGTGCCCGCCTCGGGCGTAGGTTTTGTTTGCGGAATCCCGCCGCACTGCGCCGTAAGGCTGGGAACCGGGCTGCCGCAGAGTTATACTTGATCGGCCGGAAGAGGCTCCTGCCGGCCGACGGCGCTCCATGATCCTGCCGGTTCGCAACTGATCCAGTTCGTCAGGCGGAGAGGCTTCGTATGGCAAAAGGATTCCGGGCCCCCGCCTCGCCAGGCGAATTGGCGCCTGATTTTGTGCTCCCCACGGTCGACGGAAGCGGGATCGCGTCCCTCTCCGATTACCGCGAAAGGCATTCGGTGTTTCTTGCGCTGTTCGTGGGGCTGTGGTGCCCGTTCTGCCGGCGGGCGATCGCGCACATGGCGGCGACTGACCGTGAGCTCAAGGCCATCGGTGTCGAAACACTCGGGATTGTGGCAACGCCGCTGGAGAACGCGCAGCTCTACTTCAAATTCCGCCCGAGCAACCTGCGCCTGGCGGTCGATCCGGAGCTCTCCACCCATCGCGCCTATGGTGTGCCGAAGCCGCCTGCGACCCCGGAATTGCTGGAGGCTTTTGCGACACTGCGGATCAATCCGAATGATGAGTTCCCGGAGCCCGTGCCGATCAGGGAGGCCGCCGACAGGCTGACCAGGCTCGATGGCTATACGGAGAGCCCGACCGACCACGCCGACATGGAGCGGCAATGGCCCCAGCTCAAGGGCCAATTCCTGATCGATCCGCATGGAATCATCCGCTGGGCGAACATCGAATGCGGCTCCGAAGGGCTCGCCGGGATCGGAAAATTCCCCTCGACGGCAGAAATCCTCGCTGCAGCGCGAGCCCTCTTTGCGTCCGAACAGGGGTGATCACGCCTGTGCGCTTTGAACCCAATGTCGGCGCTCGGGCAGGCATCCGATGCCCGTAGCGCCAGCTGGAATCGCTTCCTTTCGAGGCCTTTCACACCAGGAAAGGATGAAGAGCCGAGAGAAGCGCCGTCATCAGCCCCGACGATCGGCCCCAATCCCTGCTTCCTTCCAGAAGCGCATCACTCAGGCGATCATCGCCCCAGCCATGCATTTAACTCCGGCGGCACCCTCTCGAAAAGCGTGGGGTGGCGGCCTGTCCTTGCCGGCGAACTGTGCTCTGATCGCAGCCAGCCTGACAGGGACGCAAGGACGACTGACGATGCATGGCCGCCGCCCCACGTTGTTTTCACGCCACGGCATGGTTGCCGCGGCCCACCCGCTCGCCGCCCAGGCCGGCGCAAGGCTCCTGATCCAGGGAGGCAATGCGTTCGACGCGATTGCGGCGACCGCCGCGGCGCTGACCGTGGTCGAGCCCTTCATGTCGAGCCTGACGGGCATGGGCTCGGCGACGCTCTGGACTGCCGCCGAGCAGCGCGTCCGCGTGCTCGACTTCGTGCCGCCGATCCAGGCGAGCTTTCCGGCCGAGCGCTTCACCAAGCGGGCCGAGCTGGAGCGCGGCCCGCATGCGGTCGCGGTTCCCGGCAATCTCGCCGGCTGGTGCGAGCTGGCGGAGCGCTATGGCCGGAAATCCCTTGGCGAAATTCTGGCGCCGGCGATCGCGCTCGCCCGCGACGGTTTCGCGCTCTCCGAATTCGGGGTCGACGAATTCAACGAGCAGGCGCCGCTGCTCCAGGCCTCGCCCGAGCTTTACCCCGCCTTCAGCGCCAACTATCTGCCGGAGGGCGGACCGGTGAAGCTCGGCCATGTGCTGCGCCAGGCCGATCTCGCCGGCACATTCGCGGAGATCGCGGCCAAGGGACCGGATCATCTCTATCGCGGCGCGCTGGGCGAAAGGATCGTCGGGTATCTGAGCGCGCTCGGCGGCAAGATGACGATGGAAGATCTCGCAGCCGTGCAGCCGCGCTGGCGCGAGCCGCATAGCGTGAGCTATCGCGGCCTCGAGATCCATGTTCCGCCGCCGCCCTGCGAGGCGTTCCAGTTCCTGCTGAGCCTCAAGATTTTGGAGGGCTTCAATCTGGGGAGCCTGAACAAGGACGGGCCGGAGCATCTCGACCTGGTCTATCGGACCATCAGGCTCGCGGCCGGCCTGCGGATCGCCAGCAACAATCCCTCCGCCGAGATCCTGGCCGAGATCTTCTCCGATGCCGCCATCGCGGGCCTGCGCCAGCGCATCGGCGATGGCGAGCCGATCGAGGGGCCGACCGAGCAATGGACGCCGCAGACGGCGGAGGACCCCGCCCATACCACCTCATTCTCGGCCGCCGATGCCGACGGCAATCTGGTCTGCATCACCAACAGCCTCGGCAGCCCCTTCGGCAGCGGCATCGTCGTGCCGGGCACGGGGCTCTGCCTCAATAATTTCCTGTACTGGGCCGATGTCCAGCCCGGCAGCCCCAACCGCTCGAAGCCGGGCGACGAATTGCCGATGTGCATGTCGCCCAGCATCTCGACACGCGCCGGCAAGCCGGTGCTCGCGCTCGGCACGCCCGGCAGCTACGGCATCATGCAGACGCAAACACAGGCGATGGTGCAGCATCTCGATTTCGGCCTGCCGCTGCAGGAGGCGATCGAGGCGCCGCGGGCACGGCTTTGGGACGGGCGCTTCATCCAGGCCGAGAACCGCATCGCGGCCGGGACGCTGGAAGAGCTGCGGCGCCGCGGCCACGAGATCGAGGCCTTCGATACCGGCTGGACGATGCGATGCGGCGGCATGCAGGCCGTGGCGATCGACCCCGCAACCGGCGTGATGACCGGCGCAGCCGACCCGCGCCGGGATGGTTACGTGGTGGCGGTTTGAGAGCGGCCTTTAATCGGGCCGCCGGATGACGCGTGCCGGCTTTCGGACCGGCGCGTCATGCCGGCTTGGGGCGATCATCGACGGGGATCGCAGAAATCGCTTGCGATCATGGGGCTCTATGCCGGATTCCTGCAGCGGCTTTGGCGGCGTTGCCGCCGTCGGAAAAACCTGTGATGACCAGTTCGAGCAACCAGATGACCGAACCTTCCTCAGCGGATGAAGCTTTCCGCCCGCATACCTCGCATTGGGGCGTGTTCTCGGCCCGCATGCAGGATGGCAGGCTCGAAGTCCGGCCCCACCCGGGCGACCCCGATCCGAACGAGATCATCCAGAACTTCCCCGCCGCATTGCGCCATCGCGCCCGGATCGCGCAGCCCATGGTTCGCCGTGGCTGGCTCGAACGTGGCCCCGGTCCGGATGATCGGCGCGGGCGCGACGAGTACCTGCCGATGTCCTGGAACGCCGTGCTCGATCTGCTCGGCGGCGAGCTTGCGCGCATCCGCGGCAATCACGGCCCGGGCGCGATCTTCGGCGGTTCCTATGGCTGGGCGAGCGCGGGGCGCTTCCACCACGCCCAGAGTCAGATCCACCGTTTCCTGAACACCTCGGTTGGCGGCTATGTCCGCTCGGTCAACAGCTATTCCTCGGGCGCGTCCGCGGTCGTGGTGCCGCATGTCATCGGCGACTACGAGGACCTGGTGAAGCGCAACGTCTCCTGGGAGCAGATCGCCGCACACAGCGAGATCGTGCTCGCCTTCGGCGGCATGGCCCTGAAGAACAGCATGGTGGCCGGCGGCAGCATCAGCAAGCATGTCGAGCGCGGCGCGATGGATCGGGCGAGGGCGCGCGGCTGCCAGTTCGTGTTGGCGGGGCCGCTCCGGGGCGACTTGCCGGAGGAGGCCGGGGCCGAGTGGATCTCCTGCATTCCCGGTAGCGACACGGCGCTGATGATGGCGCTCGTCCACACCCTCGTCGTCAACGGGCTGCATGATCGCGACTTCCTCGATCGCTGCACGGTCGGCTGGCCGATCTTCGAGCGCTATCTCCTGGGCGAGACCGATGGGCAGCCCAAGGATGCGGCCTGGGCTGCGACGATCACCGGCGTTGCTGCCGATGCGATCACGGCGCTGGCGAAGCGGCTTCATGGCCGGCGTGCCCTGATCGTCGTCGCCCATGCGCTGCAGCGCGCCGAGCACGGCGAACAGCCGGTCTGGATGGGCATGGTGCTGGCGGCTGCGCTCGGCCAGATCGGCCTGCCGGGCGGCGGCTATGGCTATGGGCTGGGTGCTATCGCCTATTACGGGCGGCGCTACAATGCCGTGCCGGTGCCGACCTTCTCGCAGGGGCGAAACGGGGTTTCCGACTTCATTCCGGTCGCCCGCATCGCCGACATGCTGCTGAACCCGGGCGCCAGCTATCGCTATAACGGCCAGACCCGGACCTATCCCGAGATCAAGCTGGTCTACTGGGCCGGCGGCAATCCGTTCCACCACCACCAGGACCTGAACCGCCTGCGCCAGGCTTTTGCCCGGCTCGACACGCTCGTCGTGCATGAACTCGCCTGGACGGCGACGGCGCGCCATGCCGACATCGTGCTGCCCTGCACGATGACGCTGGAGCGCGAGGACATCGGCGGCAGTTCCAACGACCCGCTGCTCGTCCCGATGCAGCCCGTCGTGCCGCCTTATGGCGAAGCGCGCGACGACTACGCCATCTTCGCCGATCTCGCCGAGAGGCTCGGCTCGCGCCAGGCCTTCACCGAGGGCCGTTCGGTGCGGCAATGGCTGGAGCATCTCTACGAGCCGACGCGGGTGGAGCTTGCCGCCCTGGGCCTGCCGGCTCCGAGTTTCCAGGAATTCTGGGCGGGCGAGGGTTTTGAGCTGCCGCAATTGCCTGATGATGGCGGGCGCCTGCGGAAATTCCGCGAGGATCCGGCGGGGCATCCGCTGCCGACGCCGACCGGCAAGCTGGAGATCTATTCGGAAACGATCGCGAGCTTTGGCGAGGCGGATTGCCCGGGCCACCCGACCTGGCTCGGGCCGACCAACGTGCCGGACACGGCCTCGCCCTATGTGCTGGTCGCGAACCAGCCGCGTACGCGGCTGCACAGCCAGTTCGATTTCGGCGGCCATAGCAGCGAGGCCAAGCATCGGGGCCGCGAGGTCGCGAGCATGCACCCGGACGATGCGGCCGCGCGCGGCATTGCCGATGGCGACATCATCCGGATCTCGAACGAGCGCGGCGCCTGCCTCGCCGGCGTGCGCGTCACTGACGGCATCCGCCAGGGCGTGATCCAGCTCCCGACCGGCGCCTGGTATGATCCCGCCGACCCGACCGAGGACAAATCGCTCTGCGTCCACGGCAACCCCAATGTCCTGACCCGGGATATCGGAACCTCGGCCCTGGCGCAGGGCTGCACGGGACAGCTGACGACGGTCCAGGTCGAGCGTTTCGACGGCAATCTGCCGCCGATCCAGGCCTATGATCCGCCCGCTCGCCAGATAGTGCCGGCCTAGCGACAGTCTGGAGGCAACGAACCTGTCCCAGGGGCAGGGCCCGGCATTTTTGGCAGGCTGTTTGGTACATCACGCCCAGGTCGGGACGATCATGCCCGCGCCGTGGGGGCACGGTATCGCGCGTGGGCGACGGGCAGGGGAAGAGTGCCCCCGATCGGCGGAGCAGCGCGGGGCTACGAGTTTGTCAGCACCGCGGCCGGCACTTGATCGTCGCGGCGTTGCTGGAGACGAAGTCCAAGCGTCCAGCAGAGCGCGGCCCAGACACTGCCGATGCACCATCCTGCCAGGACATCACTGGGATAGTGCACGCCGAGATAGATGCGGCTGAGGCCAACCGCCAAAGTCAGGATGATCGCGAGCGACATCAGATAGACCTTGACCCGCCTGTCGGTCGCCAGCTGGGACAGCAAGGCGCCAAGCGTCAGGAATGTCATCGCAGACAGGGTTGCATGCTCGCTCGGAAAACTCGCGGTGAAGACGACATAGGGCCCGTCGGGCCCCGGTCGGTCCAGCCAGAGCTGCAGCGCGGCGCTGACCACAGCACCGCCCATCACGGTCACGCTCACGAGCTTCGCCGCATCCCGCCTGCCTATCAGGATGAGATAGCCGACCGTCGCAGCGAACAAGATGCCGAGGATGGCAAAGCTGCCCAATGCCGTGATATCGCGGCCCGCCTCCTGGAGCCAGGGCGGGCCGAGCGGCTGGCCCAGGTCACCGGCGCTCCTGAAAGCCGCCAGCACCGCCATGTCCAGGCGCGCGAGATCGCCTGCGATCATTTCGCCGGCAAGGAAGCACAGGCCAAGCACAGCGACGGCAAAGGCGGTCGGCGCCAGCCGGGAGGGCTGTACCGTGTCGCCGACCCGGCCGAAGGCGCGATGCGGGGCTTCCATCGGACCAGAGTAACCCGGCGTTTTGCCGAGGAATAGCGCGATTTGTGGTCGGCCCTGCGTGGCGTATTCAAAGACCGATATCGTCGTACCGGCCTTGTAATGGGGCCGGTAAAACCTATTGCGCTTCAAGCGCCCTGAGCAGCGCGCCGGCGTCTTCAGGTCTCTGCGCGACGAGTTCCTGATAGAGTGCGATCGATAACGCGCAATAGTCGATATGCTTCGCAGGCGCGACAGTCTCGTCCGAGAAAATCGCCATCCGGTCAGCACCGTAGCGCCGCACCAACGTCTGGTGGACTCGGCTCAGTACGGCGCTCGTGACCGCTTCGGGAACCGGTGGTCGGGCTCTCGAGGTCATGATCACGCGTTCCTGCAGGCCCAGTTCGCGCTGGACGAGCTCAACGGGCAAGGCCCCGGCCACGCTCACTTTGCCCGCGCCAAGGGCAGCATACCGATAGCACAGCGTGGGATCCGACTGCCCAAGGGCCCGATACTGATCGATCAGGAGACGCGCAGAATCGATCAGCACTTCATCGTCGGCCTTCGATCTGTGCGATGCGATCAACGGCACTGCCACAGCCCTGTAGTCCGCCATGATCTGGTCCTCGGTTGCGCCAGACGTGAACCCATCGGCGAAAACGCGCCTGATGCGCTCGTACTCGGCAGGGAGGCGGGTCCGGATCGCTGCGAGAACCGGCCAGATTTTTTGATACGGAGACAACAGATCGTCAGGCGTGGGGTTGGCGCCGTAGCCCGATATCGCAAACTCGCTGCCGGTCGCCAGGTGGGTGACCGCGTTTGCGGCGACGAGCTCCTCGATGCTCGGCCGCCACATCGTGTCGCTGGGCACGGCGAGGCCGCGAGCGACGAAACTGGCGGACAGTCCCGCCTGCGCATAGACGGACTTCCAGAAAGTCGTAGATGGGGCCAGATCTTCCGCTGTCATGCCTGAAAAGGCGGGGCCGTGATACCCGAGGCCCCCCAACCGCGTCGCCCACCGCTCCCGGCCGCCAGCATGGACAAGCGTGCAGGCCGACTCGCACCGCGCCGAGACATAGGTGATCAGCCCGCGCGCCTCGATGTTCCGTCGCAGCTTGTCGGCCTCTCCGAGGCGCCCGCCAAAGCTGTGCAGGTGGACGACCTTGATCCGGGGCGACACCTTGATCACGCGCTCGAAATCCGCAGCCAGGCCGAACTTGATCCCGCCTGTGATCTCGATCTCCGTCCCGTCTCGCATCACCCGCAACGAATAGGCTGGAAGACGAGAATCGCCTGTCCAGGCCATGTCGTAGACCTCGGCGAGTTGAGGTGCTCCCGAATGCACGAAATCGCTCACGAACCTGAGAACGCCGAGACCGAGACTGACCTTGGCGGCCCTGGACCAAAAAGCACCCTGGTTCAACGCAGCACGCCGCTCCGCGTGATGTGTCGCCGACCGCCAGGTGCCGACGACCTGCCAGATCGCGATGAGCGTCACGACAAGCCAGGTCAGGACATTGAGCCAAAAGATCGGTGCCGGATCATATCCCGTGTCGGTGGAGAAGATCAGGTTGAGCGCCAGGATCGTGATCAGCGCGGCGATGTTGCCAAGGACAGCGATGCCCCAGAAGGACCAGCCGAGGCTCAACTCGCCGCGCCAATGCCGGACGATGATGTTCCTCTGGGGAAGGGCTGGGCCGGCCTGTGCAGCCGGCGGTGCCAGCATGCGCTGCTGCGGATCGATCTCGAGGTCGGACCGGGCCGCCGGGTTCGATAGCGTCCCAGACCTGGCGGCTGCGGGCGTGGCACCGTTCATCGGCGGATCAGGCCGATTGAACGCCATCGGTTCCGGCTTCGACCGCCGCCGTGCAGCAGCGCCACGGCTGCGCAGAAAGTCGATGGAAAATACCGCCAGTTGGGGAAGGACGTATGTTCCAAAAGCGCTGACAAAGTCTGGTTCGCCGCCATCGGCCATTCCCAGACCGCCCAGCAGCGTCGCGATGGCCAGCGAGAGCCCATTGGCGATGAACACACGAGAGGTGGCGGTGAATCTGCGAATGAGCGCGGAGATGATCGTCGTCAGAATGACGGCCAACAGAAAAGCGCCGATGAATTGCCCGAACACGATAGCCACGACAGTCCCCCTGACCTTACGCAACCATACAGAGCAATTTGGGGCGTCCGCCAGCGGGGGGATGAGGCTGGCTTGTGGATGGGATGGCTGGCGAGCCGGCTAAGTCCGCGCTCAAGCGTTCTGTTCCGGACGCGCGCCGGACGACCGACGCGCGATGCGGCTGAGTAGATCAACGCGTCCAGGGCAGGGACCAGGTCTGGACGTTGGTGAAACTCATCATGGCCTCGACGACACCGTCCTTGTCGCCGAGGCCTGAAGCCTTGATGCCGCCCGACCGTGGCGAGCGGCGCCACGGTCGAAAGGGCGTTACCGGATCATGGCCCGGACGCGCGACGAGATGAGATCGGCTGCGAGCACCATCGCCAGGATCATCAGGATGCAGGTCGCGGTATCCTGGTACTTGAAGAGCTTCATCGAGGAGACGAGTTCGAAGCCGATGCCGCCGGCACCCACCATGCCGAGCACGGTCGACTGGCGGACATTGGTTTCCAGCCGGTAGAACACCGTGCCGAGCCAGGTCGGCAGCACCTGCGGCAGGACGCCGAAGAAGAAGGTCTGAAAGGGCCCGACGCCGGCCGAGCGGAAGGCCTCCAGCGGCCCTTCGTCGATATCTTCCATCGCCTCGGCGAAGAACTTGCCGAGCATGCCGGCGCCGTGGATCGCGAGCGCCAGGACGCCGGCGAAGGGGCCAAGGCCGATGGCCGCGACGAAGATCAGCGCCAGGATGATCTCGTTGATGCCGCGCATGCAGTTCAGCACCTGGCGCGTGGCGTGATAGACGACCGGGCTCGGGCTCAGGTTGCGGGCCGCGAAGAAGCAGATCGGCAGCGCGATGACGACGCCGAGCAGCGTGCCCCAGACCGCGACCTGCAGGCTCTCCAGCGCCGGCTTCCAGAGCCGATCCAGGAAATCCGGATTGGGCGGCATCATGCGGACCAGGAAATCCCACATATAGGGGATGCCGTTCCACAGATTGCTGGCGTTGATCTGCGAGCCGAGCGCGGCCCACCACAGGAAGACGATGGTCGCGAGCGACAGGGCGCTGACACCCCACCAGCCGAAACGGCCCTGCGGCGGACGGAGGACGAGTTGCAATGTTCCGAATGACATGATCGGGCTCCCCGTCGCGTTCAGGCGGTTGCGGTGGCGATGAACGGAGACGCCAGCACCGGCTGGGCCACCGGGCGCGGCTTCAGGACGCGGCTGATTCCGGGGTCTTCCAGGCCGGGATAGATCTGGTGGACGATCTCGGAGGTCAGCTGGTCCGGCGTGTCGTCGAAGATCACCTTGCCGCCGCTGAGCCCGACGATGCGCTCGCCGAATTCCACGGCATAGTCGACCTGGTGCAGGTTGCAGATCACGGCGATGCCTTCTTCCTTGCAGATCGCCTTGAGGTAGCCGAGCACGACGCGCGAGGTTTTTGGATCGAGGCTTGCGACCGGCTCGTCGCACAGGATGACCGCCGGCTGCTGCGCCAGGGCACGGGCGATGCCGACACGCTGCTGCTCGCCGCCGGAGAGCTGGTCGCCGCGCGCATTGGCCTTGTGCGCCAGCTCGACCCGCGTCAGGCATTCCATGGCGATATCGACGTCGCGCCTGGGAAAGAGCTGCAGCATCGACAGGAAGGACGAGAGCCCGGCCATGCGGCCGACGAGCACGTTCTTCAACACCGAGAGGCGCTTCACCAGATTGTGGTGCTGGAAGATCATGGCGACGGGCCGCTCGCCGCGCACGCTGCGCTTGGCGTCGAAGACGGCGCCGTCGATCACTGTCCGTCCCGCATCGGGCTGCACCAGCCCGTTGATGCAGCGCAGCAGTGTCGACTTTCCGGCGCCGCTGGGGCCGAGCACGACCAGGAACTCGCCTGGTCCAACGGTCAGGTCGATGCCCTGCAGCACCGGCCGACCGACATAGGACTTCTTCAGCCCTTCGATCTTGATCATCTCGGATCCTCCGTGGAGCCGCGCCAGGCGCGGCTACTTCATCTTGGCCAGATCGAGATTCAGCACCTTCGCTGTGTCCCGGATGATGTCGTAGGCTTGGTCATTGGTCTCGACGAAGCGGTTGAGCTTGCCCTGATCGGCCCAGGTGATGTCCCTGATGTTCAGGAAAGCGGTCCTGATCTGCTTCTTCAGGTCGTCGGGCACGTTCTTGCGCCAGCAGGTCGGCGATTCCGGGATCGGGTCGGAGCGCCAGACGACCTGGATGTCGGCGGGGTCGATCAGCTTCTTCTGGACCGCGGCATCGAAGATGCGGTCGGCGATCGTTGCGGCATCGACACGCTTGTTGGCGACGGCGAGCGCATTGGCGTCATGCGAACCGGTGAAGAGCACGCGGCCGAAATCCTTCTCGGGATCGAAGCCGAGCTTCATCAGCCCGGCCTTGGGGAAGAGGTGGCCGGAGGTGGAGGACGGATCGACGAAGGCGAAGGTGCGGCCCTTCAGGTCCTTCACTTCCTTGATGCCGCTGTCTTTCCGCGTGATGATCTGGCTGTGGTAATAGGTGCGGCCGGACTTGGCGGTCTCGGCCGTCGCGAAGGCCTCGATCGGCGCGACCGTAGTGCCGAGCACATAGGAGAACGGGCCGAGATAGGCGACCTCGACATGGCCCGAGCGCATGGCTTCGATGACGCCATTATAGTCCGAGGCGACGAAGCCCTGGACCTTGATGCCGAGGTTCTTCTCCAGGGCGTCCAGCAATTGCTGGCTCGACTCCAGCATCGCCCGCGAATCCTCCGACGGGATCAGCCCGACCCGGATCAGCTTCGTCTGGGCGCGAACCAGATGCGGCATGGCCAGAACGGCCCCCGCTGCGGCAAGCGAACCCGTCAACACCTTCCGACGCGAAATGTTCATGTCATCCTCCCAAGATGATCCGGTGGTCCTTTGACCTTGCCGGTGAACCGATTGCGGGCGCCGTAGCCCTGATGTGAGTGATGTTAGGCAGCTTTGGCGGCCTGTCTCCCGATGAAATTGCGACCCCGCTCACCCTCCAGCGCCTTTGCGACCAGCCGGTCCCATTCGACCGGCGACACGCCATAGGCGGCAGGGTCGGTCTTGACGCCGAGACCTTGCAGGAACAGCCCAAGCCGTTCGGCGCCCGCTTCGAGATCGCTGCCGAAGACCCGGCGCAGCGCGGCATCGCATTGCGGCTGCGTGCCCATGGCCCAGCGCATCACGATCGGCAGCGAGAACGAACAGGCGATGCCGTGGATCGTGCCGCTCTTCAGCGTGATGTCGTAGGAGATGTTATGGGCCAGCGCCGTCTTGGTGTTGGAGAAGGCGAGGCCCGCCAGCAGGCTGGCGCGCATCTGGCGCTCCCTGAGGCCGATATCGTCGAGCCGCTCCATCAGGCGCGGCAGCGTGTCGATGATCTCGCGCGCGGCCTCCACGGCGTAATTGGCCGAGACCGGGTTGCCATTGACGTTCCAGATGCTCTCCAGCGCATGCGAGAGCGCGTCGAGCCCGGTCGCGAGCGTCAGGCCGCGCGGCGCGCCCAGCGTCAGGGCCGGGTCGAGCACGGCAGCCTCGGGATAGAGTCGGGGATGGGCGAGCGAGTATTTGCTGCCACGGGCGGCATCCCAGACGGTGGCCCAGGAGGTGACTTCGCTGCCGGTCCCAGCCGTCGTGGGAACGGCGATGATCGGAATGATGCTGGAGGCGTCGAGAGGGGCCTTGTCGACGAGATGGCGGCGCACGGTCTCGAAATCCCCGCCGCTGGCGGCGAGCACCTTGGCGGCGTCGATCATCGAGCCGCCGCCGAGTGCGACGATGACCTCGGCCCGCTCAGCAGAAGCGCCGAACAGGCGGCAGGATTCGACGAGATCGGCACAGTCCGGATTGGTCTCGATATTGGCGATCGTCACCACCGGCGCCCCGGCTGCTTTTGCGAGGCGGTCCGCGAGCTCGCGGAAGATCGGCTGGTCATAGGTGACGAGCGCCCAGCGCCGCCTGCCGATCAGGCCTGCGACCTCGTCGAACAGGCCGGCGCCGAACCGAATCCGGACGGGATTCCAATAGGCCCAATGCATGCGTTCCACCCTCGTTCTCGTCTTTGCCGCCGCGCTTTTCCGGCGTCGTTGGAATGGATGCTCACAAAGGGCGACCCAATAAACAAATTGATTTTTCAGGGCTGATAGATAGAAATTTGCTATGCGTTATACGCGCCTTCGCTCCTTCCATGCCGTGGCCGTTGCGGGCGGCTTCAACGCCGCCGCCGCCGAGTTCAACATCAGCCAGCCGACGCTGACGGCACAGGTTGGCGCGCTCGAAGAGGAGTACGGGGTCGAGCTCTTCGTCCGGAAGGGACGGCGCCGGGAACTGAGCGAGGCGGGGCGACAACTGCTGGCTATCACGACCCGGCTGTTCTCCGAGGAGGACGAGGCGATCGCCTTCCTCGAGCAGACGCGGGAGCTCAGGACCGGCCGGTTGTCGATCAGCGCGGTCGGCCCCTATCACGTCACCGAGATGCTCGCGGCCTTCAACCGGGCCTATCCCGGGATCGAACTCGCCGTGAAGATCGGCAATTCGACCGAAGTCCTGGACGATCTCTTCGAGTATCGCTGCGATGTCGCCGTGCTCGCCTATCTCGACGAAGACGACCGGCTGCTGACCATTCCCTATCGTCGGCACCCGGTTGCCGTGTTCGTGCGGGAGGATCACCGGCTCGCGGGCTGCACGAGCATCGAGATCGCGGCGCTCGACGGCGAGGCGATGATCGTGCGCGAGCGCGGCTCGACGACGCGACGGGCCTTTGAGGAGGCGCTGGCAGCGACCAGGACGAGACCGCGCACCGTCATGGAGATCGGCAGCCGCGAGGCGATCCGCGAGGCGGTCATCCGCGGGCTCGGCATCAGCTATGTCTCGGTCGCCGAATTCGTGCCTGATCCGGTGCTCCGCCTGATCCCGATCGCGGATGCGGAAATCTACACCTACGCGCATGTCGTCGTGCTGCGGAAGCGCGAAGCCAGCCGGATCGTAAGGGCCTTCCTCGACACCGTCCGTCAGACGAAGGATATGTGAACGCCCGAGCGGCGATCGCGCTTGGTCTTGCCGCGAGCGCTACGCTCGCGAGACGCCGGCCGGAGCGATCCGGGCCGCCGAGATCAAGGCGTGCGTCATCTGCCGCAGGATCGCTGTCGCGTCGCAGGTGGACAGGATTTGCGAGCTGACAAAGGCCCCGTTGATGAGCACCGAGAGCTGGGTCGCAAGCACGTCGGGATGCTTGACCTGCAGCCGCTCGGCGATGTCCTGCAGGCGGCGGTGCAATTGCTGCTTATGCGTGCGAGCCACGAGCCGGGCACGGTGGTCCTCGTCCGGGAACTCCGCGGCGACATTGATCTGGGGGCAGCCGCGATAACGGGGCCGGCCGACGCGCTCGCCGATCCAGGCCATGTGCGCATCGAGCTCGGCTTCGCCATCCCCGGCATGGCGCGCCGCCACGCCATCCCAGAGCCCCCAGAAATCTGCGTCCTCCCGCTGCAGATACGCGGCGATGAGGTCGTCCTTCGTACGGAAGTGACGGTATAGGCTCGTCTTCGCGACGCCGGCCGCCTCGATGATCACATCGACGCCGACGGCGCGGACGCCACGGCGGTAGAACAGGTCGGATGCGGTCGCAAGCAGCCGCTCGCGCATATCCACCTGGCCGATTTCCTCCGCCAGCGGCTGGTTCGTTGGCTCTGTCCGCATGCTCTGCTCTCCCTCGACGAAGTGAAGATAGCAGCTCTCCGCTTGACGCGCTACAGACCTGTCTGTACCCATAAGAAACAGACAGGTCTGTAGCGGGAGGAAGTCATGAACGATCGGTTTGACGCGGCTGGGATCAGCAAGCCTGCGATTGCGGTCTACGGGGCCGCCGGACATACGGGCCGCTTCGTGATCAGGGAGCTGCTGCGGCGCGGATTTGTGGCAATCGCGATCGGGCGCGATGCAGAAAAGCTGGCGGCGGCCGAATTTCCGGCCGGCGTCAGGCACGAGGTCGCAACGCTCGGGGATTCCGCTGCGCTTGCGGGCGCCCTCGGCAGAGCGTCGGCGCTGATCAACTGCGCCGGGCCGTTCCTCGACACGGCCGAATTCCTGGTGCCGGCGGCCTTGCAGGCGCGCATCCCCTATCTCGACGTGACGGCGGAACAGCCCAGCGCCCGGGCGACCTTCGAGCGCTATTCCGCGGCTGCGGAAGAGGCCGGCGTCGCCGTCATTCCCGCCATGGGCTTCTATGGCGGCCTGGGCGACCTGCTGACGACGGCGGCGATGGGCGACTGGACCAATGCGGACGAGGCCCGCGTCGCGATCGCCTTGGACAGCTGGCACCCGACCGAGGGCACGCGGGTGACGGGGCTGCGCAACACGGCAAGGCGCGTGACGATTGCGGAGGGGAGGCTGCAGCACCTGCCCGATCCGGCGCAGAACAGCGTCTGGCCCTTCGCCGCCCCCTTTGGCGCGCAGGAGATGGTCGAGCTGCCCTTCACCGAGGCGATCCTGATCGGCAGCCATCTCCAGCTGACAGAACTCCACAGCTACCTGAACACGGCGCCGCTGCGCGATCTGCGCGACGTCACCACCCCGGCGCCGGTGGCGACCGACGCGTCCGGCCGTTCGGCGCAGCGGTTCCTCGTCGAGGTCGAGATCCGGCGGGGGGATGATGTGCGGCGCGCGGCGGCTCGGGGCCAGGACATCTATGCCGTCACCGCGCCCCTGGTGGTCGAGGCTGTCGAGCGGATTCTGAACAGCGAGAAGCAACGCGGCGGCGTCTTCGCTCCGGGCGCAGTTTTCGATGCCCGGGACTTCCTGGCGGCGCTCGGCCCCGATCTCGCGCTCTGATCACAGACGGGGTGGCAGGCGGCGGGGTTCATGCTGTGCTGCCGCCCCGGTCGGTGTCTGCGCGCTGCGCGGCACGGCGTTCGATCTCGGCGAGAATGGAGCTCATGTGCCGACAGACGCGGCGCCCGGATTGCTGGCCAGGAGGCCATGGGCCGCCAGCGCCTCGCGAATTCCGAGATGCACCCTGTACTCGACCTGCCCGTCTTCCGGCGCAAGGAGTTTCAGCCGTTGGTCGACCTCGTCACGCAGGTTCGCGATCTCAAGCGCGATTCCGCTGGCCGCCAGCCTTCGGCGGATGCTGGACAACGCTGCAGCTGCGGTGGCATCGATGCTGGTGATCGGTGAAAAATCCAGGACAACGAGCCTGAGCCCCTGCGACGCGGCGACCCTGTCCAGAATCCCGCGCCGAATATTCTCGACATTGAAGTAGACCCAAGGATGGGCCGTCCTCAGGATCAGGGCGCCGGGCGCGGTGGTTGCGCTGGGGCGATTGGAAAGGTTCACGAAGCTGCCGCTCTCGGCATCGAAACCAAGGGTGGCGATCTCCGGCTGGGTGAGGCGGGCAATGGTCAGCATGAGCGATGCCGCCGCTGCGATGAGCACCCCGTTGAGGACGCCTGCAAGCAGCACGCCGAAGAACGCGACCAGCGCGATGATCCACTCCGCGAACGCGACCTGCCGCAGGTTGCCGATCTGCCGGAAGCGGACGAGATGCTTTGCGGCCATCAGGACGATTGCCGCGAGAACCGGCTCGGGCAGGTATTTGAACACGCCCGTGAAGAAGAGCAGTACGAGCAGGATCGCTGCGGAATTGACGAGCAGCGCCAGCGGCGAGACCGCGCCGCCCATGGCATTGACGGCGGTCTGCGACATCCCGCCCGAGACCGCGTAGCCCTGCGAGACCCCCGCGGCGAGATTGGCGGCACCAAGGGCGAGAAGCTCACGATCGGTGTCGATCTCGGTGCCGTGCTCCTGGGCAAAGCTCCTTGCAACCGAACTCGTCTCGACGAAGCCGAGGAGAAAGCAGGCGAATGCCAGCGGCACGAGCTCGGTCAGGTCCTCCGGCTTGATGGCGGGGATGCCGAAATGCGGGAGACCTTGTGGGATGTCTCCGACAATCGCGATCCCGAGCTTGTGCAGTCCCAATAGGTTGGTTGCGATGATCGCGGCGCCCACCACGAATAATGTGGTGGGTCGCCGCGGCATCAGTTTCTCCAGCACAAGGAACAGGACAACCGCGGCGATGCCCATGGCGAGCGAGGGGCCGTGCGTGGCTGGCAGTTCCCGCCAAAGCTGCAGGAGGCGTGGCAGGAAATTACCGGTCCCGCCAGGCAGGCCAAAGAGCTTTGGCAGCTGCGTCGAGGCGATGTAGAGCGCGGCGCCGGTCTTGAACCCGAGCAGGATCGTGTCCGAGATGAAATAGGCGGTCTGCGAGGCGCGAAGCAGGCGTCCGGCGACGCAGATCAGGCCGAACACGATCGCGGTCGCGGCCGCCAAAGCGGCGTAACGCGACAGGTCTCCTGCGGCGAGGGCGGACAAGCCGGTCGGAAACAGGACCGAGAGCGCGGATGTCGGCCCGACGGCGAGCTGGCCGCTTGCGCCGAACAGGGCATAGCCGGGACCGGCCACGAGATAGCAATAGAGCCCGGCGACGGGGGGTAAACCGGCCAGCGAAGCATAGGCAAGGGATTCGGGGATCGTGAAGGCCGCCAGGGCAAGGCCCGCCGGGATATCCTGTTTGAGGTTGCCCATCTGATATCGGCGAGCCCATCCGAACAGGTTCTCGGTGAATCTGCCGATGGACCAGCCGCCGGTGCGGTCGGCCTGGGGACCATTTGGTTGCATGCCGCGCCCTCACGATCGTTTCTGCGTGAATGGCCCGGCTCCGGCCAGGCCAATGCCGAAGCATGACGGCCTGGGCCAAACCGTCTTCCAAGGTCAGCGCCGCTTCGGATCAGCATCAAAGAGTGCACGGCCCGCTCATGAAGCCGCCGGGAACCGTCCAGCGCAAACCGGCGGTCCGGCTCCCTCTACCAACCTGCAAGCGGCCGGCACTGCCCGTCGTGGCGCCGATCAGGTGCCCCCAGCATGCCGATACCAGCGTTCGGCTCAGGATATTGCCGTGAGGTTCCGCGAGCGGTGCCGTCCTATTTCGGGCAAAGCCTGTAATTGGTTCCGCTGGTGTCGTTCGCGCTGTAGAAGCGCTTGATGCGGCCATCCGGTTCCTTGGCCATGATCGCGGACACCTGTGAGGTCGAGACTGGATTGACGCAGCCGAGCGACAGGAAGTCGCGATCGCCGACGCGTTTGACCGACTGGATCCTGCAGGTGGCGGCCGATGTCCTGATGCGGTCGCCGCTGATGATGAAGGCCGATACGAAAAGATCGGGTGGGCTCTTGAAGGTCATGCCGTTTCGGCCTGGTGAGAAAATCTCCTCACAGGCCGTGCCGTCGGCAAGCCAGGCTCCCTGATAGGCCGCGAACCGGCCTTCGGCTGCCGAGCCATGCGAGACCAGGGCTGTTGCGGCGACAAGGCCGACGATGGCTGCACTTGCGTAAGAGGCGATAGGCATCCGTTCCTCCACTGCTCGACATTCGCGAACTATAGCGGGACTTTCATCCATCCGTCGACGCTGTGAATACGGATTTCCGCAGGAGGGCATGTGTTGGCCGAGGCTGTCGGGATTTCGCCGCGGCCCATGGTCCTTATCACGCAAGCGTCAGTCGCTGCCCAGCGCCTGGCGGATGCGGCGGGCGACGTCCTGCAACTGCTCCCCCACCTCGTCCAGCTTTTCCTTTGGCAGCGAGAGCGCAGATCCCCCGCAGTTCAATGCGAAGGGGCGTGAGCCGTGCAGGAGGATCGGTACGCCGACCGAGTTGATCTCCTGCTTCCATTCCCCGACCGAACGCACATAGCCATGAGTGGCGTATTCGCTGACGGCCGTGCCGATTCCAGCCCGGATGCCCTCGCTGTCGGGTTCGTGGTCGCAGAGCACGTCGACGATGCGTGATCGGGACGCCGGATCCAGGCTTGCGAGATAGGCGCGCCCCATCGCGGAGGTCGCCATCTTGATATGCGAGCCGATCTCGATGCCGAGATGCAGCGGGCTCGAACCGCGGCATTCCTCGATATAGATCATCGTGCGCTGGTCGGGTGCGCCGAGCGCGACCGAGGCGCCGACGCGATCGGCCAGTTCCTGCATCAGGGGGCGTGCGACGTCCCGGATGGCGAGGTTGCCCAGCGCCGAGAAGCCGAGCGCCAGGGCTGCCGCCGAGAGCGAATACTGACCGTTCATCGGCGAGTATTCGAGATAACCCAGCTTGCTCAACGTGTAGGTCAGCCGCGAAATCGTCGACTTCGCCAGCCCGGTGCGGTCGGCAAGCTCCTGATTACCGAGCGCGCGATCCCCGCGCTTGAAGGAGCGTAGCACGTTGAGGCCGCGCGCCAGTGCCGTGACGAAGCGGGGATCCTGGTCCTCAGTCTCGCCCGGGAGGGTGGCGCCCACCGGCGTTTCGCGCTTGCGCATGCTGCTTCGTCACCATCGCCCAGCTGATTGGGGTGCAGGAAAGCGGACTTCCGAGCGATCCAACCGCCCCAGCCAGCTTGACGGTCTGATAGACCATATGCGAGAAAACTCAATAATGGAATTAAATTCCGAGAGATGGAATTAGATGGCGCTTGACCCCGATACCTTCCGCCAGCTGCTCGACACGGTCGAGCGCTTCGTCCGCGAGCGGCTGAGGCCGAATGAAGCGCTCGTGTCGCAAAACGATCAGGTGCCGGCGGAGATCATTGCGCAGATGCGCGAGCTTGGTCTTTTCGGCCTGGCCACTCCGGAGGCTTATGGCGGCCTCGAACTCACGCTTTCGGAAGAGGTCCAGGTCTCGTTCCTGCTCGGCGGAACCTCTCCGGCCTTCCGGTCGATGATCGGCACCAACAACGGCATCGGCTCGCAAGGCATCATCATCGACGGCACCGAGGAGCAGAAGAGCCGCTATCTGCCAGAGATGGCGAGCGGGGAACTCGTCGGTTCATTCTGCCTGACCGAGCCAGAAGCAGGCTCGGATGCAGGGTCGCTACGCAGCTCGGCCCGGCGCGACGGTGATGACTTTGTCATCACCGGCACGAAGCGCTTCATCACCAATGCCCCGGTCGCCGGTCTCTTCACGGTCTTTGCGCGCACCGACCCTGACAGTAAAACGGCTGCGGGCATTTCGGCATTCCTGGTCGATGCCGATCGGCCCGGCATTACGCTGGGCCGTAACGACAAGAAGATGGGCCAGCAGGGCGCCCATACCTGCGACGTGATCTTCGACAATGTCCGCGTGCCGAAGACAGCGATCCTTGGCGGCCCCGACTACGAGGGCAAGGGCTTCGTGACTGCCATGAAGGTGCTTGATCGCGGCCGCCTGACCATTGCGGGCGTCTGTGTCGGCGTGGCCGAGCGCTTGATCGCGGACAGCCTCGCCTATGCCATGGAGCGGCGCCAGTTTGGCAAGCCGATCGCCGAATTCCAGCTGGTCCAGGCCATGCTGGCCGACATGAAGGCGGAGAGCTTTGCCGCGCGCTGCATGGTCGAGGAGACCGCCCGCCGGCGGGATGCCGGGCACGGTATCGCGACCGAAGCAGCCTGCGCCAAGATGTTTGCCTCCGAGATGGTGGGGCGTGTCGCCGATAAGGCCGTCCAGATTCATGGCGGAGCCGGATACGTCGCCGACGCCGGGATCGAGCGCTTCTACAGGGATGTGCGCCTGTTCCGGATCTACGAGGGCACCACCCAGATCCAGCAACTCGTCATCGCCAGGAACATGATCCGCGACGCCCGCCGGGCCGGCGCGGCAGCCTGATTGAACGGGAAGGCCGCCACTCGGGGGCGCCGACCCGGGTTTCCGGCGGCAGCCTCGTATCCGACCATAGGGAGAGAAAAATGCGCGCAGTCATCTGCAAGGCGTTTGGGCCGCTTGAAGATCTTGTCGTCGAAGCGAAGGAATTGGGCGAGCCCGGGCCGGGCGAGGTGCGCGTCGCCATCGAGGCTGCGGGGGTCAACTTTCCCGACACGCTGATGGTCGAGGGAAAATACCAGGTCAAACCGCCGCTGCCGTTCACGCCCGGCACCGAGATCGCCGGCATCGTGCGCTCGGTCGGCGATGGCGTCACGCATCTCGAGGTCGGCATGCCGGTTGTCGGAATGGTCGGGGTTGGCGCCTTCGCCGAGGAATGCGTGGTCGGCGCCGCGCGGTTGATGCGGCGTCCCACCAGCATGGACCCGGTGACGGCCGCTGGCTTTTCGATGACCTACGGCACGAGCATGCACGCTCTCAGGCAGCGTGCGCAGCTTCAGCCCGGAGAAACGCTTCTCGTCCTCGGCGCGAGCGGGGGCGTCGGCCTGGCGGCCGTCGAGATCGGCAAGGCAATGGGCGCAACCGTGATCGCAGCCGCAAGCAGCGCCGAAAAGCTTGAGGTGGCGCGCGCAGCCGGTGCGGATCACCTGATCAATTACGCGACTGAATCGCTCAGGGACCGCGTCAAGGCACTCACGGCCGACAAGGGTGTCGACGTGGTCTACGATCCGGTCGGCGGGGATTTTCTGGAGCAGGCCGTGCGCGTCACGGCGTGGGAAGGCCGCGTCCTGGTCGTCGGTTTCGCCGCGGGCACTATTCCGCGCATTCCCGCAAATCTTCTGCTGCTCAAGGGCTGCGCGCTCGTCGGTGTCTTCTTCGGCACCTTCGCCGCGCGAGACCGGCAGGCCAACAAGGACAATTTCACCCAGCTCTTCGCCTGGTTCGAAGAGGGCAAGCTGAAGCCGCTGATCAGCCGCACGCTCGATCTTGCCGACACGGTCGAGGCGCTTCAGCTGCTCGCTGCGCGCAGCGCTATCGGCAAGATCGTCCTCACGACCGGCCGGGCCCTGTCGTGAGCGGCACGAGCTATGCCGATATCGGCATCTTTGGCCTGCTCGGGCTCGATCTCCAAGAATCGGCGGTCGGTCAGGTCAAGGGTGGCCTCCGGATCGGACCGGAACATCTCAACCGCATGGGCTACGTCCATGGCGGCGTGCTCTGCACGATGATCGACTTCGCAGCCTGTGCATCCGGCCTGCACTCCGAAGAGGGGCAGGCGCCACGTTTCGCCATCACCATTTCGCTGACCACGCAATTTACCCGCCCGGTCCGGGCCGGATGGCTGTCGGTCGAGGGACGGACGATCTCCGCCGGCAGGTCGAGCTTCACGGCCGAGGCCCATGTCTTCGACGGCGATGGCGAGCGTGTCGCCCATGGCATCGGCACCTTCCGGTGGCGACCGGGAAGCCAGCCCAATCCTTCCACCCAGCATGCGGACAAGGCAGATGTTTGAGCTCAGGGACATCCATAGGCCGCGCCTGGCGGCCTTGCAGCGCTTCATGGACGAGCATGTCTATCCCAACGAGGCGGTCTTTGAGCGCCAGCACGCCGCTCTGCCCTCACGTTGGGGCACGCCACGGATCATCGGCGAGCTGCAGCAGCGGGCGCGCGCCGAAGGGTTGTGGAATCTGTTTCTACCGGACACGCGCTATGGGGCGGGGCTCAACAACCTGGACTACGCCCATTTCTGCGAGGTGATGGGCCGCTCCGCCATCGCGCCCGAGATCTTCAACTGCTCGGCGCCCGACACCGGAAACATGGAGACCCTGGTTCTCTATGGCACGGAAGCCCAGAAGCGGGACTGGCTCCTGCCGCTTCTCGACGGGGCGATCCGCTCCTGTTTCTCGATGACCGAGCCGGATGTGGCCTCGTCGGATGCCACGAATATTCAAACCGCGATCCGGCGCGACGGCGACGAATACGTCATCAACGGCCGCAAATGGTGGAGTTCCGGCGCGCTCAGCGAGCATTGCAAGATCGCGATCGTGATGGGCCGGAGCAATCCGGACGCTCCCAAGCATCAGCAGCAGTCGATGATCCTCGTCCCGCTCGATACGCCCGGCGTCGCCGTGGAGCGGGCGCTGACCGTCTACGGCTACGATCATGCGCCGCATGGCCACGCCGAGATCACTTTCGACAATGTCCGGGTGCCGGCAACCAACATGCTGCTGGGCGAAGGGCGCGGCTTCGAGATCGCGCAGGGGCGGCTCGGACCCGGCCGCATCCATCACTGCATGCGCTCGATCGGCCTGGCGGAACGGGCACTGGAGGCAGCCTGCCGCCGCGCCCTGTCGCGCACGGCCTTTGGCAAGCCGCTGGCGGACCAGGGCGTGGTCCGCGACCAGATCGCGCGCTCGCGTTGCGAGATCGAGGCGGCGCGGCTGCTCGTCCTGAAGGCTGCGCATATGATGGACACGGTCGGCAACAAGGCCGCCCGCCGGGAGATCGCGATGATCAAGGTAGTGGCGCCGAACATGGCCTGCGACGTCATCGATCGCGCCATCCAGATTCACGGTGCGGCCGGTGTTTCCCAGGACCATTTCCTCGCCGCTGCCTGGGTCAAGTCCCGCAGCCTGCGCTTCGCCGATGGTCCAGACGAGGTCCATCGCGACAGCATCGCCCGCATGGAATTGAAGACCTACCGCAACTGAGGTGCATGCGATGTTCGATGTCCAAGGCAAGGTCGCCCTGATCACGGGTTCGTCGCGCGGGATCGGCAAGGCAACCGCGCTGCAATTGGCGCGCAACGGCGCCCGGGTCGTGGTGTCCAGCCGAAAGCAGGACGCCTGCGATGCCGTGGCGGATGAAATCCGGGCGAGCGGCGGCGAGGCCATCGCGAGGGCTTGCCATGTCGGCTCGCACGAGCAGCTAAAGGGGCTCGTCGACCACGTCCTGGAGGTCTGGGGCAGGATCGACATCCTGGTCTGCAACGCGGCGATCAATCCGGTCTATGGCCCCTTGTCGAGCCTGCCCGACGAGGCCTTCACCAAGATCATGGCGGTCAACGTGCAGAGCGCGATCTGGCTCAGCAACCTCGTCCTTCCGCAGATGGCCGAGCGCGGCGGCGGTGCCGTCATCATGATGTCCTCGATCGCCGGCCTGCGCGGCACGGGGGTGATCGGCGCCTACGGCATGTCCAAGGCCGCGGAGGCCGCCCTGGCGCGCAACCTCGCCGTCGAATGGGGCCCCAAGGGGATCCGGGTCAACGCCATCGCGCCGGGCATCGTGCGCACCGACTTCGCGCGGGAACTGGTGGAATCGCCCGAGCGACGCGCGCAGATGGAGCAGCGCACGCCCTTGCGCCGCTTCGGCGAGGTCGAGGATATCGCCGGCATCGTGCATTTCCTGGCCAGCCCGGCATCCGCCTACATCACCGGCCAGGTCATTGTCGCCGATGGCGGCGAAACCATCAGCTGAGGCGCATGATGACCGCTCCCGTGGCCACCCTTGTCGACGTGATCGAAAACCACCGTTTCGACGAAGGAGCGCTGGCCCGCTGGCTCGACGCCCATGTCCCCGGTCTCGGCGGCCCGATTTCGGTGCGCCAGTTCCAGGGCGGCCAATCCAATCCGACCTTCCTGATCTCCGCGCGTGATCGACGCTGCGTGCTGCGCAAGAAGCCGCCCGGAAAGCTGCTGCCGAAGGCGCATCAGGTCGAGCGCGAGTTCCGGATCATCAGGGCGCTCGCGGGCACGACAGTGCCCGTGCCGCAGGCCTTCGCGCTTTGCGAAGATGCCGGGGTGATCGGGACGGCCTTCTACGTGATGGACTTTGTCGACGGGCGCCAGTTCGACAGCCTGGCGCTTCCCGACCTGCTGCGAGAAGACCGTGCCTCGCTGAACCTCGCGGCCGTCGATACGCTGGCGGCGCTGCATGCCGTGGCTCCCGAGGCTGCCGGGCTCGGCGATTATGGTCCGCCGGGCGGCTACGTCGGCCGGCAGGTCGAGCGCTGGACGAAGCAATATCGTGCCTCGTCGGAGGCCGGCGAGATCGCCGACCTGACCTGGCTGGCCGATTGGCTGCGTGAGCATTGCAGCGTGGCGGATGAAACCACGATCGTGCACGGCGACTATCGGATCGGCAATCTCTGCTACCGCCGCGACGGCCCCCAGGTATCGGCCGTGCTCGACTGGGAACTGTCGACGCTTGGCCATCCGCTCAGCGACCTCGCCTATTACTGCATGTCCTATCATATCGCTCCGGCCGTCGCCGGCGGACGGGGCCTGTCCGGGCTCGACCTCAGGGATCTCGGCATCCCCGGCGAAGACGAGGTGATCGCGCATTACTGTCGGGCGAGCGGCCGTGCCTCGCTGCCGGACTGGCACGTCTTCCTGGCGCTCTCCTTCTTCCGTCTGTCGGCGATCCTGCACGGCGTGATGGCCCGCTCCGTTCTGGGCAATGCCAGCGATGCGAACGCGGCCGAGGTTGCACAGCGCGCCGGGATGCTGGCCGAACTGGGCCGGCAGGTGGCCCTGTCCGGCGCGAACCACCGATACTGAGGCGAGGCGAGGGATGACCATGCGTTTCAAGGACCAGCTCTGCATCGTGACCGGGGCGGCCAGCGGTATCGGCCGCGCCACCGCACAACGCTTTGCCGCTGAGGGCGCGCTCCTCGTCCTGGTCGATAGGAACGAGGCGGAGCTCGCAAACGTCCTGGCCGGCCTGCCGCGGGCTGAGAACCATTCCGTCGAGGTGCTGGACATCGCTGATCAAAACGCGGTCTCCGCCTGCGTGTCCCGCGCGCTGGAGCGGCATGGGCGCATCGACGTGCTCTGCAACAATGCCGGCATGGCGAGTTCGAAGGGGAGCGCACTCGAGCAGGACCTCGCCGAATGGGACCGGGTGATGCAGGTCAACGTCTTCGGCGCGATGCTGTTCATGAAGCATGCCGGCGCGGCCATGGTCGAGGCCCGCCGCGGCGCGATCGTCAACACCGCTTCGGTGGCCGGGATCAGGGCTGGTGCGGGCGGCAATGCCTATAGTGCCTCGAAGGCTGCCGTCATCAGCATGACCCAGACGGCCGCCTGCGATTTTGGTGCCTATGGCGTTCGAGTGAACGCCGTCTGCCCCGGTCTGATCGAGACGGGAATGACCAGGCCGATCTTCGAGAAGGCACGTGAACTCGGGAAGGAGGATCGGCTGGGCGCGCGCTGCGAATTGCGCCGCTATGGCCATCCCGAGGAGGTCGCCCGCGTAATCGCCTTCCTGGCCAGCGAGGACGCGAGCTATGTCACGGGCCAGGCGCTCGCAGTCGACGGCGGCAACACCGCCTCCCTCAATCTGCCGGGCATGAAGGTCTGAAGCATCGGCTCGAGAAGTGGATTGCGGTCGGGAAAGCCGATGCGAACACGGAAAGGCTAAATCCCGGACCGGATACGAGATCTGGTTTGGGATTTAGCGGGTGTCGCAAGAAGCTTAGCCGATCGGTAGCGGACTCCCACGCCGACCGGCTCGCTTTGTGCTCTTGCTCAGTTCTTGCTCTTGTAGAGGAAGGCATCGACCTTTTCCTCGCCGTTATAGGCGAGCCGCTGCATGCGGTAGAGGTTCTTCACATAGTCGAGCGCGTCCTGGCGGGACATGTCCATGCATCGCACCGAGGCCTCCATCTCGATCCGCAATGCGAGCAGGGGGTGGCGTGCAATGCGAGCGGCATATTCCTCGGCCTTGGCCAGCACCTGATCGGAAGGGACCACGGCATTGACGAGGTTCGCGCGCAGCGCGTCCTGCGCGGAGAGCGGATCGCCGGTCAGCAGCATTTCCATTGCGATCGTATGCGGCAGATATCGCGACAGCCGCGTCGAACCGCCCGCACCACCCATGCCGTAGGCGATTTCGGGGAAACCGAACTTGGCATCCTCCGACGCCACGCGGATATCCGTGAGGTGGCTGAGATAGATCATCCCCTGGCCGTAGCAATAGCCGCGCACCGCACCGACGATCGGCTTGAAGCGGTTGAGCGAGAGCACCTCGCGTGACCAGGTGAACGTGTCCGGCTCGCCCTCGGCGACGCGGTGCTTCGGGGCAAGGTAATAGGCGAGTTCGTCCTTCGGCGTGGCGAACTTGGCGTAGTCGTTCTTGATGTCGTCGCCGGCCGAGAAGGCCCGGTCTCCGGCGCCCTGCAGAATACCGACATGCACTTCGTCGTCGGCGAGGAATTCGAGCATCATATGGTAGAATTGCTTGTGCATCGCCGGTGTCATCGGATTCACCGATCCATTGCGGATGGTGAAGTATCCGATCTTGCCAACGCGCTCGTATTCGAAAGGCATGATAGATATCCTTTGGATAATCAGATCCACTGATTGGTGATGCGATCGAAGCTGCCGATGCGAAGGTCGGATTTCTCTGCGATCAGCTTTTGCTTGGCGATCTTCTCGGACGGGGTCTTCGGCAGAGTGTCGCGATACTCGACGTAACGAGGCGTCTTGAACGGCGCGAGCCGGCTCTTGCAGTGCTCGAAGATCATTTCGGGCGAGGCCTCGGCTTCCGAAACGCCGGGCTGCAACACGATATAGGCCTTCACTTCCTCGCCGCGCGCCGCATCCTTCACGCCGACGACGGCGGCTTCGAGAACCTGTGGCATTTCGGCCAGCGCAGCTTCGACTTCGCGGGCGGCAATGTTCTCACCGCTCCTGCGGATCATGTCCTTCAAGCGGCCCACGATGTAGTGGAAGCCTTCAGCGTCGCGCCAGAACAGGTCCCCGGTGCGGAACCAATCCCCCCTGAACGACGCTTCGTTCGCTTCCGGCTTGCGGTAATAGCCCCGCATGATGCCCGGACCGCGAATGCAAAGTTCGCCAATCTCGCCAGCGGGCAGGACGTTGCCCTCGGGGTCGGTGATCTGTGCCTCGCGGAAGGGCGCGACCATCCCGCAGGAGCCTGAGCCGACCATGTGATAGGCCTCTCGCGGCAGGAAGAGCGCCGATCCGACCTCGGTCATCCCGAAGGACTCCCGGGCGATCGTGTTGTATCGCCGCTCGAAATCGGCGTGCTTTTCTTTGTTGAAGCCGAAGATCGAAACGCGCTTCAGATCATTGTCGGCGTCGGATGGCTTGGGTGCCTGCTGATAGACGATTTCGGGAAAGAGGCAGTAGTGGATCTTGTATGTCCTGACCCAATCCATGAAACGAGTCGCACTGGCACGCCGAGCAACGAAGATCTGGCCGCTGACCCGCATCGCCATCAAGGTCAGCCATTGCGGATCCATGTAGAAGAAGGGCTGAGCCGCCAGGATATTCCTGGAATTCTCGGCGTCGCCGCCTCGCATTGCGGCAACCAGGGAAATGGTGAGCCAGTATCGGTGCGTCAGCATGCATCCTTTTGGAAATCCGGTGGTGCCGGACGTGTATTGGATGTTGACGAGATCATCGAGCGCGGGCTGCGGCAGGTCGGCCGGAAGGGCGGGCGGATTGCGATCGATCCGGGCATATCGGTCCGTCGCAGCGGAAGCGTCGCCGACGATAAGAACGGCGGAGCTCTGCAGAGGTGCCTCGGCGCCCAGCGCCTCGTAGGAGGGCAGGCAATCCGCATGGATGACGAGGTACGTCGCCTGTGAGTCCGTGAGCACATAGTCGAGCTCTCGGCCGGTATAGCCGATATTGACCGGCACCATCACCGCCCCGAGTTTTGCCAGGGCAAGCCACGTGACGGGAAATGCCGGGATATTCGGAAGCATGACGGCGACGTGAGTGCCTTTGCGCACGCCCGCCGCATAGAGGCCTGCCGCCGCCTGCTCGATCGCCGACCTGGCTTCGGCATAGGTTGCGACGCCGCCCTCGCTTTCCTCGAAGAATGTCCAGAGGATCTTGTCGCCGTTCATCGAGGCCCGCTCATCCACGAACGAGCCGATGTTCCGCGCCAGCGGCGTCGCCTCGATAGTGGCCCTCATGCGATCGACGAGAGGCTTGAGCTCGGACCAATCGCTGGTTCTGCTGTCGTTTTGCTGCATGTCAGGCCTCGGACACTGAATTCGACTGGTATCGGCGTTCATTGCGGCGGCGAACGATCTCGCCCACGGTCATCCCGACGATGCTGAGAAGGGTGAGCATGACTGCGACGGCAGGCACCGTCGGATCGAGCTTGAGGCTGAGATCGTTCCAGATGCGCACGGGAAGCGTCTGCAATCCGCCGGAGATGAAGAGCGTGATGATCAGTTCATCGAAGGACGCGAAGAAGGCCAGGATCGCCGAAGCAAACATCGCTGGCATAAGGTAAGGCAGCGTTGTGTACAGGAACGCCCGGGTGGGGCCGGCGCCAAGGACGCGCGCCGCCCGCTCGATCGTCATGTCGTATCTGCGAAGGCTGCCCGATACGATCATGACGACATAGGGCAGGGCGATCAGCGCATGCACCAGGGTCAGCGCATAGATGTTGTTCACCAGTTGCCAGCGCAGGAACACGATGTAGAGCGCGAGCGCGATCACCACTGACGGTATGATGAGAGGGGCGATGAAAATGGCCGTCAGCAAGCCCTTGGCGCGAAAATCCGCACGGACGAGAGCGACCGACGCCAGCGTCCCGAAGAGCAGGCTCAGAATCGTCGCCCCAACCCCGATCTTGAGGCTTGCGAGTGTGGCGTCGACCCAGCTCTGATCGACGAAGAACTCCCTGTACCAGCGCAGGGACAGCGACTTCGGCGGGAATTCGAGGAACTGGCTGTCGGTCAGCGAAATCGGAACGAGGAAGAACAGCGGCAGCAGTAGAAAGCTCGCGACGAGGATAAAATAAGCGGTCAGGACGGCCCGGGTCATCGTGCGAGCCCTCCAGTCGCAAATTCTGAGCGCTTTCGGGTGAGGGCCCAGTAAGCCAGGAGACAGGAGAAGGTCGCCGCCAGCAGCGTCGAGGCCATCACCGCTGCCAGGTCCCATTTCAGCGTCTTGTGAACCTGCAGATCGATGAGATTGGCGATGAGGGTGCTGGTTCGCCCGCCGAGCAGCGTCGGTGTGACATAGAAGCCGAGGCAGAGAATGAAGCAGATGATGCCACCCGTCGCGGCCCCGCTCACGCTGAGGGGAAAGACGACCTTCCAGAAGGCCTGCCTGGGCGATGCTCCCAGCGAGCGGGCGGCCTTCACGAGATCGCGCTCGACATCGAGGATCGAGGTCAGGCAGGTCAGGATCACGATCGGCAGCAGGATCTGGACCATTCCGATGTGAACGGCCATCGGCGTATAGAGCAGTTGAACCGGCTCGGCCGTCAGACCCAGGGCGGCAAGCGCCTTGTTGAGGATGCCTTCGCGCCCGAGCAGAATGATCCAGGTATAGGTCCTGACCAGGATGCTGATCCAGAACGGCAGGAGGATCAGATAGGTTGCCAGCACCCGCTTGCGCGGCGTGAGCCCCGCCATGAAGTAAGCCATGGGATAGCCCATGACGAGGCAGATCCCCGTCACGGTCGCGGCCGTGACGAAGGTCCTTTGCAGGACGATGACGGAAAGCTGCGAGTTATAGACTTGTCGCAGCGCATCGGTGGTGAACGCCGTTCCATCGTGGACGCTCAGCTTCAGGACGCCGAACACCGGATAGACGAAGAGAAGCGCTGCCAGCACCGTTGCCGGCGCGAGGAGAAGTGTGGTTTTCGTCCACCGGAGTTTCATGGTGCGATCAGATTCCCGGGCGGCTCAGATCAGCAGCCATTCGTTCCAGCGCGTCGTGACCGCGTCGAGATTCTCCGCCCACCAGGCACTGTTGAACTCGAACTGCACCGCCGCGTTTTCGGGCGAGGTCGGCAGGGTCGCTGCGAAGGCCGGGTCCAGCAATTCCATCATTCCGGGCACGAAGCCGGGGTAGGGGACCAGTTTCACGAATTCCGCCGATGCTGCCGGGTCCATGCGAGCCTTCATGAAGCGCATCGCCTCGGTGGGGTGCTTCGCGCCCTTGGGAATGGCGAGGAAGGAGAGCATCAACGCTCCGCCCTTGAAGGTGATGTCGACGGGTTTGCCCTCGTTCCTCAGGGGCGTGATGCGGCCGTTCCAGCATGATGTCATGCTGACCTCGCCATCAATCAGCAACTGGACGTGCTGGGCTCCGTTGGTCCACCAGACCGGAATATGGGGCTTGAGCTGGTCGAGCTTCTTGAAGGCGCGGTCGATGTCGAGCGGATAGAGCTTGTCAGGCGAAACGCCATCGGCAAGCAGGGCGAATTCGAGGTTGCCCTTGGGAGAATTTTCCAGCGAACGCGGGCCCGGGAAAGCTTTGACGTCCCAGAAATCGGCCCAGGATTGCGGCGTCTTGCCCTTGCCGAATTTGTCGGTCCTGAAAGCGATCACGGTTGAATAGGATGCCCGGACCATCGCTGTCGGCTGCTTTGCGATGGCCGGCAGCTTGTTGTCGGGATCGATGATCGAATAGTCGATCTTGGCAAGCCATCCGGCTTTGGTCGCGGTCACGACATCGTCGCCGTTCAGCTCGGTCAGATCCCATTCGACATTGCCGGACTCGACCATGGCCTTGAGCTTGGGAAGGCTCACGGGCGCGGTCGCCCTGACCTTGATCCCGGTATCCCTGGTAAACGGCTCTTCGAAGATCTTCGTGATCATCGTGGCCAGTGCTCCACCGGAGCCGTTGACGACGATGGTCACGTCCTGAGCGAATGAGGGTTTGAACGCTAGGGCGGCGGCAAGTGCACCGGAGCCGATTCCGAAAGCTCTTCTGGTCATCGTCATGATCGGTAGTCCCCTGTGTTTTTATGGTGGTCTGGGAAGCTCAACCCTTGAGTGCGACAAGATCAGCGACGTCGAGATCGAAGCTGATCGGCGTGCCCAGCGGCAGCACGTCCTGTCCGGGCCTGCGTGGCTCGATGGCCGAGATCTCCTTGCCGTCAGCCGCGCGCAGCACGTAACGGACGGAGTTGCCGAAGAAGACGGCCTCCGCGAGAGTGGCGCGATGCGCGCCGGAAGCCTCCCGGCGGATCTGGATGAGCTCGGGCCGGATGGACGCGAAGCTCGCCGCTATGAGATGCGCGACATGGCCGGACACGCGGCCAAGCCCTTCCAGCATCACGGAACCCGGCTCGGCACCCTCGACCTTGAGAATGTTGTTTGCCCCCACGAATTCCGCGACAAAGCGCGATTGCGGCTTGTCGTAGAGCTCCTCCGGCGGGCCGATCTGCAGGACCTGACCCTTGTCCATGACCGCCAGCCGGTCGGAGAGCGTCAGTGCCTCGCCTTGATCATGGGTGACATAGATGACGGTGCATCCGATCTGTCGCTGATAGTCCTTGATCTCGAGCTGGAGTGTCTCGCGCAGCTTCAGATCGAGCGCGCCCAGCGGCTCGTCCATCAACAGCACCCGGGGCTCGAAGACGACGGCGCGTGCAAAGGCCACGCGTTGCTTCTGGCCTCCGGACAGTTCGTGTGGCATGCGGTTCGCGAGCGCGTCCAGCCGCACCATCTGGAGCGCCTTTTCCGAGCGCCGCCTGGCTTCAGCCCGCGGCACGCCGCGCATCTCGAGGGGGAACGAGATGTTGCGGATGACATTGCGATGGGGAAAGAGCGAATAGCTCTGGAACACCATGCCGATGTCGCGTTTCTCGGTCGGCAGCCTGGTGATCGGCACGCCATCGATGAGGATTTCACCGCTGTCGATCTCCGTGAAGCCGGCCAGCGCGTTGAGGGCCGTCGTCTTTCCCGAGCCGCTCGCGCCGAGCAGGGTCATGAACTCCCCGCGCTTGACGTGCATCGAGAAGCTCTCCAGCGCGACGAACTTTCCATACGTCTTGCGAACGCTTCTGAAGTCGATCGTCGCTCCGGTCGAACTCATTGAAATCCGGCTCCGAATAAGAGGTGCATTCAAAAAGTGACGAGAGTGTCATTTTTTGTCAAGTGCGCTATGCTGGGATCGAGATTGCGGCGCGATAGGGCGCGCTGTTAGAAACGAGCGTGAGAAGGGCGGGCCCTTGTTGTTGGAAAACGTAAATTACGATTACGTAGATTATCTCGAGAAACGCTTGGCCGCCGCGCAAAGCGAAAAGAAGATCATTCGCACGGAGCTGCAGCTTGAGCTGGCAACTGCGCGCCTGCTCAGAGAAAAAAACTATCACGCGATTTCAGTTGATCTCATTGCGGCGACCGCTGGTGTCGCGCACGGAACGTTTTATCGGTATTTCGCGGCCAAGCGCGATGTCGTTGCCAAGACCATCGCTGACTATTTCATGTTCGTGCGTGCGTCGCGCCGGCCGGTTGCGCGTGATGCGTCGCAATACGAAGCAATCCACCACGCCAATCTGCACTATGTCGAATGCTTCCGCCGCAATGTCGGGCTCATGCGTTGCCATTTCCGCCTCAAGGACGAGGACGAGCTGATCGCCGAAGTCGGCCGCAGCGCCGACAATGCCATGGTAGAGCGCGTCCTCGCGAGGCTTCGCCGCGAGGGGCAGCTCGAGCTGTGGGATGCAGACAAGCTCAAATTGACCATCCACTGCCTGATCGGGATGGTCGATGAGCTGCTCCTGAAGATCTACGGCCAGACGCAGCCCTCGCTCGCGGGCTTTCAGGCCAGGCCCCAGCTGGTGGCGAGCACCGTGTCCGATATGTGGTTCTCGACGATCTACGGTTCGCAATCCATCGAGGGCATTGCGCCAGGGGCGAGCTCACCGAGCCTTCGGCGGATCGACTGAGCGATCGCCCTCAGCTCGGCATGATGTAGCTCAGTTGATTGCGAATATTGGCTGCCAGCGAAATCAGCCGGGGCGCGACCTCGTCCTCGATCTGGTTTGGGCTGAGCCGGAAGACGGGCACCCGGCAGTTCATGCCGAAGCAATCGCCGTTGGCGTCCCGGATCAGCGGCACGCCAGCGGAATGGGTGCCCGGAATCCAGACGCCCTTGGCCACCGAAAAGCCCCGGCTGCGGCAATCGGCGACACCCTGCAGGAAGGATTCTGAGTATTTCGCCCAGAGTTCGGGCGAGCGACGCTTCATCTCCTCGAGCTTCAGCTTGAGTTCGTCCTCCGACAGGAGCGAGCTGAGCGCATGGCCGATCGTGGCCGGCAGCAGCGGCCCGATCGTGCCGAGATCGGGCGAGGTCCAGATGTTCTCGTTCACCCGCGAGGTCTCGAGATAGACGAAGTTGATTCGGTCGATCGTTCCGATCGAGACGGTCCCTCCGAGGTCCTGAGCCAGCTTCTGCATCGAGGGCCGCGCGATGTGCAGCAGCTTCAGGTTCACCAGCAGCGGGTTGACCAGCATGAGTGCGCGCCAGCTCAGCCGGAACTTGGATTTTTCCTGCCTGAGATAGCCCATGCGTTCGAGCGTATAGGTCAGGCGTGCGACCGTGGAGCGGTTGATCCCCGATTCCTTCGCGATCTCGCCATTGCTCATCAATGTGCGGTTCGGGCGAAAGGTCTCCAGAACAGCAAGTCCCTTGACGAGAGTTGTTGCGATGTCGGGATCGTCCGCGGGAATCTTCAAGAATTTCTCCATTTATATAGTTGGTTTCGTTCGTATTATTTCGATCGATCGTTGATGAATATTTACCGGGTCACATTCGGTGAGCTGGAATGGAAGGTTTGGGTCTGTTCCTGTTCACTCCGAGGAAAACTGGCGCTCATTGGCTAAAATGTCAAGATATTGAACATTTACAGAAGAGATTAATCACTCTCTTGACTCCGTTGGCGAGCCGGTCCTCACTATTCGAAGGCGGGTGACATCTGCGCCTGCACTCGTCACGGAGAAAATGTGAATGAGCCGCGTGATCGACATGGAACTGAGCTTGCCTCACAGCGAAGCGAATCCAGATCTGGAACGCATTTCGCGAGGGCGACCGGGAACACCTTTCGCTCAGTCACTGCCGCGGCCCGAAGGCTACGGATTTGCCAATTACGGCAATGTTTTCAGGAGCAAAGAGACGGCTCCGGCGAAGGGGGAGGCTGACGACGGCGGCCTCGTGCGGCTGGTCGAGGACATGGACCGCGCCGGCATCGCGCGGGGATTGCTGGTTGGAGCGGAGAACAGCGCGACGGGCCGGATTCACCAGGCCCATCCCGGCCGCTTCTTCCTGTTCACGACCTTCGACCCCTTCGACGGCATGCGGGCGGTTCGCGAATTCGAGCGGCTGGTCAAGGAGGAGGGCGCAAACGGCCTGCGCCTGTCGGCGCTCTATAACGGCGTGCCCGCGAATGATCGCCGCTACTATCCGCTCTACGCCAAGGCCGCCGAGCTCGACGTCCCGGTCCGCATCTACACGGCGATGAACTACGCCAATGACCGGCCTTACGATCTCGGCCATCCGCGCTATCTCGATGATGTCGCTATCGATTTCCCCGAGCTCAGGATCGTGGCTGGCCTCGCCGGATGGCCCTGGGTGAACGAGATGGTCGGACTGCTCCGCCGGCACCCGCGGCTTTATGTCGATACGGCAGCCCATCATCCCCGCTATTTCAGCCAGCCCGGCTCCGGCTGGGAGCAGTTCCTGCAGTTCGGCAACACGCTCCTCCAGGACAAGGTCATGGTAGGGCTCTCGCGCTACCTGTTCGGGACCTCCTTCGAAAGCATCATCGAGCAGTACAAGCAGCTGCCGCTCAAGGAAAAGGTCATCGAGAAATGGCTGTACGGCAACGCCGCTGAATTCTTCCGGCTGAACTGAGGGCGCGGTCCGATGCTTCGCTTCGTCGGCCGGCGGGCGCTCTACGCAATCCCTCTGCTCCTGGCGATCATCATCCTGATGTTCTCCATGCTGCACATGATCCCGGGGGATCCGGTGCAGGCTCTCGTCGGCGACTACCCGGTTCCGCCGGCGTATCGGCAGGCGATCGAAGAGAAGTATCGCCTGAACGACCCCTTCCTCGTTCAGGTCGGCAATTATCTCCTGAATGTCGCGCAGGGCGATTTCGGCTTCTCCTATCAGAACCAGCGCGGCGTTCTCGACCTTATCCTCGAGCGGGCGCCGCGGACGATCCTGCTGGCATCGGTCAGCTTCGCGCTGGCGATTCCACTCGGCATGGCAATCGGTATCGCGGCCGGAACGACACGTCGGCCGGGTGTCGACAAGTTCTGGACCACCACCGCCCTGATCGCCTACGCGATCCCGACATTCTGGCTCGGCCAGCTGCTGGTAATGCTGTTCGCGCTCCGGCTCGGCTGGTTTCCGACCCAGGGCATCGGCCCCCTGATCAGCCGGACGCATGGGATCGCCTGGCTCTTCGAAAAGCTGCGCTATCTCGCGCTGCCGGTCCTCGCCTTCGGAATCCACGAGGGCATGCGGATTGCCCGGATCATGCGCGCCAGCGTCATCGACACGCTGTCGCAGGGCTACATCATCACGGCCCGTTCCAAGGGCTTGAGCCGCGGGCAGATCATCCGCAGCCACGTGATGCGCAATTCGAGCCTGCCACTGGTCACGATCGCGGGCTATGCCTTCGGCTCCGCGCTCGGCGGCGCCGTCCTGCTCGAAACGGTCTTCACCTGGCCGGGCCTCGGCCTGCTGCTGGTCGACTCGATCCGGCTCAGGGACAACATGACGGTCGTCGGCGTCGTGATCTTCTCGGCCGTCGCCGTCGTCGCCATGAACCTGATCGTCGATCTCCTCTACGCGGCGCTGGACCCGCGTATCAGAACCATGCGGTGAGGTCGAAGCCATGTCAGACAGCAAAACCGCCACGGCACCAGCATCCGGCAACGGTATCCCGGTCGGGAGCTGGCAGGCCCATATCGCCAATCTCTTCGGAACGCGCCACGGCGCGCTCGGAGCAGGCATCCTCATCGTCCTGGTGATCGTGGCGACCGCCGCTCCGCTGATTGCACCGTACAATCCGCTGGAGCAGACCCAGCTCAGCCTCGCGCCGCCATCGTCCCAATTCCTGTTCGGCACGGACAATATCGGCCGGGACGTGTTCTCGCTCGTCGTCTATGGCAGCCGCTCGTCCCTGCTCGTCGGGCTGGGGGCGGCGCTCGCCGCACTGCTCATCGGTGGCACTTTCGGGATCCTGGCCGGCTATTTCCAGGGCCCGGTCGAGGCGGCGCTGATGCGGCTGGTGGAGCTGTTCCAGACGCTCCCGGTCATCATTCTCGTGCTCTGCGCCGTGGCGCTGTTCGGCTCGAATTTCTGGCTGCTGATCGCGGCGGTGGCGCTGGCGATCTGGCCGATGGAGGCACGCCTCGTCTACGGCCAGTACATCAAGCTTCGCGATCGCGAATTCATCGCAGCCGCTCGGGTCGCCGACCTCTCGACGGCCCATATCATGTTCCGCGAGATCCTGCCCAACGCGATCCAGCCGATCATCGTCCAGGTCGCGCTCGACGCCAGCATCGCCATCCTGATCGAGGCAGGGCTCGGCTTCCTCGGCCTCTCCGACCCGAGCAAGGTGAGCTGGGGCCGGCTGCTCTTCGTCGCGCAGGACTACATGGACAGCGCCTGGTGGATGAGCCTGTTTCCCGGCGCCGCCATCTGCATCACCGTGGTCGGCCTCAATCTCTTTGCCGATGGGCTGAACGAGGTCATAGATCCGCGCAGCACGAGCGGGATTGGAGGGCTTCAATGAGCGCCTCGCTCCTCCTCGATGTAAACGACCTGAAGGTCCATCTGCGTCTTGGCCACAAGGTGGTGAGGGCGATCGACGGAGTCGATTTCCAGGTCCGCCCTGGCGAATGCGTCGGCATCGTCGGCGAATCCGGTTCGGGCAAGAGCACAATGGCGCGCGCCGTGACGCGCCTGATGCCGAACGTGAACATCGAGGAACTGAGCGGCAGGCTCGCCTTCGAAGGCCGCGACATCCTCGGCATGGCCAACAGCGAGCTGCGCGCCCTGCGTCGCGGGCGCGGCTTCTCGATGATCTTCCAGGACCCGCTCGGCTATCTCAACCCGACGCAGCGGATCGGCCGGCAGATCCAGGAGGCGCTCTCCCGGGATGCAGGGCGCGGCTCGGACAAGGCTCGGGTCCATACCCTGCTGGACGAGGTGGGGCTTCCCGACGCGGCCAATCTTGCCCGGCGCTACCCGCATGAACTCTCGGGCGGCATGCGCCAGCGCGTGATGATCGCGATCGCGCTCGCCAGCGATCCCCAGCTTCTCTTTGCCGACGAACCGACGACAGCCCTGGACGCGACCGTGCAGCTGCAGGTCCTGCAGACCCTCTACCGGCTGCATAAGGAGCGCAACATGGCGATGGCCATCATCACGCACGACCTTGGTGTCGTCGCCGAGCTTTGCGACCGGGTCTACGTGATGCGCGCGGGCAAGGTGATCGAGAGCGCCGAGACCGTCACGCTCTTCGAGCAGCCCCAGCACGATTATTCCCGGCGCCTGATCGAACTCAGCACGCGCCGGCTGACACGGGAGCTTCAGTCATGAGCGCTCCGATCATGCGAATGACCCGCGTCGAGCAGCTCTACACCAGCCGCAACGCCAATGGCCCAGGCTGGAACACGGTGCGGGCGGTCGATGGTGTCGATCTCGATGTCAACGAGGGCGAGACCCTGGCGATCGTCGGCGAGTCCGGCTCCGGCAAGAGCACCCTCGCCAAGCTGCTCCTGATGCTGAACCGGCCGACGGCGGGCGACGTGCAGTTTCGTGGCACCTCGCTGGTTTCGCTCGGGGCTTCCGGCAGACAGGCTTTCCGACGCCAGGTCCAGGCCGTCTTTCAGGACCCGGCCTCGTCGCTGAACCCGCGCATGACGGTCGAGCGCATGCTCGGCTACATCGTCCAGCGCCACGAGCTTGCCACGCCGCGCGAGACGCGAGCCTTTCTCGCCGGCCATCTTGCCGCGGTTGGGCTCAACCCCCCGGACCATTATCTCGACCGCTATCCGCACCAGCTTTCCGGCGGGCAGCAGCAGCGCATCGCGATTGCGCGGGCGATGATGCTTCGGCCGGCGATCATCATCGCCGACGAACCGCTGTCGAGTCTCGACGTGTCGGTCCAGGCCCAGGTTCTGCAGTTGATGCGCGACCTGCACAAGGCAACCAATGTCGGCTTCGTGGTGATCAGCCACGATCTCGGGGCGATGGAGTCGATCGCCGACCGGACCGCCGTGATGTATCGCGGCCGGATCGTCGAGATCGGCCGCTCGATCTACGAGCGCCCGTTCCACCCCTATACGAAGCTGTTGCTCGACGCGCGGCTTTCGCTCGATCCGCGCCGTGGCCGGATCCGCAGCCTGAGCGCGACACAGGTGCGAGCCGAGATGCCTGAGCCCATGTCGGGTGGTTGCCGATTCCGCCACCGCTGCCCCTTGGCCATCGAAATCTGCGCGACGGCCGACCCCGCGCTGCGACCGGTCGGCCAGGCCGGAACCTTTGCGGCCTGCCACCGCGCGGACGAAGTCGGGGCGTCACCGCGTCCGGCAGGTGCGGCGGCCGTGGAGAGGACGCCCAGGCCCGTCGAGACCTGATGCAGGACTACCCAAAAAAGCCAAAGGGAGAGAGCACATCATGGACACGGCTAAACGGAACGATGCGTGGACGATGCACAGGCTGGGCGTCATCTCGCTGTTTGCGGGGGCGTCGAGCCTTCTACTCTCCGCCGGAGCCCAGGCGGACGATGGCAAGCCTGTCCCGGGCGGCACGGTCATCGCCGCGCTGAATTCGACGACGATCCCGAATCTGAACACCCAGATGACCTCTTCGGTCCCGGCGCTGTTTGCCGCGGATGTCTGGGCGGACGGGCTGATGACCTATGACCGCGAAGCCAATCGCGTTCCGCGCCTGGCAAAGAGCTGGACCATTTCCGAGGACGGCAAGACCTACACCTTCAACCTCCGCGAGGGCGTGAAGTGGTCGGACGGCAAGCCGTTCTCCGCGGCCGACGTCGTCTTCACGCTGGAGAATTTCGGCAAGTTCAACACCTATCTCACCAAGCTCATGCCCCTGGTCGAGAAGGCCTCGGCCCCGGACGACAAGACCTTCCTCCTGACGCTCAAGCAGCCGCTGACCGCGACGCTCGATCTCTTCGACAAGGAGGTGTTTCCGCTGATGCCGAAGCACATCTACGAGGGTAAGGACATCGCCACTCACCCGGCCAATATCGCGCCGGTGGGCCTCGGCCCGTTCAAGTTCGACAAATGGGTGAGCGGCCAGTCGATCACCTTCGTGCGCAATCCGCACTACTGGGAAGCGCCCAAGCCCTATCTCGATTCGGTCATCTTCGCGCTCATCCCGAACCCCCAACAGCGGCTCAACGCCATCGTCAACGGCGAGGTCAACTGGTTCCGGCCCGAGGTTGTGCAGGTCCCGGCAACACAGCAGGCGGCGAAGCGGGGCTCCTTCCGGGTCGTGCCGATCGTGACCAACGCGCCCGAGACCGCCGTCATCGACTTCAATCTGCGGCGCTCGCCGATGAACAACGTCAAGGTCCGTCAGGCGCTGTTCCACGCCATCGATCGTCAGCGGATCGTAAGGGATGTCTACCAGGGGCTGGCCGAGACCGCCAAGAACGCCATCCCGACGCAGTTCAAGAACCTGCACGATACGTCGGTCAACTATGACACGATGTATGCCTATGATCCGAAGCGAGCCGCCCAATTGCTCGACGAGGCCGGATTTCCGCTGAAGGACGGCAAGCGCTTCGCGCTCGAGTTGGCCGTGATCTCGGCCGCTCCCTATGACGCAGTGGCGCAGGTCGTGCAGGCGCAGTGGACAGCGCTCGGCATCGACGTGAAGCTCAGCGCGCTCGATCAGCAGATCTGGACCAACAAGGTCTATACGCAGCATGATTTCGATGCGTCGATCATCTCGCTGACCGGACGCTCGAACCCGGTTCTCGGCGTCGACCGCAGCTTCGTCTGCAACGAGACCAGCGTCCCCTACGCCAATCCGACCAGCTACTGCAATCCCGAGTTCGACAAGGTCGCGGCCAATGCGGCCTCGGCGCCGGCGGATCAGCAGAAGGCGCACTACAAGGCCTATGCCGAGATCATCGCGCGTGATCTGAACCAGCTTGCGTTGACGAATTCGCGCGTCTTCGAGGCTGTGACGAACAATTTCAAGAACTTGGACGCTCAGTTCAACTTCTCGTTCAACACCCATCCGAACTGGGCGGAAGCCTGGCTTCCGAAAGACAAGCAGTAACCCCCGCCGGACTCCGCGCCCGCAGCCGCCCAGGGGCGGCTGCGAAGGCAGACCGCCATCGAAGGACATAACGCCTTGCATATCGACGTCACACCCATGGTTCGGCCCCGCTCTGTGGCCGTTGTCGGCGCCTCGGCAAAGCGCGTCACGCAGGGCAACGTGGTCATCAGCAATCTGAAATCATGGGGCTATACGGGGGAGATCCTCCCGATCCATCCCCAGGCCGATCAGATCGAGGGCCTGCGTGCCGTCAACTCGGTTGCGGAGATCCGCGAGGAGACGGACCTGGCGATCATCGCCATTCCCGCTGCGCATGTGCCGGGAATGTTGCAGGAGCTCGAAACGAGTTCGGTACGCTCGGCGATCGTCTTCACGAACGGTTTCTCGCATGACGAGGAGACCGCGCTTCGTGCCTTCGGCGCCCAGAGCCGCATCGTCGTGCATGGCCCCAACTGCATGGGGTTGGTCAATTTCACCGACTCGATCCCGCTTTACCCATCCAGGCCGTCGCTGCGCCTCAGGCCGGGCAACGTCGCGCTGATCGCCCAATCCGGCTCCGCAGCGATCTCGGTGATGAACTCGACGGTCATCGGGCTTTCAAAGGTCGTGACCGTCGGCAGCGAGTTCCAGGTCGCGGCCGCAGATTACGTGCGCTGGCTGGCGGACGACGATGAGACAAGGGTCATCGGCGTGGTCGCTGAATCCATCAAGTCGCCCCGGGCGCTCGCCGAGGCTGCAGAATGCGTCCATGCCGCGGGCAAGTCCCTGGTGGTGCTCAAGGTTGGCCGTTCGGATGTCGGCGTTGCCGCAACCCAGGCCCATACCGGTGCGCTGGTCAGCGATCGCGACGCCTATGACAGCTTCTTCCGGGAGACCAATATCGCGACCGTCGCGGATTATGACGAGCTCGTCGCGGCGCTCGAATGCTCGGCGGTGGCGCGGCGCATGGTCCGTGGGGCGAGCATCGGGATTGTCGGGATTTCCGGCGGTCAGACCGCCCTGGCATGCGACGTCGCGGAAGCGCAGGGCGTAGCGGTCGCAGCATATAGCGCAGCGACTGCGCACCGCCTGCGTGCTGCCTTGCCGGGCACGGCCGGAAACAATCCGGTCGATTTTGGAGCGACGGTCAATGTCGAGGACCGCAATACACCCGAAGCCATGCGCGCTATCCTCTGTGACGAGAATGTCGGTGCGGTCATCGCGCTTCAGGACACCCAGGAGAGCCTGAACCCGGCGACGCTCCAGAATTACATGAATGTGCTCGGCGTCTATGCCGAGGCCGGCAAGGCGAGCGAAACGCCATTGGTCGTGATCTCGCCGACCTCGGAGAATGTCGATCCGGGCGTTCGTTCGATGCTAGCCGATCACGGGGTGCCGCTGCTGCGCGGGCTTCACGCCGGACTTCGCGCTGTCGGCAACCTCGCGCTCGGCAAGCCGGGGCCTGCCGGCTCCTGGGCGAGCCAGCGCAGCGGCGCGCGGGCGCCGTTCAATGAGGAGGTCGCCAGCCTGAGGCGCGAGATCGAGCAATGCTCGGGCGCTCTCGATGCCGAACTGTCATTCCGGCTGCTGCGCGCCTACGGCATCCCCCTGGTCAAATCGATCGTGGTGAAGGACGAAGGTGAAGCGGTCGCCCGCACCGGCGAGGTTGGCTTTCCCATGGTGGTCAAGGTCGCATCCCGGGACGTGCAGCACCGCTCCAATGTCGGCGGGGTCGTGCTGGGCATTCGCGACGAGGATGGATTGCGCCGTGCGATCACGGCCATTGCCGAGAATGTCGGCAGGGCGCTGCCCGCGGCGACGATCGACGGCTATGAATTGCAGGAGCAGCTCGTCGACGGTGTCGAGGCCATGGCTGGATTCACGGCTGCGCCGCCATTTGGCCAAATGGTTGTCCTGGGGAGTGGCGGCACGCTGGTCGAGCTCGTTGCCGATCGAGCGGTCGCTCTTGCTCCATTCAATCATGAGCAAGCCGGCACGATGCTCCGCCGCACCAAACTCGATCGCATCCTGGGGGGGTACCGCAACCTGATGCCTCGGACCGACACGAGCCAGCTGGTTGATCTCGCCGTGAGGCTCTCGCAGCTCGCCAGCGATTTCGAGGATTTGCTGGCCGCGTGCGATCTGAATCCAGTTCTCATCCGAAAGGGGGCCGGCGACGTGCGCGTTGTCGATGCTCTCTTCGTACGCAGATAGCGATTGGGGCGGTCTCAACTGATCGGTTGCGAGGCGGGCAGCCCCCCGCCTTGCGCCGATCGCAGCCGATGAATCCAAGTCGCCGATGCCCAAATGGTTGCGCGCCGCAGTCGTCGTGCGGGCGCCCTTCCAGCCTGCACTGTGCGGGCGAGACTCGGAGACGCACGGCCCGGCCAGCCGCGTCACACCACCCCGGGGGAGAGGAGCGCCGCCTGATCATGCCAAATTGTTCCGCCGCGCGTCGGCTGCGGGCGGCACCCTCATGCGCGGCATCGCGCCCGGCACTCGCAGACCGGGTCGGTCCTGACGGGGCAGCCCTCAGCCCTGACGGCGCTCGAAGATCGCCGAGTTTCCGTCGTGTTCGCGGACCTCGACCGATTCTAGCCAGACACGTTCGCCGATCTGGTTGGCGAGCCAGGCCGAAACATGGTCGAACGTGTAGCGGGCGGTCGACTCGCAGCCGACCGCGGGCATGATCCGCAGGTCGACAAGGCCCTTGTCGGCCAGCCCCTGGAATGCGTCGAGATGCGGGTCGTCGGCCGCCACGATCATCGTGTGGTCGAACATGTGCTTCAACCAGGTCTTGATCTCCTTCATCCCGCCGAAATCGAAGCACCAGTTGCGCTCGTCGAGCTCATGGGTGGCGAAGACGAATTTGAAGGACAGCGCGTAACCGTGAACCAGGCTGCAATGCGAATGCGTGGCGCGCCATTGCCGGAAGCAGCAGGACAAGCCTTCGGTGAAGTCATAGGTCTTGGTCGACCGATAGACGTCCCGGTGAACGGTTCGCGCAGGCCTGTGGTCCTGCATCATTGCCACGCTATCCATTGATTGGGGTCCTAAAGGCGTTCCAGGGATGTGCATTCCTGTATGAATTCGGCCTTGTATGACGCGTTTGTGGCAAACTCGCCGTAGAATGAGCTGTTCACCATGCGGCTGGCATGACTGGCCCGAACACCGCGATGGGTCTTGCACATGTGGACGGCGCTGATCCTCACCGCCAGGCCGCGGGGATTGGTCATCTCGACGATATGCTGCTCGATCTGCTTGACCAGCTCTTCCTGGATCTGGAGGCGGGCTGCGAAATGCTGGATGATGCGGTCATATTTCGACAGGCCGATGATCTTGCCTTCCGGTGACGGCAGCACGCCGATGAAGGCCACGCCGTAGATCGGCATCAGATGATGGGCGCAGGTCGAGCGGACATCGATCGGGCCGGTGACGATCAGCTGGTCGTAGCTCGTGGCATTGTCGAACTCGGTGATCTTCGGCGGCGGGTTGTAGCGGCCATGGAGAAGTTCCTCGACGAACATCTTGGCGACCCGCGCCGGTGTATCGCGTGTGTTATGATCGTTCTGGTGGTCGATCTGCAGAATATCGAACAGCTCTTCGATCTTCTTCGCAGCTGCGGCCCTCATGTCCGCCCGCTCGGTCTTGTCCAGGTAGCCCTCGACCGCGTGGTTTCCGAGGCGGGCTGAATTCGGTAGGCTATTGGCTCGTGACATGTCGCATCCAGATGCCTTCATGGGCGGTAGGGGTCGCACGTGGGTCGGGGTCAGTACATCAAAATCGTAGAGAAATTCGCAGGGGCCTTGTGTAAATATATCAACAATTTAACCGATTTTCGCTTTAGAGGTTTTTAATGGCCGGCTCGTAGGATTTCGAGCTTGGACCGATCGGGAGCCCCTCATGTCTATAGACACATTGCGACGTGGAATCACCCTGGGCGCGATCTCGTCCATGTGTCTGCTCATGATACGGTCGGCCAGCGCCCAGACCTTGGCCGCTCCCACGGACAAAGTCATCCTGACGATATCCGGAAAGATCTCTGTGACCAATAGCGGGGATACCGCACAGTTCGATCGCGCGGCACTCGAGGCGATGGGGCTTATGACAATCGAGACCAACACCCCGTGGTACTCCGGACCGCAGAAATTCGAGGGCATCTCTCTTGATAAACTGATGAAATCGGTCGGCGCCAAGGGCGACACCGTTCAAGCGATCGCACTCAACGACTATACGACAGAAATCCCGCTCGAGGACTTCGCGAAGTACAACGTCATCCTGGCGCTTAAGCGCAACAATGAATACATGCCGATTCGGGACAAGGGTCCGCTGTTCATCGTCTACCCCTATGATAGCAACCCTGAGTTGCGCAGTCAGAAGTTCTACAGCCGCTCTGCCTGGCAGGTTTCAAAGTTGATTGTCCGCTAGGGACGGGGTAGATAATGGCAACTATCTAGCATCTGTGGGAGAATCTGCCGGGATTAACTCATGCTGAAGATGCGAAAGATAGAAACCTTGCTCGGGGCCGTTCTTGTCGGCCTCGTTTTGTCTGCATTGTATGTATCAAGTCTTATCGTCGAGCAGCAGAATCTCATCCGGCAGACGGCGCGTTACAATGTAACCTGGCTGGCAAGCCAGTCCGTCGTCGAACTCCAGCGCTTCCAGGAGCGCGTTGCCAGCTTCAGCATTCCCTCCAGCAAGGTCGATTCCGACGAGGTGGCGCTGCGCTACCAGATCCTGCTCAACCGCCTCAACCTGCTCAGCTCCGGCGAGTTCGAGGAGTTCGTCAACCAGAGTGCCGACCGGCGCGCGACCGTCGACGAATTTCGCCAGGCGCTGGCCGAGATCGAGCCATGGGTCGACCATCTCAACCCGGAAAATGCCGCGCGCATCCGCGCGCGACTGGCGCCGCTCGACCAGAAGATGTCGAGCCTTGCGGCGGCGGCAAACCGTATCTCCGGCGATCAGGTCGATGGCGATCAACGTGAGCTTCTAAGCCTGCACTGGTTCTTCTCGGGCATCATCGTGACGCTCGTGCTGATGTCGCTTGGCCTGGTTCTGCTGCTACATTTTCGCAACCGCCTGCTCAAGCAGGCTCATCGTGAGATGCATGTGCTCACGGACGGGCTGAAGGACGCGAAGGGCGATCTCGAACGGGCCAATGAGGACATTTCCAGCAAGAACGACAGCCTGAAGAGTCAAAACGAGATGCTGGTGCTGCGCGATATCGAACTGCGCACCCAGAACCAGCGCTTCGATGCGGCCTTGAACAACATGTCGCAAGGGTTGCTGCTGGTCGACGGCGAACACCGCCTGATCGTCTGCAATGAGCGCTACCGTCAGATTTTCGAATTGCCGGCGGAGAGCACCAAGCCCGGGGCGAGCCTTGCAACCGTGACCGACGAGCGCTTCGCGGCTCTGCTTGCCCATCAAAAGTCGATCGCGTCTGGACCGCGCTCGGCGACATTCTCGTTCGAGCTTGCGGCCGGCACGGTCTGCTCCGTCTCGCAGCAGCCGATGCCGGATGGCGGCTGGGTTGCGACCTACGAAGACGTGACCGAGCGCCGACGGTCTGAGGAGCGGATCGCCTATATGGCGCACCATGACGCGCTGACGGACTTGCCCAACCGTGCTCAGTTTCGCGAACATCTGGAGCGCGCGCTCGAACTTCATCACGGTGAGTCAGGCAGTTTCGCCGTGCTCTATCTCGACCTCGATCGGTTCAAGACCGTCAATGACACGCTCGGTCACGAACTGGGCGATGCACTGCTGAAATCCGTCAGCGTCCGATTGAAGAAAGCGGTCCGCGGCAGCGATATCGTCTCTCGCTTCGGCGGCGATGAATTCGCTGTCCTGTGTCGCGGATACCCCGATCTCGACGAGCTTCGCCGGATCGCCACCCGAATCGTCGAACGCATGGGGCAGCCTTTCCGGATCGGCGGCCGCGACATCAGGATCGGGACCTGCGTCGGCATCGCGATGGCCATCAAGGATGGCAGCGATTGCGATTCGCTGCTGCGCCATGCCGACATGGCGATGTATGCGGCGAAGAACACCGGACGGGGAACCTACTGCTTCTACGAAGCCCCCATGGAAGAGCAGATCGACGCGCGGCGCGCGCTGGAAGATGCGCTGCGTCGGGCGCTTCAGGAAAACGAACTGGAGGTTTACTACCAGCCCATCGTCAATCTGAAGCGGATGGAGATCGTCAGTTTCGAGGCGCTGCTGCGCTGGACCCATCCGGTCCGAGGGGCGATCTCGCCGGCGGAATTCATCCCGGTCGCCGAGGAAACCGGGCTCATCGTGGCGATAGGAGAATGGGTGCTGCGGCGCGCCTGTGCCGATGCGGCGCAATGGCCAAACGGCACGCGGGTATCGGTCAATCTTTCGGCCGTACAGCTCCGCAACGACGACTTCGCGCAGATCGTGTTCAGTGCGCTGGCTGGCAGCCAGCTGCCGGCTCACCGGCTCGAACTGGAGATCACCGAATCCGTGCTGCTTCAGGACAGCGACGCGACGCTCGCCGTGCTGCACCAGTTGCGCCGTTTCGGCATCCGCACCTGCATGGACGATTTCGGCACCGGATTCTCCTCGCTCAGCTACCTCAGAAGCTTCCCCTTCGACAAAATCAAGATCGACCGGTCCTTCGTCAAAGACATGCATGTGCAGGAGGATTGCCGTGCCATCGTCACCTCGATCGCCCATCTCGGCCAGAGCCTGAACATGACGACCACCGCCGAGGGCGTCGAAACCCGGGAACAGCTGGAGGCGGTCATGGCGGTCGGTTGCACCGAGGTGCAGGGCTATTATTTCGGACCTCCGACCCCCGCGGTGGACGTCGCGCAGGTGTTTTCACGCCTGGAGAAGATGCGTCTCGCGGCCTGACGCCGGAGACCGCCCGTTACGGAAGAGGAACTTGGCTCGCGCCAGAGCGACCCAGGCCAGCCCGCCGGAGCCGACGGCAGGGCTCGCCTTCGAGCATTGTTTCCCGTGTCGGCGTCGCCCCGATCCTGCCCGGCAGGCAGGGGCTTGGGCCACATCCTTCGAACGGAGGATGACGTTCGCAAGGCTCCTTCCTAGTTTCCCAAGGTTGCCTCGATCACCGCTTCGGCGAGGCTGGGCAGCAATGACGGCCAGATTCCGCTGGGGCTGTAGCCGATCTGTGTCGGGACCGGGCGCCAAGGCAAGACGGAGAGGCTCGCGATGATCCTGGAGATGTTTGGGCCGTCCGGGGCCGGAAAGACGACGATGGTCTCGGCCCTGACCGCCCATCTGCGCGGCCTCGGCTATGTCGTGAATCCGCGGATCGGCGTGCGTGCCCATCCGCTGAGGCGCGGCATTCTCAAATGCCTGGCCAGCGCCAAGCTGCTCAGCTCCGCCGGTCCGGCCGCTGGCATCGCGGAGCTCTTCAGGCTCCTGCCACCGAAGGACCGGCTTTGGTTCATTCGTCTCTATTGGCACCTGGCCCTGCTCCATCACGAATGGACTGCGGCGCAAGCCTCCGATGCGATCACGATCTTCGATCAGGGCATGGTCCAGGCGGTGGCCTCGCTCATCCTGCTCAGCGGCATAACCGACCGCGACCCTGTCGGACGCGCGCTCGACATCGTGCCGAAACCAGACCTGCTCATCCGCTTCGAGGCGCCACGCGCCCTTCTGGAGGAGCGCCTTCGGGATCGCTGGCAGAAGATCGGCCCGCTTCAGCGCTACCTGGAGATCGATCTGCAAGGCAGCCTGGACCACGTCGACCATGTCGACCTGATCTCCGACATGGTCAGCGCACGCGCGCTCCCCATGATCCGGATCAGCAGCATCGATGCCCCTAGCTGCAATCTGTCGATCGATCGGATCACCACCGAGGTCCTCGCCAGGATGCGTCCGTCGCGCGCTGCCGCGGAAGAGCCCGCAGCACGTGGCTATGCGGCGCTCTCCCATTAGATTGTCGGGCCGGATATCCCGTATCCGGTCCGATGATCCAACCCTCCGTGAATTCACCGGCTTTCCCGAAGGCCGCAATCCCGTTCCCGGGCCGATGCTGCGGCTTCGGCGTCGGGGCGGGGGATCGGCATTGGCTGGGGTGACCTGAGCTGCCGGCCGCGGTGGAGGTCCCGCGACCACTGGCCCTGTCGTCGAGGCTGTCGCCCGTGACATCCTGCGTTCACGCGAAGCCAGGCCGCTGGAGGGGGCGCCGTACAGGCCCGACCACGGGCCCCCTGACAGTGCAGTGCCGGAGCCACGCAGCTTCAGTTCCGCCAGGCCGGAGAACGACAGAGGCCCGCGGTCTCCCCGCGAGCCCATGCACAAGCTCATCGGCGTCAGACGGAAGCGCTCCGTCGCGATTGGAGTTCGGGCGGGCGCACTGGCGAGGACACGGTGCCTCCAGGTTCTGCCACGGCGGCGGACGCCCGTTGCAGCATGCCGAAATAGTGCGATCGAAAGGCCGGGAAGAATGTCAGCGCCGGATAGAGCGGATCGGTGAGAGCGCCGAGACGGTAGGCAATGGGGGGAATCAGCGTTTTCGAGGCCAGTTCACTCTCGAAATCGGGAAACAGGTCCTGGATATGGCGCCGTGTCATGGCCCTGACATTGCGGTTCCAGGGATTGGGGTAACGCATGTCATACCAGATGATCACCCCGTTCGGAGTCAGGACGCGATTGATCTCGCGCGCCACGTTCCTGGCCATGAGGGGGCTCAGAATCGAGGAGAACACTGTGAAGACCAGGATGAAATCGAAATGCTGGTCGGGAAACGGTACATTCTCGGCATTTGCTTCCGTGAACGATACCTCCGGGCATTTTCGTCTGGCGGTCGCGAGGGCTTCCGGAAGCAGGTCGATCCCGAACAGGCGGTCGTTGGGAAAACCGTAGCGCTGCAGCCGGCGGACCAGATCTCCCGTCCCGCAGCCAAGGTCCAGGACGCGATATTGCTTGAGGGGAGGGGCCGCCTCCCGATCGAGCAACCTGTACAGGGCGACATCGCGATCGCGCACCATGCGCAGGCGTCCGGGGCGTCTCTCTCTGTCCGGGTCTCCGCGATCCCTCTCCGCATATTTCGCATAGGCGGATTTGATGCGCTCGACCTCGGCCGCCGTGGAGTGATCACAGATATCATAACTGAATGGACGCATATGAACGACCGGCATCGCAATCTCCCAGGCTGAATCGCCGATGGCCTCTCGCCGGCGGATGCTTCGGGGCTTGTCACCCGGTCCAGGCGTCGGAAGCTGTTGGCACGCTGCTGACGATAGGGCAGGCGGGGCGCCCGAGCCGGCATCCTGCGTACCCACCGAGGCCCGGTTGCCGCTGAGCCCGAGCTCTCGCTTCATGCGACCATACGGTCATCGAGACGCATGCGAGGTCTGGAGCCGAGGCGCCCACGGTCGGCATCCGGGTCGCATGAGAAACGAGGGCTCCTCCCGCTCGGGGCTTCGGCTTCAAAAGTCAGCTGCGCCCGAGCGAGCCAAGCCTGTCTCTGGTACGCGCCAGCCAGGTGCTCGGCATCCTCCGAACGAAGGATGACCCGGCTTTTCCTGGCCGTCCGGCCGCCCGTTCCGGCCACGGCGCCGAGACTCCGCCATGGCGCGATCGATGCCGGCTTCGTTCATTCGAAGGATGATCTGGCCGCGCCCCAGGCGTAGCCGGTTGAGGTCAATCCCGCAGCCGGCCGCCGAAGACAGGGTTGATCCGATGCGCGACGAACAACCGACGCCGATCGTAGGAGGCCTGCGGGGCCGCGTGCTGCACGGTCGCCCTGCTTCAGCAGGGCGGAGCCGCCATCGCCGCCGAACGACGGCAATCACCGGAGCAGAGTGTCCACACGCCGGAGTGCGCCCGGCCCCCAATGCAGTGGCACGACCCTCTCAATGCAAGGGTATTGGCCTATGATCATTGATCTTTTCGGCGCCACCGGTGCCAGCAGAGCAAGCTTTGCCAGCGAACTGTGCAAGAGGCTCCGCGAGAGCGGTCAGACAGCCGAGATCATTCAAGGCGAATGGCCCGCGACTGGGGATCCTGCCCGTGACCCTCCGGGCAAAACCGCCGGGCCTGTCTTCCGTGGCATCGGCAAATGGGGCGCGGCGGCCGTCCTCCCGCTCAGCCGCAGGTTCGGATTCTGGCCCGGCTTCGATATCCTCGCCATGCTGCCGCCCGCCAATGCGGCCTGGTTCGGCGTCCTGCGCCACTATAATGCGAGCCTGAGCTATGCTTGGTCGGAGGCGGCGCGGTCGGACCAGATCGTGATCTTCGAACAAGGCTTCGTTCAAACCGTCTGTCTGCTCGCCACGCATAGCTGGGCCCTGAGCGAGGCCACTCTGGAAGCAGCCCTCGAACGGGTGCCAAAGGCCGATCTGGTCATCTGTATCGATGCACCCCCGGAGACGCCCGAGACGGATTTCGGAATGAGCCACGCCGCGGCGCCCGTCATCGCCCGCGCCGACGGCCTCTTGCATGAGCACGGGACGCCGGTGATCTCGCTTGCCTTTCACGACGAGGCAACGCTCGGCAGCGCGCTGGACGCAGCCATGGAGGAGGTCCTGGCGAGACTCCCGGCTGGCCGTGCAGCAGGGCGTTCCGGTTCGGCTCATCCCGTTATGCCGGTGCCGGCGCCGATCAGGACAATGGGGCTTGCGGCGTCTGCCGACGAGGCTTCACAGCGGGCCATCCCGCTGCCCAGTATTCGTGCGCTGCTGCCCTATCTGATCGGGGCGTTTCTCGCCTTCCTCGTCGAGTTTCTCGCCGCCAGGGTCATCGGCGCCCATAGCTACGGCATCTATGCCTTCGCCTTCGCCTGCGCCAGCGTCGTCGCCTACAGCTCAACGCTGGGCTTCAATATTTCGCTGATGCGCCTCCTGCCGGACTATCTCGCGCGGCAGGAGAGCAGCCTCGCCCGGGGCGTGATCCAGTATGCGGTGCGCAGGGCGCTGGCGACCGCCATGGCCGTCGCCGTAGTCGGAGCGACCTTCATCACCATGTATCCTGGGACATTTCGGCAGGAAGTCATCTCGACCGGCCTGATGGCGCTGGCCGCGACACCTCTGCTCACGCTTCTCCTGATCAGCGGCTCCGTGACGCGCAGTTTCGGCGGCGCTCTGTCGGTGCTCGCCATCGAGCGTGTCGTCCTGAACGGGCTCGTGCTTGGCGTGATCTTCCTGACGGCATGGTACCATCTGTGGCCCCGCGATGCGACGCTCGTCATGGGCTCCACGCTCGTCGGTTCGGCGATGGCGGCCATGGTGCTCGTGCCGACCCTGCGGGAGGTCCGGCCACGGGCAGTCCGCATGGCCGTGGCAAATTATGCCGCCGCCGAATGGCGGTCTTCCATCGCCCCCCTCACGATGATCGTCGCCGCCGAGATCGTCCTGAACCGGGCCGGCGTCATCGTGCTCGGCCTTGAGGGCTGCATAACCAAGGCCGGTATCTTCGGCATTGCTCTCAGCATGGCGACACTGGCGACGCGTCCCCTGGTGGCCTTTGGGCGATCGATCCTGCCACTCGCCTCGCGCTTGGGGGGCGGGGGTGATCGATCGCAGCTGCAGGCGCTGCTGAGCCACTCCGCCAGGCTGTCATTGATGGCAGCTATCCTGATCTCCGTGCCTCTGCTGGTGCTCACCGATCCCTTGCTGAGTTGGCTCGGCCCGGATTTCGAATCCGCGGCCCCCGTCCTTCGCATCCTCCTGATCGGTCAGGTCATCGCGGCCGCTTTCGGCTCCCAGCAGACGCTCATGACGATGGCGGGACACGAACGGGCTGCAGCCGCGACGCTGATCGTGGGTGCCGGGGCGAACATCGTGGCCACGGTTGTGGCGAACCGGTTCTGGGGACTGACCGGCGCCGCGGTAGCAACGGTTGTCACAGTTATCGCCTTGAACCTGGCTCTCGCCATCTTCCTTCGCCTACGCCTCCAGGTCAGGCCTGGCCTGGCCCTGGCTGTGCCTCCGGTCCCGATGCACTGGTTCCGCTCGCAGTTGGTGCCCGATGCTTCGACCGCCGGTGCGACGGTCTGGGAGCGGGAGCCGCTGGGCGGAGCGCGCGGGGGCGGTGCGCTGGGCCAGTCGATAGTCCCCCAATCCGAATCCTATCGGGTGGGCTCGACCGGTGCAGGCTACGGCCGGCGCTATGTCAGGACCTTTGCCGAGGGCTATTACGCCATCAACTGGCGCGAGGTCGAAGCGCCGCTGCTCAGGGCGATCTTTGCGAGGCTGGCGGCCCGCGGCGCGTCGAGGTCCCTCGACTTCGCCTGCGGGACCGGGCGCATCCTGGAACTGCATGAAGAGGCCTTCGACGACATCGTCGGCGTCGATATTTCGCCGGAAATGCTCGCCTTCGCGCGCGGGCGCTATCCGGACATCCGCTTCCTCGAGGCCGACCTGACCCAGACCGGTGCAATAGAGGCCGTCGGTGACCGGCAGGTCTGCACCGCCTTCCGCTTCTTCCTCAATGCCGAGCCCCCGCTTCGCGCGGAAGTGCTCGATGTCCTGAGGAATTGTCTCGTCGACGGGGGCGTCCTCGTCGCCAATTTCCATGGCAACCCGGCAAGCCTGGTCGGGCTCGTCTATCCCGTTCGCAATCGTCTTGCCGGGCGCGAGATCAACAAGCTGATGCGCGAGGACGAGGCGGTTGCATTGCTCGAGGCGCACGGCTTCGTGGTCGAAGAGCTGCACTGGTACGGTCTCTGGCCGCCGGTCTTCCGGCGGTTCGATTGGTTGAACGCCCTGTGCATGGCCCGGGTGGAGGCCCTGGGGCGGCGGTTCCCGGCTCTGATGAGGCGGTGTCAGACCTTCGTCGTCGTCGCCAGGCGTCGGTGACGACGCGGCTGCGCGCGATGGATAGGCGACGGGGACAGGCGCGCTGGGGCAGGCCGGGGCCGCTCCAGCGTTTGGAGCTTCCCTGATGTTTTGAGGGGACGCGCTCCGCACGTCTGCGGCCCCCGGTCACCGGAAACGCCATGTTTCTGGGGCGCGCAGGACCCGAGCCTCCCAGGCACGGTCCTTGCTCATGAAGTCCCTGCCAATCGGAGGCAGGGACGCATTTCGTCTTCCACCCGCCCAATGCTGCATTGGAGCAGCGCTCGCGCGACAACGGTCGCAGCGATGTCTCAGGCTTGTCCCCAGTCCGCGAGTTCTTGCAGCCCGCAAGTTCTTGGCACCTAGGCGCTGCCGTCTGGAGCCTCGTCAGTCGATGAGCCCACATTTCTCCAGTCGAAGCCCGAAGCAGGAGACGACATGCATAGTGAACGCTGCAGGGTCTTGATGGTCTATCCGCGGTTCAACGCGGGCTCCTTCTGGAACTACAAGGCGACATGCGAGCTCGCCGGAGCGCTCCATCCCGCCGCTCCCCTCGGATTGATCACGGTGGCCGCGCTCCTGCCGGCGGCGTGGGAGATCCGTCTCGTCGACCTGAACACGGAAGAACTCGCCGAAGAGGACCTTGGCTGGGCCGATCTCGTGATGACGGGGGGCATGCTGCCGCAGCAGGAGGGCTCGCTCGCCATCATCGAGCGGTGCCGCTTGCGCCGCAAACCCGTCGTCGTCGGCGGACCCGACGCGACCTCCACGCCCCATGTCTACGCGGCGGCGGACTTCCTGGTGCTGGGGGAGGCGGAGGAGATCATGGCCGGTTTCGTCTCTGCCTGGCAATCAGGGGAGAGAACCGGCGTCTTCAAGTCCGAAATGGGCAAGACCGATGTCACCAGGAGTCCGACGCCGCGCTTCGATCTGTTGAAATTCGAGCGCTATCTGCATGTCGGCATCCAGTTCTCGCGCGGTTGCCCCTTCAATTGCGAGTTCTGTGACATCATCGAGCTCTATGGGCGTGTGCCACGCACCAAGACGAATGCGCAGATCCTGACCGAGCTCGACGCACTCCATGCGCTCGGCTATCGCGGCCATGTCGATTTCGTCGACGACAATCTCATTGGCAACAAGAAGGCGCTGAAGCAGTTCCTGCCCGATCTCAAGCGCTGGATCACCGAGAAGGACTTTCCCTTCGAGTTCTCGACCGAGGCGTCGATCAACCTTGCCGATGATTCCGCCCTGATGCAGGCGATGAGCGAGGCCAACTTCTTCACGATCTTCGTCGGCATCGAGAGTCCGGATTCCGAGACGCTGATCTCGATGCAGAAGAAGCAGAACACAAGGCGCAGCCTCCAGGACAGCGTGCACAGGATCTACCGGGCAGGGCTGTTCGTGAATGCTGGCTTCATTCTCGGGTTCGACAGCGAGAAGGGCAGTGTCGCGCGCGACATGATCGCCTGTATCGAGGATACGGCGATCCCGGTCTGCATGGTCGGCCTGCTCTATGCCCTGCCCAACACCCAGCTGACGCGGCGCCTGGAGCGCGAGGGCCGGCTCCAGATATCCGACGACACCGCCCCTGCACGGCAGTTCGGCGATCAGTGCACCGCTGGCCTCAACTTCGAGACCAGTCGCCCGCGACGCGCCATTCTGGCGGATTACAAGGCTGTACTGGAAGCAGTCTACGCGCCCGGGGCTTTCTTCGGCCGGGTTCGGCGCGTCGGGCGGATGCTCGATTGCACCAATCGCCGCCTGGAAATGCCGACCTCGATGGAGTTGCAGGAGCTGAAATCGTCCTGGCGTCTGCTCTGGCGCCTGTCGACGATGAAGGGCGGCGTCAGGCGCGAATTCTGGAAGACGGTGGTCGACTGTCTCATGCATAACCGTCGGGCCTTGCCCTATGTGATGATGATGGTCGCGCTCTACGTCCATCTCGGCCCGTTCTCCCGCCAGGTGATCACTCAGGTGCAGCGGCAGATTGCCGATATCGACAGCGGTCGCCACCCGCTGGTTCCGGTGAAGCAAGGCAGGTTGGACGAGATGGCAATGAGCTGAGAGGGCCCGCCGCGAGCCGTCTCGATGCGCATTCACGACCATGGCTTTCCGAAGGACCATTGGCCCCGATACCGATGTCGGTCGCTGTTCGCAGGGCGAAGAGGCGTTCCTGAAACGGGGACGCCCCGGCACGGCCGCACGCCGCCTGTACGGCTTTTCCTTCACAGGGCCCGGGCCAACCGTCTAGGAAGGGTGTTCGGGATAGTTCGTGCCCCCGATTGGCCTGCGAGAACGCGTATCCAATGCGAATACTGCTCGTCGAGGATAATCAGGAGCTGTCTGATTGGCTGGCTCGCCTGCTGCGCAAAAGCCGTTATGTCGTCGACTGCGTTCGTGACGGGAGCGACGCCGACGCTGCGCTTTCGACCCAGGTCTATGATCTCGTCATTCTCGACATGGCCTTGCCTGGCATGGGCGGGATCGAGATCCTCAAGCGCTTCCGGGCTCGCAAGGGCGTGACGCCCGTCATCATCCTCACCGCCAATGATGCGATCTCCAGCCGTATCGCAGGGCTGGACAGCGGCGCCGACGACTATCTGGTCAAGCCGTTCGACCCGCTCGAGCTCGAGGCACGGATCCGCGCGCAGCTGCGACGCAAGCAGAGCGACAGGCTGGTGACGGTCGCCTTCGGTGCGATCGTGCTGGAGACTACCACGCGGCAGTTCTCGGCGGGGGGGGGGCCCCTGCCGCTGACCCAGCGCGAGCACGCGGTTCTCGAGACCCTGGTGCTCGCGGCGGGGCGAGTGGTCTCAAAGGCGACGCTGACCGATACCGTATTCGGCCTCGACGACGACGCGACTTCCAACGCGATCGAGATCTATGTCCATCGTGTCCGCAAGAAGCTGGAAGGCACCGGGGTTTCCATTGGGACGCTGCGCGGGCTCGGCTATGCGCTGAGGAAGCAGGATGGCTAGGAGCCTGCGAGGCGAGCTTCTCGGCTGGCTGCTGGTTCCGCTCGCCGGTATCGTCGCTTTCAACGCTTGGACGGCGCATGGCAGCGCGGTCTCCACTGCCAACCTCGTCACCGATCGCATGCTGCTGGCTTCGGCGCGGGTGATCGCGGAGCAGGTCAAGGAAAGCGACGGCAGCGTCGAGGCGCTGATTCCGCCCTCGGCAATCGAGATGTTCGCCACCTCCGATCGCGACCGGGTGATCTACCAGGTGATCGCGCCCTCGGGCGAGCTGATCGCGGGTTTTCCCGATGTCGCGGGGCCGCCGGCACCACCGAGCGACCTGCAGCCGGTCTTCTTCTCCGCGCGCTTTCGCGTTGACGACATCCGGGCGGTCGCCCTGGCTCAGCCCGTCGTGTCGAAGACGGCGGGCGGCAATGCCATCGTCATCGTCGGCACCACCTTGCGCGGCCGCGACCGGCTGGTGACCGATCTCTGGCTGAATTCGGTGCGTGATCAGGCGTTGCTGGTGGGGCTCGCCGCGCTCCTGGCGCTCTTTGGTCTCCGGCGCGGCCTTGGTCCGCTGCTCGGGCTGCGCAAGGAACTGGCGGACCGCCGGCCCGGCTCGCTGCAGCCCGTCGAGACGACGCATCTGCAGAGTGAGCTGAGACCTCTGATCGGCGCGCTCAATCACGCCTTCGGGCGCATCGAGCGCTATGTGGCTTTGCAGAGGCGTTTCGTCGCCAATGCGTCCCATCAGATGCGGACGCCGCTCGCCGTCCTCAAGACCCAGTCGACCGTCGGTTTGCGGGAAACCGAGGTCGCCTCCAAGGACGAAACCCTCCACGCCATCGACCGTGGGCTCGATGCCCTGGCCCGGCTGGTCAATCAGTTGCTGACCTTGGCGCGTGCCGAGCCGGGCGGCGCTGCCCTGCGCAAGGTCCCTCTCGACTTCGCCACGGTGACGCGCGAGGCCCTGGAGGGTCTGGCGCCGATCGCCTTCGAACGCGAGATCGACCTCGCCTTCGATCTATCGGACGGGGCGGCCATGCTGCAGGGGCACGAGACGCTGTTGCGCGAGATCGTCGTCAACCTCGTCGAGAATGCGCTGCGCTACACGCCGAGGGGCGGAGCCGTCTCTGTCGCGCTGTCGCAGGCGGAGGGCCAGATCCGCCTTGTCGTCGAGGATACCGGGCCAGGCATTCCCGAAGAGGAGCGGGAGATGGTCTTCGAGCGCTTCTACCGCCTGCCGGGTGCCGGGCCGGACGGTACTGGCCTCGGGCTGTCGATCGTGCGCGAGATCGCCGCAGCGCATGGCGGCACCGTCTCCCTCGCCAATCGCGCCGCGGGCGAAGGCCTGCGGGCCGAGGTCAGGCTTCCGTCTATGCCGGCCGCGCCGCCGGGCCAGAGCTGACCCGCCCGGGCTGAACACGGCATCGCCAGCCGCAAACGAGCCTCGCCCGGTCAGCGGACCGGGCGAGGCCTCTCTAGTCCTTGCGCGTGTCTTACTGCGTGTCTTGCAAGGGCGCGGGCCGCCATGTCGCCAGGCTGCGCTCCAGCCGGGTCATCAGGTATTCGGCCAGCAAGGCCACGACCATGATCACGACGATCGCGGCATACATGCCGGCAGAGTCGAAGGAGCCCTTGGCGATGTTGATCAGGAGCCCGATGCCATAACGTGCGCCAACGAACTCCCCGACGATTGCGCCGATGATGGCGAAGCCGAAGCTGACATGCAGCGAGGCGAAGATCCAGCTCATCGCCGAGGGGATCACCACCGAGCGCGTCAGCTGCCAGCCGCGCGCACCGAGGATCTGGGCGTTGGCGATCAGGTTGCGGTCGGCCTCGCGCACGCCCTGGAAGGCGTTGGCGAAGACGACGAAGAACACCATGACGAAGGACAGGGCGACCTTGGAAGCGAGGCCGAGCCCGAAGACCATGATGAAGATCGGTGCCAGAACCACACGAGGAATCGAGTTGATCACCTTGATATAGATCGAGAAGATGTCGGCGAGCATGCGGTTGCGGCCGAGCGCGATGCCGACGACGATGCCGGCGATCGAGCCGGTCGCGAAGCCGATCAGCGATTCCTCCATCGTCACCCAGAGATGGAACCAGAGCGGTCCTTCCGAGGTGCCCTCGAAGATCCATTCGACCAGGCGCGACCAGATCGCACTCGGGCTCGAGAAGAAGAACTCGTCGATGATGCCGGTGCGCGCGCCGATCTCCCAGCCGCCGAGGAAGGCGAGCAGGATGGCCCAGCGCCAGAACAGGACGAGCTGCGTGCGGCGGCGCGCCGCCTTGGCGGCGGCGGCCTCGATCTCGGCGTCGGACGTCCCGGCGCGATAGACCGGCCCGGAGGCGATTGCGATATCGGCCATGTCGATGCTCCCTAGGCTGCGCGGGCTTCGTCGCGGGCGGCGCCGCGCTGCACTTCGTCGCGCAGATCGTCCCAGATCGTCTTGGACAGGGCGATGAAGTCCTGCTCGTAGCGGATTTCGCTGACAATGCGCGGGCGCGGCAGATCGACGGGATAGACCGATTTCACCGTCGCGGGCCCCGAGGTCAGCACATAGACCTTGTCGGCGAGCGCAATCGCTTCTTCCAGGTCATGCGTCACGAAGACGACCGAGGCCTTCGCCTCCGACCACAGGTCGAGCAGCACGTCGTGCATCAGCACGCGCGTCTGCACGTCGAGGGCCGAGAAGGGCTCGTCCATCAGCAGGATCTGCGGCTCGTTGATGAAGGTCTGCGCCAGCGAGACGCGCTTGCGCATGCCGCCGGAGAGCTGGTGCGGATATTTCGTCTCATGACCGGTCAGGTGGACCCGCGCCAGCCATTTCTTGGCCTTCGCATAGGCCTCGTCGCGCGGCATTCCGCGAAAGAGCGGGCCGGCCACGACATTGTCGATCACATTGCGCCAGGGAAACAGCGCATCGGTCTGGAAGGCGAAGCCGATGCGCGGGTCGATGCCGTCGACCGGTTCGCCGAACAGGCGGACTTCACCGCTCGAGGGGCGGGCGAGGCCGGTCACCAGGTTCAGCGTGGTCGACTTGCCGCAGCCGGTCGGGCCAACGACGGCGACGAACTCACCGCGCGCCACGCTCATGTTGAAATCGCGGATCGCGGTCATCGACTTGCCATCGGGCGTCAGGAAGCGGCGGCTGACATTGATCAGCTCGATCGCCGGGCTCTCATCGGGAGCGGTCGCGGACATGGCTTCTCCTTCGCCGGCAGGCCGGCGTTCGCGGATCGCAAGAGGCGATAGGCAGACAAGGCGGGCGATGGCCTGGCGCCATCGCCCGGGAGCGGTGGACCTATTTGACGTTCTTCACGAACTCGGTCGTAAAGGTCTTCGACAGGTCGATCTGCTTGCCCTGGATGTTTTTGGAGAAGCCGGAGAGCACGGCGAGGACCGTCTCCGGGCCGCCTTGCGGCATCACGCCGTCGACCGTGAACATGGCCTTTCCGTCGGCCAGCGCCTTGACGTAGGCCTCCTTGTTGCCGGCGTAATAGTCCTTCGGCATCTTGTCGGCAATGTCGGCGGCATCATGCGTGTTGATGTAGCGCAGCGTCTTGACGAAGGCGTTGGCGAGCTTCTGGACGATCGGCTTGTTCTTCTCGATCCAGGCCGTCTGCATGTAGAGCGAGGCGGCGGGATAGGTGCCGCCGAGCGCTTCCTTGGTCTTCTCGACCGTGCGCATATCGACCAGGACCCGGGCCTCTCCGGTGGCGAGCAGGCGCGAGATCGTCGGCTCCGTCGTCATGCCAGCCTGGATCTTGTCCTGCTGCATGGCTGCGATGAAGGTCGTGCCCGCGCCGACCGGAAGCGAAGTGAAGTCGCCGAGCTTCACGCCGGACTTCATCATCAGGTACTGCGTCAGGAAATTGGTCGAGGAGCCGAGCCCGGTCACGCCGAGGGTCTTGCCCTTCAGGTCGGCCATCGACTTCACGTCGGGATACTTGGACGAGACGAGTTCGACTTCGCCCGGTGCCTGGCTGAACTGCACCACGGACATCACATATTTGCCCTTGGCCTGCAGGTCGACGCTATGGTCGTAGAAGCCTACGACGCCCTGAACCGCTCCGGCCAGCATCTCGTTCTCGGCGTCGACGCCGGCGGCCTCGTTCAGCAGCTCGACATCGAGCCCCTCGTCCTTGAAATAGCCCAGGCTCACCGCGAGCTTGGCGGGCAGGTAGATCTGCTTCTCATAGCCGCCCACCATGATGGTGACCTTGTCGGCAGCCAGCGCCGACCCGGCTGCGGCCAGAAGCGCGGCGAAAGCAATCGACGATGTTAGAATGCGGGCACGCATGGGCCGGCTCCTTGGTTTTGGTTTCCTGTCACGCTTCCTTCCTCCTTTCGCGGAGGATTGGCTGAACCGTGACGCCGTGAGCGTTAGACCCTGAACCTTTCATCAGACTTTCAGCGCTGCGGAAGTCACAGTCCTGTGCCTGCCTTGCCCGCATTATGACGCGGGAGGCATGATGGCCCCGGCTTCGCCTCGGGCGCATGCGCTCCGTGGGCTTTACGTGCTTCCGGAGGCCGAACTTCTGACGGCGTCCGGCAGCCTTGGTTTCGCCCGTCGCCGGGCATGCCGGAATTTGGCGTCGGAAGGCGTCGATCGGCTACGGAATGCACGTTTTGCCGGCATAACGCGGTAAATTCCCTCAAATGCTAACGACCGTTCACATCGCGCGGCCGTGCCCGTCTGGTCCCGTCCCGGCGTTCTGATATGACCGAATTGTCGCAGCGGCAGGTGCTTCGTGCTCGCAGCGGCGATGGTCATGGAGGCTTCGCCGGTGAGGCGGAGCGCGGGCGATCGGCCCGGGGGGGAGCGCTGCTTGCCTGGCGTACCGACGATACTCACCCGGGCGAAGGCTTCGGCCATTCGCAAGGCATACGGGCGAGGGGCATGCTCGGCGTGATCGTGGACGCGGCTCCCGTGATTACTGGAGATTTGGTTGGCTGCTTGTCGTTGCGCGCCTCCGGTGCAGCTGCGCGACACGTGCTGGGCGGGGAACGAGCGCGGGGCTCGCTTCTGATTTGACGTGATGTTTGGCCGACGGCGCCCTGACAGGCGCTGACTGAGACGACGTAAGCGACCTCGCAATCCGGGGTTGCATCAAGGACTGGGGCGCTCGGCGCCTGGGGGGATTTGGGCTTCGCCATGACCGCAGAGATCGAGACGGGGCGCCGGGTTCGGCTGGCCGGAACACGCATCGATGACGGGGCTGCTCCGTTGGCCAACCGGGCTGATCAGGTTGTCGCAACGGTGCGCCACTGGCGCAGGCGTCGCGCAGTGCTGCTTGCCTGCACGGCGCTGGTCATGCCGGTCATGCTGGCGGCGACGCAGCGGCCGGCGCTGGCGCAGTACACCGGAGCCAATGGTGGCAATGGCAGCGGCGCGCCGAATGGCGCTACCGCAGGCGGAGCCGGAGGCGGCGGCACCTACGGAGACGGCAGTGCGACGGCTCCCGGCGGCGGCGGCGGATCCACCGGTGGTCAGGGGAACCGAGGCGGGAGCGGTGGCGGCTCCGATGGTGCGGGCGGCGGTGGCGGCGGATATGCGGCGGGCGCCGGTGGCGGCGGCGGCGGTGCCGGCGGTGCCGGTCTGACCCTTAACGCCGATCTGAACAACAGCGCCGCCATTACCGGCGGCAAAGGCGGTAACGGCGGCGGCGGAAACTACAATTCTGTGCCGAACTACTCCTATGGCGGTGGTGGCGGCGGTGGCGGCGGTGGCTCCGGCATCATCGCCGGAACCGGCGCGAACCTCACAAATTCCGGCACGATCACAGGTGGCAATGGCGGCGGCGGCGGCTCATCCAACGGAGCAATCAATCCATTCACCGACCCCTCCGGCAACGGAGCGGGCGGCAGAGGCGGTAACGGCATTACCGCGACCGGCACGGCCGGGCTGACGATCACGAATACAGGCACCATCAAGGGCGGCGGTGGCGGCACCGATTTCCAGAACGCCCAACCCTACCGTCCACAGGCCGGCGGCTCCGGAATCATCGGGCAGAACCTGACGATCATCAATAGCGGTACGATCGCGGGGGGCGCCCTGGGCGGTGCCGGAGGCCTGAACGGCGCAGCGTCGACGGCCATCATCATCACCGGCGGCACTAACAGCATCAAGGCGCTCGCCGGCAGCTCGATCGGCGCGATCGAGCTCGGCGGCACCACCACGCTTGCGGGCGTCTTCAACAATACGATCCAGGTCAATGGCGGCATCGCCATGTCGGTGACGGGCTCGACAGCCGCCGACGATGTGACGGGCATCACCACATTCGCAAATTACGGCTCGACCACGATCGGTGCCGGGCGCACGCTCAGCGCCCAGAGCATCAATAACGCCGCGGGCTCGATCAGCATCGGCGCCGGCGCAACCCTTCGCGGCACCGGCAATACGCTCAACAACAACGCGGTCATCGATGTCGGCGTGGGCGGCAGCGTCATCGATGCCGGTGCGATCAACAACCAGGGCGGGGGCACGATCAATTTCAATGGCCCGACCGGGACGGCGGTGCTGTCCGCCGGCCAGGGCATCAACAACGACGGGCAGATCAAGGTGCTCGGCGGCGACGTCGCCGTCACCGGCGATATCAACAACCAGAATAACGGCACGCTCTCGCTGACCGGCGGCAACATGACCGGTATCGGCACGCTGACCAATAGCGGCACCGCGACGGTCAATGTCGCGGCGGGCTACAATCTTGGCGTCGGGACGTTCACGATGGCCGGCGGCAGCGTCACCGGCACAGGCTCGATCACGGCCACGACCGCCTTCAACCTCTCGGCCGGCACGATCGGCGCCAGCCTTGCGGGCGCCGGCGGCTTGACGAAGACCGGGGTCGGCACGCTGATCCTGACCGGCACCAATACCTATACCGGTGGTACCACCATCTCGGACGGTGTCTTGCAACTCGGCAACGGCGCGACCGACGGCACGATCACCGGCTCTGTGATCAACAACGGTACCTTGGCCTTCAATAACTCCGGCTCCATCAACTTTGCCAGCGCCGTCACCGGCACGGGCGGCCTGATGAAGTCAGGCAGCGGCACGCTGACGCTGACCGGTGCCGTCAACAGCACCGGCACGACGATGATCTATCAAGGCACGCTGGCGCTCGGTACGGGTGGCAGCCTGAGCAGCACGGGCGTGGTTTGGCTCAACGCATCAAGCGCCGTCTTCGACCTCAACGGCCATGCGCAGACGATCGGGGGGCTCGGCGGTTCGTTCGGGGAGGTCAAGCTCGGCAGCAACGGCGTGCTGACCCTTGGCGGCTCGGGCAACAACTATTTCGGCATCATCTCGGGTGCCGGCTCGGTGATCAAGAACGGGGGGTCGACGCAGATCCTGGCCGGCGAAAACACCTATACAGGTGGAACGACGATCAGTTCCGGTGCGCTGCAGATCGGTATGGGCGGAACCACGGGTTCCATCATCGGCAACGTCGTCAATAACGGTCTTATCGCCTTCAGTCGCTTGGATGATTACACCTTCGCTGGCGATATTTCCGGCACGGGCGGCATGATTAAATCGTCCACCGGTAAATTGACGCTGACCGGCGTGCATACCTTTACCGGCGAGACCAATGTCAGCGCAGGGTCATTGCAGATCGGCGATGGCGTCACCGATGGCTCTTTCGCCGGTAATATCTTCAATACCGCCAATGTCACCTTCAACACGGGCGGCAGCAGCAGCTATGCCGGCAGCATCTATGACACGAGCGGCCCGGCCGGCACCTTGACCAAGACCGGCGCCGGCACCCTGACGCTGACCGGTGCGAACATCTATCGCGGCGGCACCACGGTGAGCGGCGGCACGCTGGCGCTGGGCGGTAACGGCCGGCTGCTGGGAGATGGCGCGGTGACGGTCGGCGCGAATGCGACCTTCAACCTTGGCGGCTATGCGCAAGGCGTTGGTGCGCTCTCGGGCGCCGGCACGGTCCAGCTCGGTACAGGCGGCGCACTGACGGTCGGCAACGCCGATGCCTCCTCGACCTTCGCCGGCAACATCATCGGCAGCGGTTCGCTGACCAAGACGGGGACGGGCACCTTTACGCTGAGCGGCGCCAACAGCTTCACCGGTGGCACGACGATCAGCGGCGGCACATTGCAGATCGGCGATGGCGGCGGCACTGGCTCGCTCGTCGGCGATGTCGTCAACAACGCCACGCTCGCCTTCAACCGCACCGGCAGCCTGACCTTGGCGGGCGATATCTCCGGCACGGGCGCGCTGACCAAGAGCGGGACGGGCACGCTGATCCTGACCGGCGCGGCCAGCCATACCGGCGGCACGACGATCAGCGCGGGCGCCCTGCAGATCGGCGACAGCGGCACGACCGGCGCGATTTCCGGCAACATCCTCAACAACGGCGCGCTCAGCTTCAAGCGCACGAACGACCTTAGCTATGCCGGCGTAATCAGCGGCAGCGGCTCGCTGACCCAGGCCGGCAGCGGCACCCTGACGCTGACGGCAGTGAACACCTTCTCCGGTGGCACGACCATCACCACCGGCGGCACGCTGCGCATCGGCAATGACGGCACGAATGATGGTTCGGTCGGTGGCGCTGTTTTCAATGACGGCACGCTCGAATTCGACAACCTGAACGCTGCCAGCTTCGCGGGCGTGATCTCCGGCAATGGCGCGCTCCGCAAGCTTGGCAGCAACACGCTGACATTGTCCGGCGCCAGCACTTATTCCGGCCCAACCTTCATCACCGCCGGCACCTTGCTGCTCGGCGGCAACGGCCGGTTGAACGCCAGCGGCAATGTCTCTGTCTCCTCGGGAGCGACTTTCGACCTTGGCGGCTATACGCAGAGCATCGGTGAGCTCAGCGGCGCAGGCGAGGTCAAGCTCGGCGCGGGCTCCCTCAGCGCGGGCAAGGCGACCAATTCGACCTTTACCGGCGTCATCAGCGGCGCGGGCTCGCTGACCAAGATGGGCACGGGCCGCCTGACCCTGGCGGGCGACAACACCTTTACCGGCAGCGCGACGATCGCCGCCGGCACGCTGCAGATCGGCAATGCCGGAACGACTGGCGCGCTTGCGACCGATGTCACCAATAGCGGCGTCCTCGCCTTCAACCGCACGAACGAATATATCTTCGACAAGGTGATTTCCGACGGCGTCGGCGCAGGCTCGGTTGAACAGAACGGCAGCGGCCGGACAATCCTCACCGGCGCAAACACGTATACGGGAGGCACCACCGTCAATGCCGGCGCATTGCAGATCGGCAATGGCGGCGCGGCGGGCTCGATCGCAGGCTCGGTGACGGTTGCGTCCGGCGCCGAATTCGCGGTCAAGCGCTCCGATATCTATGCGCTGCCCAATGCCGTCAGCGGCGCCGGCAGCTTCGCCCAGCGCGGCACCGGCACGACGGTCCTCGGCGATGGCATGACCTATAGCGGCGGCACCGTGATCGAGGCGGGCACGCTCAAGGTCGGTAGCGGCGGCGCACAGGGCTCGCTCGGCAGCGGCGCCATCGCCAATGCCGGCGCCCTCGTCATCGACAAGAATAACGCGATCACGATCGCCGGCGCGATCAGCGGCACCGGCAGTTTCGAAACGAGCGGCGGTACCGGCGGTACGGGCGTCACGAAACTCTCGGGCGCCAGCACCTATACCGGCGCGACCACGGTCAGCGGCGGCACGCTGGAAGTGTCGGGCTCGCTCGGCAATACCGCGGTCACGGTGCAGAGTGGCGCGACCCTGGCGGGCGCGGGCTCTATCACCGGCGCCGTCACGGTCGCCAGCGGCGGACGCCTGGCGCCGGGCGCCAATCCCGGCACCCTGACCACGGGCACGCTCACCGTCGGCGCTCTGGTATTGTCCTCCGGTTCGCAGCTCGACTTTGATCTCGGCCTGCCCAATCTCCCGGCCGGGAACGGCAGCGACCGCGTCGACGTGACCGGCAATCTCACGCTGGCCGGCACCCTCAACGTCGCGAATGCCGGCGGCTTCGGCGGCGGCATCTATCGCCTTTTCAACTATGGCGGCACGCTGACGAATAACGGCCTGACGCTGGGCACACTGCCGAGCGGCGTTGCGGCCGGCGATCTCTCGGTGCAGACCTCCGTCTCGAGCCAGGTCAACCTGGTCAACAGCAACGGCCTCACCCTGAAATTCTGGGACGGCGGCGCGGCGGGCAACGCCAATAACGGCGCGATCGATGGCGGCGCCGGCATCTGGAGCGCGACCAGCGGCAACTGGACCGACCTGGACGGCACCATCAACGGCCCCGCGGCGCCGGCTCCGGGCTACATGGTCTTCCAGGGTACGAGCGGCATCGTCACGGTCGATACCAGCCTGGGCGCAGTCTCGGCGACCGGCATGCAGTTCGACGCGAACGGGTACAGGATCGAGGGGGGCACTGTTACCCTCAGCGGCACGCAGGCGATCATCCGCGTCGGCGACGGCACCACGGGCGGCGCCTCTTATGTCGCAACCATCGCATCGAACCTGACCGGTGCGAGCGAACTGGTGAAGACCGATCTCGGCACACTCGTCCTCTCCGGCACCAATAGCTACACCGGCGGTACGCTGCTGAATGCCGGCACGCTCTCGGTCTCCGCCGACGGTAATCTCGGCCAGGCGGCTGGTGGCCTCGCCTTCAATGGCGGCGTGCTGCGTGTCACCGGCACGAGCTTCACCTCGACCAGCCGGGTTGTGACCTGGGGCAACAATGGCGGCGGGTTCGATATCGCGGATGCGGCCAACAGCTTCACCCTGAGCCAGGCGCTCAGTGGCACGGGTGCGCTTGCCAAGCTCGGCGCAGGCACGCTTATCCTGACCGGAACCAACAGCCATACGGGCGGCACGACGATCTCGGCCGGTACCTTGCAGGTCGGCGCCGGCGGCACGGCGGGCGAGATCACCGGTGCTGTCGTCAACAACAGCAGGCTCGCCTTCAACCGATCGGACATCGTGACCTTCGCAGGCGCCATATCTGGCTCGGGTGCCCTGACGCAGATGGGGCCCGGCACGCTGATCCTGACCGGCGCCAACAGCTATGCGGGCGGCACCACGATCAGCGCCGGCACCTTGCAGATCGGCGATGGCGGCACGACGGGCGCGATCAGCGGCGATGTCGCCAATAGCGGCGCGCTGGCCTTCAACCGCTCCGACATGGTCACCTTCTCCGGCGCAATTTCAGGGACGGGCGCGCTGAAGCAGCTCGGAACCGGCACCCTCAACCTGACCGGCGTCAACAGCTATTCCGGCGGCACGACGATCACGGCCGGCACGCTGCGCGGCAGCGCGACCAGCTTCGGCAGCGGCGCGATCCTGAACAACGCCGCGCTGGTGATCGACCAGAACAGCGATGCCCAATTCGCCAACGCCATCAACGGTACCGGCCGCTTCACCAAGACGGGTACGGGCTCGCTGAACCTGACCGGCAACAGCACGCTGTCGGGACCCACCACGATCGCAGCCGGGCGGTTGGCTGTGAACGGTTCGCTCGCCAATTCGGCCGTGACCGTCGAAAGCGGCGCGACGCTGGGCGGCAATGGCACGATCGGCCGGCTGAACGTGCTCGCCGGGGGCATCGTCGCCCCGGGTAACTCAATCGGCACCCTGACCGTCAACGGCAACGTGACCTTCGCGCCCGGCTCGATCTATCAGGTCGAGGTCAATGGCGCCGGCCAGTCGGACCAGATCATCTCGACCGGCACGATCACGGTCTCCGGCGCTACGCTGGCGATCGCGGCCATCTCGGGTTCGATGCCGCCGTCCGCGCGCTTCAAGCTCTTCGATGCCGCTGGCGGTGTGTCCGGCCAATTCACCTCGGTGACGAGCAATTTCGCCTTCCTGACGCCGGGACTGAGCTATGATGCCGCGCAAACCTACCTGACGATCGCGCGCAACGATGTCTCCTTCGGAAGCGTCGGCCAGACCCGCAACCAGACGAGCCTGGGTGCGGCAGGCGAGCGGCTCGGCACCGGCAATCCCGTCTATGATGCCATCGTCAAGCTCGATGCCCCTGCGGCACGCCAGGCTTTTGACGCCCTGTCGGGCGAGGTGCACGCCTCGGCGCAGGGCATCCTGGTCGAGGAAAGCACTGTGGTGCGCACAACGGCGATCGACCGCCTGAGGTCGGCCTTCGGGACCGTCGCGGCGGCGCAGCAGCCGGTCATGACCTATGGCTTCACGGCCGATATGGCAGCGCCTGTCACCGGGCCGATGCCGCGGCTCGTGCCCAACGACCGTTTCGCGGTCTGGGGGCAGGGCTTCGGCTCCTGGGGCCGCAACGAAGCCCAGGGTGGCGTCTCGAAACTGACCCGGTCCAGCGGCGGCTTCCTGCTCGGCGCCGATGCCGCGGTCTTCGACAACTGGCGCGTCGGTCTCTACAGCGGCTACAGCCGCTCGACCTTCGAGGCGAAGGGGCGGATTTCCTCAGGGAACAGCGACAATTACCATCTCGGTCTCTATGGCGGCGGCCAATGGGGCGCCTTCGGACTGCGCGCCGGCGCCGCCTATAGCTGGCACGACCTCACGGTCGACCGCACCGTCTCCTTCACAGGCTTCTCCGACCGGCTGAGGAGCGACTACAACGCAGCGACCGCACAGGTCTTCGGCGAACTCGGCTACCGTATCGACGCCGGGCGCGTCGCGCTCGAGCCCTTTGCCGGCCTTGCCTATGTCAACCTGCAGAGCGACGGCTTTACCGAGCGGGGCGCGGCGGCGGCTCTCGTCGGTCGCAGTTCCGATATGAGCACCGCTTTCTCGACGCTGGGTATGCGGGCATCGACGACCGTGACCGTGAACGGCATGGCGCTGGAATTGCGTGGGGCGCTTGCCTGGCGACACGCCTTCGGCGACGTCACGCCGGCCTCGCTCCTGTCCTTCGCCGGCGGCACGCCCTTCAGCATCACCGGCATCCCGATCGCGAAGAATGCGGCCGTGCTCGACGCGGGGCTCGACCTCGCCGTGGCGCCCAACGCGACGCTCAGCCTGTCCTATGGCGGCCAGTACAGCGCCCATGCGATCGAGCAGACCGTCAAGGGCAGCCTAGCCGTCAAATTCTGACCGGACGGATCCTGCCAGACCTTCAACAAGGGGTGCCCTCGGGCGCCCCTTGCTTCGTCGCAATCCGCGCTGATCGCCCGGCCTTGCCGCCTCGCGGCGCCGCCTTGATCCCAGCACGCCATGAGGGACATCGGACCAGCCATTTGGCGTATTGACGCTTGATGCAATCGATTACATCCTGCCGATAGTCCCGATTAATACGGGACAAGGGAGGAAACGATGATCAAGAGCATCACAACCCGCAGGGGACTACTGACGGCTGCCGCAGTGCTGGCGATGAGCGGCGCGGCAAGTGCGCAACAATCCTACAAGATCGGGCTGTCGAACGGATGGGTCGGCAGCGAATGGCGCACGCAGATGATCGAGGAGGCCCAGGCCGCGGCCGCCGCCTGGAAGGCGAAGGGCGTCAATGTCGAGGTCGTGGTCCAGAGCTCGACCGTGGATGTGCAGGGCCAGATCGGCCATGTCCGCAATTTCGTGAACCAGGGCGTCAATGCCATCATCATCAACCCGAACAGCCCGACGGCCTTCGATCCGGTCTTCGCACAGGCCAAAGCGCGAAACATCCTCGTCGTGTCCACCGATGCCGAGGTCTCGTCCAAGGACGCGATCTATGTCGGCATCGACCAGAAGGACTGGGCGGTGAAATCGGCGGAATGGCTCGCCAAGGCGCTCGGCGGCAAGGGCAATATCGTCACCATCAACGGCATCGCCGGCCACCCCGCCAATGAGATGCGGGTCGCGGGCTATCGCGAAGTCTTCGCCAAGCATCCCGACATCAAGGTGCTGAACCAAGCCAATGCCGACTGGGACCAAGCCAAGGGTCAGCAGGCGATGCAGAACCTGCTCGCAACCTATCCGGCGCTCAACGGCGTCTGGGTGCAGGACGGCATGGCCGATGGCGCCTGGCGCGCGATCGACGCAGCCGGCAAGAAGGACCAGACCGCTGCGACCGGCGAGATCCGCAAGGACTTCCTGACGCGCTGGTCCGAGCAGAAGCTGAACTCGGGCGCCTCGGTCAATCCGCCCGGCGTGATGGCCTCGGCGCTCAATGTCGCGGTGCTGCGCCTGATGGGCAAGGAGTTCAAGGATGGAGTGTTCAAGGGGCAGTACGGCAACGCCATCTATATCCCGATCCCGTTCGTCGACAATGCCAGCCTGCCGGCGGCCCTGAAGCAGGCGGAGGGCAAGCCCGGCTATTGGTCGGTCACTGCCGTCGTAACGCCCGACGAGGCCCAGCAGTACTTCAAGTAGCCATGGCGCTTCTCGAGGCCCGGGGCGTCGGCAAGCGCTTTGGCGCCGTTGTTGCCCTCTCCGACGGGCGGCTCAAGGTCGAGGCGGGCGAGATTCACGCCCTTCTCGGCGCCAATGGCTGCGGCAAGAGCACCCTGTGCAAGACCGTGGCAGGCGCCGTCGCGCCTGATGCGGGAACCATTGCGATCGATGCGGAGCCGCGGCGTTTTCGCGGCCCGCGCGATGCCGAACGCGCCGGCATCGCCCTGTTCTACCAGGAGCTCAGCCTTATCCCGCAGCTCAGCGTCGAGGCCAATCTCGGCCTCGGCCATGAGCCGCGCACGCGGCTGGGCTTCATCGACCGCGGGCGCCTGCGGGCGAGGGCGCGCGAACTCATCGCGCTCTTCGCCGGCGTCGCGGGGCTGGAGTTGACACCGGACGCGCTGATCGCCGATCTGCCCCCCGATCTGCGCCAGATCGTCGAGATCCTGAAGGTGCTGGCACGCGAGCCGCGCCTCCTGATCCTGGACGAGGCGACGGCCGCACTCGACGGGCGTCAGGCCGAGCGGCTCTTCGAGATCCTGCGCCGGCGCAAGGGCGAGGGTGTCTCGACGCTGATGATCTCGCACCGTCTCGACGAGGTCTTTGCCGTCGCCGACCGGATCACGGTGATGCGCGGCGGCGCGACGGTCGCCGAGCTCGCAACGGCAAAGACCGATCGCGACACCGTCGTGCGGCACATGGTCGGCGAGACGAAGCTTCGCCCCGCTGCCGGACGGCGCCCGCCTGCGGCACAGGCGGAGGCAGGGCTGGTCGTGGCCCATGTTTCGAACCCGCGCCTGCGCGATATCTCGCTCAAGGTGGCGCCGGGCGAGATCGTCGGTCTCGGCGGACTGCAGGGGCAGGGGCAGTCGGCCTTCCTGCAAGGCCTGTTCGGCGTTCTGCCGTTTTCCTCCGGAGCGGTCACGCTCGCGGGCGAGGCCTTCATGCCGGCCCGACCGGCCGATGCGATCCGACGTGGCCTGGCCTATGTCTCCGGCGACCGTGGGCGCGACGCGGCCCTGAGCGGCCGCTCGATCTTCGAGAACCTGATCGCCGCGGTTCTCGTCCGCGAGAAGCGGGCGCTTGTCCGGCGCAGCGCGCTCCTGCCGCGCGCCGCGCAGCATGCCGACAGCCTCAGGACGAAATATGCGAGCCTCTCCGCAGCGATCGGCACGCTGTCGGGCGGGAACCAGCAAAAGGTCTTCATCGCCCGCTGGCTCGCGACCGGACCGCGCGTCATCCTGCTCGACGATCCGACCAAGGGCATCGATCTCGCGGCCAAGGCCGATCTGCTGGCGATCATGCGGCAGCTCGCCGACGCGGGCGCGAGTATCCTGATCTACTCCTCCGAAGATGCCGAACTATTGGAATGGTGCGATCGCGTCGCCGTCTTCAACGCCGGGCGGATCGTGGCCGAACTCGCGGAGAACACGCTGGATCCCTTCCACCTGACGCGCGCCTCCTATGGAGAGGTGGCATGAGCGCAGCCCTGATCCGCAGCCGGCCCTGGATGCTGACGCTCGCCGCGTTGATCGTTCTCGTCCTGGTCAACACGGCGTTCCAGCCATCCTTCGTCCAGCCGGCGGTGCTGCAATCGAACCTCACGACCTTCCTGCCGCTGGCGCTAGTCGCCATCGGCCAGACCTATGTCGTACTCAGCGGCGATATCGATCTCTCGGTCGGCGCCATTGCGGCGCTCGTCAATGTGGTGACGGTCAGCGTCATCGCCGCGATCGGCGGCGACGGGGCAGCGGCCATCCTTGCCGGCATGCTGGCGGGGCTTGCGACCGCTCTGCTCTGCGGGCTCGTCAATGGCCTGCTCGTCGCGCTGCTCCGGCTCCAGGCGATCGTCACCACCTTCGCGACCGGTATCGTCTTTGCCGGCGCGGGGCTCTTCGTACTGCCGCAGGCGGGCTTGCCGGTGCCGGAGCGGTTCTGGCGCAGCTATGGCGCGACGCTGCTCGGGCTGCCGGTCGTGCTCTGGATCCTACTGGCGGGGCTCGCCTTTGCGCTCGTCTTCGCCCGCCGGCCCTTCGCCGCGCATCTGCTGGCCGTCGGCGGCAGCCGTGTCGGCGCCTTCCAGACCGGCCTCAGGCTGGAGCGCATCCGCATCGGCGCCTTTGCCCTGTCCGGCTTGTTTGCCGGTTTCGCGGCCCTGTGCCTGACCGGGGAGACGGCGAGCGGCGATCCGCTGCTCGGACAGAGCCTCGCTCTCTCGTCGATCTCGGCGGTCGTGCTCGGCGGCACCGCGCTCTCCGGCGGCTCGGGCAGCCCGGTCGGTTCGGTGCTGGGCGCGCTGGTGCTCGGCATGATCGGCAATGTCATCTTCTTCGCCGGCCTGCCTTTCGCCTGGCAGACCCTGGTCCAGGGCGTCATCGTGCTCGCGGCGTTGGCCGGCGGCGTGCTGGTGACGCGGCGATGACGGCGCGGGCCCTTCTCACCAATCCGCTGGTGCTCGCCGCAGGGGCGATCGCGCTCTTGCTCGCCATCGGCGAAGCGCTGTCGCCGGGCTTTGCCCAGGGCGACCAGATCGTCCGCCTGACCACCGTGGCTGCGATCCTCGGCATTGTCGCCGCCGGCCAGAATCTCGTCATCCTCGGCGGGCGCGAAGGCATCGATCTGTCGGTCGGGCCGATGGTCTCGCTCGGCGCGGTCATTGCCGGCAATGTCATGGCCGGGCAGGACGCTGCTATCCTGCCGGCGGTGCTGGCCGCCTGCGCCGTGACCTTCGCCATCGGGCTGGTCAACGGGCTTGGCGTCACCGTGGTCCGGATTCCGCCGCTCGTCATGACGCTCGGCATGACCGCGATCATCCAGGGCGGCCTCGTCGTCTATTCGCAGGGCGTGCCGTCGGGCAATGCCGCACCCGCCTTGATGGGTTTCGTCAATCGCCCGTTGCTGTTCGGGTTGCCCGGCATCCTCCTGGTCTGGGCCGTCATCGCTCTGGCGCTTGGCTTCGTCCTGCGCTGCACGGCCTTTGGGCTCGGCGTTTACGCGATCGGCGCCAATGAGCGCGCCGCCATGCTCGTCGGGCTGCCGGTCGCGCGCATCCGCTGCTTGCTCTACGGCTTCTCCGGCCTGTTCGCCGGTCTCGCGGGGGTCTGCGTCATCGGCTACACCGGCAGCTCCTTCATCAGCGTCGGCGACCAATACGTCCTGTCCTCGATCATCGCCGTGGTCATCGGCGGCACATCGCTCGCAGGCGGTGCCGGCGGCTATCTCGGCACGGTGCTCGGGGCGCTGGCGCTCGTGCTGCTGCAGAGCGTGCTGACGACCTTGCAGCTTGAAACCTATGGCCGTCAGATGATTTTCGGCCTGACGCTCCTGGTTTTGATGCTGCTTTATGGCCGCCAGGCCCGGTTGCGGGTCTGATCATGAGCGTGCCCACCATTGCCACGGTCGCAGAACTCGCCGGCGTCTCGACGGCGACCGTCTCGCGGGCATTGCAGCGCCCCGACAAGGTGCAGCCCGAGACGCGCCGGCGCGTGCTCGAGGCCGTGGCGGCGACAGGTTTCGTGCCGAACTCCCAGGCGCGCAATCTCCGGAGCCGCGCGACCCGCACGGTCATCCTGCTGGTGCGCGACATCTCGAACCCGTTCTATCTCGAGATCTACAAGGGCGTCGAAGAGGCGGCCATGCGGGCCGGCTACAAGGTGCTGATGGGCGATGCGCGCGACGACGACGAGCGCATCACGCATTATGTCGACATGGTGCGCGCGCGCCATGCCGACGGACTGATCCTGATGGTCGGCCGCTTCCCGGACGCCCTGAAGACGGAGCTGTCGCGGCTGCCGCCCATCGTCATCGCGCTTGAGACCTTTCCCGAACTCGCCCTGCCGACGGTCTCGATCGACAACATCGCGGCGGCCCGGCAAGCCGTTGAGCACCTGCTCGGGCTCGGCCACCGCCGCATCGCCCATATCACCGGGCCGCTGCCGGAACGTCTCGCGGTCGACCGGCTGGCGGGCTATCGCAGCGGCCTCGCCGCAGCAGGCATCGCGGCCGATGAGGCGCTGATCGTCGAGGGCGATTTCAGCCTGGATGCCGGCCGCCGGGCCGTGCGTCGTCTCAATGAGACCGGAACTGGCTTCACGGCGCTGTTTGCGGCCAGTGACCAGATGGCATTCGGTGCGATCAGCGAATTGCGCGCCTGCGGGCTTTCGGTCCCCACTGACGTCTCGGTTGTCGGCTTCGACGACATCGTGCTCGCCGACGCCTTCATGCCGCCGCTGACCACCATCCACCAGCCGCGTTTCGATATCGGGCGGCAGGCGATGGCGCGCATGATCGGTCTCCTCGGTGAGGAGCCCGCCGCCGCCAATCTGGTGATGGAGACACGCCTCGTCGTGCGTGGTTCGACCGCTCCTGTCCGACAGCACCCGCCCCCCATCAGAGAATGAAGGAATGAGATGATGAAAGGTCCAGCCCTGTTCCTCGCCCAGTTCGTCGGGCCGACGGCGCCTTTCGACAGTCTCGATGGGCTCGCCGGCTGGGCGGCTGGGTATGGCTATGTCGGCGTTCAGATCCCGACAAACGATCCTGCACTGTTCGATCTGGCGCAGGCGGCACAGTCGAAATCCTATTGCGAGGACATCGCCGCCAGGCTCGATCGCCATGGCCTTCAGGTGACCGAGCTATCGACCCATCTCCAGGGCCAGCTGGTCGCCGTGCACCCGGCCTATGACCTGCTCTTCGACGGCTTTGCGCCGGCCGCCTTGCGCGGCAAGCCGGCCGAGCGGCAGGCCTGGGCGGTGGAGCAGCTCAAGCTCGCCGCACGGGCCTCGCGAAATCTCGGCCTTGCCACGCATGCCACCTTCTCCGGTGCATTGGCCTGGCCCTATGTCTATCCATGGCCGCAGCGGCCGCAGGGCCTCATCGAGGAAGCCTTTTCGGAACTGGGCCGGCGCTGGACGCCCATCCTCGACGCGTTCGACGAGGTTGGCGTCGATCTCGCCTATGAAGTCCATCCCGGCGAAGATCTCCATGATGGCACCAGCTTCGAGCGCTTTCTTGAGGCAGTAGGTGAGCATCGGCGCGCTACCATCCTCTACGATCCCTCGCATTTCCTGCTGCAGGCGCTCGATTATCTCGCCTTCATCGACATCTACCACGCGCGCATTCGGGCCTTTCACGTCAAGGACGCGGAGCTGAACCCGACCGGCCGCTCCGGCGTCTATGGCGGCTATCAGGGCTGGGTCGAGCGGCCCGGCCGTTTCCGCTCGCCGGGCGACGGGCATGTCGATTTCGCCGGTATCTTCTCGCGGCTGGCCCAGTACGACTATCAGGGCTGGGCGGTCGTCGAATGGGAATGCGCCCTGAAGCACCCTGAACAGGGAGCAGCCGAAGGTGCTGCGTTCATCCGCAGCCATATGATCCGCAGGGCCGAACGGCCCTTCGACGATTTCGCTGCGAGCGGCGCCGACAGCGCGACCAACGGCAAACTCCTGGGGCTCACCCGATGAATACGCGCATCCGGCTCGGCATGGTGGGAGGCGGCGAGGGCGCGTTCATCGGCGTGGTGCACCGCATGGCGGCGCGTCTCGACGGCGAATACGAGCTTCTGGCCGGGGCGCTCTCCGCCACGCCCGAAAAGGCCCTGCGCTCGGGTCTTGCGCTCGGTCTCGACCCGGCGCGGGTCTATCCCGATTTCGAGGCGATGGCGCGGGCCGAAGCGCGGCGTCGCGACGGCATCGAAGCCGTGGCCATCGTCACGCCGAACCACATGCACGCTCCCGCCGCGCTCGCCTTCCTGAAGCGCGGCATCCATGTGATCTGCGACAAGCCGCTGGCGACGAGCCTCAAGCAGGCGCAGAACCTGAAGGCGGCGACGGACCGTGCGGGCGTGGTCTTCGCGGTGACCTATAACTATTCCGGCTATGCCATGGTTCGCCATGCACGGGCCATGGTCGCAGCCGGCGAGATCGGTCGCATCCGGGTCGTGCAGGTCGAGTACCCGCAGGAGTGGTTGACGGAGGCGCTCGAACAGACCGGCCAGAAACAGGCGGAGTGGCGCACCGACCCGGCACGCTCGGGCGCCGGGGGCTCGATCGGCGATATCGGCACGCATGCCTTTCATTTGGCGGGCTTCGTCTCGGGCCTCGCGGTGACGGAGATCTCGGCCGAACTCACCAGCTTCGTGGCGGGCAGGCGCCTCGACGACAATGTCCAGGTCATGCTGCGCTACGAGAACGGCGCGCGCGGCAGCCTCTGGGCGAGCCAGGTCGCGCCGGGCAACGAGAATGGCCTGCGCCTGCGCATCTATGGCGACAAGGGCGGGCTCGAATGGGCGCAGGAACAGCCCGATCAGCTGAAATGGTTGCCCTTCGGCGAGGTGCAGCGCATCGTCACGCGGGGCTCCGGCGGCGCCAATGCGGCAGCGCAACGTGTCACCCGTGTCCCCGCGGGGCACCCCGAAGGCTATCTCGAAGCCTTCGCCACGATCTACCGGGAGGCAGCCGCCGCCATCCGGGCTCGTCAGGCCGGACAACCCGTCCCTGACGACTGCACGTTCCCGACGCTGGCGGACGGGCTCCAGGGCATGGCCTTCATCGAGGCCGCGGTCGCCTCATCGAAGGCGAACGCGCGCTGGACGAAACTGAAGGGCTGAAGGCGCTGCCACCCTGATCGAGCCGCGTGCGGCTCGATCAGGGGAGATTCAGAGCTCCCCCTGGCGCAGTCAGGGCGTTCGCTTCCATGAGGCGCCCTGGCGGGAACAGCTAATTGCTGCAGTGGGTTGTGCTCAGAAGCTCAACCTGATCTGAGCCTGGCCACCGAGGCGGTTGGTGGAGCCGGAGAGTTCGCCGTCGAGGCGGGCGCCGAGCGTGACGGAGGGGCTGAGCTTGAGATCGAGCCCGGCGGCGAGCAGCGCGCTGTTGCGGGCGGGCCTGGCACCCTCGACCGTGAAGCCTGAGCCGATGAGGCCGGCAATCGAGGCGGAGAGGCCGGCATCGCGCTGGTAATAATGCGCCCAGCTCGCCCGGAGATAGCCGGCGACCGGCAGCCCGTTCAGCCCGCTGGCATAGTCGAGCTGCAGGCCAAGCTCGCTGCGCGAGGTGATGTCGTTGCGCTTCGCCAGAGTGAGCGCACCGGCATTGGCGCCGGCCCAGTTCGCCTCGGTCAGGGCCGGGCTGCGCGCCTGGATCGCCTGCAGCGCGGCCAGCGGCGAGAGCGTCAGGCCGTTCCAGTCGAGCACGGCGGCGCTCGCCTGCAACCGGCCGCTCCAGGCGGTCGTCGCATAGGAGGAGGACAGTGCGCTGCCGAGCACCGGGATGCTGCGCTTGATCTCGTTCTCGAGTCGGCCATAGCCGAAGGCGGCGGCAAGGTTGACCGGGCCGAGCCGGGTCGTGCCGTAGAGGCCGGCCTGGAAGACATCGGCCTCGGCCTTGCCGAGCCCCCCGGAAAGCGAGGACCGGGCGCTGCCGCCGGAGACCGCAAAACCCGCAACCGTGCCCGGCATGATCCTGAAATCGGCGCCGACGGCGAGATGGGCATCGTCGAGATCGCGCCTGGCCGAGCCGATGCGCGCACTGCCGTCGCTGCGACCGACCGAGCCGAAGGCTGCGCCCCAGACGGTGTAGGGCGGCGGATCGAGGACAGTCGGCGTGGTCGGTGCGTCGGCGCCCTTGCGGACGAGGCCGGAGTAGGAAGCTTCGCCAGGGGGGGCAGGCCCCGCGGTGCCGCGGCCCGCCGCGAAGGGATCGAGCATCGCACGCAGGAACTGGTCGGCGGCCGAGACCGCCATCGCCGGCGCGGCGGTGTGGGCCTCGCCCGACAGCTGGTTCACCGCCCCGGGGATTGCCGCGGCCGGCAGATTGTAGATGCCGAACAGCGCCGACGGATCGGCCCCGCCCGCCACCGCCCGGTCGAGGCCTGCGGCGACCGAAAAGGCGTTCAGGGGAGCCGTGACGCCGAGCGTCGTCATCGCCTTGGGCGTCAGTGTCAGGAGCACGTCATTGGCGGTGTAGCTTACCGCGCTGGTGACGCCGTCGCCGAAGGACGCGGTGACATCGGTCGTGCCGAATGTGCCACTGCGGCCACCCGCCGCCGAGAGCAGGGTATAGGCGCTGTTGAAGGTATAGGGGCCGCTCAGCGGCACGATCCGCAACATACCGGCAAGCGTTGCCGTGCCGGTGACGTTGACCCGGTCGGAGACCGCGCCCTGTACTTCGGCAATATAGGTCGAGCCCGCACCCAGCGTCAGGTTGCCATTGACCGTGATCGTGCCCGGCGAATTGCCCGGTGCGAGCGTGCCGTAAACCGTGGTGCCGGGCACCTGGCCGGAGCCACCGAGCGTGGCGCCTGCATTGACGGTCAAGCTGGAGGATGAGGCGATCGAGCCGTTCACCACCAACGTTCCGACAGACACGGTTGTCGGGCCTGTATAGGTGCTGGTGCCCGAAATTGTCGTGGTGCCAGCGAAGTTCTGCTTGAGGCTGCCCGCACCCGAGATCGTCCCGGCGAAGTTTCCTCCGCTGTTGTCCTCGGTCGTCAGCGTCTGGCCGCTGGCGATGATGACCTGCGCGCCCGAGACACCCGACAGGAAGCCGATCGTCTCGCTCTGCGCGACATCGAGGGTCGCGCCGCTGGCGATCTCGACACGACCGGTGTCACTGATCGCCTGGCCGCCGGTGATGGTCAGGGTGCCAGCGGTGATGAAGGTCGTTCCGGTATAGGTATTGGCGCCCGAAAGCGTGAGCGTGCCGCTGCCGGCCTTGACCAGGCTGCCGGCGGAGGAGCCGTTCGAGATGACGCCCTGCAGCGTCGTCGTTGTGCCGCTGGCCACGTCGATGCCGCCGGAACCGGTGATGCTGAACGTCCGCGCCGCCGCCAGCGTGGTGGTGGCCGTGACCGCCAGTGTACCGCCGTTCGAGAGCACCAGGTCATTGGCGGCGTTGCCGAGGTTGTTGCTGGCTCCGATCGAGAGTGTACCGCCGCTGATGGCGATATTGCCGGTGAAGTCGTTCGCGGCGGACAATACGAGTGTGCCCGCGCCGGTCTTGTTGAGCGCCGTGGTCACGCCGCCGCTGATCAGGCCATTGCCGCCGATCGAGCTGGCATAGGTCACCGTCCCGCTCGAGACGCCGATATTCGCCGTCACGCCGCTGAGGTAGATCGCAGCGCCGCTGGCGATGCCGGCTGCGCCGGGCGACCCGCTGAAACTGCTCGGGCCCTGTCCGACGCCCTGAGTGCCGCCAGTCCCCCCGGTGACCGAGACGCCCGAAATCGAGGAATCGAGGATAGTCAGCGAGCCGCCGGTGGCGACATAGATCGCGCCCCCGCGTGCCGCGCCGCCCGCACCGCCGGAGCCGCCATCCGAGCCTGGGCCCTGCGAGCCATTGTTGTTGGTGACGCCATCGCCGCCCTGTGCGCCATTGCCGCCATTCGCATTGCCTGCGCCGCCATTGTTGTTCGGCGTATAGGCGGTGCTGCTAGTGGTGCCGGAACCGCCGCCACCGCCGCCACCAGCGCCGAAGGATGAACCCGCCGTGCCGGCGGTACCTTGCGTGCCGGTGTTGCCGCCGAGACCGCCCGCGCCGCCGCCACCGGTGGCGCCACCATTATTGGCCGCGCCGCCGGCACCGCCATTGCCGCCGGTCGGATCGGATGCGGTGTTCTGCGCGACGCCGCCATTGCCGCCGGCGCCGCCCGTCGCCGCGTTGCTGCTGAAGGTGACTTCGGCGATCGTGACATTGGCGCCGCTGCCGACCAGCAGGCCACCGCCCGCGCCGAGGCCGCCGCCGCCGCCGCCGCCTGCGCCATACGCGAGCCCGCCGCTGTAATAGCCGTTATATCCGTTCTCGCCTTTGCCGCCACGCGCGGCGGTGTTGGTGATCGACAGGTTGGAGATGTTGACGGTCGGCGCATTGGCGCCATTGACCTGGATGCCTTGAAAGGCCGCCGCACCATCGATCACCTGGCTGTTACCGGTGATGTTCACCGTGACATTGGCGTTGCTCGCCTGTAGCTGGGCGAGCGAACTCGTCAGCGTAAAGCCATTGGTGATGTTGATCGTGGTGGTGGAACCGGCGCCCGCAGCCGCGACGGCCGCAACGGCCGCGTTCCAGTCGCTCTGGTTCGCGACATCAATCGCCAATGCCGGCGTTGCAACCAGGGCTCCGAGCAGGGCGAGTGCCGATACGCTGGCGAGCCAGGCCCGCCGCATGCCGGAATGCTGGCGCTCATGCCCCGCAAACATGCCCGCGTTCGCGCTCACGGAGGGCGCCTGGCGCCCAGTCGATGCCCAGAAATTCATGCTGCGCCCCCCAAAGGCACCCTTCATCGCGATTCGTCCGTTGGACCCGTCAGCTTCGATCCAAAGACCAAAAATCGCACGGGGGATAGACGTCGCGGCGGCGCCGATATCCGCGCGCGATCGGAAGATGAGGGTAGATACAATTCGGCAACACGGGTGGATAATACTGACGCTAGGGAATATTGTTCGCCAAGTGTACTTTTTGGCGACGTTACGTCAGTTTTGGGCCGATTCGGGACCTTTGCGTTCCGCCGCCTACGTCAATGATTGTTTGCCCGGAAACGCGCTGACCTTCCATCTGCCGGGCGACGGAGACAGGGCGTCGTCACCTCGGCAGCGTCGATCGTTTCAACCTGGAGTGTCGGACCAGTTGCTCTTCACGAGGGCCGATAGGGTGTGCCTATAGCGAAGCACTGATCCCATCGGCCGATACACGCTTCGACGCGCCGAACGGATCGCCGTTCAGGCCTTGGCTGCGCCGGTTGCGAGGTAGTCAAACACGACCTCGCCGAGGCCCAGCGTCAGGTCGGCAATGTAGTGGCTCGCCGAGACCACTTCGTGGACGGGCAGCCGCGCCACGTCACACATCGCATGCTCGAAGAGCTGCAGGGCGGCCGGGCCGGACCAGGCTCCCTTCAACGTCACGTCCTCCATGTAGTAGCGCACCAGCTCGCAGATGCGCGGCGAGCCGTCGACATGGGGAATGATCTTGATCATGAAGGCGGGCTTGGCCATGGCTTTGGCAAGCGGCGCCAGATCGAGCTCGCGATGCTTGTAACCCATGGTGGCGGTCGCGCAGAGAACCGAGCCGTAGTGCAGGGTGCCGACGAGTGTCTCCTGTTGATGCGTCAGCTTCGGCGTCGCCAGCTTTTTCGGAAAGCCCCAGATCTCGCGCCCGCCGGCAATAGGTGAATTGTCGTCGAGATACATGGCGTGGACATAGCCGCCTTCCTGGACCTCGCCCGTCGCCGTGGTGAAGCGCACCGGGATGACCTGCCCGGTCTCGGTATAGTCGCCGAAACCGGTCGAATCCGGCATGCGGATGAACTCATAGGCCACGGTATCGCCGATCACCTCCAGAGGCTCGGGCACCAGCGCGCGCAGCCGCTCAGGATCCGTCCGGTAATTGATGACGACGAATTCGCGATTGTAGAACTTGTAGGGCGGTTTCGGGTAGGCGGGATTGTTCAGGGGCATCGCGAAAGCATTGGCGCGCACATCGGCGATCTTCATGACGCTGTGTCCTCGTTGCTCGTGATCGGTCTGAAGCCTGCTGCGGCATGCTCGCAAGCCACTATCTGCGCTTTCGCAGCGCCAGTTCCGCCAGGTCGAAGGTGGCGACGCCGTCGGGCGTCTCCGCAGGCCGCAGCACTTCGGGATAGCTCAGGGTAAGGGACGCGTCTTCGTAGCCCGAGGCCCAGTGCTCCTCCATGGTCGCGCGCGAAAACTCGTAGTCCTTGGAGGAACCCTCATAGCTCTTGGAGCGGTAGATCAGGTGGACGATGTTGTGGATCTTGTCATCGGCTTCGGCGATCAACGCGAGAACGTCAGGATCGGCGTTGGCCAATGCCGCTTTGGGAACGTATTCGATCAGGTGCCGCAGCGCGCGCCGCAGGCTCTGGTTCTTCCGGAACTGGTCGGTCGCTGCGCGGGTCCGGCTTGAGAAGCGAATATCCTTCAAGCGCGAATCCTGGCTCACCAGATCGGTGGGAAACTCGCCCTTCGCGCTCCAGAGGTCGACCTGAAATGCGAGTGTGTCCTGGCGAGGCCGGCTGTCCAGCACCCATTGCAGCGGAGTGTTGGAAACCAGCCCGCCAAACCAGTAGCTCTCACCATCGATCTCTACTGCGGGGAAACCCGGCGGCAAGGCTCCGCTGGCCATCACATGCTCGGCCGCGATGACATGGGTCGCCGTATCGAAATAGGCGAAATTGCCGGTTCTCACATTCACGGCTCCCACGCTGAAGCGCATCGGGCCGGCATTAATGCGATCGAAATCGACGAGCCGCTCCAGCGTCGCCTTGAGTGGGCTGACGTCGTAGAAGCTCTCTGCAGCCGCACCGCCATCCGAGGACAGGAAGGGCGGGATCGGGCGCGGGCTGAAGAAGTCCGGCGCGCCGCCCATCAGCGTGGAAAGGGCACGCGTCTGGTTGAGCCAGCCATGAGCGAGATCGCCATTGCCAGCCATCGCCCCCATCATGGACGAGACCATCGCAGGGAAACCCGGCAGCGGCGCGGTGATCGCCTCCCAGAAGCTGCGCAGCGCATCCACGCGCTTCTCCGGCGGATTGCCGGCGATCAGGGCGGAATTGATCGCGCCGATCGAGATGCCCGCCACCCAGTCAGGATGCAGATTGGCTTCGGCCAGGGCCTGGTAGACTCCGGCCTGATAGGAACCGAGCGCTCCTCCGCCTTGCAGAAGCAGCGCGATACGCTCGAACGGTGGGCGCTTGGGCATGCGGCGTACCTTGTTCATGGGGCGCAATGGTCAGGCATCTTGCGTCGAACCGCTCTGCGATGGGTCGAGAGTCCGGTGGGATCGGGTGTTTCGCTAACTCAGGACAGTTCCTTCACGCCGGCCGGCGTTTCGATCAGCGCGCGATAGCGCAGATCATCGCCCGGTATGATGACAGGCGGACGGTCGATCCCGAGTTCCTCATAGAGCGCGGAGAGGGCGACGGCGTCACGGTGTTCGAGCGTGAACGAGCGCAGCCGTGCACCCAGATCCGCAATCGCAGACATGGCGCGCGGCTTGCCGCGCCGGTCGATGATCGAGGGGGCCGCTCCGCCGAGGGGCAGGGCGCCGTCATCCGGGATCGCGAAGTCAAAGGAGGGGGCGGTCCATGGCAGCGAGACCTTTCGCCCAAAGATGTCTTCGCGACCGCGAAGGACCAGGTCGATGGCGTCGGTTCGCGCGACCCAGCCGCGCAAGCGGCGCCCCGCATCCCAATCGGCCTTCACGGCGCCAGGATTGTCGAGGCCGAACCAGCGCGCACGCCCCGGCCCCTGCGCATCCGGATCAAGCGCGACGATCTCCAAATAGACGGTTCCGCCGAGCTGCAGCAGGTGATTATAGGTGCCCATATAGCCATGGCGCTGTCCGAAGGGGACATCGAGGTCGAGGCAGGTTCGAACATGGCAGACGCCTTCGACCAGCGTCGGCGCAATCACGGTGAGATGGTCGAGCGTCAGCATGTCTTGGCCAGCGGGCGAGGGGATGGGGGCTCGTTCACGACCATTCGGAACGGGTACAAACGCGAAAACCGGGAATGCCGGCTGACGACGTGTCTTGGGTGGTTCCCGCTCATGGATTCGAACCACAATTCCCTGAGCCAAAATCAGGTGTCCTGCCGTTAGACGAAGCGGGATCGTCTAACCTTGTTGTTGTTCGACACTGTGCGTGGACGAATGCACCAAGCATCCTCAATCCAGTTCGGACGCAAAGTGTTGCATGGCTTTCGCCTGCATATCAATCGCCATTGCGGTGGGGCGCTGACATCGCGTCTCATGTCCATGGAGAGAGTCAGGAGACGCCATGTCTGACGATCTACGGATCGAAAAATTCGTCGCGTCTTGGCCGGATTCGCCTTTCGGACGGGACGATCATTACGCTTGGCAGATAACCCGGAGAGCCGTGGAGCTGGTCGGGGCGGCGCTCAGCGATCTAGACGAGGGTTACAGGCGCGAGGGCGATGTCGCCGTGCACCGAACCGCGACCATCGAGAGCGGGGCTGTCCTGAAGGGGCCCGCCATTGTTGGGCCGGGCTGCTTCCTGGCGGCCGGCGCCTATCTGCGTGGCGGCGTGTTCCTGGACGAGGGCTGCATCATCGGGCCCGGATGCGAGCTCAAGTCGAGTTTCATGTTCAGCGGGGCCAAGCTCGCGCATTTCAACTTCGTCGGCGACTCGATCCTGGGCGCGGACGTCAATCTCGAAGCCGGTGCGATCATTGCGAACCATCGCAACGAATGGGAGGCGAAGGCCATCCGCTTCGTCTTCGGCGGACGGGTCGTCGAGCCCGGTGTCGAGAAGTTCGGGGCGCTCGTCGGGGATCACGTGCGGATCGGCGCGAACGCGGTCATCGCGCCCGGCGCCGTCCTCGACCAGGGGACGAAGATCCCCCGGTTGACGCTGATCGATCAGTCTCCGGACCTCTGAGGGGGAGGTCCAGGCCGGACGCTTGGCCCGGCCTGCCTTCTCTTCTGTCCTTCAGCCCATCGACCAAGCGGCGCTCGATCGCCTACGCCGCCCCGCTTTCGGCTGCGGGAAGCGCGGTCGGGCGTTGCGTGCCATTGAGCAAGGCGTGCACGGGATCATCTCCCGCGAATCCGGCCTGGGCCAGGATCGCATCGACGATCGGCTTTTGCGCGCCGTAGCTGAGGAGCTGACTGCTGAGGTCCGCGATCGGGCCGGCATGGCCGGCCGACCCCGCGCCCCCGGCACTCATGGCTCCGAGCAGGCCGCCGGCGCTGAAGATCTTGATGTCGGAGATCTTCTCGATCGGCTTCATCGCCTGCGCGAGGGCATCGGGAATGACGGCAATGCGCTGCTTCGTCAGCTCGAAATCGACCATCTGCGGCGAAAGCGAATTGCGGGCTTCGTTGATCGCGCGCTCGCGCTTCGCCTCCGCCTCGCCGAGTTCGATGATGCCGCCGGCGCGAAACTTGGCGGCATCGGCTTCGGCCTGCGCCTGGGTCAGCATGGCGGCTGCGAGGTTCTCGGCAGCCTCTCGTTCAGCCTCGGCCTTGACCGTGATGCCGGTCGCGGCCTGCTCGGCGACCTTGCGGGCGTCGATGACGGCGATCTTCTTGGCGCGCTCGGCGACTTCGACGGCGCGTGCGGTCGCGACCTGCTCCTCGGCGGTGACAGCCGCGGCCTTGGCCTCTTCCGCCTTTGCCTTGGCCTGCGACTCGGCTTCGCTCTTCTGCGCGACGGCGATGGCGGCGTCGATCCTGGCAGTCTCGGTGATGCGCGTCGCTTCGGCCTCGCTTTCGGCAATGCCACGCTCGGCCGTGATGCGGGCGGTCTCCTTGGCCTGGCGGGCCTCCGCTTCGTTCTTGGCCACGCCGCGTTCGGTCTCGAGCCGGGCTGTCTCCTCGGCCAGGCGCGCCGCCTGCTCCGCACGGGCCTGTTCCGCGCGCGTCTCTGCTGTCTTGTTGACGATGTCGCGCTGCTGGTTGAGCTCGGCGTCACGTTGCTCGCGTTCGATCGTCAGGCGTTGCAGCGCTGCCTCACGGTCCTTCGTCGCGATGGCCACCTCGTTTTCGCGCACGATCTCGTTGCGTTCGCGGCGGCGCTCCTCGGTGACGCGGGTGAGTGCGGTCAGGCCCTCGGCGTCAAAAGTGTTGTTGGGGTTGAAATGCTTGATGTCGGTCTGGTCGAGCCGCGTAAGCGAGACGGACTCGAGCTCGAGACCGTTGGACTGCAGGTCGGCTGCGACGGCATCCTGCACCGCCTTCACGAATTCGGAGCGCTTTTCCTGCAGGTCCTTCAGGCTCATGGTCGCGGCAACCGAGCGAAGTCCATCGACGAACTTGGCTTCCACCAGCGTCTTCAGCAGGTCGGCATTGTTCGTCCGGTCGCCCAGCGTCTGGGCCGCCAGGGCGATATTGTCCGCATCCGGCTTCACCCGGACGTAGAACTCGGCGGTGATATCGGCCCGCATGCGATCGGCCGTGATCAGGGACTCGCCTTCGCTGCGCTGCACTTCAAGCCGCAGCGTGCTGAGTTGCACCCAGGAATAGGAATGGAAGATCGGCAGGATCACGGATCCCCCGTCCAGGACGACCTTCTTGCCGCCGAGGCCGGTGCGGACATAGGCCTTGTCCCGGGTCGAGCGCGTATAAAGCGCCGCCATGACCACGCCGATGCCGACGATGAGCACAATCGCCGTTCCGGCAATCGTGAGGATGGAAACATAGTCCATGAACGTATTTCCCCTTACCCAGCTTCAGGTCTGCGCGCCGAGTTCCTCCGGCGCAGGAATGGCCTCGAACAACCCATTGGAACCATCGACCACCAGAACGCTCGCCCCTTGCGGGATGAGGTGGCCCGCGGCGGCCTTTGTCCGCAGGACATGAATGTTGCCGTGCAGGTCCCTGACGCGGACCTGCCCCGGCTTGCCCTGGTCGAGCGGGCCCAGCGTCACCGTTCCGATCAGCCCGATCAGGTCGGACTGGCTGATGGCGCTGGATTCGTCGCTCGGGATGATCCGCGCCGTCCAACGCGACAGCACACGTGTCATCGGCAGCGCCGCCGCCACGGCGAGCAGGCTCGCAACCAGTGTCGGCAACGGCGCAAGAAGTGCCTGGGCCAGGCCCTGAATGGCGAACCCGGCGATGGCGAATGAGGCCAGCCCAATCATGATCAGGACGAGCAGCGGCACGCCGCCCCGGTTGAGCCAGGACATCCAGGCGTCGAGCGGGCCGTGCTCGCTATGGACGCCGTGATCGGAGAGCCCGTCATTCACCAGCGACGAGATCGACATCCCAACGACCATCGCGACAATCTCGATGGCGACGATGCCGACGAGGATCAGCGCAGCGATCGTGAAGGGATAGAAGCCCGGCGCAGTGAGCGCGCTCATGAACCGCTCTGGCCCTTGTAGCGGGCCAGTCGCTCCTGGATTGCCTTCTCACGCTGCAGGCGGGCGAGTTCCTCGACTTCGGAGGCGCCCGTCATTGGCCGCCCCGAGACACCGGTGACGCGTTCGATCGCGTTCAGCGATTGCGCCAGCCGGTTGTCGTTGCGGACCGAGGCACTGACGTCCTGGCTCGCATCCTGCGCCCCCTTGCTCTTCTTCAGGGCGGCGAGCCGGGCAACCGCATCCTGTCTGGCGGAATTGACCGCCTGGAGCGCCTTGCCTGCGTCGTCGATCTTGCCGGCAGCCTCGGCCAGCGCCGTCTCCAGCGCCGAACGCTGCGCCTCCAGGTCGATCTGCAGGCCGATCACGGGCGTGACCAGATCCTCGCGCCCGCTGGCCAGGCCGACTTCGATCTTGCCGGCGAGATCCTCGATCTCCTCGTTGATCTCGGCGATCTTGGCCTTGAGGCGGTGCTCTTCGGCGCGCGCCTTGCCGGCGCCCGCCCGTGCATCCTCCGCGACGGCGTCGATCTCCCTGATCGACTGCTCGACGGTGACGATGGCGTTGGCGCCTTCAAGCGCGTCGACGGTGCCGTGGGCGGCGCCCGCAATGATACGCCCGATGCGCGATAGAATTCCTTCGGTGGCCATGACGGTCTCCTTCGGTGTGATGACAGCGGCGATGCCGACCAGGATGAGCGTTTCGTCATCCCTCAGGACCAGCCGTGCTTCGGCGTGATCCGACCAACCCGGTACGTAGCCGGCAACGGAATAGGGAATGAGCCTGCGCCCCTCGATGGTGGAGAGGCTCAGATGCGTGGGGGTCTTGATGGCATAGAGCCGCCCATCCAGCGGCAGGTCTGCGATGATGGCTCCGCTCGTCCGCCCGGCGTGATCGCGCAGGCCGAGCGTCACCAGCCGCGCCGGCAACCGGGTCTGTTCGCGGATGGTGGCATAGGCCTGCTCATGCAGGGCAACGAGATTTGCGCTGGCGCCGCGATCACGCTCGATCGCGTCGAGGATGCGCATCATCTCGGCATAATCGGCGAGCGTCGCGCGGATCGCGCGCATGTCATCCGGCGAGGGGGCCAGGATGTAGCTCATGGTCGACTGATAGCGCGAAGCCATGCCGGGGGATATAAAGCACTTCCTTTGTGCTTTCAAGACATGCGTACGTAACGTCAGTGCGCCCCTGTCCCAGGGGCGTGCGGCATGAATTCGCCAGACTGCCGAAGCGGAACAGGTGTTCGCTTGGAAGAGGGGCATGGAGGTTCAGATGCGTCGTGGGCATCTGGCCGATCGTGCTCCCGTCCTCTACGCAAGATATCTCGCGCCTTGATCATCGGACCTGATCCCGTATCCGTTCCAATGATCTAAGCTCTCTGTGTTTGCATCGGCTGTCCCGAAAACCGCAATTCACGTTTCGGGCCGATGCTTTGAGAACCGGCATCCTCCGGCGCTGCCTTCAACGAGATTGACGATGACGACCTCTCCCTGCCCACCGATTGCGGATGCCGACTGGCCCGACCAGATTGCCGAGATGCGAACCGGGTTCGCCGGCGCGCTCAATGTCTACCGGACGATGGCGCATCACCCCGAGTTGCTGAAGGCCTGGGCGGCGCTGCGCCAGCATGTGGTGAAGGACAGCGCGCTCGGCGCTGTGCGTTCGGAGCTGGTGATCCTGCGCGCCGCGCACCGGATGGGCTCGCCCTATGAATGGGCCCACCATGTCAGCCGGTCCCGGGTGCTGGGGATGAGCGATGCGCGTATCGCCGCGATGCGCGGAATGCCGGAGGGTGAGGACGGGCTGGTCGCGCGTGCCGTCGACGCGCTCTTCGATCAACGGCGCCTGCCGGCCGAGCTAGAGGCCGAGCTTGCGGAGGCATTCGGGCGCAAGGCGGTCTTCGACCTGATCGCGACCGTCGGCTTCTACACAGTGCTTGGCTATATCCTGATGACCTACGACACGCCGATCGACGGGCCGGTCGCAACGGAAATGGCGGAACGGCCCCTGTCCGGCGACTAGCATGACTAGACCGGCCTTTGCGCGCGCCTCGATCAGGCGTGAGCTTTCGTCCAGTGCGCAGCCGTTGCGTCGAGGGTGGCTGCGATCACGGCGCCGACGCCTCGGTCGTTCAGGCGATAGAAGATCCGCCGGCCGACGCGGCGGGTCGACACGATTCTCTGGAGCCGCAGGCGGGTCAGCTGCTGGGACACCATGGCCTGGCTCAGGGACAAGGCGGTTTCGAGTTCGGCGACCGAGCGTTCCTGCTCGGCAAGCAGATAGAGCAACTGCAGTCGGTTCTTGTGAGCCAGGACCTTGAACAGCTCGCTGGCCTGCAAGGCTCTGGCCTCCAGCGTCGCGGCTCGTTCCAGGTGGGAGGTCGCTCTGTCATCCGGCATGGCACCCAATGGTCGCGGGATCTGGGAACTTCGTTATATCCTCTGGAATATAACCGATCGGGCGTACCGTTGTCCATGCAGCTCTCCCAGGCCGCCCCTGGGACGGGAGGTTCATGAGCGACCGCTCTCTCACAGGCCAATCGAAGAAAATTAGACAGGACATTGTACTTACGTCTGAATCGCGGGAAGGGCGGACAACTGTCTCCTTGGCCAGCATTCCCCAAACGGATCGAGGCCCGCGGCATGCCGCGGGCCTCGACAATCATGTCCGAATACTGTCGGCTACCGGAACAGCGCCAGCGACTTGGACAGGGTGATCCAGACACCCCAGGCAATCGGGATGCCGACGACGGCCCAGGCGAGCAGCGCGGTGCCATCGAGTCCACCCTTGCCGATGCCGAAGGAGCCGTATTGCAGGCTGGCGCTGGCATTGGCCGACTTGGCCTGGAGGGCAGCCACTTCGGCGTCCTTCATGAACCACTTCGTCGCGACGGGGCGGACCAGCAGATTGGCGATGAAGCCCAGCACCAGCATGCCGGCCAGGATATACATCGTCCGGTCATAGACCTGCGCACGGGGCACGCCCGCATTGATCTGCGCCTCGCGGATGTAGTTCACCACCACTGGGCCGACGATGCCGGCGGTGGACCAGGCCGTCAGGAGGCGCCCGTGGATCGCGCCGACGAACTGGGTTCCGAACATGTCGGCGAGATAAGCCGGAACGGTCGCGAAGCCGCCGCCATACATCGACAGGATGATGCAGAAGAAGGCGACGAACAGCGCCAGCGAGCCGGCATGCGCCGCCCAGGGCGAGAGTCCGTAGAGCAGCATGCCGAGGCCGAAGAAGGTGGCATAGGTCAGCTTGCGCCCGAGCTTATCCGACAGCGAGGCCCAGAAGAAGCGGCCGACGATGTTGAACAGCGAGAGCAGGCCGACAAAGGCCGCGGCGATCGTCGCGATCTGCTTCTTCTGCTCGGCATCGAGCGCGGCAAAGCCGATCTCGGGCTTGCCGATCAGCGATCCCGCGAAGATCTCCTGCAGCATCGGCGATGCCATGCCGAGCACGCCGATGCCGGCAGAGACGTTGAGGCAGAGCACGGCCCAGATCAGCCAGAACTGCCGCGTCTTGTGTGCGTCCTTGAGATGGACATGGCCGGACGTGATCATGGCGTTCTGCGTGGCCGGCGGTGTCCAGCCTTCCGGGCGCCAGCCGGCGGGCGGAATGCGGTAGCCGAAGGCACCGGCCATCATGAAGGCGAAGTAGATCACGGCCATCACGACGAAGGTTTGCCAGACACCGACGGAGGTCGGCGTCTTGAAATAGTTCATCAGGATGTCTGCCAGCGGCGAGCCGATCATCGCGCCGCCGCCGAATCCCATGATCGCCATGCCGGTCGCCATGCCGCGCCGGTCCGGGAACCATTTCACCAGCGTCGAGACCGGAGAGATGTAGCCGAGGCCAAGTCCGATGCCGCCGATCACGCCCGAGCCCAGCCACATCAGCCAGAGCTGGTGGGTGTAGACGCCAAAGGCCGAGATCAGCAGTCCGCCACACCAGCACAGCGCCGAGACAAAGGCCGCCTTGCGCGGGCCCGAGCGTTCGAGCCAGCCGCCCCAGATGGCAGCCGAAGAGCCGAGCAGCACGAAGAACAGCGTGTACATCCAGCCGAGATCGGCGACCTTCCAGTCGCAGCTCGTCGTGAACAGCGAGCCGATCAGCCCGACATCCGCCGCGCAGGCGACGGGCTTGGTGATGCCGATCGCCTGACTGAGTGGCAGCCAGAACACGCTGAAACCATAGGCCATGCCGATGCAGAGGTGGATGCAGAGCGCCGCAGGCGGCACCAGCCAGCGATTGAACCCCGCAGTCGCAATGATCCGTTCCCGGTCCAGTAAGCCGGGGGACGGCGCAACCTGCCCCAAATCTTGTGCGATGCTCATCCCAGTCATTCTCCCCGAGCGTTTGGTGTCCTGGCCGGTTTCCGCACCGGCTTCTTCCGACACCGGCCTTCTCCCGCGAAGGGCCGGTGGCATTCCTTGAACAGCAGAGATGTCAGCGTCCGGCGGGTGCGCCCTTGATCCTGGGCAGCGCCTTGCGCAGCAGTGGCGGCAATCCGGACGGGTTTGCAGCGAAGGCTGCGATGAAGTCGTCGCGCATGCGCCGGCTCCAGAACTGGTTGATATGGTCGGCGATCGCGGGCACCGCCTGATCGTCCGGGTAGGATTGGAAGAACTCGGCGATCTGGCCGCCCATATGCGCGAGCTTGGCGCCTTTGCCGGCCCGCACCGCTTCGGCATGCAAGGCGGGCGTGTTGCTGGTCGTGATCATGACGTGTGGGCCTCCGGCTCATGCGCGAGCGTGCCAGCGAACAGCATGGCCGCGTCGCTGCGGGCGATGCTGACCAGGGTGAGACCAAGGTGCTTTGCCCGCTCGATCGCCAGGGATGTCGGGGCCGAAACCGAAACCAGCGTTCCGGCTCCGAAGATCGCGGCCTTCTCGACCATTTCGAAGGAGGCGCGGCTGGTGACCAGGATGAAGCCGTCATCGGCGCCATGGCCGGCGCGAAGCCGGGCGCCGATCAGCTTGTCCAGCGCGTTGTGACGGCCGACATCCTCGCGCGCAGCCAGGATCGCACCACGGCTGTCGCACCAGGCGGCGCCGTGGACGGCGCGCGTCAAGCGGTGCAGGGGTTGGTGGCTCTCGAGGGCGGCGAGCGAAGCCCGGATGGCACCGGCCGTGACCGGGGACCTGCTGCGCGATAGCAGTTCCGCGACAGGCAGGTCAGCAAGGGTTTCGACGCCGCACAAGCCGCAGGAGGTGCGGCCCGAGAGATTGCGACGCCGGGCCAGATGCTCACGGAAACGGCCGGGCGCCAGATCGACCGAGACCACGATGCCGTCGTCCCGTGGCGTGACCTGGATCGTGCGGATCTCCTCGACCCCGGTGATGATGCCTTCGGTCAGGCTGAAGCCGACGACGAAATCCTCCAGGTCGGCCGGGCTTGCCATCATCACCGCATAGGGCAGGGTGCCATAGACGACATTCACCGGCGTCTCGACCGGGACCTCGGCGATCGCGAACGGCTGCGGGCCGGCGTCGAACCGCAGCGGCTCGACCTGGACCGCGCAGGAGGCAGGAGACTGGGCGGGCGAATTATTCGGCGGCATCCGGCAACCTGCCTGCGATCAGCCTGAGCGAGACGTCTTCCTCCCGGTTCCGCTCCTGCCATTGCGAATAGTAATTGGTGCGCCGAACCTCGACGGCCGTGACCTTGTATTCCGGACAGTTCGTCGCCCAGTCCGAATAATCGGTGGTGATGACGTTGGCGCCGGTCGAGGCATGGTGGAAGGTCGTGTAGACCACGCCCGGTTGCATGCGCTCGGAGACCTCGGCCCGCAATGCGATATCGCCGGAGCGGCTGGCAAGCGAGACCAGATCGCCCGTCTGGATGCCGCGGTTCTCCGCGTCGAACGGATGGATTTCGAGCACATCCTCGTCATGCCAGGCCGTGTTCTCGGTCCGGCGCGTTTGCGCGCCGACATTGTATTGCGAGAGAATGCGCCCCGTCGTCAGGATCAGCGGGAAGCGTGGGCCGGTGCGCTCCTGCGTCGGCACGAATTCCGTGATCATGAACTTGCCCTTACCGCGCACGAAGCGATCGACATGCATCAACGGCGTGCCGTTCGGGGCCTTCTCGTTGCAGGGCCATTGCACCGAGCCCTGCTTGTCGAGCTTGTCGTAGCTCACCCCGGCGAAGCTCGGCGTCAGGCGCGCGATCTCGTCCATGATTTCGCTGGGATGGGCATAGGCCATGTCATAGCCAAGCGCATTGGCGAGATCGATCGTGACCTGCCATTCCGACTTGCCCGAGAGCGGCGCCATGACCTGGCGGACCCGGTTGATCCGGCGTTCGGCATTGGTGAAGGTGCCGTCCTTCTCCAGGAAGGACGAACCCGGCAGGAAGACATGGGCGTATTTCGCCGTCTCGTTCAGGAAGAGATCCTGGATGACGACGCATTCCATTGCAGTGAGGCCGGCCGTGACGTGCTGGGTGTTGGGGTCGGACTGCGCGATGTCCTCGCCCTGGACATAGAGCCCCTTGAAGGTGCCGCCGACCGCCTCGTCGAGCATGTTGGGAATGCGCAGGCCCGGTTCGGTCTCCAGCGGCACGCCCCACATCATCTCGAAGATCTGGCGGGTCGCGTCGTCCGAGACGTGGCGGTAGCCGGAAAACTCATGGGGGAACGACCCCATGTCGCAGGAGCCCTGGACGTTGTTCTGGCCGCGCAGCGGATTGATGCCGACGCCCTCGCGGCCGATATTCCCGGTCGCCATCGCGAGGTTCGCCATGGCCATGACCATTGTCGAACCCTGGCTGTGCTCGGTGACACCGAGCCCGTAATAGATCGCGCCATTGCCGCCGGTGGCGAAAAGGCGAGCTGCGGCGCGGACCTCGGCTGCCGGCACGCCGGTAAACTCCTCGCTCGCCTCGGGCGAGTTACGCTCCTCGGCGATGAAGCGGGCCCAGATCTCGAAATCGGTCAGGTCGCAGCGCTCGCGGACATAATCCTCGTCGATCAGCCCTTCGGTGACCACGACATGGGCGATCGCATTCATCAGCGCGACATTGGTGCCGGGTTTGAGCTGGAGGTGATGCTCGGCCTTGATATGCGGCGACTTCACGAGGTCGATCCTGCGCGGATCGGCGACGATCAGCTTGGCGCCCTCGCGCAGACGCTTCTTCATCCGTGAGGCGAAGACGGGGTGACCGTCGGTCGGGTTGGCGCCGATGATGATGATCACATCCGCCTTGGCCACCGACTTGAAGTCCTGGGTACCGGCGGAGGTGCCGAGCGTGGTCTTCAGTCCGTATCCGGTCGGCGAGTGGCAGACGCGGGCGCAGGTATCGACATTGTTGTTGCGGAACGCGGCGCGCACCAGCTTCTGGACGAGAAAGACCTCTTCATTGGTGCAGCGGGACGAGGTGATCGCACCAACCGATTCCCGGCCGTAGCTGGCCTGGATCCGCTTGAACTCGGACGCGGCGTAACCGATCGCCTCGTCCCACGACACCTCGCGCCAGGGATCGGTGATCTTCTCGCGGATCATCGGACTGGTGATGCGGTCCTTGTGGTTCGCATAGCCCCAGGCGAAGCGACCCTTGACGCAGGAATGTCCCTCGTTCGCCTTGCCGTCCTTGTAGGGAACCATCCGCACCACGCGGTCGCCCTGCATCTCGGCCTTGAACGAGCAGCCGACGCCGCAATAGGCGCAGGTCGTGACCTTGGAATGCTCCGGCTGGCCCATCGCGATGACAGAATTTTCCATCAGGGTCGCGGTCGGGCAGGCCTGGACGCAGGCGCCGCAGGAGACGCATTCGGAGCCGAGGAAGTCCGTCGGGCCGGCCGCGACACGTGACTCGAAGCCGCGCCCGGTGATCGTCAGCGCAAACGTGCCCTGCACCTCTTCGCAAGCGCGGACGCAGCGGTTGCAGACGATGCATTTCGACGGGTCATAGGTGAAATAGGGGTTCGAAGCGTCCTTGCTGAGGAACAGTGCGTTTGCGGCGCCGTCCTGCTTCGCAAAGACGTGGTTCTCACCCTCATAGCCATAGCGCACCTCGCGCAGGCCGACAGCGCCGGCCATATCCTGCAATTCGCAGTCGCCATTGGCCGAGCAGGTCAGGCAGTCCAGCGGGTGATCGGAGATGTAGAGCTCCATCACGCCCTTGCGCAGTGTCGAGAGCTGCTCGCTTTGCGTCCTGACCACCATGCCGTCCTCAGCCGGTGTGGTGCAGGAGGCGGGCGTGCCGCGGCGGCCTTCGATCTCGACGAGGCAGAGCCGGCACGAGCCGAAGGGCTCGAGCGTATCGGTGGCGCAGAGTTTCGGGATCTTGGTGCCGAGGCTCATCGCCGCGGCCATGACGGAGGTCCCGGCGGGAACCGAGACGCTTTGCCCGTCGACCGTCAGCGTGACCAGCTTCTCCGCCACGCGGATCGGCGTCCCGTAATCGATCTCCTTGATCAGGCTCATCAGGCGCTCCTCATTCGGCGGCCATCGGCAGCGGTGGCCGGTCGAAATCCTCGGAAAAATGGTTCAGCGCGCTCAGCACCGGCATGGGGGTCAGGCCACCCATCGCGCAGAGCGAAGCGTCGGTCATCAGGCGCGAAAGATCGCGCAGCACGGCGATGTTCTTCGGACGCTCCTGGCCGGCGATGATGCGGTCCATCACCTCGACGCCGCGTGTCGCGCCGATCCGGCAGGGCGTGCACTTGCCGCAGCTTTCCTTGGCGCAGAACGCAAAGGCGAAGCGCGCCTGCTTGGCCATGTCGACCGTGTCGTCGAAGACGACGATGCCGCCATGGCCGAGCATCGCCCGCATCGCCGCCAGCGCCTCGTAATCCATCGGCGTGTCGAGCTGCTTCTCGGTCAGATAGGCGCCGAGCGGGCCGCCGACCTGGACGGCACGGATCGGCCGGCCGCTCAGCGTGCCGCCGCCGAACCCCTCAATGATCTCCCGCAGGGAGATGCCGAAGGCGAGCTCGATCAGCCCGCCGCGCCTGATATTGCCGCCGAGCTGGACCGGCAGCGTGCCGCGCGAGCGACCCATGCCGAAATCGGCATAGGCCTGCGCACCATGGGCCAGGATCCAGGGCACGGCTGCGAAGGACAGCACGTTGTTGACGATCGTGGGCTTGCCGAACAGGCCCTGCAGCGCGGGCAGGGGCGGCTTGGCCCGGACGATCGCCCGCTTTCCTTCAAGGCTTTCGAGCAGCGAGGTCTCCTCCCCGCAGATATAGGCGCCCGCTCCGAGCCGGGCTTCGAGGTGGAAAGCATGTCCGGAACCGAGGACCGAGTCGCCGAGCAGGCCGGCATGTTCCGCCTTCAGAATGGCGCGGCAGAGCGCGCGATAGGCATGCGGATATTCCGAACGCAGATAGATGTAGCCACGCGTCGCGCCGACCGCAACGGCCGCGATCGCCATGCCTTCGATCAGGAGGAAGGGGTCGCCCTCGATGAGCATGCGGTCGGCAAAGGTGCCGGAATCGCCCTCATCGGCATTGCAGACGATATATTTCTGCTCGGCCCTGGCATCCTGGACTGTCTTCCATTTGATCCCCGTCGGGAACCCGGCGCCGCCCCGGCCGCGCAGGCCAGACGCGCGCACCGTCTCGACGATCTCGGCCGGCTGAAGCGCGAGCGCCGCCTGCAATCCTGCGAGACCGCCATGGGCGCGATAATCCGCCAGGGAGAGCGGATCGGTGACGCCGACTCGCTCGAAGGTCAGGCGCTGCTGGCGCTTCATCCAGTCGAGTTCAGCGACCGGCCCAAGGCGCAGCGCATGCGCGTCGCCGCTGGTGAAACCGGCATCGAACAATCCTGCCACGGCAGCCGCCGTCACCGGGCCATAGGCGACGCGGCCTTCGCTGGTTTCAACCTCGACCATCGGTTCCAGCCAGAGCAGGCCGCGCGAACCATTGCGGACGAGTTCGATCTCGATGCCGCGTTCTGCGGCTTCGCGCAGGATCGCCTGCGCGACCGCCTCGGCCCCGACCGATAGGGCGGCCGCATCGATCGGCACGAAGACGCGGATGCTGGGGACCGGGCTGCTCGTGAACTCCTGGCTCATCGCTGCCCCCTGGAGCCGGGCTGTGTCTCGCAAAGCGCCAGCAGGCGCGCCGCGTCGACGCGCCCGATCAGTTCGCCATCCACCAGCGCCGAGGGCCCGAGCGCGCAATTGCCGAGGCAATAGACCGTCTCGACCGCGACGGGGCTGTCGGGAGAGGCGTGATCGACCGCGATCCCGCCCGCCTGGGCGAGATGTGCGACGAGATCTTCGCAACCGAGCGCCTGGCAGGCCTCGGCCCGGCACAGCTTGACGACGCGGCGCGGCGGCGGCTCGGCCCTGAAGTCGTGATAGAAGCTGATCGTGCCGTGAACCTCGGCGCGCGACAGATTCAAGGCCTCGGAAATCAGCGGTACGGCTTCGGCGTCGATATAGCCGAACTCCTCCTGCAAGGCGTGCAGGAGGGGCAGGGTTGCGCCTTCCAAATGAACGAGCCCGCCGACGATTCGACGTGCTTCGTCCCGGTCCCATGCCGAAAACTCAGCCATATTTCCTCCAAGCGGCGCCGTTGAACCGGCTGTCGTGCTTGTGGTCAGGGTGGCCAAGGTTGGAACGATTTCAAATCGTTTGTTCCAACTACATGATAGTTTCTAGCTATCAAAAAGCCGCATTATCGGGATGCCCGCCGCATCTCCTTGCGTGCCGATCAACAGAACGCAGACAAACGATTATAGTTCCCTCTGGGATGAGCTGGATCTGCCGTCTTAGATAGAACCCAGCTATCTGACGATTGGCAGTCGGGGCAGCCCGGCCTCGCTGATCGGGCGCGACATCATCAGCAGATTGCGCGCCAGCGGCGCGAAGGGTTGGCGGTCCGCCACGATCAGCCCGATGGTGCGCTTGGCGTCGGGTTCCACCAGGGGCAGCGCCTTGGTTCCGAGCGGCACGCCGAAGAACTCGAGCAGTTGCAGCGACACGATGCTCGAGACGCCCTGAATGCCGGCATGGGAGCACAGATTGAAGATCGAGTTGGTCTCGATCGCCGGCCGCGGCGAGTGTCCGACGGAGCGGAAGATGCCGTCGATGATCCGTCGGTTCTGCATGTCTGAGGTCAGCAGGCAGAGCTTGAGTTCTGCCGCTTCCGCCCAGGTGATGGTGTCCTGCCCGCCGAGCGCGCCATCTTCGCGCGTCAGCAGCACATAGGATTCCAGGTAGATCGGTTTCGAGATCACCCGGTCGAGCGGTTCGTTGTCGAGATAGGTGAGACCGACATCGAGCTCGAAATTGTCGATCCGGCTTTGGATCTCGGCTGAGGTCAGCGACAGCACGGTCAGGGAGACGGCCGGGTAGCGCTCGGAGAATGGCGCGGTGATATGGGCGATCATCGGCAGGGCTGTCGGAATGGCGCCGAGCCGGATTCGGCCGCTCACGCCCTGCCTGAGCTCCGCGATCGATTCCTTCAGCAGGTCGGCCTCCGCCAGGATGCGGCGGGCATGGGCAAGGACGACCTCGCCCTCGTTGGTCAGTCCCTGAAACCGGCGTCCGCGCTCGACGATGAGCACGCCAAGTTCTTCCTCCAGCTGTCCGATGGCGGTCGACAGGGTGGGTTGGGAGACGTGGCAGGCCTCGGCTGCGCGCCGAAAATGCTTCTCGCGGGCAAGGGCATCCAGATAGACGAGCTGACGAATGATCATTGCAGCTAGGCTAGCGCGGCAGCCGTTCGGTTCAATCTGAAAATGCGCCGAGGACCTGCGCAGCACGCTCAGATCTTCCGGAACTCCAGGCGGTCGATCGTGCAGAGGAGCAACTCTGACGCCCGGGCCGCATGCTGCGCTACGGCGAGGCGCCCGCCGTTTTTTCGTTCCGGCGACGGAACAGTTTCGATTCCCCGGCGTTCCCTGTTCCGGTGTGATGCGCGGGGACGCTATGGGCAAGGCCGAACAATCTGCAATGGGCGATGAGCGTTATCGCATCCTGGTCGAGGCCGTCACGGATTATGCGATCTACATGCTCGACCCGGCGGGCACGATCAGCAGCTGGAACCGCGGCGCCGAACGCTTCAAGGGCTATACCGCGCTCGAGGTCCTTGGGACGAATTTCTCGCGTTTCTACACCGATGCCGATCGCGCACGCGGCCTGCCCGCGTTTGCGCTGGGCACGGCGGCGCGCGAGGGCCGCTTCGAAAGCGAAGGCTGGCGCGTCCGCAAGGATGGCACGACCTTCTGGGCCAGCGTCGTCATCGATGCGATCTATGGAACAGACGGCGATATTCTCGGCTACGCCAAGATCACGCGGGATCTCTCCGAGCGAAGAGAGGCCGAAAATGCCCTGCGTCGAAGCGAGGAGCGCTTCCGGCTCCTGGTGCAAGGCGTCACCGATTACGCCATCTACATGCTCGATCGCGACGGCATCATCAGCAACTGGAACCAGGGTGCCGAGCGGATCAAGGGCTACACCCCCGACGAGATCATCGGCCAGCATTTCTCCCGGTTCTATACGGCAGAGGACCGCGAGAAGGGCGAGCCCCAGCGCGCCCTCGATACGGCCATGCGCGAGGGCAAGTTCGAAAAGGAGGGCTGGCGCGTCCGAAAGGACGGGACGCCGTTCTGGGCAAGCGTGGTCATCGATGTGATCAAGGGCGACAATGGCGACGTCATCGGCTTCGCCAAGGTCACCCGAGACATGACCGAACGGCGGCGCCACGAGCAGGCGCTGGATGAAGCGCGACAATCGCTGCTTCAGAGCCAGAAGACCGAGGCCATCGGTCAGCTCACGGGCGGCGTTGCACATGATTTCAACAACCTGCTGGCCGCCATCCTGGGCAGCCTGGAACTCATCCGCAAACAGGCCACGAACGAGAAAGTCGCGGCTCTCGCTGATAACGCGATCGAAGGCGCACGTCGGGGAATTTCCCTGACGCAGCGCATGCTGTCCTTCGCGCGCCGCCAGGAACTTACCCCGGCGACGGTCGATCTGCCCAAGCTGGTCTCGGGCATGTCGGAGCTGCTTCAGCGCTCGCTTGGTCCGCTCGTCAGCATTGAAACGCGGTTTCCGCTCGCCTTGGACGCAGCGCGCGTCGATCCGCATCAGCTTGAACTGGCGCTCTTGAACCTGACCATGAATGCGCGGGACGCCATGCCAGGTGGGGGGACGATCATCCTTGCGGCGCGCGCCGAGGATATTTCGGCAGGCGGGCGCTCGAACCTGGCACCCGGGCGCTATCTCTGCTTGTCGGTAAGCGATGTCGGCGAGGGAATGGACGAGCAGACGTTGGCGCGCGCCACCGAACCGTTCTTCACGACCAAGGGGGTCGGCAAGGGCACCGGGCTCGGACTTTCCATGGTCCATGGCATGGCCGAGCAATCCGGGGGGCGCTTTGTCCTGAATAGCCGCTCCGGACAGGGAACGACGGCCGAAATCTGGCTTCCCGCCGCAATGCGCTTGCCGACAGCGGAAGTCTTGCCTGATGCTCGATCGCATCCGGTGGATGACACGCCCCAGCGCTCATTGCTCGTGCTCGCCGTCGATGACGACGCGCTGATCCTGATGAACACCGCAGCCTTGCTCGAGGATCTAGGACACAGCGTGATCGAGGCGGCCTCGGCCATGGAGGCGCTCGAGGTTCTCGACGGCGGCGCGAAGGTCGATCTCGTCATCACCGATCATGCGATGCCCCGGATGACGGGGGCCCAGCTCGCCGAAATCATCAGGGCGAAATGGCCGAGCCTGCCGATCATCCTGGCGACCGGCTATGCGGAGCTGCCAACCGACCAGGGACAGAAACTGCCTCGGCTCTCAAAGCCGTTCTGGCAAGTCGATCTCCAGCGTGCCGTCGACGCGGCAACAAGCTGAAACCGGCGGCGCGCAGATCCGGGCACGCCGCGGCCCAATCCCACGCATCGGCCCAAAACGTGGACGGCGGCTTTCGGGAAGGCCGATTCAAACACATTGAGGTGAGATCAGCGGACCAGATACGAGATCAGGTCCGGTGAACTAGCCAGCGATGGCCGCCGTCGCCGGCGCCACATCCTGGCAGTCGGAGTGCGTGGCGGCCGCTTCCATCGCGGCGATGAAGAGTGCGCCCTTGTCGGTCACATGCGTGATCAGCACCTCGACGGATCGCCCGTCATTGCAGACCAGTCTCAGGCGATCGGCAAAGACCAACGGATCCCAGGCGTCCAGATCTCCGATCAGCTCTCCCGACAAGAGGCCGTCCGGCTGGGTCACCATGCGGTATTCCAGCGGAAGCTGTGCTCCGCTCTTCAGTACGATTTTTCCTGCAACTGGCATCGCTGCTCCTGTTCCGGAACGGCGCTAGTCCGGCGCCCTCCCTGAAATTATTTCCGCAAGAGTACCGTGTCTCGCCGGCCGATACGATGAAAAACCAATTGGTGCAGTGGCTTATAGGGAGGTGTGCGCGCCGCCTGCTTATTTCGAGGCGATGGCTCACTTGGAACAAATGAGTAAGTGGCGCATTCTGAGGGGAGTGATGCTTTTGCGTCGATTGAGTGATCCCGAGTCAGCGCAGGGTCGAACGATGAGCGAGACGACGATCAAGGGAACCAGTCTTAGCCGCGGCGAGCGACTCCAGGTCATGCTCGACGAGGACGAACTGAGGGTGATCGATGACTTCCGGTTCAATAATCGCATGCCGACGCGTGCTGCGGCGGTACGCGAACTGCTCAGGCGAGGGCTGGAAGCCGTCGGCTACACGCTCGTGCTGGGCGCAAAATCCAGTTCCTACGGCGTGAGGAATGGCGGGGACGGCGAGGGCGAATCCCAAGCTGGATCAGAATGAGGGTTGGCACGGGACGACCTCGTCGCAGTTTTTTTTTCGGAGAGATGGAACCTGGAGAAGGGCATCGCAGTTGAGCATCGCCAGTTGGTTGCAGGTGTCGAGATCGCTCGTCTCCCCGGCGACCTGTTGGCGAGTCTATCTCCGGCTTTTCCTCCCATCCTGCTCAGCCTGGTGCCCCGCGATGATCTCCTCCATGTCAATTGATGCCGAATGCCGGTAGGAGCCCTCGCAGCCTCCCGGCCCAACACAGCGCGATGAGCGGGGACCTGACTGTGACGACAGACGTGGAGCGCGACCGCCGCTTGATCCAGAGCGTGCTCGCGATATCCGACGATTGCATCAAGGTTCTCGACCTCGACGGCAAGCTGACCTTCATGAGCGAAGGCGGGATGCGAGTCATGGAGGTTGCCGATTTTGGAGCAATCGATGGCTGCACCTGGACCGATTTCTGGGAGGGCAAGGACCGGGAAGGGGCGATTGCCGCTGTCGCTGCGGCCAGGGCCGGCGGCATCGGCCAGTTCGTGGGCTTCGCCAAGACGATCGCGGGCACGCCCAAATGGTGGGATGTCCGCATCACGCCCGTCCCGGGTCCCCACGGCAAGCCGGAGCGGCTGCTGGCGATCTCCCGCGACATCACGGTGCAACGATCGGTCGAAGAGGCACTGGTCGCGACCGAAGAGCGCTATCGCACCCTGTTCGACAGCATCGATGAGGGTTTCTGCATCATCGAGTTCTTCGACGGGCCGCATGGCGCGCTGAGCGACTACGTCCATATCGAGGCCAACCCCGCCTACGCGGTTCATGCCGGCATTCCCGATGTCGTCGGCAAGAAGCTTCGCGAAATGGTGCAGGACGAGGCCGATGGCTGGGTCGAGCTCTATGGCGGCGTGCTGCGCACCGGCCAGCCGATCCGCTTCGAACGCGAGCTCGTCGCCACCGGCCGTTATCTTGAGCTCTCGGCTTTCCGCATCGAGCCGGCCAGCGCGAAACAGGTCGCGGTGCTCTTCCAGGACATTACCGGCCGCAAGAAGGCCGAGGCCGCGTTGCAGGAGAGTGAGAGCCGCTTCCGCACCTTGTCGCAGTCCATGCCGAACCATGTCTGGACCGCGACCCCGGACGGAATGCTCGATTGGTTCAACGAGCAGGTCTACTCCTATTCTGGAACAGGGGTAGGCGCGCTGGACGACGAGCGCTGGGCATCGATCGTTCATCCCGACGACCTCGCGAGTGCCGCCGCAGCCTGGGAGAATGCCCGCCGCGACGGGGTCCGCTATGAGACGGAATTCAGGCTGAAGCGCCATGACGGGGCCTTTCGCTGGCACATTGCCCGCGCCGTCCCGATCCTGGATGAGAACGGCGCGGTGGCGCGCTGGATCGGCACGAACACCGATATCGACGATCAGAAGACCGCTGAAGCCGCGCTATCGGACCTCGCCACGACTCTGGAAGATCGCGTCGAACTCCGCACGGCCGAACTCGCCAGGGCCCAGGATGCCTTACGCCACAGCCAGAAGATGGAGGCTATCGGAAACCTGACCGGCGGCGTTGCGCACGATTTCAACAACCTGCTGCAGGTGATCAGCGGGAACCTGCAGCTTCTCTCGCGCGATATCACCGGCAATGAGAGAGCCGAAAAACGGGCCGCGAACGCCATGGCGGGCGTGGCGCGCGGCTCAAAGCTCGCCGCTCAGCTGCTGGCCTTCGGCCGCCGGCAGGCGTTGGAGCCCAAGGTCGTCAGTGTCGGCCGTCTGATCCGGGGCATGGACGACCTGCTTCGCCGCACGTTGGGCGAAGCCGTCGAAGTGGAAACGATGATCGCCGGCGGGCTCTGGAACACATTGGTCGATCCGACCAATGTGGAGAACGCACTCCTCAATCTCGCGATCAACTCGCGCGATGCGATGGACGGGCAGGGTCGCCTCACCATTGAAGCCGGCAACGCCTTTCTCGACGACGCCTATGCGCGCGCGCATTCCGATGTCTCGGCCGGCCAGTATGTCATGGTCGCGGTGACGGATACCGGCTCGGGCATGAGCGCTGAGGTAATGGAGCGCGTCTTCGAGCCGTTCTTCTCGACCAAGCCCGAAGGCAAGGGCACAGGTCTCGGCCTGTCCATGGTCTACGGCTTCGTCAAGCAATCCGGCGGTCATGTGAAGATCTACAGCGAGCCGGGCCATGGCACGACGATCAGGCTCTACCTGCCGCGTTCGACCCAGGTCGAGGACATGCCGGTCGAAAGCGAAACCGGGCCGGTCAGCGGCGGCAGCGAGACGATTCTGGTCGTCGAGGACGATGAGGCCGTTCGCGATACGGTGATCGCGTTGCTGGGTGAACTCGGTTACCGCGTCCTGAAGGCGCATGACGCGCAAAGCGCGCTCGCGGTCATCGAGAGCGGAATTCCGATCGACCTGCTCTTCACGGATGTCGTGATGCCGGGGCCGCTGAAGAGCCCCGAACTGGCGCGCAAGGCCAAGGAGAGGCTGCCGGAGCTCGGTGTGCTCTTCACCTCGGGCTACACGGAAAACTCCATCGTGCATGGCGGGCGGCTCGACGAGGGCGTCAACTTGCTGTCGAAGCCTTACACGCGCGAGGCTCTGGCCAGGAAGATCAGGCAGGTCCTGTCGCATGGTAGCAGGAAACCGTCTGGCGAGACGCCGCAGCCGGCGGCCAGCCCGGCCCCGCTCGCGGCACCTGAGCCAGCACGGAAACTCACGGTCCTCGTTTGCGAAGACGACGCCATCATTCGCATGGACACGGCCGACCTGGTTCGCGAACTCGGCTATGTCGCGATCGAGGCCGATAGCGGGCGGGAGGCGATCGAGATCGCATCGCGGGAGGAGATCGACATTCTGCTGACCGATGTCGGTCTGCCCGACATTTCGGGCATCGAGCTCTCCCGGAGCTTGCGTGAGCTCAAGCCGGCGATCGCGATAGTCTTTGCGACAGGGCGGGACCAGGTCGACGGGCTTGAGGCAGAGCCGCGCACCGAGCTGCTCAAGAAGCCCTATGGTCTGGACCTGCTTGGACGGGTGCTGGGACGCGTCATCGGCTAGGCTCTATCCGATGGTATGCATCCGGAATGACCACATATCATCATGGCTATGGAGAACCGTCTCAGCCGCCCATCCGGGCGTGGATGGGCAAGCGTGAATGGTCTTTTGACATGGACGCTTCGTCACGATTGTGTTTCCGCTCGCTTTTTCCGGGCGGGGTTTGATGCGTCACGATTTCTCTGAGGATATTGCCGCGGTCTCGTCCATTGCCGCTGTGCCGAGCATCCTGGAGGTGGTTTGCCGGACGACGGGCATGGGCTTTGCGGCCGTCGCGCGGGTGACCGAGGATCGCTGGGTCGCCTGTGGCGTCCGCGACGAAATCGCCTTCGGCCTGCAGCCCGGCGGCGAGCTCAAGATCGAGACGACGATCTGCAATGAAATCCGCGATCACCGCGAGATGGTGGTCATCGACCATGTCGACGCAGACCCCGTCTATCGCAAGCATCATACGCCTGCGACCTATGGCCTGCAGAGCTATATCTCGACGCCGATCATCCTCTCCGACGGAACGTTCTTCGGCACGCTCTGCGCCATCGATCCAAGGCCGCATGTCGTCAGCACCCCAGCCGTCACCGCCATGTTCAAGCTCTTCGCGGAGCTGATCGCCTTTCACCTCGACGCCCATCGCAAGCTCGCCGACAGCGCGGCCAGGCTGGTCGGGGAATTACAGAACAGCGAGATCCGCGAGCAGTTCATCGCCGTGCTCGGCCATGACCTGCGCAATCCGCTCGCCTCCATCCATTCCGGCCTTCGCATGGTGCTGAAGAGCGACGACATGGCGAAGGTGCGCACGCTGGCGACGATGATGCAGAGCAGCGTCGGCCGGATGTCGCGCCTGATCGACGACGTTCTCGATTTCGCACGCGGGCGGCTGGGCGGCGGATTCATTCTCGTGCGCGACGCAGAGACGAACCTCAAGCCCGCGCTCGAGCAGGTCATCGGCGAACTCCAGACCGCATATCCCGAGCGCGAGATCCGGACGGCGCTGCGGTTCGACGGCGTCATAGACTGTGACCCGGCGCGCATCGCCCAGATGGCGTCAAACCTCATCGCCAACGCGTTGAGGCACGGTGCCGAGGATGGCCCGGTCATCGTGGAAGCCCATCGGTCTCCCGATTATTTCGAGCTGTCGGTATCGAATGCCGGAGAGCCGATCCCGCCCGGGATCATGGCCGAGCTTTTCAAACCCTTCGTGCGTGCCTCCGCCCGAGCCAACCAGCAGGGCCTCGGTCTCGGCCTCTATATCTGCTCGCAGATCGCCAAGGCACATGCGGGCACCCTGGACGCTATCTCCACGTCCGAGGGGACGAAGTTCAGGTTCAGGATGCCGCTTGCCCGCTGAGCGACGCGGGCTCCAGCCGGCGCCATTCCCGGTAGACCCGCCGGAGACGGGCAGCGGAGATCGGCTCCTTGCCCCGCAAAATGCGTTCGCACCCGCCATGGGCTAGGTCGGCATGGTCCGATCCTCACTGGGGTGTGGACACAGCGACGCCGGGCCATATTCGGATTGAGGCCGGTTTGCCGAAGGCGCACCATGGCTTGATCTGCCAATTGGTTTGCACGGGGCTACGGAATGGAAATCTCCTTCAGGGGCAAGAAGGTCGTCGTCGCAGGCGGCAGCCGCGGCATTGGGAGATCCATCGCTCTCTCCTTCGCGGCGGCAGGCGCCGATGTGGCGATCTGCGCTCGCAATGCGGAGGGGCTCAGCGCGGTCGAAGCCGAGTTGAAGCGGCATGGTGGGGCGGTTTTCAGCATGGCCTGCGATCTCGGCGAGGGCTCTGCGGCCGCAAGCTTCGTGACTGACGCCGCACGCGCTCTCGGTGGCATCGACATCCTGATCAACAACGCGTCGGGCTTCGGCTCGAAGGATGACGAGAGCGGCTGGCTTGCCAGCATCAATGTCGACCTGATGGCGACAGTGCGCGCCACCCAGACGGCGATACCATTCCTGGAGGAAGCGGGCGGCGGCGCCATCATCAACATCTCGTCGATTTCCGGCCTGACGGCGGTGCCGCGTTCGCTGCCCTATGCAGCAATCAAGGCGGCAGTGGTCAACTACACGATGGGGCAAGGGCGGGCGCTCGCGCCAAAGCGCATCCGGGTCAATGCCATCGCGCCTGGCTCGATCGCGTTTCCAGGCGGTTCGTGGGAAAGCCGAAAGACGACCGATCCGCAGCTCTACGAGCGCACGCTCGGCAGCATTCCCTGGGGGCGCTTCGGGGCGCCGGGGGAGGTCGCCAATGTCGCCCTGTTCCTGGCGAGCGACATGGCGAGCTGGGTGACCGGGCAGACGATCGTCGTCGATGGCGGGCAGCTGCTGACCTGAATCAGCCGCGAAGACCCCGTCCTGACCTTTCGGCTACCCGTCTTGTCGCCGGATGAGGACTGCGCTGACATGCAAGCGGTGAGTGGGCGCCTGGCTCAAGCCGATCTGCTGCCGGCTTGGTGTCGTCACGCTCCCGGCTGCGAGGGCGGGACAAGGCCAGGCCAGTAGAGGGCGTCGCTGGTCGGTCGCGCTCCGAAAATGGCCTGGCCGACCCGAACGACGTCGGCGCCTTCTTCGATGGCGTTCTCGAAATCCCCGGACATCCCCATCGACAACTGCACAAGGCCGGGATCAATGCTGACGGCCCGGTCCCGCAGGGTACGCAACAGCTGGAAACAGCCGCGCACGCGCTCGGAATCCGCACTGAAGATTGCCAGCGTCATGAGGCCGCGCGGCTTGAGGCGAGGATACTCAGGCAGACGTTCGACGAACGGCACAAGCTCGTCGGGATGCAGGCCGTATTTGCTGGCCTCGCCTGACGTGTTCACCTGAACGAAGACGTCGAGATCACGTCCCTCGGCCTCCAGCCGGCGATTGAGTTCATCGGCCAATCGCAAGCTGTCGAGAGCGTGAAACTCCATGGCGAAGCGGGTGAGATACTTGACCTTGTTCGTCTGGAGATGACCGATGATGCTCCAACGGATCGGCAAGTCGCCAAGCACAGCTCGCTTGTCTCGGGCCTCCTGCAGCTTGTTCTCCCCAAAGCTGGTGATGCCTGCGCCAAAGGCGAGCCGCAGGATATGGGCGGGGACTGTCTTTGTGACCGGCAGCAGATGCACATCGTCGGGGTTTCGCCCGCTGCGGTGGCAGGCTGAAGCGATGCGCTCCTGAACGGCTTTCAGATTTTTCGCAAATGTTTCGGCAGGGTCGTCACCGAAGCGTGCGATATCCTCGCTCGAAAGGGCGGTCGTCGATGGTGCATTCATGCGCAAACAAGCTCCCGATGACGCCGCCGGGCAGGCCGGGCGAAGACCTTGCGGAGGGCGGAAACCCACGATCCCGCCTCGAGGCGGGTCGATGAAGCGCGGACCTGGCGCATGCGAGTGTTGATCTGCTGCTGATCGGCGTCGTGCATTCCGCCGTGGCGGTCCTCTCGGTATCTATCTTGAAAGTGGCCTGCTGTACCCATCCACTTGCAGAGGATGAGGCAGGCCATTTGCGAATGCCGGTTTCTGGGAGGCTAGGTGCTCTTCAGGGTCCGGAACGCGCGAGCGAGCCTCTTCACTGCGACTTCGATCTCTCCCGGGGCATAGGCGGCGAATCCCATCAGAAAGCCCGCCTCGCCATGGCCTGATGCATGAAGCGCCGACAGGCCCAGAAGCTCGACGCCAACGCGTTCCGCGGCGTCGATGGCAGCACGCTCCGGAAGGTCGATGGTCAGCACGCATGGCATCTGGAGCCCACCGACCGGAACCCGCGGCTCGACGAAAGCCGAAAGCTGGGTCCGCACGAGGCCGGTCAGGATTTCGAGCCGCTCGGCATAGACGCCTCGCATGGCGCGGACATGCGCGCCGAAATGTCCCCCCTCCATGAAACGGGCGAGGGTCAATTGCGTGATCGAGGCGGTGTGGCCGTCGAGGAGCGAGCGTGCAACCGTCATCGGTGCAACCAGTTGCCGAGGCAGCACGGCATAGCCCACCCGCAATCCAGGAAAGAGCGATTTCGTGAATGTGCCGATATAGATGGTCCGGTCATGAGGATCGAGGCCCTGCACGCAGGCGGTTGGTTTACCGGCGTAATGGAACTCGCTGTCGTAGTCGTCCTCGATGATCCAGGCCTGATGCTTCGCGGCCCATTCGATCAGCGAGAGACGCCGGTCGAGCGCAAGGGTCGCGCCCGTCGGAAACTGATGGGACGGGGTCAGGAAGACGGCCTTCGCCCCGCGCTGATCGGCAAGGAGCTGCTCGACCAGAATACCCTGATCGTCGACGGGGAGGGGTGCACATTCCAGACCGGCGGCATCGAACGCCTTGCGCGCCCCGTAATAGGCCGGATCCTCGATGAAGATGCGATCTCCAGGATCAAGCAGCATGGTGGCACAGAGCGCGACCGCCTGCTGTGAGCTTGTCAGAACAAGCACGCGGTCCGCGTGGGTGCGGGCACCTCGCTCCAGGTTGACATAGTCAGCGATTGCGCGCCGGAGCGCTTCCGCGCCCTGGGGGTCTCCGTGAAGCAGCGCCCGCGTGCCTGTCTCCTTCAGCACCTGCCGTTCCAGGCGTTGCCAGAGCGGCAGCGGAAAGCTGCGCGTCTCGGGTATGCCCGGCGCAAACGGCCGGGGCGATAGCTGCTCGCGAACGCCGCCGCTGCGAAAGATCGCCGCTCCACGTTTGCTGAGGTTCGGCGCCTGGCTCCGCAGAAGCGCGCTGCGACGAGAGAGCCTCTCGCCAGGAGAGAACTCCGTCATCTCAGCGACGAAACTGCCACTGCCCACCCGCCGATCGATAAAGCCCTCGGCATGGAGCTGGGCGTAGGCGGTTTCGATCGTGTCGCGGGAGACACCGAGCGATTTGGCGAGCGCGCGCGAAGCCGGCAGCGGCTTGCCGGGGCCAACCGCACCATCGAGGATCAATTGCCGCACGGCCCGCTGGATCCGCGCGTAAATCGGCAGTTCCGCGTGGGCGGGAAGGGCAAGCCAGGCCTTCACGGATTGCAATTGAGAATGCTTGAACAATTGGTCTGAGCTTCTCGAAGAAAGTGGATGGGATCAACAGACCATTGACCCGCTAGGAGTCAAGCCCGCCTTGCTGGCCCAGGCCATGCGGGCTTTCAGGATAACGAAGACAATCATGCCGCCCGTCTCGTCACCACATTGGCTCAATCCCCGTGATCTCATGCCTCCGATCGTTGCGGGGCTGATCTCTGTCATCGTCAACTATGGGGGAACCTTCATTCTGGTCTTTCAGGCTGCGAAGGTCGCGGGTCTCAGTCCCGAGCTGACCGCATCCTGGGTCTGGTCTGTTTCGATCGGCGTCGGGCTGACCGGGCTTTATCTGAGCTGGCGCTATCGTGAGCCGATCATCACGGCCTGGTCGACGCCGGCGGCGGCGTTCCTCGTCACGGCACTCGCCACGACCCCTTATGCCGAGGCGGTCGGTGCTTACCTGATCTCGGCAGCCGCATTCGTCGCCCTCGGACTGTCGGGCTATTTCGAGAAGGTGGTCAGGTTGATCCCGCCCGGTATCGCATCAGGCCTGCTCGCCGGTATCCTGCTGCAGTTCGGCATCGGCGCGTTTGGCGGCGCGAGCGTCGATCCGCTGCTGGTTGGGCTGCTGATCATCACCTATCTCGTGCTGAAGCGCTTCACCCCCCGCTATGCGGTCGTTGGTATTCTGGTGCTCGGCCTCGCCTTCCTGACGGTGCAGGGACGCGTGGATCTTTCGGGGATTGAGTTCAAGTTTGCGGCTCCGATGTTCACCGCGCCGGAGTTCTCGCTCAATGCGCTCCTGAGCGTCGCGCTGCCGCTGTTCCTGATCACGCTGACCGGGCAGTACATGCCGGGGATGCTCGTCCTGCGCAATGACGGCTTCAGGGCCAGCGCCAATCCGATCGTGACCGTGACAGGTCTCGGTTCGCTGATCATGGCGCCGTTCGGTTCCCACGCCTTCAACATCGCAGCGATCACCGCGGCGATCTGCACGGGCAAGGAAGCGCATGAGGATCCGTCCAAACGGTGGATCGCAGGGATCGCCGCAGGCGTTTTCTATGTGCTTGTCGGCGTCTTTGGCGTGGCTCTGGCGGCGGTCTTCATGGCATTCCCGGCGACCTTCATCACAACGCTCGCAGGGCTCGCGCTGCTGGGAACGATTGGCGGCAGCCTCGCCGGCGCGATGGCCGATCCGAAGTCCCGCGAGGCGGCGTTGATCACGTTCCTTGCCTCCTCGGCCAAGATCAGCCTGCTCGGCATCGGCGGAGCGTTCTGGGGGCTGGTGATCGGTCTCATCGCCTATGGGGTTCTGCAGGGCCGTTTGCCGCGCCGTGAGACTGTCGAGGGCGCTGGTCCCTTGACTGTCGGCAGCGGCCCGGCTGGCTAACGGCCATGCAGGGTTCGACCTCGCCCGGAGCTCGGGCGGTGTCTGACGATGGGTGCTCTACGCCAATGTGCGCACCTTTGGCTCACGGGCCCATTGCCGCGTCCGGGCGGGCTCCAGGAAGAGGCTCGCCTTATTGTCGAGGCTGACGACCCCGGCATCGGCAACGACGCCTGCCTTGTCGAGCAGGGGCTTGGCTTCCGGGCTGAAGCCGATGGCCTTGAGATGGCCAAAGGCGTCCTTGGCAAAGTCGATCGCCGCGCCCTCCTTCATCAGCGCGGCGCATCCCTCGGTCGAGACGACGATCGCGACCGCATCGAACATCACGGAAGGGGTGCCTGCCAGTTGTCCGTCGGCCTTCAGCCTGGCGCCGCCCTTCAAGGCCACGCCACCGATCTTCGGGGCGACGATCTTTACCGATGCCCCTTCGGCTTCGACCGCCTTCTTGACCGCGTCGATCACGGCGCCATCGGCTCCATCCGAAACCAGAATGCCGACCGACCGGCCTTTCAGGGTCACGGGATATTTGCCGACGATGCGGAGCGCGGGAGACGCCTTCATGTCCTGCGGCGCGACTGCCGGAGCCGATGCTTTGGGCAGGTCCATGTTCATGCCGTCCGCGACGCGCCTGGCGAGCGTCTCATCGACATTGAGCAGATTGGAGAGAACCCGCAGCCGGACATGTTCGAGCGACACCTTAGACAGTTCGAAGACGAATGCGCTGGCGATATGGGCCTGTTCGATCTCGGTCTGTGATTGAAAGAACAACCGCGCATGCGAGTAGTGGTCGGCGAAGCTCTCCGAGCGCAATCTGACCTTGGCCTCTTCCATGGGCAGGGTGAATGTCCGGAAGCCGCCCGCGGGGTCCTCGCGCGGCCCGCCGTCTTCGCCCGCCTCGCTCAGGCTGTTGGGCTCGTAATTCGCCCGCCCCTTGAAGACCTGGGTCTGCATCTGGCCGTCGCGCTGCATGTTCTGGAAAGGACAGCCCTTGGCCCTGTTGACCGGAATCTGATGGAAGTTCACGGTTCCCAGGCGCGAGAGCTGCGTGTCCTGATAGGAGAACAGGCGGCCCTGCAGGAGCGGGTCTTCCGACACGTCGATGCCGGGTGGCATGTTGGTCGGCAGGAAGGCGACCTGCTCGGTCTCGGCGAAGAAGTTGTCCGGGTTCCGGTTCAGGACCATGCGGCCGATGAACCGGATCGGCACGAGCTCCTCGGGGATCACCTTGGTCGCGTCGAGAATGTCGAAGGGCAGGGCGTCTGCCTGCTTCTGGCTCAGAAGCTGGACGCCGAACTCCCATTCCGGGAAGTTCCCCGCCGCGATCGCCTCGTGCAGGTCGCGACGGTGATAGTCGGGATCGGCGCCGGCAATCTTCACGGCTTCGTCCCAGCAGGTCGATTGCGTGCCGAGCTTGGGACGCCAATGGAACTTGACCAGCGTCGCTTCGTCCTTGTCGTTGAGCAGCCGGAAGGTGTTGACGCCAAACCCCTCTATCATGCGTAGCGAGCGCGGGATCGTGCGGTCCGACATCGCCCACATGATCATGTGGGTTGATTCAGGCATCAGGCCGATGAAGTCCCAGAACGTGTCATGCGCGCTGGCTGCCTGCGGATAGCCGCGATCGGCCTCCATCTTCACTGCGTGGATGAGATCGGGAAACTTGATGGCGTCCTGGATGAAGAACACCGGGATATTGTTGCCCACGAGATCCCAGTTGCCCTCGTTGGTATAGAACTTGACCGCGAAGCCGCGAACGTCGCGCGGGGTATCGACCGAGCCGGCACCGCCGGCAACCGTCGAGAAGCGCGTGAAGAGTTCGGTCTTCACGCCGATTTCCGTCAGGATCTTGGCGCGGGTGAATTCAGCCAGGGAATCCGTCAGCTCGAAGAAACCATGGGCAGCCGAACCGCGGGCGTGGACGATGCGCTCGGGGATGCGCTCATGGTCGAAATGCTGGATCTTCTCCCGCAGGACGAAATCCTCCAGCAAGGTCGGCCCGCGCCTTCCGGCTTTGAGCGAGTTTTGATTGTCGCTGATCGGAACACCGTGGTTGGTCGTGATCCTCTCATCCGGCGCCGCGGCCGTCTGATGGATTTCGCCACCCTCGCCAGAATTGCCGGTCCGGGTTCCGCGCGCCTTTGATGTGGCCATGAGTATGTCCGCCGCTTTCTGCGCATGCGCGACGACCACGGCGCGGTCTCGATCGCGATGCGTTGTCAGGGCAACGTTTCTCAGCGACGGCCGTTCCGTTCCTCCCATCTGGTTTCCCAGATGCAGCCAGACACAAGCTCAGCAGGCCATTGTCCGCGTGGGCATCGATGCTCTCTCGGGCCGCTCGTCAGGCGACGCCCCGGTGATCGCGCAGATGAAGCGGGCTTGACCGCCAGGTGGCAAGGCTCGACCAGCCCCAGTCCAACGGAACAAGCGAGCGCCGTCCTGGGTTGACCCGACAACAAGGGAGGACACCATGGCAAAGCAACCGGAAGCACTGGCGACATTCGCAGCGGCAGCGCGCGGTGACGGGAAGAAGCCCGACAAGATCGGGCTGGAGGCGACGCCCGAAACAAAGGCATTGCCCACTGATCCCAAGCTCAAGACCGACGCCGCAACGAAGGTCTTGCGGGAGGGCGTGCTTCATAAGGATCAAGGCGCCGACGAGGCCATTGACAAGCTGCCCGATCGCACTCGCGACCTGTGACAGGTTTGCTCGCCCGAGAAGCAGGCGAGCCGTCATCGTTGCTCGGCCCTGCGGGAGCGATCCGGCGCTCCCGTTGGTGCGGGGAGCGAACCTCCGCGTCGCGTCGTCCCATCAGTCCGCGAGTTCCGCGGATCGTGGGGTCCCCGGCCCGGTCGCAAGGGCGGCGAAGCGCTCCTCCGCAAATAGTTCCTCGATCGTCTGGAGCGTCTTGGTGTAGTGCGCGACGAGCAGCGCGCAGGCCTCCTGCGGGGTGCCGTTGAGCACCGCCTTCATCAGTTCCTCGTGCTCGCTCTGGCCATTGCGCGGCATCCTGCCAAAGGCGTGCGAGATCGAGATATAGCGCGAGGCATGGTCGGCCAGGATCTCGCAGAACTCGAGCAGCCAGGGCGAGCCGCAATTCGCCAGCAGCGCCCGGTGGAAATTGCGATGGGCGTCCTCCCAGGCGGCGCGCTCCGCCGGAAGATCCGAGCGATAGCGTGACAGCCGGTGGAGGGCGAGCACGATGCCTTCCTCCCAGCGCTCGTCACGATGGCTGATCGCTTCCTCGAGCGCCCTGGTTTCAAGCCAGCAGCGCGTGCGGACCAGGACCCGCCAATCATCGAGGGCGATCGTCGGCACGGAGAAGCCGCGCTGCTCGTGCCGCTCGACCAGCCGCTCAGATGACAGCCGCGACAGGGCCTCGCGAACCGCATTGCTGCCGACGCCATAGGTCGAGGCGATGCCCTCGATGCGCAGCTTCTCACCCGGCCTGAACTCGCCCTGGATGATATCGCTGCGCAGCTTCTGGTAGACCGTCGTCGACAGCGTGGTCTTCTCGGCAGCTTTTGCCATGGTCGTGTCTGTCCTGCTGCCGCTCACCGGGATGCCCTGGAAGAGATGGTGTTACTCGAACGCTGCCAGAAGACGAACCTGTACTGCATCCAGGACACGACGCCGAACATGAAAAGCCCGAGCAGGCTGAGATAGATGATCAGCGAGAAGACGCGTGGGGTGTCGAGCTGCGATGCGGCAACCCGGATCAGCTCGCCGAAGCCCTGTCCGCCGCCAAGGAACTCGCCGGCGATCGCACCCGAGACCACGCTGATCGCGGCGATCTTCAGGCCGGTGAAGAACTGCGGCAGGCCGGTCGGGATCTTCAGCTTGACCAGCGTCTGCAGGCGCGAGGCGCCGATGCTCTTGAACAGCATGCGTGCATTCTCGTCGGCCGCATGCAATCCGGCAGCGGTGCCGACGATGATCGGAAACACCGAGATGAAGGCCGCCAGCGCGACCTTCGACATGATGCCGAATCCGAGCCAGGCGACGAAGAGAGGGGCGAAGGCGAGCTTCGGCATGGTGTCGATCGCAACGATGTAGGGCATCACCGCGCGTTCGCCGAAGCTCGTTTCCCCGACCACGACGCCGAGCGTGACGCCAATCGTCAGCGCCACGAAGAAGCCCACGAGGACCTCGCTTGCCGTGACCCAGAAGGCCGGCAGCATATAGTCTCCGGCCATCAGGTTGCGCCCGACGAAGCCGATATCGCGCAACGTATCGCCCGGCGTGGGCAGGATCAGTGGCGAGACGATCTCGGCGGAGGTGATGCCCTGCCAAAGCCCGAGAAAGAGCACGAGCAGCCCCAGCATCGAGGCCCAGCGCGGAGCCTTGGAAATCCACGAAACCTTTTCGATCCAGACCGTGTCGGCGGGCAGGGCGCCCACCAGCGGCTTCTCCGCGACCTGGCTCACAGGAATGCTCCCTTGTCGAGAAGGCCGCGGATCACACCGACATACTCACCGAAGAGCGGCAGCGTGGTCATGTCGAGCGTCCGCGGCCGCGGCAGCGCGATCGGGATGCTGCGCACGATCCGCCCAGGGCGCGACGACATCACATGCACGATGTCGGAGAGGATGACGGCTTCGGCGATGGAATGGGTCACCAGGAAGGCCGAGGCGTTGCGCTCCCGGCAAATGCGCTGCAGCTCCATGTTCATGAAGTCACGGGTGATCTCGTCGAGCGCGCTGAACGGCTCGTCGAGCAGCAGTACGTTCGGCTCCGAGATCAGCATCCGGCAGATCGCGGCGCGCTGCGCCATGCCGCCGGAGAGCTGCGACGGGTAGGTGTCCTCGAATCCTTTCAGCCCGACCAGTTCGAGCAGGATGCGAGCACGCGCCGCGGCCGTCTCGGCTGCAGCGCGCCCTTCGCGGACTTCGACCGGAAGCAGGATGTTCTGGAGCGTCGTCCGCCACGGAAACAATGTCGCCTGCTGGAACATCATCCCGATATCGGCACGCGCTCCGAGCACCGGCGTCCCCGCGAGCATCACCCGGCCTTTCGAAGGCGGAGTCAGGCCCGCCATGATCTTGAGCAGCGTCGACTTCCCGCAGCCGCTGGAACCGATGACCGAATGAAACTCGCCTTCCCGGAGAACCAGGTCGACGCTCTCCAACGCCACCACGCGCTCGCCATAGGATTTCGAAACCTGCGCGAGTTCGTAGACCGGCCGAGGTCGCGCCTCGGCCGATACAGTCACCGCCACCGTCATCGCGGAGCGTTCCAGGCCGTGACGAGATCGTTGGAATAGGCCTTGGTCAGGTCGGCGAGCGGCTTCTTGAGGTCGCCCGAGGCAACGAGTGTCTGTTGCCACATCTCCCAGGCCGCGGGGTGGTTGTAGCCAAAGCCCTTGGCGGGATCGATCGGGCTGGTCAGTTTGTAATAGACGTCGAGCAAAGCCTCGGCGAACGGCATGTTTTCCAACTGCTGCGGATTGCCCATTCGCGCGTGTTTCAGGGTCGCGGCCCGATTGGCGGGGTCGATCCCGAATTTGGTGCCCCTGACCAGCGCGCGCCCGAAGCGCTCCAGCATGCTGCGGTTCTCGTCGAGATATTTGCGCGTCACCACATAGCCGTTGCCGAAGAAGGACTGGAAGGGCGGAGGCGTCAGCGAGCGCAGCTTGACGCCTCGCAGCGTCAGCGTGGCCGCGCCCGCCGTGTCGGAAGCATAGGCATCGATCGCCTTCTGCATGAAGCCGGCAACCGCCATGCCGCCCTCGCCAACCGTGATGAACTTGTAGTCCTGGCCTTCCTTCATGCCCTCGGCGTCGAAGATCGAGCGCACGAACGCGACCTCCGCCCCGTCTGCCGTACCGACGCCGATGACCTTGCCCTTCAGGTCGGTGGGCTTCTGGAACGGCGAAGCCTCGGGCACGACGAGGTTGAACTGGCTGCGCGTGAAGTAATTGTAGATGTAGACCAGATCCTGACCGCGCTCGCGCGCCGCCATCAGCGGCCCCGGGCCGGGATGGGCGAGTTGCGCCTGGCCCGCAAGGAGCGCCTGGATGGCCTGGGCCGAACCATTGACGCTGCGCGGCTGGATCTTGAGCTTCTCCTCGGCGAAGTAACCTTCGCCGATCGCGGCATAGAGGGCGAAATAGCCCAGCCCGCCCGGGCTCGGATAGACGATCGTGAGCTCGTCCTGCGCCTGCGCATGGACACGCGACGCTGCGAGCGCAAGCGGCAGACCCGCCGCCGCTGCCATGAACTGCCTACGTTTCATCCCGTTCCCCTGCGTTTTTCTGATACGGATGAATGAACGATGCATTATCGGTCATGGGTGTCAAATAAATTCATATTATTAGCATGAGAGTAAAAATATGCAGATTTATCTGGACAGGTGCGCCATGGCCCATATGCTGTCCCGATCGTGACCCAGCGCATGGCTTCCCAGATGACGACACTCGCAGACTTCGCCGTTCCGGCACCGGCCCTCCAGTCGCTGCCCATCGAGGGCTCAACGGCGCGATTTCCGATCCGGCGGATTTATTGCGTGGGTCGCAACTATGTCGCCCATGTCAGGGAGATGGGCGGCGACGAGACGCGCGATTTCCCACTCATCTTCCAGAAGCCGGCCGATGCGATCGTTCACAACGGTGGAGTCGTTCCCTATCCGCCGATGACGGACGATTTTCACTTCGAACTCGAGCTCATGGTGGCGATGAAGTCCGGCGGCTACGACATCCCGCAGGACGAAGCGCTCGAGCATGTCTTCGGCTACGGCATCTGCCTCGACATGACGCGCCGCAGGTTGCTCAATACGCCGGACGGCCCGCGGATTCCGTGGGAGCTCAAGAAATCATTCGATCACTCGGCGCCCTGCGGCCCGATCTACCCGGTTGGACAGGTGGGCCACCCGTCCGCGGGAAAGATCCGCCTTGAGGTCGACGGCCTCGCACGCCAGGATTCCGATCTGTCCCTGATGATCTGGCGTACGCCCGAGATCATCGCGACGCTCTCGAAATATTACTCGCTCGAACCCGGCGATGTGATCATGACCGGCACGCCGCATGGCGTCGGTGCGGTCCTTCCGGGCAATGTTCTCGTCGGGAGCATCGAGAGCCTCGGCGCGCTCACCGTCACGATCGGCGCGTCGCCGCTGGCGGGCTGACCGATTGGGCCTGGGCGGAACAAGCGCTGGCCCGGCCGTGTTTATCGCGAAGCTTCCTCCGGAGGTTTTGCCATGCAGCTATCGGCCAAGGACAGATTGATTGCGGCCCTCGTGGCCCAGCTTCATGCCGAACGCGAGACGAGGGATGCGCTCGCCTTTGTGATTGCGAATGGCCAGCGCGACCGGGATGTCCTCACCGCCATCCTCACGGATCCGGTGCCGGCCTTCACGCAGGCTGATTTGGCCCATGCGGAAGAACTCGTGCGCCGGTATCACAACCGCCGGGAAGCGGCTTGATGCAGGAAGCGCTGGGCAAGCAGTAACGTCATGGTCGCCGGCAAGCCATCGGCCGCCTCTGGTCGGCTGCGGATCGTCAATCCCCGAGATCTGACGATCCGCAGGGTCCGGCGCGGCAGGGGCTTTGCCTATCTCGACGCCACTGATGAGCCCGTCCGGGACGCGGCCTTGCTTGAGCGGATCGACTCCCTTGCGGTTCCTCCAGCCTATCGCGAGGTCCGCATCGCGACCGACCCGCGGGCCCATCTCCAGGCGATCGGGCGGGACGAGGCCGGGCGGCTGCAATATCTCTATCATCCCGAATGGGAGCGGGTTCGCGAACGCCGCAAGCTGAAGCGCTTGCGACTGCTGATCGAGGCGTTGCCCCGTTTGCGCAAAGTGGTCGCCGACGATCTCAAAGCGCGTCCGCTCTGCCGCAGAAAGGCGCTGGCCTGCGCAATCGCCATTATCGACCGCTGCCATCTGCGCGTTGGCGGCGAGGCCTATGCGAAGAGCAATGGCAGCCATGGCGCGTCGACACTCCTCAAGCGCCATGTCGCGTTGACGGCGTCGCGGATCGATCTGCTGTTTCGGGGCAAGGGCGGAAAACAGATCGCATGCTCGCGGCAGGATGGCCCGCTTGCCCGCGCCCTTCGCCGGATTGCGGCGTTGCCCGGCCGGCGATTGCTGCAATACCGGGATGATGACGGCAAGGTGATGCCGGTCCATGCCGGCGACATCAATGCCTATCTCCGCGAGATCTCGGGCCTCGCCATCAGTGCCAAGGATCTGAGGATGCTGGCGGGGAACGCTGCGGCCGCGGAGCTGCTGCTGGCCAGCCAGATCATGATCCGCGATGGCAGCGAGAAGCGTCAGCTCGCCGAGATCATGCGCGCCGTCTCGGAGCAACTGGCGAACACGCCTGCCGTGACACGAAAGAGCTATGTCCACGCCATCGTGGTGGAGGCCTATGCCAACGGCAAACTCGCAGCCTCCTTTGAAAAGGCGCGTGCCAGGGGCGGCTGTTCCCGGATCGAGAGAGCGCTTGCCTTGCTGGCTGCGTGAGACGCGCCCCTGCCGCATGATCAGGCCGAAACAGCTCCTGTCAGCGTGGTGCGGCGATCCGGCCCAGAACGGCTGCCCCATTCCCGATCTTTTGCGTTGCGAACAAAACGCGAAAAATGATCGAATATGAGACATGTTCGCTCTCGATTCGCTCGCGCCGCCCAGCTATCTCGACAGGCTCAACCCCGCGCAGCGCCGCGCGGTCGAGCACGGCGTCGGCACGCGGCCCGGCCCCTTGCTGGTGATCGCGGGGGCGGGATCCGGCAAGACCAATACGCTCGCGCACCGCGTCGCGCATATGATCCTGAACGGTGCCGATCCGCGCCGCATGATGATGCTGACCTTCTCCCGACGCGCCGCAGCCGAGATGGCACGGCGGGTGGAGCGGATCGCGCGCGAGGTCCTGGGCGAGGGGGCTGCCGTCATGACCGACGCGCTGACCTGGGCCGGGACCTTTCACAGCGTGGGAGCAAGGCTGCTCCGGGAGTATGCGCCCGAGCTCGGGCTCGATCCGAATTTCACGATCCATGATCGCGAGGACAGCGCCGACCTGATGAACCTTGCTCGCCACGAGCTGGGCTACTCGAAGACGGAAGAGCGCTTTCCCAAGAAGGGCACCTGCCTCGCGATCTATTCGCGCTGCGTCAACGCCGAAGAGCCAATCGAGGCCGTGCTGGGCGCTGCTTTTCCCTGGTGCGCATCATGGGCAGGGGAGCTGAAGCAACTCTTCGCGGCTTATGTCGAGGCCAAGCAGGCGCAGAACGTCCTCGATTACGACGATCTCCTGCTCTGCTGGGCCCAGGCCGCGAGCGAGCCGGAGCTCGCCGCCGAGATGGGCGGCCGCTTCGATCATGTCTTCGTCGACGAGTATCAGGATACCAACAGGCTGCAGGCCTCGATCCTGCTCGCGCTCAAACCCGATGGCCAGGGGCTCACCGTCGTTGGCGACGACGCACAATCGATCTACTCATTCCGCGCCGCCGAGATCCGCAACATCCTCGATTTCCCCCAGGTCTTCAGCCCGCCGGCTGAGGTGGTCACGCTCGACCAGAACTATCGGTCGAACCAGCCCATTCTGGCCGCTGCGAATGGGGTGATCGAGCTCGCCCGCGAACGCTTCACCAAGAACCTCTGGACCGATCGCCAGTCGGCCGGCAAGCCCCAACTCGTCAATGTTCGCGACGAAGCCGACCAGGCGCGCTTCGTCGCGACGCGTGTGCTGGAGAACAGGGAGGCGGGGCACACGCTCAAGCAGCAGGCCGTGCTGTTTCGCGCCTCGCATCATAGCGGCCCGCTCGAAGTCGAGCTGACGCGGCGCAATATCCCCTACAAGAAGTTCGGTGGGCTGAAATTCCTCGATGCCGCCCATGTCAAGGACATGCTCGCGATGCTGCGTTTCGCCGAGAATCCGCGCGACAGGGTCGCCGGATTCCGCCTGCTGCAGCTGCTGCCGGGCGTCGGGCCGACCTCTGCGCAACGCGTGCTCGATCACGCCGGCACGGCAGATGATTTTGCTGCGGGCCTTGCGGCGGTCTCGGCGCCGGCGCGCTCGGGCGATGCCTGGCCCGATTTCGTCGCGACCTTCCGCGCGCTTCGCTCCGGGATGGGCTGGCCGGCCGAAATCGAGCGGGCCCGTCTCTGGTACGATCCCCATCTGGAGCGGATTCACGAGGATTTCACGACGCGTCGTGCCGATCTGGTGCAACTGGAGCAGATCGCCTCCGGCTATCCCTCCCGAGAACGCTTCCTGACAGAGCTCACGCTCAACCCGCCCGACGCGACGAGCGACGAGGCGGGGCCGCCATCGCTGGACGAGGATTTTCTCATCCTCTCGACCATCCACTCCGCCAAGGGACAGGAATGGAAGTCGGTTTTTGTGCTGAACACGGTGGATGGCTGTCTTCCCAGTGACCTCGCCGTGGGAGAAACCGCCGAGATCGAGGAGGAGCGCAGGCTGCTCTATGTCGCGATGACGCGCGCCAAGGACGATCTGCATCTGGTCGTGCCGCAGCGCTTCTTCACCCACGGCCAGGCCGCGCGAGGCGATCGGCATGTCTACGCCGCACGCACACGGTTCATCCCGCACGCCCTGCTGCACCTGTTCGAGCAGGCGACCTGGCCTATCGAGCCGGCTCAGGCCGCCATGCAACACCGCAGCGGCGTGAGAATTGACGTCTCGGCACGGCTCAAAGGCATGTGGCGCTGAAGCATCGGCCCGAAGGATGGATTGCCGTTTTCGGGCAAGCCGGTGCGATCACAGAAGGCGCGATCTGCCTGCGCCGGCAATGCCGGCTCGCATCTTGCTTACTCCCCTTAAGCTCTCGGTAACCCTGAAACCCCAGCCTTCATGGCTGGCCTGCCTCGATTTCACTCGGAGTGCCTCCATGGATGCCTTCACGATGGTGATTGTTGCCTGCATTTCCGGCGAACCCACCTGCACCGCCACCCGGATCAGCGAACAGGGTTTCACGACGGTGCAGGCCTGCGAAGCCCGCATTGACGACATCGCGCGCGCGATGACGGTGGAGTTCGGAAAACGACCGGAATTCAAGGGTCGACAGGTCACTTACGACGTCTCCTGCATGGACAGGGAGCAGCTCTGGCACAAGCTCGGCGTGACCCAGGCCGAGACCTGATTTCGGCCCCCCGGCGAGGCCCCAGTCTCTCTCTGCCGGCGCGCCTTCAAACGCCTCTCGGCGGAACAAACCGGAATCAAGCCCGTTCCTGACCACAGAACCCCTCATCGAAGGAGATCTGTGATGCTGAAGAAACTTGCCCTCGTAACGACTCTCATTCTCGTCCCGGCTGCAGCTTTCGCCCAGAATCCGCAGGGCGCGCAGGGTGGTGCAGCTGCCGGCGCGGCGACTGGCGCAGTGGGCGGGGCGATTGTCGGCGGGCCGGTCGGGGCTGTCGTCGGCGGCGTGGGCGGCGCTGTCGTGGGCGGCATCGTCGGTGACAACACCCCTCGCTTCAAGACCTATGTGGTCGAGCAGCGTGTACCATCCTACACCTATGCCGAGCCGATCGCGGTCGGCACCGTTCTCCCCAATGAGGGCGTGACCTATCGCGAAGTACCGCGCGAGTATGGCGCGACCCAGTACCGCTATACGGTCGTGAATAATCGCACCGTGCTGGTCGAGCCCGGCACCCGCCGGATCGTTCAGATCATCGAGTGATCGGCGCGATTGTCGAAAGCGTTCGGCCCGCCAGCGGTTCCGTTGGCGGGCCATTTGCTGCCTGGCGAGCGCATGGCCTTGTCCGTGACGCTCGGCCCCGTGCTCCGCCATGCGCACATACGCCGGAGGCGGTGCGAAGGGGCAGGCTCCCAGATCATCGGACCGGATATCGTATCCATCCGATGATCAGACCCTTTGCGTTTGCATCGGCTTTCTCGAAAACCGCAATCCACTTTTCGGGCCGATGCTTTACGCGTCAATCGAACCGAAAGATCTTTGCAGCACCGGCTTCGTCGCTCAGGCCCTTGTAAGTCGCATGGCGAAGCTTGCCGTCATCGGTCCAGCCCCGGAATTCGATCTCGGCAACCAGCACAGGCGAAACCCAGCGCGCAGCTGTCCGCTGCACTGCCAGGGGCGGTCGCGGAACCAGTCTCGCGTCGAGCCGCGCTTTCAAGGCCGCGCCGGACGCCTCAGTGAAGCCGCTGCCGACGCCGCCGACATAGACCAGGCCGTCGGCCTTCTCCGCCGCAAGCAACAACCTGCCGATTCCTCCAAAGCCGATCGAAGGCTCATATCCGACAATGACGAAGCTCTCCGACTGGATGCACCTGATCTTGAGCCATTCACCATCCCGGCCGGAGCGATAGGGTGCATCAAGGCGTTTCGCGATGATGCCTTCGAGGCCGAGCTTGCAGGCGAGGGTGTAGAACGCCTCTCCGTCTGCAATCACGTCCTCGCTGAGCAGGATACCGGGAGACGCGCCGTCGATTGCATCGGCCAGTGCTTCGCGCCGCTGCGAGAGCGGCAGGTGCCGCAGATCCTGTCCATTGAGGTAGAGGATATCGAAGGCAAACAGGACCGCGAGTTCGGCGCTGCCCTTGCCATCTCGCCCGCCGAGCGCTTGCTCCAGTGCCGCGAGATCCGATTTTCCGCTCCGGTCGAGCATGACGGCCTCGCCGTCGAGGATGGCACTGTCGACGACGATCTGCTTCGCAGCCGCCACGATCGCGGGAAAGCGGGCCGTCCAATCGCGGCCATCTCGCGTGAGCAGGCGCACCTCGCGCGAAGGCTCGATATGGATGGCAAGCCGGTAGCCGTCCCATGCCACCTCGAAGGACCAGTTGGACCCTTTGGGCGGCTTTGCCGCCTCACTGGCAAGGCATGGCTCGACATGTCGCGGCATCGGATCGTCATCTCGCGCGCTGTCGTCAGGGAGACGGGTCTCCCCCGACAGGGCAACAGGCGACACGACCGTGCCTTTCAACGCCTCCGAACCGGGGCCGGGCCGCGACATCTGGCGCGCGCGCATGACGGGTTCTCCTCCACCGCAGAAAAACGTCGGGCAGCGGCCACTCGTTCCGGCGACGTGGAACTTCGTGCCGCCTCAGCAGTTGGGATATAGTGGTGATATGGGAGTGCTGACATGGGTTCGTTACCCCGCGCTTTTCATCCCAAGCGGAAACCCGGACGCCCTTCCGATCGACGGCCGCTGAATGCTCGGCCTCGGCCGGCTCCCATCATGCCGACCGAGCTGTCGCGCGAGATCTGTGAGGACGAGGACGGCAGGCATTATGCGGTCATCGTCTGGCGGCTTTATCCCGGTCTCCGCAGCATCACCTACACGCTCGATAGCGGAGCGCTCGTGAACTATGTCGACGAGCGCAGGTTCGAGGTCGCCAGAACCGGCCTGATCATCACGCGGCTGGAGTGAATTCGGCCAAGGGTTGCCGCATCCAGCAAATGACATTGCCGGAAGCGCTCCCAGGTTTAGGTTGCTCCCCACAGGGAGGTGTTTTGCATGTCCGATACCCTCTTCAGATCAGAACCAGTGACGGTGACACTCCGCACGCACGAAGACTATCGCGATGCTTGTGAGCGCATCGGCCAGTTGGAAGGCATCAGGCCGAGCGCCGCCCGAGATCGTCAGCTCGCCGCGCTTAGAGCGGCCATCCACGCCTACGAGCCGCGGCAGACGCCATTGCGGACGTCGCGATGACTTCGTGAGTCCCGGTTGGGGCTCCCGCGCTTGGCAGGACCGTGCGACCAGCCCGTCCACGAAACGGAAGCGAGTGAGAGCCGTTACGACGCTCCGGTCGGGCAAGCCCCGTTCAGGTGCTCGGGCATCTGCCCGGGGCGCATAAAGGCGGAACGATCTCACGATAACGTGTTCCCTGCAGCCGCCGTTTCTGTCGTGAACGAGTGCCGCCGAGCGCCGACGTCCATCACGGTTGCGGTGCTTCTCTGGTCGCTTGGTGCGGTGCAAACTGGAACCATCATGGACGCCCGCTCGTTCCTCGCTCGCGTCCGCTGAAACGCTATGGGGGAATGTCATGGCGCCGCGCGCTGTCTGGAAAGGCGTTCTGAAGATCGCCGAGGTGAGCTGCCCGGTTTCGCTCTACACGGCAGCCTCGACCGCCGAGCGGATCTCGTTCCACACCCTGAACCGCAAGACCGGCAATCGCGTCCATCGCCAGTATATCGACGAGGTCTCGGGCAAGCCGGTCGAGACAGAGGATCAGGTCAAGGGCTACGACAAGGGCAACGGCGATTACGTCCTCCTCGAGCCGGAAGAGATCGCCGCCGCGATCCCTGAGAGCGACAAGACCCTCACCGTCGAGACCTTCCTGCGGTGCGACGAGGTCGACGAGATCTTCTTCGACAAGCCGTACTATGTCGCGCCTAGCTCACCTGCGGCGTCCGAAGCGTTCGCGCTGATCCGCGACGGGATGAAGGAGCAGAAGTCGGCCGCGCTGGCCCGGACGGTCATCTTCCGCCGGATGCGATCGATCCTGATCCGTCCTCAGGACGAGGGCCTGGTCGCGACGACGTTGAATTTCGACTACGAGGTCCGCTCAGCCGGAGACGCTTTCAGCGAGATCCCGACCATCAAGATCGACGCTGAGATGCTTGACCTGGCCGAGCACATCATCAAGACGAAGGCTGGCGCGTTCGATCCCAAGCAGTTTGACGATCGCTATGAAGCTGCGCTGGCCGAGCTCGTTCAGGCCAAGATCGAAGGTCGCAAGATCAAGCCGCAGAAGCGGCCCGAGCCCTCCAAGGTCGTCAGCCTGATGGAGGCGTTGCGTCAAAGTGCGAAGGCCGGCGGCCAGAAGCCAGCGGCGGCGAAGCAAGAGCCACGCAAGAAGGCCAGCTGATTATTTGCGCCGGGGTTCCAGGCTCTTTTTGAGCGCGTCCATGATGTTGACGACATTGCCCTCGGAGGCCCGACGCGGCGACGGCATGGTCGGCTTGCGGCCCTTCTCCTTGGCCTTGATGATATCCAGCAGTTCCTCCTGGACCGGATCCTTGGCAAGCTCCGGCGACCACTCCTTGGTGCGGGTCTTGATGAGCTTGTCCATCAGGGGCAGGAGATCAGCGTCCGGTTCAGCCTTGCCGATCCCAGCGAAATAGTCCTTCTCGGGTCGGACCTCATCGCCATAGCGCAAGGTCCACAAGACGATGCCGTTATCGCGGGCGTCGAGCAGCACGGCCCGCTCGCGCCGATAGAGGACGAGCCGCGAGATCCCAACCGTCTTTGTGCGCTTCATCGCTTCGCGAATGACGGAGAATGCCTCTTCCCCGACCTTTGCGTCGGGTATGAGGAAATGAGGCGTGTCATACCAGATCCAGCCCACCGACGATCGCGGGGCGAAAGTCTGGATGTCGATGGTTCTGGTGCTCTCCAGCGCCACGGCGTCGAGTTCGTCCTCTTCCAGCATGACGTAATCGTCATCGCCTTTCGGATAGCCCTTGACCTCGTCGTCGTCGCTGACGGGCTTGCCGGTCACCGCATCGACGAAGCGGCTGCGGATACGGTTTCCGGTTTTGCGGTTGAGCGTATGGAAGCGGACCTTCTCGTTGTCCGATCGGGCCGGCATCATCGCCACGGGGCACGTCACGAGCGACAGCTTGAGATAGCCCTTCCAGAACGTCCGCGGCGCCATGGTCACATCTCCCGATACGCCCGGTGAACGCGGTGACGTGGCTGATCGTTCCAGGCGAGGCTTCGGGACCCATCACGCCGCGGTCGTGCGCTTGCCCAGATTCTTGATCGCGTCGGAGAGTGAACCCGCCGCGTCATCGTAGCCTTCCCAAGCCTTGGTCTTCTTCAGCAGGCCCGGTACGGTCCGCACCGTAAAGCGCGCGGGATCGAGATCGGCTTTGACCTGCGACCAGGTCAGCGGCATCGAGACATGCGCTCCGGGCCTTGCCCGCGGCGACAGGGGGGCAACCGCAGTGGCCATGCGATCATTTCGCAGATAGTCGAGGAAGATGCGTCCCTTCCTGAGACGCTTGGCCATGTTGACGACGTAGCGCGACGGCTGATCGGCGGCCAGTTCCGTGCAGATCCGACGAGCGAAATCCTTCGCCGCAGGCCACTCGAGCTTATTTCGCTTTCCGGCCGCCAAGGGCGTGACGACATGCAGGCCCTTGCCGCCTGTGGTCTTGCAGAAGCTGACCAGCCCAAGCGCATCCAGCCGCTCGCGCATCTGCGTTGCAGCGTCGATCACCTCACCGAACGTCACATCGGGCCCCGGATCGAGATCGAAGACCAGGCGACCCGGCGTCTCCGGATCACCGGGCAAGCAGTTCCAGGGGTGAAGCTCGATGCCGCCGATCTGGGCCGCGGCCGCCAGCGCCTCGATCCGATCGATCTGGAGATAGGGCTTCTTGTCGCCAAAGACCCGGACGAGTTCGAACAGGTTCGAGGTTCCCATGCCGGCATGGCGCTGGAAGAACATCTCGCCCTCTATGCCATCGGGTGCGCGCACAAGCGAACAGGGCCGGCCCTTGATATGCGGCATTATCCAGTCGCCGACCGCGGCGAAATATTCGGCCAGTTCCTGCTTGGAGACGGGCCGATCATCCCCCGCATTCGGCCAGAGGGTCTTCTCGGGGTGGCTGATGCCGACCCCCATGACTTGGGCTCTCTCACCCCGACGGCGGGAGGACGTCGGTTTCGGTTGCGGCGTCTCGGTGTCTTCCGGGTCGGCGGGGAGTTCGGTTTCCACCTCGTCGGCAGGCTTGTCTTCGCGCAACCCCTTGAAGGCGGCCTGACGAGCCATGCCATCCCCCGTCCAGCCGGCAAACTCGATCTCCGCGACAAGTTCGGGCTTCAACCAGGTGACCCCAGGCTCGCGCTTTGGAGAGCCGGCCCCTTTAAAGGGCGAGGTTGTCGCGGCGGCCGCCTTCAGCTTTGGCAACAGCGCCTGTACCTTGGAGGCGCTGTAGCCCGTGCCCACCCGTCCGATATAGACAAGATCTGCCCCTCGATTGACGCCGACCAGAAGCGACTTGAATTTGCCGGCTGTCGTGGACCACCCGCCGATCACGACCTCATGCCCGGCGCGACATTTGGCCTTCGTCCAGCTGTTGCTGCGCCCTGACACATAGGCCGCATCGACCGCCTTCGAGACGATGCCCTCCAGGGACAGCTTGCAGGCCGATTTCAGGATGGCGTCGCCGCCGGTCTCGAAATGCTCGACATAGCGCAGGATGATGCCGTCGCCGTGTTCGTCGAGCGTGGCCTTGAGAAGCTCCTTCCGATGCAGGAGCGGGAGTTCGCGGAGATCCGCCCCGACGGCGAACAGCATGTCGAAGGCGAAGAAGATGAGATCCTCCGTCCTTTCCTCAGAAAGAGCGGCCTGGAGGGCAGCGAAATCCGGCGCGCCATGCTTGTCGAGCGCGACGATCTCGCCATCGATGATGGCATCCGGCAGACCCTCGCCGGCTTTTGCGATCGCTTCAAATCTCGAGGTCCAGTCGAGCCCCTTCCGGGTCTTGAGCGTGACGGTCCCGCCCTGGATCCGCATCTGGATGCGATAGCCATCGAACTTGATCTCATGCACCCACCCGCCACCATTGGCAGGGCGCTCGACGCTTCGGCACAGTTGCGGCGCGATGAACGGCGGCATGGGGGCTGGGCGAGATGTCTTCGGTGGTCCGGATCTGTCCGGGCTCCGCCTGTGTTGCGCGGCCAGCCCCTTGCGGCTGTCCCATTCGGCGTCGGCGGCGAGGGCGTCTTTCGCGAGGAGGAATGGCTTGGGCGAGCGCCCCTTGCCTGCCGCGATCGCGTCCATGCTGCGGCCGGAGGCAACGGACGTGTCGGCCTTCAGAACCGCATCGCCGGCGCCATCCACGGAATGCTCATCCCGGTGCTTGATCAGCAGCCAGTTGGTGCGCTTGCCGCCATCCCGATCATGACGCATCCGAACGAGGACGAAGCTGCCCTGGAGACGCTCGCCGTCAAGGACGAACTTGAGTTCGCCCGTTTCCAGTTGCCTCTCCGGGCTGATCTTGCCCTCCGCATGCCAATAGCCGCGATCCCAGAGCAGGACCGTCCCCCCGCCATATTGTCCCTTGGGTATGGTCCCCTCGAAATCGCCATAGGGGAGGGGGTGGTCTTCGACCTCGACTGCGAGGCGCTTGTCGCCAGGATCAAGCGATGGGCCCTTGGTGACCGCCCAGGACTTGAAAACCCCGTCCAACTCCAGGCGCAGATCATAATGAAGCCTGGTCGCATCATGCTTCTGGATGACGAAGCGCAGGCGGTTCGATTTCGAAACCGCGGCGTCTCCGGCAGGCTCCCTGGTCTTCTCGAAATCGCGCTTTTGGCGATACGCCTTCAGCTTTTCCACGTGACTCTCCGCGTTCGCGGCTGAGCTGCGCGCTCCAAACCGTCACTGCAAAGAACATCCCAGTTGGGACGGTATGTTTCGTATCGATGGCGGAGCCGACACGGTGTCGACAGGACAAGTCTCCTCGCATGTCATGGACTTTGCAGGCCCTCCCAATCGATGCCGCCGCAGGCCAGTGCTGAGTTGGGGGCGACCTTTCGAAACCCAATCCGCTCCGGGCACGGCAGCCAATGCAAAGTCACCACAGGAACAGGCACCCGAGATGATTGTTCCGAAACGTCGAGCCCCGGGGACGCGGAGATTGACTTGGCTGATCCGCACCCTCGCGGCTGCATGATCGGCCCCGGACCATGAAGAAGCCATCCTGATTCTCGATTAGCACCCGCACCTTGGGATGAGCGCCAATGAAGCTGGGGGATCTGGAATGCAGTCGAATTCTGTCAAGCGTGAGCCGAGCGACCTGTCCATTGTCGTCCCGGCCCAATCCGGACGATCCGTTCGCGTATCGGAGGGCGATATCATTCGCATCATCGATCCGAAGGGGCAGCAGGTCGCCGATCTATGGGCTTTTGCGATCTCGCCGCACCTTGACTGGCTGAGCACGGCCCAAACCCGAGACATCAACGAGCGGTTGTTTCCGAAGGTCGGAGAGAGCTTCTACAGCGACCGCGGCCGTCCGTTGCTGACATTGGTCGAGGACGGATCACCCGGTCCGCACGACATGCTGTTTCCGGCCTGCAACCGAGAGCTCTACGAGCGGGCCGGGCTGCACGATCACCCAAATTGCAGAGACAACCTGCTGTCAGTCCTTCGGGACGAAGGCGTTGCGCTTCCCTTCGTACCCGATCCGGTCGACTTGTTCCAAAACTCGCCTCCGCAACCAGACGGTCGACTTGAGGTTCTGCCGTCGATCAACCCGCCCGGCGGGTACGTCGTCGTCCGAGCCGAATGCGATCTTCTGCTGGTCGTTACGGCGTGCTCCGTCGATTTCCATCCAACGAACGGCGAGTGCTGTACCGAAATCGAAGTCGAAGTCGTTCGCAGCTCACGCCCTTCGTAAGGGGCGACCCGATCGCCGCGCACTGGCCAGCGGGCCCATTTGACGCAATGATCGAGCGCGGGCTGGTGAATGATCCTGCCAGTCGCGCAATCAAACGCGCAATTTTGGGCCGCACATAAAGGCCTTGGCTCCACGGGAGGAGAATTCGATGCTCGTCGGCGTGCCCTGCGAAATCAAGGACAACGAAGCGCGTACCGGGCTCGTCCCGTCGTCCGTCCGGGAGCTGGTCCATCATGGTCACCAGGTCATGGTTCAATCCGGTGCAGGTCTTGGTGCCGGCATCACCGATGAGGACTACGTCGCAGTCGGCGCCGAAATCGTCGACGGGCCGGAGAGAATATTCGCAGAAGCCGAGATGGTGGTGAAGGTCAAGGAACCCTTGGCGGAGGAGCGGAAGCGTCTGCGGCCTGACCAGATCCTGTTCACCTATCTGCACCTTGCACCCGATCCTGCGCAAACCCGCGATCTCATTCAATCCAAGGCGATCTGTATCGCCTATGAGACCGTCACCTCACCCTCTGGCACCCTGCCGCTTCTGGCGCCGATGTCCGAAGTGGCGGGCAGACTCGCACCGCAGGTCGGCGCGCATGCCCTGGAGAAGGCTCAAGGGGGGCGCGGCATCCTGCTGGGTGGGGTTCCCGGTGTTCCGGCCGCTTCTGTCGTGATTCTCGGCGCAGGCGTGTCGGGCACGCATGCCGCGACGATCGCCATTGGCATGGGAGCGCAGGTGACGGTCGTGGATCGGTCAGGAGAGCCGCTGAAGCGCCTAGCCACCCAGTTCGGAAATGCGATCACCACCGTCTTTTCCACCCAGGCGGCGATTGAGGAGCTCGTGAGGCAGGCGGACCTGGTGATCGGTGCGGTGTTGATCCCCGGCGCGTCGGCGCCCAAGCTGGTCAGCCGCGATATGATCCGCACCATGAAGAAGGGCGCCGTCGTCGTGGACGTGGCCATCGATCAGGGCGGTTGTTTCGAAACATCGCGGGCCACCACCCATTCCGACCCGACCTATATCGTCGATGGGGTCGTGCATTACTGCGTCGCCAATATGCCTGGCGCAGTCGCTCGCACCTCCACCTTCGCGCTCAACAACGCGACATTGCCCTTCGTGCTGGCCATAGCCAATCACGGCTGGCGCAAGGCCTTGAGGCAGGATCCCCACTTGCGCCAAGGCCTCAATGTATGCGTCGGGCAGGTCACCTGCGAGCCCGTAGCCAGGGCTCAAGGCCTGCCATTCGTCGAGCCCCTCGCGGTCATCGACGGCCTCTGAGGAGAGCGAGCCAAGGTCCGCTCCGGAACGGCGCACCATGTGGAGCAAATATCAGCCCCGGCCTCTGACGGAGCTGTCTCGACGACGGGCACGACACTCCGGTGATTGCCAGGCCCGGATGACCGCGATTGTCATCCCGGTCATCCGGCGCGTTGCGCGTCCTCATCCGACTATTCGGAACATCACGGCGTCTCGCCGCTTATGGAGGTAGCCGGAGGAGCCAGACGACGATGGCTGTCACGCATGAACCTCGAAGCCCAGTCGTGCAGCCCAGCAAGCCGCGGTTTTTGCAGGTTCTAGGTCCTGGACTGATTACCGGCGCCTCAGACGATGATCCAAGCGGGATTGCGACCTATTCCCAGACCGGAGCCCAGTTTGGGTATGCGACGAGCTGGACGCTTATCCTTTCCTACCCGTTGATGTGCGCGATCCAGATCATCAGTGCCCAGCTCGGGCGCACCACGGGACATGGGATCGCAGGAAATCTGCGTCGGCATTATCCGAACTGGCTGGTCTATAGCGGCGTAACACTGCTTCTTCTGGCAAATATCATCAATATAGGGGCTGATATCGGCGCGATGGCCGATGCCTTGCATCTGCTCGTGTCGGGTCCGCAGGTTGCCTATGTCTTGGCCTTCGGCATTATTTGTGTCGTGACGCAGATCATGTTGAAATACAAGCGCTACGTCAGTGTATTGAAATGGCTCACTCTTGCTCTGTTTGCTTATGTCGGGGCTTTGTTCTTTGTCAGAATTGATTGGCCGCTGCTGGGGCGGAATCTTATCCTGCCCGAGATATCCTTCAAGGCCGATTACCTGACTGCCGTTGTGGCAATCCTGGGAACGACGATCAGTCCCTATTTGTTCTTTTGGCAAGCCTCCCAGGAAGTCGAGGATATCAACGCCAATCCCAAGCGCGAGCCGCTCAAGGACGCCCCCGAACAAGCCGAGGGGGCCGGGTCGAGAATCCGGCTCGACACCTTTGTGGGCATGGGATTCTCGAATCTCATCGCGCTTGCGATCATGGTGACCGCCGCAGCCACCCTGCATGCCAATGGCGTGACGGACATCGAGAGCTCTGCGCAAGCTGCTGAGGCCTTGAAGCCCATCGCCGGCGTCTTTGCCGAAGGGCTCTTCGCGCTTGGCATTATCGGGACGGGCCTGTTGGCTGTCCCGGTTCTCGGCGGGTCGGCAGCCTATGCCGTCGGCGAAACCCTGCGCTGGCCGATCGGGCTCGATCGCAAGCCGAAGCAGGCCAAGGCCTTCTACATCACGATAGCGGTCGCGACCCTGTGCGGTGTGGCGTTAAATCTGACGCCAATCAATCCGATCAAGGCGCTTTATTGGAGCGCCGTCATCAACGGCATCGTGGCCGTTCCCATCATGGTGCTGATGATGGTCATGGCAACTCAGGCACGCGTGATGGGCAGGCAAACGATCGGGAGCGGGCTCACATTCTTTGGTTGGCTTGCAACCGCTGTGATGGCCGTCACCGCCATTGGAATGGTGGCTACGAGCGTCCTGTAGCGCGCTGGGCCTGGAGTGAGTGTTCATGGGAGCTGCACGGTAAGGTCGCTTCTCTCGGTGAGAAGGCTCTGAAGGGAGAGCGGGGCAACCCTGCTCGATCAGGCCCTGACGGAAGAAGCAAAGTCCGAAGGGCCTCACGAAACGGACCGCGGCGCCACCGAGAGGAGCCGACTGCGGTCCGCGCGATCATTGGCATCCGGGGAAACCGCGGCGAGGTTTCAGTGTCTCATCGGCTCAGCCTGGACTGGTTGAACTTCCTGTTGGCGGACTTGCGAGGGGGCCTTGGGCCCTATGTCAACGTGTTCCTCCTGACGGATGTCGGGTGGGATCAAGCGACGATCGGGGCTCTCCTGACCGCAAGTGGGCTGATCGGCATTGCCTTTCACACCCCGATCGGCGCCTTGATCGATGCCACCCGGGCCAAGAGGGCCCTCATTGTCGGCGGGGCCTGGGTCCTGGCGACGCTGGGCGCGGCCATTGCGGCGGTCCCGACACTCGCGGTCGTCTTCGTCGCGGACATCAGCATGGCGCTCTTGGGAGCCGTCTTTGCACCGACGATTGCGGCGATCACGGTGGGACTGTTCGGGCCCCGCGGAATTGCCCGGCAGCTGGGGCGCAATGCCGCGTATGACCGCGTCGGCAATGTGTTCATTGCTGCAATTGCTGCGTTGATTGGCACCCATTTCGGACAACGCGGCGTCTTCTACATGCTTCCGCTGTTCGCCGGGTTGGCGACGATTGCCGCCCTTTCGATACCCGCAAACGCGATCGACCATCAAACGGCCCGCGGCCTCGGGGAACCGGGCCTCGACCGGGGCGGTCCCTATGCCTGGCGACGGCTATTGGCCGAGCGGCCCTTTGCAGTGCTCGCGATCGGAGCGGCATTGTTCCATTTTGCCAATGCACCGATGTTGGCGCTCGCAAGCCAAAAGCTTGCCCTGGAGGCCAAGGGCTTCGAGTCGGCTGTGACGTCCGCCGCGATCATCGTCGCGCAGCTCGCGACGATCCCGATGGCTTTCCTTGTCATGCGGGCCAATCTCATCGGTGGGAAGTGGCTGCTGATACTCGCCTTCGCCGCTGTGCCTCTGCGCGGCATCTTGTTTGCACTCGTCGATGACCCCTACTGGATGATCGGCTTCCAGATTCTCGACGGTGTGGGAGCGGGGTTGTTCGACGTGTTGCTGCCGCTTGTTCTCTATGGCGCCGTCCGTGGCAGCGGTCGCTACAACCTGGCTCGCGGAATCATCGGCACGATCCAAGGCATTGGCGGTGCGTCGAGCTATGTGTTTGCCGGCAGCCTCGTGGTCTGGGCCGGATACAGCGTTGCCTTTGCCGTGCTGTCCGGAGTGGGGCTGGTCGCCCTTGTCCTGATGGTGACGGCAATGCCGGAAACGGTCCCCCGGATCCCGGCCGGGCAGAGTGTCGGCAGTCAAGAAGCCCGAACTTTTCCGCCCGAGCGGAGTTGCTAGCTCGCTGCCCTGGCTGGCGCCAGCGGCCTTTGGAGAAATCGGATGCGGATTGCGCAGGTTGCACCGCTGGCCGAGTCGGTTCCGCCGAGAATGTATGGCGGGACCGAGCGCGTTGCGTCCTGGCTCACCGAAGAGCTCGTTCGGCAGGGACATCAAGTCACCTTGTTCGCATCGGCCGATTCAAACACGTCCGCCGAGCTTGTCGCTTGCACACCGCAGGGCCTACGACTTGCAGGCATTCGCGATCACACCGCGAGCCACCTTGCCATGCTTGCGAAGGTCCGGGAGCGTGCCGCGTCCTTCGACATCATCCATTTCCATCTCGACCTGCTGCAGCATGCCTTGTTCACGGATCTCGCTCACAAATGCGTGACGACGCTCCATGGTCGCTTGGATCTGCCCGATTTTCTCCCGGTCTATGAGGCCTTCCCGCAGATGCCGCTGATATCGATTTCCGATTGCCAACGGAAACCGATGCCTGCGACTGCGAACTGGCTGGCGACGGTCCATCACGGCTTAGGTCCGGGCCTTTGTCCGTTCGACGCGCGGGGAGGGGAGTATCTGGCTTTCCTCGGCCGCATCACGCCGGAAAAGCGACCGGATCGGGCGATCGAGATCGCCAGGCGTGCCGGCATGCGCCTCAAGATCGCGGCGAAGGTTGATCCGGTTGATGAAGAGTATTTCAGAACCCGGATCATGCCGTTGCTCGATCATCCCTCGATCGAGTTCATTGGGGAAATCGACGAGGCGCAGAAATCTGTGTTTCTCGGCGGCGCGCGCGCGCTGCTGTTTCCAATCGATTGGCCCGAGCCGTTCGGACTCGTGATGATCGAAGCGATGGCGGCGGGAACGCCGGTTATCGCCTGGCGCAACGGCTCAGTGCCTGAAGTCGTCAAGGACGGGGTATCGGGGATCCTCGTCGACTCCATCGCGCAAGCCGTCGCCGCTGCAAAACACAGCGTTGCCATGGATCGCGCCCAGGTCCGGCGGTATTTCGAAGGGCATTTTACCGCAGCGCGGATGGCGAGCGACTATCTCGATGCCTTCGACCATTTGCTGCGTTCGTCGGGCGGCGCCCGAAGGGCCGCAGAATAGACGCAGAACCATGACCCAATCCGCACGGACCTGCCTGATCTCGAGCGAGGAGGAGCAGTGGGATGAATGAGCGCAGCGTCGCCGCAAGCGAGCGCCCGATCCCGCCACTGCAGGAACAATTGGCGGAGCACGCCCTCGATGCCCAGCCGTCGCTCGTAGAGCGCCCACTGCGCACCCTGAAGGCGGGCGATGCGTTTGCTGTTCTCGACAGCTATGGCGACCTGGGCATCACCCCGGACACATCGGAGGGGCTCTTCTGCAACGACACCAGGCATCTTTCGCGGCTGCAACTGTTCTTCGAAGGCAAGCGGCCACTCCTACTCAGCTCGGTCATCCAGGACGACAACGCGTCCTTGACCGTCGATCTGGCCAATCCTGAGATTGCCCGGGATGATGGCACGACGATCATTCCACGCGATGCGATCGCCATCGAGCGGACCAAATTTCTCTGGAATTCCGTCTGCTATGAGCGTGTCGGGTTGCGCAATTTCGACCGCGTTACGCACGAATTCAAGCTTTTCTTGTCCTTTACGGCGGATTTTCGAGATCTCTTCGAAGTTAGGGGTGTGAAGCGCGCCCATCGCGGCGAAGTCGACGTCCTCATGTCTTCGCAGATTGCGCGTTTCCTCTATCGCGGCCTCGACAACAAGGTGCGTCGAACCGTTCTCCGATTCGAGCCCGAGCCTGTTCAACTGACCAGGGACTTTGCGTCGTTTCAATTTTCTCTCAAGCCAGGGGAGCGAACCTCGCTCCTCATCGCCATCGCCTGCGACGTGATTGATGCACCCAACCGAGGCGTTCGTTCCGGAGAGGACGCGCCCGGAGCACCACCTCAGGGCTTTGCCAAGGCCTACCAGGACGCTCGCCGAGATTTGCGCGCGCTTACGTCCAATATTGCCAAGGTAGAGTCTACGAATACACTCTTTTCAGATCTTATCTATCGCTCGACATCGGATCTTTACACGCTCATGACCCGGAGTGCCGACGGAGTTTATCCCTATGCCGGCATTCCGTGGTTTTCGACGATGTTTGGGCGCGACGGCATCATCACGGCCATGATGTTGCTATGGACCGATCCCTTGGTGGCGCGGGGCGTATTGCTTCAGCTGGCGAAGGCACAGGCCGTCGCCCCTGACCCTGAAGCCGATGCGCAGCCGGGCAAGATCCTGCATGAACGACGAAGCGGAGAGATGGCCAATCTCGGTGAGGTTCCATTCGGATTCTATTACGGCTCCGTCGATGCCACCCCGCTCTTCGTCATGCTGGCAGGCCAGTATTTTGATCGAACCGGCGACCGGGCGGCGATCGAACAGATCTGGCCGAACATCGAGGCGGCGCTTCAATGGTGCGACACATTCGGAGATCGCGACGGCGACGGATTTGTCGAATATTATCGCGAGACGGACAATGGCCTAACCAATCAAGGGTGGAAGGATAGTCACGATTCGATTTCGCACGCCGACGGATCCTTGGCGCAGGGGCCGATCGCCCTCGTCGAGGTTCAGGCCTATGTCTATGCCGCGAAGCAAGCTGCAGCCACCATGGCGAGCGCTCTCGATCTGGGCGAGCGCGCCCACGCGTTGCGGCGTGAAGCATCGATTTTGCAGGAGCGGTTCGATCGGGCTTTCTGGTGCGAGGAAATCGGCTCCTATGCGTTGGCGCTGGACGGAAGCAAGCGACAGTGTCGCGTTCGGTCTTCCAACGCCGGTCATGCTCTGTTCGGCGGCATCGCCTACCCCTCAAGGGCGGCGCAGGTAGCCCAGTCACTCATGAGTGAAGGTGGATTCAGCGGCTGGGGCATTCGCACGCTCAATGTCAATGAAGCCCGCTACAATCCGATGTCCTATCACAATGGCTCGGTATGGCCTCATGATAACGCGCTGATCGCCCTCGGCTTTGGCAAATACGGCTTGAAGGCCGAGGCTGCACGACTGTTCGAGGCGATCTTTGATGCGGCGACCTACCAGGAACAGCGTCGCTTGCCGGAGCTCTTCTGCGGTTTCTTGAGAAGGCGTCGACGTGGACCGACTTCCTATCCCGTGGCCTGCTCGCCTCAGGCCTGGGCTGCAGCCGCGCCCTTCGCGATGCTGGCCGCTTGCCTCGGTCTGCAATTGCCGGCCGCGACGAACGAGGTCAAACTCCTGGATCCCATCCTCCCTTCGTTTCTCGACGACGTGACAATTCGCGGGCTGAGACTGGGCGCCTCGCAATTCGACGTGCGGGTGCATCGACATGAGAGCGATGTCACGATCAGTGTTTTGAAGCGATGGGAAGACAGCAACGCTCGCGTCGTTCTGGTCAAAACCAAGTGACCCGGAGCCAAGGTGGTTGATCTCATCGAGGCATTACGCGCCAGTGCCAGAGGCGCGGCGCCTGCAAACCCAGTAGAAGGGCGCTCGACGGCCTCCTGGCGATGGGCTGGGTGTTCGGCACTACGAGGGCTGGGTACGGTGAACCATCGTCACTGCGTACTGACCTCGTATGCTGCCACCCTCCGCCCGCCTGCCTGTTCGGCAGTCCCTTTCCCGCGATGCCGTGCTCGTGGGGGAGAAGCCCGGGCCGGTCATGCGTCGGGGGAGGGGCTGCTTCCCCTCTCGGTAACGTGTTAGGCTCCCGACTGATGGATGAGACGACTCATCAGCTCATTGAGATGCTTGAAGGCTCCCCGGTCCTGGTTGGCCTCTATGACCAGTTCGATCGGCTTCGAAAAGCGAACAGAGCCTTTCGCCAGGCCTATTCCATCCGCTCCAATGAGGATCCGACCTGGTCGGAGATCATGCGCCGGAATTTTTCCGCGGAAACGGGGACGGTCGTTCGAACCACGAATTTCGAGGAATGGTTGATCTCGACGCAGTCGCGGCGCGGCAAGGTCGGGTACCGCGCCTATGAAACCGATCTGCATGACGGACGGTGGCTCTGGATGACCGAAACGGTCAGCGATGACGGCTGGATGCTCTGCGTCGCAAGCGTCACGACCGATCTGCATTCCGACAATCGATCCCTTCGCCAGGACCGGGACAATGCGGTCAAGGCCTCCTACACGGATGAATTGACAGGGGTCGCCAACCGCCGGTTCGTCATGGCCCGCATCGACGATATGCTACTTCAGAGGCGCCTCGACATTCGCCTCTCAGGTTGCCTGGCGGTTCTCGATATCGATCATTTCAAGGTCATCAATGATCGCTTCGGGCACGCGGCAGGGGATGAAATCCTGTGTCGATTTGCCAAGGAGATCCACGCGAATATCAGGCGCTCGGACTGCTTTGGCCGAGTCGGGGGCGAAGAATTCGTGTTGGTCATGCCCAGGACATCCGCTGCGGAGGCAGCGCTGGTCCTGGAACGCATGCTCAGCGTCGTTCGGGGGATGAATCCGCTCGGCGGCGGCCATGGCGATTTTCGCTGCACCTTCTCGGCGGGTATCGCCGAGACGGACACGGCCGATGTTTCACTGAGCCTGTACGCACGCGCCGACAAGGCCCTCTATGCCGCCAAGTCGGGCGGCCGAAACTGCATTGTCGTTGCCGAGAGCGAAGCCGACCGATCGCCTCAATCGGTCGCGCCGTAGCGCACAATTCTCATTCGCAACCGGGAGGTCCCGCAATTGGTCGTAGCGTCCTGCCGGGACAAGCCGAAGGCCGCCCGGGCCGGGCGATGCCGGCCGGGTCTCGACTGAAGGGCGCGCCTTTTGGACGCCGCCCCCTTGAAGAGGCCACCGGATCGGGATCGCGTGGCGCTGCAAATTTCCCGTTTGGAATCGGCTGGTTGGCCAAAGTATCCGATACGGAATACTAGGTCGATCTCCGAGTAAATGCCGTCCGATTATTGAGGTTCACCGCTGTCGATTGTTGTGCAACAATCGAGCGGTGAAATGCTGACCTCGGAGGACACCATGCGACTAGGGCTTGCATCCACCGCCGTCCTTGCAACCTGCCTGGCTACGTCTGCCTTCTCCGCCGATCTTCCCAGCCGATCCGCGCCCCCGCCCCCGATCGTCTACGCTCCCGTCTTTACCTGGGCCGGCTTCTACGTCGGTCTCAACGCCGGTGTGGGCTGGGGCGGCTCGCGCGACGTCACCGTCACCGGGCCGACGGTCGGCTCCTCGGGCGTTCTGAGTGGCGGTGGCGGCGACGGCGCGTTCGTCGGCGGCGGCCAGATCGGCTATAACTGGCAGTCCGGCGCATGGGTCTACGGTCTCGAGACCGATATCCAGTATGTCGGATCGAACAGCAACGTGTCCTGGGGGCAATACACCTGGTGGGCAGACAGAGGTAATGACGGTGGCTATTTCGGCACCGTGCGTGCCCGCGTCGGTTACGCCATCGATCGGACCCTGATTTACATCACGGGTGGCCTCGCCTATGGCGGCCTGAACAGCAGCCCGCTGACCGGCAACACGACGAGCAATACCGGCTGGACCGTCGGTGGCGGCGTCGAATATGCCTTCACCAATAACTGGACGGTCAAGCTCGAAGGTCTCTACGTCGATACGGGCGAAGGTCGGCGGAACCGGGCCTTCATCAACCCGGCGGGTGGCGTACTCCCGGCCGGTCTCTATACCGCGACCACCAATGGCGGTGGCAATGGCGGCATCGTTCGCGTCGGCGTGAACTACAAGTTCTGAGCCGCGCATCCTGGATCTGCAAACAGCCCGGCCCATGCGCCGGGCTGTTTCCGTTTCTCCGACCTCGCGACCGGCAGGGCAGGCGCGACTTTCGCACGAAGGCTACCCCTCAGCAGAACCGGTGAGCCGCCGCCGCCGTATAGGTTCATGCAGCCTTTGGAGGTCGTCATGCGCTTTGTCGCCGGCTACATCGCATTTCTCGTCGCATTCGGAATTTGTGACGCCATCTGGCTGAGCACCATGACGCCAAGGCTCTATCGCCCGACGCTGGGTGAGGGGCTCCTCAAGCAGATCCGCTATCTTCCGGCCGCGCTGTTCTATTTCGGCTTTCCCCTCGGCGTGGTGCATTTCGCGCTGATGCCGGCGCTGCGCGATGGATCGGCAAGTGCAGCCCTGATCAATGGTGCGCTGGTCGGTCTCCTGGCCTATGCGACCTATGATCTGACCAATTACGCCACGCTACGGGCATGGACATTGACGATCACGCTGGCGGATCTCGCCTATGGCACGGTCGTGGTCGGTTTTTGCAGCTGGATCGCCTATGTCGTCGTTCGCCGGATCGAGGGCGACGGCGTCGGCTAGCCCCGACGGATGACCGTTGGCGGGCCAGGCTAGGCCGGCCTCAGCCGGTAGTGGCTGAGGCCCCACGCATCGCCGCCAGCATGGCCGAAGAGACCGCTGGTCGCCAGGAAGAACAAGCGCCAGCGCCGGCACCAAAGCGCGGCATCCTTGCCGTAAACCTCTTGCAGGATCGGACGGATAGCCGGCAGGTTGCGGTCGAAATTGGCGAGCCAGTGCTCGGCCGTGCGACGATAATGCTCGCCGCTCCAGCGCCATTCCTCCTCTACGACGAACAGGTCCGGAAACTGATGGGCAAGCTGCATGCTCGGCATCAGGCCGCCCGTAAAGAAATGCTGGGCGATCCAGTCGGAGCTGTCGGCGACATCGAAACGGTAGCAGCCACGAGCATGGGCGAAGACATGGATGAACAACCTGCCATCCGGCTTCAGCCAATGACTGGCGCGCGCAAGCAGCGCGCGCCAGTTCGCCATGTGCTCGAACATCTCGACCGAGACGATGCGGTCGAAGCGCTCCGAGATGGCAAAATCGTTCATGTCGGCGGTGACGATCTCCAGGTTGCGAAGCCCGCGCGCTTTGGCCTACCCCTCGATAGAGCTGCGCTGGGATGCCGAGTTCGAGACCGAGACGATACGCGATCCGGGCAGCCGTTCGGCCATCCAGAGGGAAAGCGAGCCCCACCCGCAGCCGAGCTCGAGGATGGCCTGGCCATCGGCGAGGTCAGCATGGTCCGCGGTGAGCGCAAGTGCAGTCTCCTCCGCTTCGGCGAGACCATCCTGGGGGGAGCGATAGTAGCAGGACGAGTATTTGCGGCGCGGACCGAGTACCTGCTCGAAAAAGGCAGTGGGCACCTCATAATGCTGGGCATTGGCCGCGCCGGTGTGCTGCGCGATGGGACGCTCCGCCATCGCGCGGGCAAAGGCGGCGGCATCGCCTCGCTCCGAGGTGAGGGCTCGGTCTGTCCGCGTGACAAGGGAGTTGATGACCGCGCGGCTCACGACATCCGGTACCGGCAGGGCTTCGCCCCAGCTGGAGAGCGTTCGCGCGATTGTCATGGCCTCACCCTTTCGGCGGTAATGGGAAGAGCGCGCTCGTCCGCGCCTGATAGGCTCGATAGGCCGCGCCGTGCTTGGCAAGCATGTGCTCCTCAAGAGGCGGTATCCCGGAGATGCACAGCAGCAGCAGCGTGATGGCTGCCGGCGCAAGCAAGGCGAGCCATCCCCAGGGATAGGAGGTCGCGGGAGCGATCACCGCATAGCTGCACCAAAGCACGCACTCGAAGAAGTAGTTGGGATGGCGGGACCAGCTCCAGAGGCCCCGGGCGCAGACGCCGGACTGGCCCGAGCGCACAAAGGCCCGAAGCTGCGCATCGGCGATGCCTCCGCCGAGGATCCCCACCAGGAAGACGATGATTGCGACAGCGTCCCGCCAGGTGAGCGCGGGCGAGGGGCTGTGGGCCGCGAGCATCATGCCCAACGCAAGCGGGATGCTCGCCAGCGCCTGCATCTGCAGCAGCCGCACCATCTGGACATTGGCCTGCGCACCCCAGTCGCGCTTCAGCCTGGCATAGCGCGGATCCTCCGTGATGCCGCGCGTCCGCCATACGATATGGAGGCCGAGCCGCAAGGCCCAGGCGAGCGCCAGGGTTGCCACGAGAGCACTGCGCGTGATCGGGCCACCTCCGAAGGGCAGGAGCGCGCCGAGCACGCCGGTCAGGCCCAGGCCAAAAGTCCAGACGACATCGATCCAACCGGAATTTCCGGTGCGGCGTTCGATGATCGTCGCCAAGGCCATGGCGCTCGACATGGCCAGCGCCGCAAAGGCGACCGCCGCCGCAAAGGATACCGCCGTCACAACCGCACCAGGGGCTGCAGCAGGCGCCCGAGCCAGCCCTGGAACAAGACCTCGCCGGTCACGGCCGCAATACAGGTGCAGCCCTGCACGGGATCGACGCGCGGCGTGTGATCATGCTCGGCATCCGCCTCGTCGAAATCGCCTGCGATGTAGCGACCATATTCGTGCTCATAGGCGCCCGACAGAATGGTCGTCCATTCCAGCCCACTGTGCTTGTGGTGCGGCAGGGTGACACCTGGCCCGGCGCGCAGCAGGAAGACCCGCGCTTCGGCGCCGGGAACCTCGACGCGACGCATCGCAATCCTGATCCCGATCGGTCGCCAGGCACCAAGGACATAGGGCCGCAGGACGCGCGGCAGCCCCGGGTCCGACGCGCTGTCAATGCGCTGGGGCGGTGGTGGAATCACCTCCCGGGCAAGCACATCGTAGGCGCCTGCCTGCATTGGAACCGGGGCGATCGCATCGAGCAACGCGCCTTGCAACGACTGGAGGTCACGCAGGCGACGCCGACTTTGCGCGTCGGCCTCGATATGTGCGGCGACGACCAGCGCGAGACCTTCGTCCAGCCCTCCGGCTGCGAAGGTGGCAAGCGTCTCGTCCGAGGGGCAATGTGCGGCCCTCATCGCAGATCCTCCAGTTTTCCGCGCAGATGGGACAAGGCCAATCGCAATCGGGATTTGACCGTTCCGAGCGGGATGGCGAGGCGCTGCGCCACGTCCTGATGGGTGAAGCCTTCGAGGAAGGCGAGCTCGATGACGCGGTACTGATCGGGCGACAGGCCCGTCATTGCGGCACGGACGCGTGCGTCGCGTTGTGCACCCGAGACGGCATCATCGGGCTGCTCCGGACCATCCTCGTCGAGGATCTCGTAGACCTCGGACAAGCGCGAACGCGTCTCGCGCCTGGCGACGTCGATGCGCAGATTGCGCGCGATCGTCGCGATCCATGTTCCGGCACTGGCCTTGCCGGGGTCGAACAGCGCAGCCTTGCGCCAGACGGCGAGCAGGGTCTCCTGGGCCATGTCCTCGGCCAGATCGGCCGGGGCTCCGGCCTTCATCAGGATGCCCTTCACCCGCGGGGCGAAATGGTCAAACAGTTCGGCAAACGCCGCCCGGTCGCCCGAGCGCGCAATCGCGGCGATGAGTGCGTTGGGGTCGAACACGGAAACGAACCGGCCTCTCTGCGCCACCGTCCTCGCCCGGCGCATCTCATCGGCTCTCAGGGCGAGTGCGGCAACCATGCTCCATCTACGGGTGGCACCGCCGCCTGGATCACTCGGCGGCCTTCCAGTTCACGTTGCGACAGAGCAGCCCGCCGAGCACACAGCCATGCGTGCTCAGCGCGCCCGTCGTCGCCTTGATCGTCATGGAGTAGCGCCAGTCACGCTTGGGATCGTAGGCGGTGCCGGAGAAGCTGCCATCGGGCTGGCGGGCAAGTGTCATGATGAGCCTGTCGCCAGCCGCCTCGCCCTTGCTGGTGTCGCCGATCCAGAGATTCGTCGCGCAGGTATTGTCGCCGCAGGGCGCAATGCGCACGCGAGCGTTGCCGTCATCGCGCAGCCAGGTTCCGTTGAGTTCCGCAGCTCCCGCGGCTGGTGCCCCGATCATACCGGCGATGATCAGGAGGGTTCGAGTACACGCCATCGCAAGACCCTTTCGTGTTCCCCCAACCTGCCTACGTCTGGTGCGGCTCTTCGGTTTCAGCGGGCTGCGCATTCGCATCATCGAAAGCGTTGGCGAACAGCAGGGCTATCAGGGCGGTCAACGTCGCTGCGCTGAGAAAGTTCAGCCGCCGGAAAGCGGCATATTCCTCGAAACCGTAGACATGGGCTGGAGCGCCGAAAATCCCGCTGGGCGCGAGATAGGTGGCGAAAGCCACAGCGGCGAGGCCGAAAGCGATGGCCCGTTCCGTCCGCCGGAACAGCAGGATCGCGAGCGCGATGCAGGGAAACAGGAAAACGGCCACGCCCGAGGCCGCTCCGAACACCGCCTGGCAGAGCAGGGTGTTTCCTATTCCTGCGAGCACCAGCATCGTCCGGCCGAGCACGGGGCTGCGCCGCATCAGCGCCGGAACCGCAAGGAAGAACGGCGTCGACAGGAAGCTTGCAAGGGCCGGCCAGATCGTCTGCGACACGGCCCAGTATATGTAGAGCGGATAGAAGGGCTGGTTCGACGCAACGACGAGCGCGACCGTATTGGCAAGCGCGGCCCGCCGATCGTGATGGGCCGCATAGCCGCCGATGCGTGAGATGACGCCGCTCAGACCGCTCTCCGTCATGGCTCATCTCCCAAGCTGCCGTCTTCTCCTTCGCTCTTACGTGCGGGGCATCGCTCCGGCTCACCATCGGCGGGCGTTTTCCTGGTCGACCACAAATCCGTGGCGATGCCTGCCGCGTATATCCACCGTGAGACGAGGAGACGGAGCATGGTGCAGCGAACCAGAATTGCGGTGATCGGCGGCGGCATCTCCGGCCTTTCGGCCGCGTGGCTGCTCGCTCGAACCCATGATGTGGTCCTGTTCGAGGCCGCCCCGCGGCTCGGTGGTCACGCCAATACCGTCACCATCCGCAGCCTGAACGGCGAGGAGACGCCGGTCGATATCGGCTTCATCGTCTATAATGCAGCGACTTACCCGAATTTCATCGCTCTGATGGAGCATCTCGGCGTCGCGACCCAACCGACGGAAATGTCCTTCGCGGTCTCGCTCGACGGCGGCAAGCTTGAATATAGCGGCACGAGCCTGGACGGTCTGTTCGCCCAGCGGCGTAACCTCGTCAGCCCACGCTTCTGGTCGATGCTTCAGGATATTCGGCGCTTCTATCGTGAGGCGACCGTGGACGCGCAAGTCGCGCCGGGGAGCGCCGTTTCGCTCGGCAACTATCTCGCCAATGGTCGATATGGCCAGGCGTTCTGTGTCGATCACTTGTTGCCGATGGCGGCCGCCATCTGGTCGGCGCCCTGTGCCGAGATCTTATCTTACCCGGCGACCGCATTCCTGCGGTTCCATCATAATCACGGTCTGCTCAGGCTGACCGGGAGGCCGATCTGGCGGACGGTTTCCGGCGGCAGCGCAGCCTATGTCGCACAGCTGCGGGCCGACTTCGCCGGCGAGACAAGGGTCGGCACCGCGGTGCGGGAGGTCCGGCGATCGCCGAACGACGTCATGCTTTCAGGCGATGGCTGGAGCGAACGGTTCGATCAGGTCGTCTTCGCGACACATGCCGACCAGGCACTCGCGATGCTCTCCGACCCCAGCGACACTGAGGCTGCTTCGCTCGGCGCATTCCGCTACAGCCGCAACCGCACCGTATTGCACAGCGATGCCAACCTGATGCCGAAGCGCCGGCGCGCCTGGGCCAGTTGGAACCATCTCGGCGACCGCAGCCGGCCGGAAGAGACCTGCACGGTCACCTACTGGATGAACCGACTTCAGGGCCTGCCGGACGATCACCCCGTTTTCGTGACGCTCAACCCGCCGGATACGCTGGATGCCGGGTCCATCCTCCATGAGGAAACCTATGAGCACCCGCTCTTCGATGCCGCAGCTCTTGCGGCCCAGACCCGCCTCTGGGCGTTGCAGGGCCAGAGACGCAGCTGGTTCTGCGGAGCCTATTTCGGTGCCGGATTCCATGAGGACGGACTTCAGGCGGGGCTCGCGGTCGCTGAATCCTTAAGCACCGCTCGCCGGCCGTGGCAGGTCGCCGATGCGTCGGGACGCATTCCCTTCGTGGCGGCAAGGGAGCAAGTGGCATGACCCGGCAATCCTGCCTTTACGTCGGCCGGGTCCGGCATCGTCGCTTCCGTCCGAGGCGTCATGCCCTGGCGTATCGCGTTTACTGGATGTTGCTCGACCTCGACGAGCTCGACGACCTCGCGACGCAGCTTCGCTTCTTCTCGCACAATCGCTTCAATCTCTATGCCTTCCGGGATTCCGACTATGGCGACCGAAGCGGGCGCCCCTTGCGGGCGCAGGTCGAAGACGCACTGGCTGAGGGTGGAATCGCTTGGGATGGTGGTGCGATCCGGCTGCTGACGATGCCGCGTATCCTCGGCTACGCCTTCAATCCGCTCAGCACCTATTTCTGCTACCGGCGCGACGGCCGCCTCTGCGCAACGGTCTACGAGGTGCACAACACTTTTGGAGAAATTCACAGCTATGTCGCGCCGGTCGGTGCGACAGCATCGCGGCTACGGCAGGAGGCTCGGAAGGCCTTCCACGTCTCGCCTTTCATGGGGCTGTCGATGCGCTACGCATTCCAGGTCTCTCCGCCGGCTGCGCGCGTTTCGGTCGCGATCGATGGCGATGATGACCGGGGACGCCTGATCGCCACGGCGCTGACCGGCAAGCGTCGGGAACTCAGCGACGGGGCGATGCTACGCCTGCTCGCCAGCCATCCACTACTCACGCTGAAGGTGACCGCCGCGATCCACTGGCACGCGCTGCGGCTGTTGGCGAAGCGCATTCCGTTGTGGCCTCACCCGGCACCACCGGCCAGGCCTCTCAGCCTCGGCGATGCTCTGCCGCGCCATGCGAAAGAACCGGTGCAATCATGAGCCTGCCCGAAACCCAACGGCATCACTCCGGCGCAGATGAGCATCTCACGGTGCCGCGTGGCTTCGGTCCGGTGCGCTGGTTCCTGCGCCGGCTGCTCTCGCGCATCGAGATTGGCAGTCTGACGGTCGTGACGCCGGAAGGAGAACGCCTCCGCAGTCGACATGGTGCGCCCGGGCCGCATGCGACCATGGTTCTGAGGCGCTGGCGAGCGATCAGGCGCCTGCTGCTCGACGGCGATATCGGCCTGGCCGAATCCTATCGCGACGGCGATCTCGATACGCCGGATCTGACGGCACTGATCGAACTCGGCGCCCAGAACGATGCGACCCTTCGCAAGCTCATCTCCGGCTCATGGCTCGCTCGTCGGCTGAACCAACTCCGCCATCTGCTCAACGCCAATACCTATGCCGGCAGTCGGCGCAACATCATGGCGCATTACGATCTCGGCAATGCGTTCTATGGCCGCTGGCTTGACGCAAGCATGACCTATTCCTCCGCGCTCTACGCGGCCCCGGCGGAAACGCTGGAAATGGCGCAGCAGCGCAAGCTCGACAAGATCGTCGAGATGCTCGCCCTGAGAGGTGGCGAGCACGTGCTGGAAATCGGATGCGGCTGGGGCGCGCTTGCCGAACGGCTCGCCCGCGAGGGCTGCAGGGTCACCGCGATTACATTGTCGCCCGCACAGCTCGCCTTCGCGCAGGAGCGGGTCAGCGCGGCCGGCCTTGCCGATCGGGTCTCCCTGCGCCTCCAGGATTATCGCGACGTGACCGGGCAATTCGATCGCATCGTTTCGATCGAGATGATCGAGGCGGTCGGCAAGGCCTATTGGCCTGCCTATTTCGCGAAGCTGCAGACGTCGTTGCGAGCCGGAGGTTCTGCCGTCCTTCAGGCCATCACCATCGACGACGGGCTCTTCCGGTCCTATGCCGATGGAACCGACTTCATCCAGCGCTACATCTTCCCAGGCGGCTGCCTGCCGTCGGTGAGCGTGCTCGACAGTGAGATGGCTCGCGTCGGCCTTTCCGTCGATGACGATCACCAGTTCGGCGCGAGCTACGCGCAGACGCTGAAGGAATGGCGCCAGCGCTTCCAGGCGCATTGGGCTCAGATCGCTCCGCTCGGCTTCGATGAACCCTTCCGGCGCCTCTGGGAGTATTATCTCTGCTATTGCGAGGCTGGATTCCGCGCCGGCACCACCGATGTCCGGCTCCTGAAGCTGGTCGGGAGCCCCTGCAGCGTTGCGCAGCAGGCGGGATAGGCGGCCCCCCAATTGCCCTCGGCGGCACATCCTCGTCTTCCTCAGGATGCGTCGGATCCTGAAGCCCCCAACGACACCGGGACGAAGCCCGCACCATCGTTGGGGATGATCGACGCGGGGCAATCCACTCGATGTCCCGAGAAGGCCTGCCGCACGCAGCCCGATCTGCTAGGGCTTGAGGGCGACCGCCAGGTCCGGCCGATCCGTCGTGAAGGCGGTCACCCCTGCAGCGAAGGCCTTCCGGATCTCCGCCTCTTCATGCACGGCAAAGAGCCCATAGCGGATCGTCTCCCGTCGGCAGATGTCCGCGTCGTTCTCTTCAGCCTGCGATATCCGCACCGCAATCTCTGGAACACCGGCCATGCGCGCCTTCCGGCACAGGGCGCCGAGGTCTCGCGCCGGTGCGGCCAGGGTCTTTTCCGCTATCAGCCAGATCAATGGCGTGGCTGGTGCTGAGATCGTGAGCTGCTCAAGCGTTGCCAGGTCGAACGCGGTGAAGGTCGTGCGGTCGAGCAGGCGCCTTTGCGTGAGTGACTCGACGACCTGGGCCTCGATTCCCGGATAGCGGCTGCCATCCCCGCGGTTCTTCAGCTCGATGCGCAGCTTGATGCCGCTCGGCTCGAGAATGTCGAGCACCTCGTCGAGGCTCGGGATGGTCTCGTCGCTGGTGCGGAGCAGCGCGACCTCCCGGAGTTCGGACCAGTCCTTGTCTGCGATCGCTCCGGTGCCGGCGGAGGTGCGGCCGAGCAGCGGATCGTGATGGACGACCAGCACGCCGTCGCGACTGCGATGGATGTCGAACTCGATGAAGTCGACGGCCATCGCGGCGGAATTGCGGAAGGCGAGGCGGCTGTTCTCGGGCCAGAGTCTGGCGCCGCCGCGATGAGAGGCGATGTCTGTCATGTCACCGTCACAGTCCAAGAGGTTTTCTGCGTTGCAAGATAAAATGCGCTAGCACGATTCAGCAATTTATCTTGCATAGCGGCGGAGAGCTTGTCTACCTTGGATGGCATGGGAGGGATGCATGAGCCTGACGGAGATTATCGCAGCGCACCGGGACGAGCTGACCGAAGCCGATCGGCGGCTGATCGAGGTTCTCCTGGCTGACCGGACGGCCGGCAGCTTCCTGCCGGCGCACAAGGTTGCAGGACAGGCCGGCGTGCATCCCTCGACGGCGGGCCGGCTCGCGCGCAAGCTCGGCTTTGCCACCTATCGCGACATGCGTGGTGCATTGCAGGACGCCGTCGTCGCCGATCTCGATGCGTCCGTTCGTGTCCGGCGCCGGCTCAGCCGCGTCCGCGGAGATTCCCTGCTGGGCTCTGTCGTCGACGGCGAAATCCGTGCCCTGAACGCGCTGGCCGCGCAGATTTCAGATGCCGATATCATCACGGCCGCCGGTCTGCTGCGCGATGCCGGGCGGATCCTGGTGGTCGGCGAGGGGCATGCGAGCAGCCTCGCCGACCTGTTCGTGCGCCGTCTCGTCAGGTCCGGCTACAGGGCGGCAGTGGTCGCCCATGCCGACTGGCAGGCGGCTGACCAATTGCTCGGCCTCGCCGCCGGCGATGTCGTCGTCGCCCTGGTCTTTCGCCATGAGAGTCCGGCGGCCGCGCGGATCATCGCCTATGCGCAGGGCATCAATGCCGGAACGCTCTTGATCACGGACAGGCGCACGGGCGTGCCGGACTGCGACGCGCAACTCGTCGCCGACCGTGGCGAGCAGGGCGAATTCCATTCGCTCACCGTCCCGATGGCGATCTGCAACACGCTGATCCTGGAATTATCGCGCACCGACCGCGGTCGCTCGCTCAAGACCCTGGCGAAGGTCGAGACGCTGCAGCGGATGTTTCGCGGCAAGCCGGGATAGCGGCTGCGGCGTCGCGGGTGATCGGACCACTGAACAAGGCCCTTCAACGGGCCCCCCCATGGGAGGATGCAATGGCAAGAGCGACGAGACAGACTGGGCTTTGGGCCGTGCTTGGCGCGGGGCTGGTGGCATCTGTGGAGCTGGGCGCGGCGGCCACAGAGCGGCCAGCGCTTACCGTGGCAGTGAACGAACTTGCGCGCTCGCTCGACCCCGGCGAGAACACGGGCAATGTCGACGTCCGGGTCTATTACTCGATCTTCGACACACTGATCCGCCGCGATTTCGCGCATCCGACGGCTGATGGCGGTGCGAAGCTGGTCCCGGGGCTGGCGGAAAGCTGGTCCTGGAGCACGCCAACCACTTTCGACATGAAGCTGCGCCGCGGCGTCGTCTGCCACGATGGCAGCCCGTTCAATGCCAATGACGTGCTGGCGACGTTTTCCGCCGACCGTCTCTGGGGGGCGAAGCCCTATTATCCCGATGGCCGCGTCTATTTCGGCAATTTCACCAATGTCGAGAAGCTCGACGACTTTACGATCCGGATCACGACGGCCCAGCACGACCCGATCATCGAGCACCGCCTGTCGAGCTACATGTCCTTCGTCATCTGCGACGAGGCCTGGAACAAGTTCAGGGCGGACGGTGTCGAAGCGAAGACCTGGATGGATCAGGCGGCCAAGGCGCTGCGCTGGAAGCCCGTCGGCACAGGCCCCTATAGCTTCGTCGACTACCAGAAGAACGACCGCATCACGCTTGCCGCGTTCGATCGCTATTTCGAGGGCGCGCCCGCGGCGAAATCCATCACCTTCCGCTCGGTTCCGGAGGTTGCGGCCCGTGTTGCCGGCCTCGTCGCGGGCGATTTCGATATCGCCGTCGAGATCCCGCCGGACCAGTGGGACGGCCTCAAGCGCTACAAGGATGTCACGCTGAAGACGGAGCCGCTGGAGAACAGCCATGTGCTCCAGTTCAACACCAACGACCCGGTGCTCTCCGACAAGAAGCTGCGCCACGCGATGAGCCTGGCGATCGACCGCAAGGGATTGATCGATGCCCTCTGGAAGGGCCAGACCTATGCGCCCAACGGCCACCAGCTGCCGAGCTTCGGGCCGATCTATGTCAAGGAAAACAAGGGCTATCCCTATGATCCCGCGCTCGCCAAAAAGCTCCTCGCCGAGAGCAGCTACAAGGGCCAGGAAATCTCCTACCGGCTGATCCCGAACTACTACCTCTACAATGTCGAGGCGGCGCAGGTCATCCAGGAGATGTGGCGCGCCGTCGGCATCAACGCGCGCATCGATTTCGTCGACAGCTTCAAGGATGTCCGCAAGCTCGGTGCCCAGGTCTTCGCCTGGTCGAACACCTATCGCGTGCCTGATCCGGCAGGCGCGATCCTGGCCCTGTGGGGTCCCGACACCGACAACCAGAACACCTGGAAATATTACGGCGCGAGCGCTGCATTCAACGAGGCCGCCAGGGAGCTGCTCGCCGAGACCGAAGAGACCAAGCGCAAGGCGCAGTTCGCAAAGCTGCTCGTTGCCTTCGAGGACGATATGCCGATGACGATGCTCTACAACCCCGTCACCGGCTACGCGCTGAAGAAGGGCATCAACTGGACGCCCTATAGCCAGTACTACATGGACTTCCGCCCCTCGAACCTGTCGATCGGCGCGAAGTGACGGGCACTGTCCGCATGACGGAAGCGGGCGAGGGGAGCGACACGCTCCTCTCCGTCGAGGATTTGACGGTCGGCTTCCGCACCGCCGCCGGCTATGCCGACATCCTGCATTCCGTCTCGTTCTCCGTGCGCCGCGGCGCCACGACTTGCGTCGTTGGCGAGAGCGGCAGCGGCAAGAGCGTCTCCTGCCAGGCCGTGCTCGGCCTGCTGCCGCGGAACGGCCGGCGCGTCGGCGGGCGCATCCTCTTCGAGGGGCGCGATCTCGCCCTGGCCAGCGAAAGTGAGCTGGAGACGGTCCGCGGACGCGGCATCGGCATGGTGTTCCAGGACCCGCTCGGCTCGCTCAATCCGCTGCACACCGTCGGCACGCAGCTGCGCGAGACCCTGCGGCTGCACAGCTCGCTCTCCGAGCCGCAGCGCCAGGCGCGCGAGCTCGAGCTGCTGCGCATGGTCGGAATCCCTGAGCCCGCACAACGCCTGGCATCCTATGTCCACCAGTTCTCCGGCGGCATGGCGCAGCGCGTGATGATCGCGATGGCGCTGGCCTGCGAGCCGCGCCTGCTGATCGCCGACGAGCCGACCACGGCGCTCGACGTGACGATCCAGGCGCAGATCCTCGACCTGCTCAACCGGCTCAAGACCGAGCTGGGCATGGCGATCCTGTTCGTCACCCATGATCTCGGGGTGGTGGCCGAGATGGCCGACGATGTCGTCGTGATGCGCCATGGCCGTGTGGTCGAGGCCGGCCCGGCAGAGCGCGTCCTGCATGCGCCGGAGGCGCAATACACGCGCGAGCTTCTGGCCGCCATGCCGCGCCTCGATGTCTCCGCGCCGGTCTATCGCGAGCGGGTTGCCTCATGAGTGAACGGTCGGAGCCGCTGCTGCGGGTCTCGAAGCTGCGTCGCCATTTCGGCGGCGGTCGCTCCTTCTTCCGGTCGCAGCGGACGATCCGCGCCGTCGAGGATGTCTCGCTCATGCTGCGGGTCGGCGAGACGCTCGGCCTTGTCGGGGAATCCGGTTGCGGCAAGTCCACGACCGGCCGGATGATCGTCGGGCTCGAGCGCCCGAGCGGCGGCGAGATCGTCTTCAAGGGGCGCGACCTTGCCGGTTTGAGCCCGGGCGACTGGCAGCGGCAGCGCCGCGACATCCAGATGATCTTCCAGAATCCGCAATCGGCGCTCGATCCGCGACTGAGCATCGGCCGGCAGATCCGCGAGCCGCTCGACCTGCACGAGATCGGGGATCGGGCCGTTCGGGATGCCGAGGTCGCGCGCCTGATGCAGGCGGTGGCCCTTCCGCCGGAAACGGCCGGGCACTTTCCCCACCAGATCAGTGGCGGCCAGGCGCAGCGCGTCGTCATCGCCCGCGCGCTGGCCATGAAACCCAGCCTGATCGTCTGTGATGAACCGGTCTCGGCGCTCGATGTCTCCGTTCAATCGAAGGTGACCGAACTCCTGCAGGAGCTGCAGGAGCGGTTCGACATCGCCTATCTCTTCATTTCTCACGATCTACGCGTCGTGAAGCAGCTCTCGCACCGCATCGCCGTGATGTATCTCGGCCAGATCGTCGAGGAGGGGCCGACGGATCCGGTCTACCGGCAGCCGCTGCACCCCTACACCATGGCGCTTCTGGCCGCGATTCCCGATCTCTCCGCGCCCAGGCGCACGCGATCGGGCCGCCTCATGGGCGATCCGCCGTCGCCTGCCAATCCGCCTCCGGGCTGTCATTTCCACACCCGCTGCCCCTATGCCCGCCCGCGTTGCTCCGCCGAGATGCCGGTGCTGCGGGAGGTCCAGGGGGGCCGCAGCGTCCGCTGCCATTTCGCCGAAGAACTGAGGGCAGAATCGTGAACCGGCCGCTTGTCATTGCCCATCGCGGCCATTCCGCCGGCTACCCGGAGAATACGTTGGAGGCCTATCGGGCGGCGATCGCCGCCGGGGCCGATCTCGTCGAGACCGATGCGCGCCTGACGGCGGATGGCGCCGTCATCGCCGCGCATGACCCGGATCTGGCGCGGCTCGCAGGCAGCAACGCGGCCATCGCGACGACGAGCCACGCGGCCCTGGTGGCGATCGCGCGCTCGAGCGGCATCCGGCTCGCGACCCTGGCCGAGGCACTCGCAGCGATTTGCCCGCATCGGCAGGCCCTGATCGACGTCAAGACGCAGGACCTGGCGATCATCGACGCGGTGATCGCGGTGATCAATGGGGCAGGCCTGCGCGACCGGGTATGGATCGGCGTGCGCGACGTCCTGCAGGTCGCCCATGCCCGGCTGCAAATGCCGGGTATCCGGGTGCTCGCCTTCCTTCCCGACACGGCAAATCCGGACCATTTCGCGGCGGCGGGAGCGAGCGCCTTCCGTATCTGGGAAGGCGCTCTCGACGGAAAGGTCGCGACAGGCCTGCTCGGCCATGCGCCGGTCTGGGTCACAGCGGGAGGGACCGGAACCGGGCGCCGCGTCGGGGATGTCGATGCCGATGGCCTTGCTGCCATCCTCGGGAAATCCCCGCAGGCCGTGCTGCTCAACGACCCCGACCTGCTCGTCGGGGCACAAAACCGCGTGGCGTCATGATGCCGGGCCGTCATTTCCTGGTGAAGCTGGCGCGCGGCCTCCTGACGGTGTGGCTGATCGTGACCCTGACCTTCGTCGCGCTGAACCTGTCGGGGGACCCGATCGACGCGCTGGTCGGAGACCAGGCCTCGCCCGAACTCATCGCGCATTACCGCGAGAAATTTGGGCTCGATCGACCGCTCTGGCAGCAATACGTTTCCTATATCGCCGGTATCGCACAGGGCGATTTCGGCCTCTCGCTCTCCGATCAGCGCCCGGCCGTTGAACTGATCGCCGGTGCGCTCCCCCATACGCTGCGGCTTGGGCTGACGGCCTTCGTGCTCGGCCTCATTCTCGGTGTCGGCTTCGGCATCGTCGCGGCCTTGAACCGCAACCGGCCGGTGGACCGGCTGGTGATGAGCTTCGCCGTGCTCGGCTTCAGCCTGCCGAATTTCTTCCTCGGCATCCTGCTGATCCTGCTGTTCTCGCTGCATTGGCGGCTGCTGCCGAGCTCGGGCGACGCGACGGCCCTGCACCTGATCCTGCCGGCCGTGACGCTGGGAACGCATTTCGCCGGTACATTCGCGCGTTTCACCCGCTCGGCGATGCTCGAGGTCCTCAACAAGCAATATGTCGTGGCGGCCCGCGCCAAGGGCGTGCCGAGCCTGCGCCGCGTACTCTGGCACGCACTGCCCAACGCCGCGATCCCGATCATCACCATCATCGGGCTCAAGCTCGGTGATCTCGTCGCGGGCTCGATCATCGTCGAGACGGTGTTTGCGGTCCCCGGCGTCGGTCGGCTTCTCGTCAACGCGGTGACATCGCGCGATTTCGCGCTGGTCCAGGCGATCCTGATCATGGTCTCGGTCACGATGATCCTCGCCAATCTCGCGGTCGACGCGATCTACACCCTGATCGATCCGCGCATGCGCGCTGCACGTTCGGAGAACTGAGATGGCGATGCCATGGTCCTTCCGTCGGGCTGACGACACTCCGGTGCGTGCGGAAGCGCGCTATCCCGTCCTCGTCGTCGTCGCCCTTGTCCTGCTGGCGCTGATCGTCGTCGTCTTTCTCTTCGCGGACTGGCTGGCGCCCTATGACTACCGCGCGCAAGCGCTGCTCAAGCGCCTCAGGCCGCCCGTATTCCTGGGTGGGACGACGGATCACCTGCTCGGCACCGACGAACTCGGCCGCGATGTCCTGAGCCGCCTGATCTACGCCATCCGCTTCAGCGTGCTTGTTGCGCTCGGCGGCACCTTGATCGGCGCACTGATCGGTACGGCGCTCGGCTTCATCGCGGCGCATTTCCGCGGCTTCGTCGAGGAAGCGATCATGATGCTGGCCGACGTCCAGGCGTCGCTGCCCTTCATGATGATCGCGCTCGCGCTGATCGCCATGTTCGGCGGCGGCTTCATGCTCTTCATCGCCATCATGGGGTTCTATGGCTGGGAGGTCTTTGCGCGGCTGACGCGGGGCGTCGTCATCGCCGCAAACACGCAAGGCTATGCGACGGCCGTGGTCGCGCTCGGCGCTCCCGCGCGCCATGTCTATCTCCGGCATATCCTGCCCAACATCCTGAGCGTGCTGATCGTTCAGTTCACGCTCAACTTTCCGCAGGTGATCCTGCTCGAGACCTCGCTCAGTTTCCTCGGCCTCGGCATCCGCCCGCCTCTGACCAGCCTTGGCCAGATGCTGGGGGCAGGGCGCGCCTATCTGACCACCGCATGGTGGATCGCGATCCTGCCCGGCATGGCGATCTTCCTGACGACCATGTCGATTTCGATCATCGGCGACTGGGTCCGCGACAGGCTCGACCCGACGCTGCAGTCGCGCTGAGCGAGCAAGCACGGCGGCCGCCATCGCTCGCCCTCCTGACACCTGCCAGGGGGCGTTCAGACTGGTTGGGTCACTGCCGATATTTCGGTTGCACCTGCACAGTTGGCTCCGCCAAATGTGCGGATGCAGCAGGAGGAATCACCGTGCGCGGCACTGGCAGCCAGCGGGTCGTTGCGCAAGCGGAGGCAGGTCGCGCGACAGGCGATCCGCCTGCCGCCGTCTTCGAGACGTGTGCGTTCGCCGACTGCAGCGACATGGCAGGGCCGGACTGGCCCCACCGCATGGCCAAACGGCTGATTCAGGAGCCGGCCGATGTTGCGATCACGGCTGCGCTGGCCGAGATCGGCGAGCTTGCCGGCGCCGATCGGGCCTGGATGTTCGAATACGACTCAGCGCTGCTGCGCTTCCGGAACACCCATGAATGGAGCAGGCAGGGCATTCGCTCCTTCGTCGAAGACCTGCAGAACACGCCGGTGACGATGATCGCCTGGCTGCAGCAATTCCTGGTCTCGGGCAAGGCGGTGATGATCAATCGGGTTGTCGATCTGCCGCGCCCGGCCCGCCAGCTCCAGGTCGAGATGCTGCGCCAGGGCGACCAGAGCGTGCTCAGCGTGCCGGTCTTCCATGGCGGGCAGTTGCGCGCCTGTATCGGTTTCGACGCGACCACCGCAGCCCGGCGCTGGCCGCAGGAGGATATCAGGGCGCTGTTTCGATGCGCGGAGCTGATCGCGTTGGCGCGTTACGGAGCGCACCGCAACGAGCAGGCATTCGCCGACAAGGCGCGGGCGTTTGCACCCTTGATCCATCTGCGTCGGCAGGGGCAGATCATCGGCGTGGAGCCGCACGCCATTCTCGGCGTCCGCTCGGCGCGCGACTATGCGAAGGTCTGGCTGAAGGACGGCTCGACGGTCCTCGACCTGCGCCCGCTCGCGCTCTGGACCGGGTTGCTGCCTCCGGGCTCCTTCCTGCGCGTCCACCGCACCGCGATCATCAACCTGCAGCACGTTAGCGGGCTCGACCGACGCGACGGGAATAGCTGGAAGATCGCGCTCGGCCAGCTCGCCGAGGCCTGGCCCGTGTCGCGCCCCTACCGGCAGGAATTGCGGCAGCGACTCGGGATTTGAGCGCCGGCCGCTTCGCGTAACGTAACCTCCTGCCGGTTTACCGATTTCTCACGATGAAACCGATCGGCAGGGGGATTCATCGAACCGGCATGTCGGTTGGTCGAATTCCACTTGCCTCCCGGCTGACACGCAAACCCGATGGCATGCCGATCAACCAATGCACGCTTGCCCATGCCCCTCCGCCGCACCGTCACTGCTCCGACCTCCAAACGTGTCCTGGGGCACAAGGCGGCAAGGTTCGCCATCTGCTCCCTGGTGACCGTCTTTTTATCCGCAGGCTGGCAGCGCCAGGCCGCTGCCGAAGATCTGGCCCTGCAGGACGCGGCATCGATGGCCGGCGTCGCGATGTTCCTGAACGCGCGCGCTCCGGGGCTGATCCTCGCCATCGTCAGGGGCGAGGACAGCGTCATCGCAGGCTACGGCGAAACGGCGCCAGGCAACGGCAAGGAGCCCGACGGCCGATCGATCGTCCGCGTCGGCTCGGTTTCAAAAGTCTTCGCGGCCGATGTGCTTGCCGCGATGGCCGCAACCGGGCAGCTCGCCCTCGACGCTCCGCTCAGTCGCTATGCCCCGCCCGGCAAGGCTCCGCTGGATTTGGCCGACCGGTCAATCACGTTGCTCGACCTCGCGACGCATTCGGCCGGACTGCCGCGCGAAATGGCCGATCCAGCGACGCCGGCGGAAGAGAAGAACCCGTTTGCGACCTTCAAGGCATCCTATTACTGGGACTGGGTCTCGGGTCATCGCCCGGCCTACCGCCCCGGCACCACCGCGATGTACTCAAATTTCGGCTTCGGCCTGCTCGGCGATGCGCTCGGCAGGGCCGGTGGCAAGCCCTTTGCCGAACTGGTGCGCGAGCGCATCACCGCGCCGCTCGCCATGGCGGACACGGCGCTGCGTCTCTCGGAGGCTCAGAAGCCCCGGCTGATGACCGGGCTCGACCCGTTCGGCAAGCCCGATCCGAACTGGGAGGCGAGCGAGGTGATGCAGGCCAGCGCCGGCATCTACACCACCGCCGAGGACATGGTGAAATGGATTCGCTGGCATCTGGCCGATGACGCGGCCGGGCGCCCGGCGCGGACACTCGCGCATGCGCTCTGGCGGCCCCATGACGGGCTTGCGCGCCTCGTCGGCGTCGAGGCCACGGATTCCGACGGGATGGGGCTGGGCTGGATCGTTAGCCCGGCGCGCGAACGCGTGCCGCTGCTGCTCGGCAAGAGCGGCGGCATCGGCGGCTTCATGAGCTATGTCGTGCTCTCGCCCAACCGCAAGCTCGGCATCTTCGTCGTCGCCAGCCGCGTCGACTTCGCCATGTTCGGGGGGATACGGCAGGCGGTCCGGGATCTTGCGGCCGAACTCGTGCCCGCGGCGGAAGGGCGCTGAGCGTTGCGGACGGCAAGGGCATGACGGCGGCGCGGCCGAACCTGGCCTTTGAAATCAGCCGGCGTCCTGACCTGACGCCGGCTGCAAGCCTGCGCGGATATCATGGCGCGGCCTTGTCGCAGAAGCGGGCTGCGCTGCGCTCGTCCACGGCCATCGCCGGAGTTCTGGCCGGGAGCGTCATGCTCGGCGCCATCCTGATCGGCGCATCTCCGGCCGCAGCCCAGTCGCTGGGCGGCGGCGGCGCGGGCGGCCGCCATGGCGTCAGCAAGCCTGTCGCTGGCGGAGCGGGCGCCGGCTCGGGATTGTTCGCGGGCGGCGGAGGCGGCGGCGGCGGCGGCCGGCACGGTGACAGGCGCAGCGGAACTGCCAACGGCGGCCAGGGCGGAGCCGGCGGTAGCGGCGCGCATGCGAAGGGCGGCGGCGATGGCGGCGGTACCGGTGCCATCGGCTTCGACGGCAGGAATGGTTCCGTTATGCTACCGGGCGGCCAGGCGATCACGGGCGGTGCCGGCGGGGCAGGCGCGATTGGTGGAGATGGCAGCGACGGCCAGCCCTTCGGTGGCATCTGGGGGCATGACAGCGGCAGCGGCGGCGGCGGTGGCGGCGGCGGTACCGGCGCGATCCTGAGTGATCCGAACGCGAGTTTCGTCACCGCGCCGATTCTCGGTGGCAGCGGTGGCGCGGGCGGGAAAGGCGGCAAGGCCGGCACCGGTGCCGTCGGCCTGGTCGGACCGATCCCAGGGGCGGGCTATGGCGGTGCGGGCGGCGGTGGCGGCGGCGGTGGCGGCGGCGGGGTCGGGCTGGTGCTGCTGCAGTCCGGAGAAGTCCTCGTCAGGTCGGTGATTTCGGGCGGTAATGGCGGCGCAGGCGGTGCCGGCGGTACGGGCGGGGACGGCGCCGGAGGTGTGCTCGGCCAGAACTGCCCGCAGGGCCTGCCCTGCTTCCTCTGGGGAGACGATGGCGGGGACGGGTATTATGGCGGCAGCGGCGGCAATGGCGGCGATGGCGCGGTCGGGCTCTATGCCTCCGGCTCTGGCCCGGTCATCGTCCAGAACCAGTCGGCCATTCGCGGCGGCGACGGCGGCGCCGGCGGTGTCGGAGGGACGGGTGGTGGCGGCAAGAACGGCGGCGACGGCGGCCATGGCGGCAATGCCGGCAATGGCGGCGACGGTCTCGTGCTTGCGGCAGGCGGCAGGCTCCAGGTCCAGGCCGGAGGGCTCATTACCGGCGGCAAGGGCGGCGCCGGCGGAGCGGCCGGCGCGGCAGGTTACGGCTCGTACAACACTGATCCCGGGCATTATGGCACGGCGGGCCAAAGCGGGCGCGGTGGGCGCGCCGTTGCGGGGGGCGGCGGCGTCAGGATCGTCACGGCCGGGCAAATCGAAGGCGGGCTCAATGCGGACGGGTCGCATGCCGATGCGATCAGTCTGACTGGCGGCGGCAATACGCTGGAATTGCAGCCAGGCTATCGCATCCTCGGCAATGTCGCCCTCACGCGCGACGACAGCAATCCGAACACGCTCGTCCTCGGCGGCTGGCAGAATGCCAGTTTCGACCTCGCCACCTTGGGCAATGCCAGCCAGGCCTTCGGCATTTTCGCGAAGGACGGGCCGGGCACCTGGACCGTGACGGGTGCAGCGAGCTTCGCCAACGTCAGTATCAGGAATGGCGGGCTCGTCTTGTCCGGCGCGGCGCAGCTCGCCAGCACCACGGCAGTCATCGCGCCTGAGGCGGGCTCCAACGCTGCGGTCACGATCTCCGGTTCCGCCGCGAAATGGAACAACGCGGTGCCGATGGTCATCGGCGACAAAGGCGACGGATCGCTGACCATCACGAATGGCGGCACCCTGACCAGCCTGTTCACGCTCTTCCAGCCCCAGCTCGGGATCGCCACGATCATCGGCAAGGAGGCCGGCTCTCGCGGCACGGTCCTCATTTCCGGCTCAGGGGCGCACTGGAGCAATTATTCGGCGCTGTACCTCGGGATCGACGGCTCAGGTCAGATGACGATCGCCAATGGCGGCAGCCTCGACAGCTATGGCGAGACGATCATCGGGGGCAAGCCCGGCGCGCCCGGCTCCGATGCGGTCGTCACGGGGGCAGGCTCGCGCTGGACCGTGCATCGCGGCCCCGGCTATCTCGAGCGCGCCGAACTTGGCGTCGGCAGCACGAGTTCGCTGCTCATCTCCGATGATGGTCGGGTCCAGAGCGACACGGCGGCGGTCGCCGGCAGCCTCATCGTCACGGGCGCCGGTTCCGTGCTGACCACGGTCAATTCGGATGCCCTCTATCATGGCGTCGAGGCCTTCACCCTGTCGGGGCTCGGCGGCGGAGCCGCAACCGCAACGGTCTCGGATGGTGGGCTGATCGATACCGGCAAATATGTCATCGCCTTGAAGGATTACGGCCCCAGCTCCTTGAACATCGGTGCTGGTGCCGGGGCTCCGGCAGCCGCTCCCGGATTCCTGAAGACCGGTGGCGTGCAAATCTCGACAGCCGGTGCGCTCGTCTTCAACCACACGGCGTCGGATTATCGCTTCGATGCGGCGCTCTCCAGCGCCGGCGCGGGCGCGGGGACGATCCGGCTGCTCTCGGGCACGACGATCCTGACGGGCGACAGTTCGGGTTTTTCGGGCGCTGTGACGGTGGCGAGCAGCACGCTCAGGATGGCGGGCTCGGCGCGTCTCGGCGGCGCCATCGCGATCAATGCCGGCGGCCGCGTCGAAGGCGAGGGCAGCCTGGGTGCGATCACGATCGGCAATGGGGGCACCCTGGCGCCCTCCGGCCCGACCTCGCTGACCGTCAACGGCAACCTCACGGCGAATGCAGGCGGCACCATCAGGCCATCGGATGCCGCCCCGCTCATCGTCAACGGCACGCTGACACTCAACGCCGGCGGCAACTACGATTACCAACTGCGCAGCGCCGACGCCCCCGCGATCGACTCCGCCACGACACAGGTCAATGGAAACCTCGCCCTCAATGGCGGGATACTGAACATCGGCGCCGGTTCGCAGCCCATGATCGGCTTCCACCGTGTCTTCACCTATACCGGCACCTTGTCAGGCGGCGGCCTTGGCATCGGGAGTACGCCGGCGACCAGCCCGTTCGCCTATGACTACAGAATCGACATCTCGCAGGCGGGCAAGGTCGACCTGCTCGTCCAGCAGAACGGCCTCAACATCCTGCAACTCTGGGGCACGACATCGGCGGGCGGCGCATCCGGCACCTGGAATGCCGGAAGCCAGAACTGGTTCGACTATGCCGGCGCCGCTCCCACGCAATGGGGCAGCGGCTACGGTGTCTTCCGCGGTCCGGGCGGCACCGTTACCGTTGACGGCCAGCAGAACCTCGTCGGGCTGCAATTCGCGGGCGGCAGCTACACGCTGGTCGACGGGGCCGGAGGCAGCCTGAACCTGGGCGGCTACAGTAACGGCAGCTTCGTCATCACGACGCCGGAGATCCGCGTCCTCGACGGCGAGACCGCAACGGTCGCCCTGACGATCACTGGCTCTGACGGTCTCGGCAAGACCGGCGACGGCACGCTGATCCTGTCGGGAGCCAATACCTATACCGGCGGCACCATGATCGTTGGCGGGACGCTGCAGATCTCGGATGACCGCAATCTCGGGGGAACGGGCAGTCTGACCTTCGACAATGGCGCGCTCCATACGACGGCCGATATCGTCTCTGCCCGCAGCATCGCCTTGAACGACACCGGCGCCATCGACACCGATGCCGGCACGACGCTACGGCTCACCGGAGGGCTCAGCGGCGCGGGTGGGCTGATCAAATGGGGCGCCGGTACGCTCGCGCTCACAGGCAGCAACAGCTGGTCCGGGGGCACGCTCATCACGGCCGGAACGCTGTTCGCCGACAGCGCCGGAGCCCTCCCAGGGATGACCGGATATGTCCTGACCGGCGGCAAGCTCGATCTCAACAGCTACAATCTGGCGATGAGCCTGCTCGCCGGCACTGGCGGCGAGATCGCGCTCGGCACGGCTACGCTGACCGTCGACCAGAGCGAGGACAGTACCTTCGCTGGCGGCATCACCGGCGCCGGACGGATCGAGAAGGCAGGTGCGGGCACGCTGCTTCTAACCGGAACGAGCAGCTATTCCGGGGGCACCGCGATCCGCGGCGGCACGCTGGCCATCATCGCCGACGCCAATCTCGGCAATGCCTCCTCGAACCTCGCACTGAGCGGGGGAGGCCGGTTGGCGACACTCGCCGATATCACCAGCTCCCGCGCGATCACGCTCACAGGCTCGGGCACGATCGAGACCATGGCGGGCACGACCTTCGCGCTCAGTGGGGCGATCAGCGGCACTGGGAGTCTGGTGAAGGACGGCTGGGGCTCGCTGGCATTGACGGGAAGCGCCAGCCATGGCGGCGGCACGACGATCGCCGCCGGCATTCTGCAGATCGGCAATGGCGGGACTACCGGCGAACTCGCCGGCAATGTCGTCAACAACGCGCTTCTGAGCTTCAACCGCACGAACGACTACGTCTTCGCCGGCGCCATCTCGGGCAGCGGCAGCGTCGTCCAGTCCGGCGGCGGCACGACGATCCTGACCGGCAACAACAGCTATTCCGGCGGCACGGTGATCAGGGCCGGCGTGCTCGAGGTCGCATCCGACGGCAATCTCGGCGCCCAGGGCACGGCGATCAGCTTCTTCGGCGGCGCCCTGCGCTTCGACACCGCGTTCGACACCAGCCGCACCGTGCTGCTGCTGGGCAACGGGACCGTCGACACCAATGGCCGCGACGCGACGCTGACGGGTGGCGTCTATGGCTTCGGCGATCTGATCAAGACCGGGGCGGGAACGCTGACGCTAACCGGCAGCAACTTCTATCGCCGCACCGTCATCGCGGCGGGCAGGCTCGTCGGCGATGCAGCCTCGATCTCCGGCGACATCGTCAATAACGGTACGGTCGTCTTCGATCAGCGCAGCGATGCCAGCATCGCGAGCGTGTTCTCCGGCACGGGACGGTTCGACAAGACCGGCCGCGGCGGGCTCGAACTGCGCGGCGACAGTGCGGCCTATTCCGGAACGACCACGGTGTCGGCGGGCATGCTCGTGGTCAATGGTTCCCTCGGCGGCGAGATCGATGTCCTCAGTGGCGCCCGACTCCAGGGCAGCGGCACCGTCGGTGCGACGACGATTCGTTCCGGCGCGACGATCGCGCCCGGCAACTCGATCGGCACGCTGACAGTCGCTGGCGATGTCGCGTTCGAGCGGGGCGCGATCTACGAGGTCGAGGTCGATGCCGGCGGCATGGCGAGCGACCTGATCCGTGCGAGTGGGATGGCACGACTCGGCGGCGGCTCGGTGGTGCATCTCGGTGAGGACGGCAATTATCGGGCGAACCAGCGTTATACGATCCTGACCGCCGATCGGGGCGTGCTGGGCCGTTTCGACGACGTGAGCTCGCGCTATCTCTTCCTCGATCCGTCGCTGGGCTATGATGCGACCAGCGTCACGCTGACCTTGCTGCGCAACGACCTGCCTTTCGCCGCCCTCGCACAGACCCGCAACCAGACCCAGACCAGCCTCGGCCTGGAGAGCCTCGACGAGGCCAGTCCGCTCTGGCAGCGTTTCACGCAACTGCGCGACGCGGATGAGGGCCGACGCGCCTTTGACAGCCTATCCGGCGAGATTCACGCTTCGGCCAAGACCGCGCTGATCGAAGGCAGTCAGATGGTGCGCAGTGCGGTTTCCGACCGGATCCGCGCTGCCTTCGACGGAATCGGTGCGCCGCATATCGCGACGTTGGCCTATGCCTCCGGCAAGGGGGGGATCTCGACGGCCCCGGCGGAAAACCTGGCGCTATGGGCGCGCGGCTTCGGCTCCTGGGGGCAGACCCAAGGGGACGGCAATGCCGCCTCGCTGACGCGCTCGACCAACGGCCTCATCGCCGGCCTCGACCTCGCCGCCACGGCGGATAGTCGGGCAGGCATCATGGCGGGATATTCGCGCTCACATTTCGAGGTGGCGCGCCGCAGGTCGCAAGGCGACGCGGACAACTATACGATCGGCGTCTATGGCGGGGCCCGCTTCGATCGTCTCCGCCTGACCGGCGCGGTGAACTTCACCTGGCACGATCTCTCAATGCGCCGCTCGGTCTCTTTCCCGGGGGGCGGCGAGCAGCTTCTGTCGGGCTATGGTGCCCACACCCTGCAGGCCTTTGGCGAGATCGCCTATCGTCTCGATTTCGGGCCGGGTGTGTTCGAGCCCTTCGCCAATCTGGCCTATGTCAATCTGCGTAGCGATGACTTTCGTGAAACGGGCGGTATCGCAGCTTTGTCCGCCGGCCCGCAGACCACCGCCGTGACCTTCGCCACACTCGGGCTGCGCGCGCAGACCGGTGTCGAGCTCGGCGGCAGCACGGTGCAGCTCAACGGCACGCTCGGCTGGCGCCATGCTGGCGGCGACCTGACGCCACTCTCGCTCCAGGCCTTCGCCGGCGGCGCCCCGTTCTCGATCGCGGGCGTTCCGATCGCCCGCGATGCGCTGGTGCTCGGCGCCGGCATCGGCATGAAGCTCACACCCGCGGCCGAGCTCAGCATCGCCTATGACGGCCAGCTCGCGCGGAGCGCCACCGACCATAGCTTCAACGCCAGGGTCGGAATCAGGTTCTGAGGGCAGGGACGACCGCGCACGCAGGAACGTTCTCGGCCCGACCCGCCAACTCGCCTCGTAAGAACGGCCGGCCGTTTCCGTTATCGCGCCGTCGCTTGCAGCCTGGCCGTTATGGGTTCAACCTTGTGAAGGCCGTGCCGCAAGGCGTGAGGCGAGAGCAGGCTTTTACGGCCCCGCGAGGTCTTGGTCGATGGACTGCTCGGGTTGCGGTTTCCAGATCGAAAGCGGCTTTGCCTTCTGCCCGAAATGCGGCGTGCGCCAGCCCGTGCCGTGTTCGAGTTGCAGCTTTCTCTGCGCGCCGGATTTCGCCTTTTGCCCGCGATGCGGCGCCCGCATCACCGCGAAAGCCATCCCTCAGACCGCACCGGCGCCGAGTGCGGCCACTGCCGTTCGCTCCCGCATGCCAGCACCGATCACGGACGTCGAGAGGGAACAGGTCGCGGCGCAGCCTGTCGCCGATGCGGATCGCAGGACGGTGACGATCCTGTTCGCCGACCTCAGCGGCTTCACCACGCTCAGCGAGAGGCTTGACCCCGAGGTCGTTCAGACCTTGCAGACCGCCTTGTTCACGGAATTGACGGCGGCCGTGCAGAGCTTTGGCGGTTTCGTCGACAAGTTCATCGGCGATGCGCTGCTTGCTCTGTTCGGCGCACCGATCGCGCATGAGGATGATCCGGAACGCGCGCTCCGTGCCGCTCTCGACATGATCGCCCGCACGGCGCGGCTCGGCGAAAGCTCCGCCGCCGCAAGTGCTGAAATGGTTCTCCATATCGGGATAAACACCGGTCCGGTCGTTGCGGGAGGCCTCGGGGTCGGCACGGCGAAATCCTATTCAGTGACCGGCGACACGGTGAACACAGCCCAACGGTTGCAATCGCTGGCTGCCCCAGGCGAGGTGCTGGTGGGGCCGTTGACCTACCGACTGACCCGGCATGCCTTCTCCTATGCCTCGCTCGGCGATATCGCACTTCGCGGCAAGTCCGGCAGCGTTCTGGTGCATCGGCTGGGCGGGCCGCTCGCATCGCCGCGTGCAGCGCGTGGACTTGATGCGCTCGGCCTCAGCACGCCGCTGATCGGCCGGGATGCGGAGCTCCAGCGCATGCTGGCGAGCCTCGACCAGGCCTGTGCTGGCCAGGCGCAGCTTCTGCGCCTTGTCGGTGAGGCCGGCATCGGGAAATCTCGGCTGGTGAACGAGTTCGTCGGCCGCCTCGGCTGCGAGGAGCGCTTTCGCGACGTTGCCGTACGGCAGGCCGCCTGCTCGCCGCTTGGCGAACAGTCCTTCGGCGCCATCGGTGCGGTCGTGCGCAGCGCTGCCGGGGTGATGCAGAACGATGCTCCCGACGAGATGCGCTTGAAGCTCGGAGCCTTGCTGGCCAACCTTGGCATGGCGGGTGAAGAGGCGGAGCGATTGATGCCGCTGCTCTACCATGTGCTCGGCCTGGGCGACCCTAAGGCAAGTTTGCAGCATGTCGAGCCCGAGCAATTGCGGCGGCAAATCCTCCATGCTGTCTGCACGATCATCGAGCGGCGCCTGGCTCTGTCGCCGCTGCTGATCGTCGTCGAAGATCTGCACTGGGCTGACACGGTATCGCTGGAAGCGCTGCGTTTCGTGATGGACAGGCTGGACCGATCGCGGCTGATGCTGGTGGTCACTCATCGCCCCACGCAGCAAAACGATCCGCTGGACTCAAGCCGCTTCAGCCATACCGCGCTCAGGCTGACGCAGCTTGGAGACAGCGACGGACGCCGCCTGCTCGCGGCCCTGTTCGGCGAGGGCTGGCTGAGCTCCATCGGGGCGCTGCCTGAGAGGATCCTCGAGCGCGCCGGCGGCAACCCCTTGTTCCTCGAGGAGATCGTGCGGAGCCTGATCGAGCTCGACGTGCTGAAGCGCGACGGCCAGCACTGGCAGATCGTGGCGGGCGAAGCGGCAGTCAGCATCCCGGACACGATCCAGGCGATGTTGCTCGCCCGCTTCGACCGGCTGCCGCAGGAGGCGCGGCGTCTCGCGCAGGAAGCCGCGGTCATTGGCCCTCGCTTCGATGCGACGCTGCTTGCAGCGGTGACCGCCGACCCCGCCAGGCTCGAAGCCGGGCTCGAACTGCTTGGCGACGCGGAAATCATCCAGAAGGCCGGGACAGGCGCGATCTCGTCGCAGTGCTACCGCTTCACGCAGACATTGCTGCACGATGTGATCTACCAGAATCTGCTGCTGCTACGACGGACCGAACTGCACGGGCAGATCGCCACCGCCTTCGAAGGCCTGTGCGGCGAAAGTCCAGAAAGGCTCGAAGATCTGACCGTGCTCGGTCATCATTTCGGGCTGAGCGCAGAGCGGGAAAAGGGCGCGCAATACCTGCGCGAGGCCGGTGATCGCGCCCGCATGATCTATGCAAATGACGACGCCCTTCGCTTCTACGAGCAGGCGCTAGCGGCGCTGGCGACGGCCGAACCGACAGGGGTCAGGTTGCAGCTCGGCGAGCGGATTGCCGATCTCTGTGGCCCGACCGGCCGCCGTGCGCTGGCGCATGAGCATTATGGGATGGTGCTGCGGGTCTATCGCGAGAACGGCGACCGCGTCGCCTCGGCCCGGGTTCTTCGCAAGATCGGCCGCCTGCTCTGGGATGTCGGCAAGCGCGACAAGGCCGAAGCCTGCTACGCCGAGGCCGCGACACTTCTCGACGGAGCTGACGCGCCGATCGAGCAGGCGCATCTCTGGCAGGAGCGCGGCCGCCTGGCGTTCCGGACCGGCGATCACGCGCGTGCAGCAGAATGGGCCGACGCTGCGCTCGCATGCGCGTGCACGCTGACCCGGGACGAGGCCTCCGGGATCGGGCGCGAGGCAGCGCTCGTGACTGCAGAAGCGCTCAACACCAAGGGCGTCGCGCTGGCCCGGCTCGGGCGGAACCGCGAAGCAGTGCGCGAGGTGGAGCGAAGCATAGAGGTGGCAGAAGCTGCCGACCTGCCTGGCGCCGCCTGCCGCGGCTACACCAATCTCGGCGTGCTCTATACAACGATCAATCCCGTGCAGGCGATGGAGGTGTGTCGGCGCGGCCTCGAGATATCGCGGCGTATCGGCGATCTGGGTTTCCAGGCACGCCTCCTCACCAATCTGGCGGTCGCCTGCTGCACATTCACGGACCGCTGCCCGACAGAGGGCGTTCCGGCGGCGGAGAAAGCGGTGGAGATCGACCGGGCGCTCGACCAGCGCGAGCACCTGCCTGTGCCCCTGATCGTGCTCGGGCAGATCCACCAATGCCAGGGGCAACCAGACATCGCGGCCAGCTTCTACAACGAAGCGCTCGACGTTGCCCGCGAAACGGGCGAGCCGCAGCTGCTCTTTCCATGTTATGATGGTCTCGCAACACTCAATCTCGACCGTGACGATCTGGCGGAAGCCGACCGTTACTTTTCGCTGGCGCAAGATGTCTGCGCCCGGCACGGGCTCGACCCGGAAGCGCTCGTGGTGCTGCCTTTCCTCGATTGACCGCGGAGGAGGTTGGATATGCTCGCGCAGGCCGACATGGTTCCTCTTCAACCCGGCGACAGGGCACCGAACGTCGTGCTCGACGCCATCACCCGCGAGGGAAAGATCGCAATCGACGACTTTCGCGGTCAAAAGCCGGTGCTGGTCGGCCTGTACCGCGGCTTGCACTGTGCCTTCTGCCGGCGCCATATCGCCGCCCAGGCGCAGCTCGATCCGGCGCTCCGTGCTGCGGGCGTCGAGAGCCTGACCGTGGTCAACACGCCGATTGAACGCGCGCGACTCTATTTCCGTTATCATCCGATGCCCAATCTTCTCGCCGCCTCCGATCCCAAACGAACCTCCCACCAGGCATTTGGCCTGCCAAATCTCGAATTCACGGAGAACGAGACGGCATGGCCGCACAAGGTCTCGATGGCTGCCGTACTTGGCATGCGGGTCGAGATTCCCGGCGAGACGCCCGGACCGCTCGACCCGTTGGCGGGGTCGCAATTCCTCGACAACAAGGACGGTTACGAACTGACCGAGGCCGACCTGGAGATGAAGGCGACAGGCCTTGGCCAGCTTGTCGGCCAGTTCCTGCTCGACCGGCAAGGCATCGTGCGCTGGTGCTTCACCGAAGTTCCGGAAGGGGGGCGTTACATGTTCGGGGCGCCGAACCCCCAGGAGCTCATGTCGGCGGTTTCCCAGGTTGCGCAGTAGAGAGGTTCTTCAGCGAGCAAGGAGAGCCCCACCATGCCGTCCAGCTTCACCGTCCGCAGCGCCAGCGGTTATGAGCAGCTCATGGGCCGCTGGAGCCGTCAGCTTGCCGGCCCGTTCATTGATTTCGCCGGTATCGCCCATGGCGAGCGGGTTCTCGATGTCGGTTGCGGGACAGGCAGCCTGACCTTCGCGCTGCCCCAGGCTGCGGAAATCGCCGAGGTCGCAGCGATCGACTTTTCACCGATCTTCGTCGCGGAGGCCCGGCGCCGGAACAGTGATCCGCGGATCACGATCAAGGAGGGCGATGCCTGCTCCATCCCTTTCCCCGACGACGAATTCGACCGGGCCCTGTCGCTGCTCGTCCTCCACTTCGTGCCGGCAGCCGACAAGGCGGTTGCCGAAATGCGTCGTGTGGTGCGGCCGGGCGGTGTTGTCGCAGCCGCCGTTTGGGATCACCTCGGCGGAATGTCCGGGATGCGCATGATGTTGGACACCGTCGCCGCGCAGGACGAGCAGGCGCGAAGCCTGCGCGCTCATTACTGCTTCCAGCCCATGATGAGGCCCGATGAAATGCGGCAGACGTTCATGGCGCAGGGCCTTCAGGAGGTCGAGCAGACCTCGCTGATGATCAGGATGGATTACGAGAATTTCGCCGACTACTGGGACCCGTTCGCCGCCGGCGAGGGGCCGCTCGGCAAATATGTCGCGGGGCTCGATCCGGCGTCCCGGGCAAGGGCTGGCGAGGCTGTCCGGGACGCCTATGAAGCCGGGCAGCCCGATGGTCCACGCTCCTTTGCGGCCGTCGCCTGGGCCTGCCGCGGGGTGGTTCCCGGCGGTGGATGAGCGCCACCTGCCTACGCCTGGATTAGCCGTTCGCTCGCCTCCTCGCGAGCTTTCGCTCGCCGCCGTCCAGCGGCTTGCTTCTGAAGCGGGTTTTGAGGAGGGGAATCAAGATGTTGGACCGCTTCGTTCAGTCCGTGTTGAACCTCGCCGCCGTCGTCGCGGGTTGGTTTGTTCCTCCTGGCGCACATAAGTTCGGACTCGTCCAGATGGGCGTTGCGCTCCTCGTGGTGACCGCCCTGATTGCCCTTGTGGCCTTCTGGCGGCACGCACGAAGTCGGCGCAGACACGCAGGCGACGATGCCTCGGGCTAACCGGACAAGGGCCACCCGCATGTCACGAGTGAATTTACCCGCAGGTCGCGACTACCAGCGCTCATAGTGGTGCCGGCGATAGCCATGTGCGGGCGCCCAAGGCGGCGGACCACCATGACGACGGCCATAGCCGTAACCGTGGCTGTAGCCATCGCGCCGGCCGTAATATCTCTGACGATTCATGTTGTCCTGAATGATCATCAGGCGTTCCCGCTTCGCATCAGTCATGGCGAACGCCAACGGTTGCCTGTCGAGTTGCTGCGCGATAGCGGGCGCAATCGCTTCGCTTGCCTGAGCTGCAGGCGCGAGGCCCGCCATCGTTGCGGCCGCGCCAATGACGATAGTGGCTGTGATCAAGAACCGACGCATCGGGGTTCTCCTTGTTTCCTCTCGACGATTAAAGCCTTCCGAGAGGGAACGCAGGATGAACGGAATCGTTCGGGTCTGTTCAGGAAGGATCCAATGTCGCCAGGCAACAGATCGGCTGCGCCTAACGCGACATGATGCCGATCAGGATCGGGCCCCAGGCCGTCAGCAGGATGTTGCCGATGGCATAGGGCACCGTGTAGCCCAGGGCCGGGATACTGCTCTGGGCCTCGTCCTGGATGGCCCTGAGGGCCGCCGTGATGGTGCCGGCCCCGGCGCAGGCGCCGAGAACGATGAGCGGGTCCATCTTCAGAACGTAGCGCCCAAACAGAATGCCGATGGTATGCGGCAGCAGCGCGGAGATGAGGCCGACGACGATCAAGCTGACGCCGGTCGCCTTCAGGCCCGAGACGAAACTCGGTCCGGCGCCGAGCCCGACGATGCCGATGAACATGCAAAGCCCGACCGTATCGAAGATCCAGATCGCCGGCTCGGGAATGCGCCCGTAGAACGGGTAGACCGAGCGCAGCCAGCCGAAGACGAGCCCCATGAAGAGCGCGCCACCGCTGGCGGTCAGGGTCAGCGGCACGCCCCAGACGACCAAGGTCAGCAAACCGAATAGGCCGCCCAGGAAGATCCCGAAGCCGACGAAGACCATGTCGGTTGCCGAGGTGCGGCGGTCGGGATAACCGAGTTCGGTTGCGGCCCGCTCGACTTCCGGCAGCGGCCCGACCAGAGACATGACGTCACCACGATTGACGTGTGTCGCCGGCTCGATCGGCATCGCGATACCGGAGCGTGTCAGCTTGGACAGGAAGACGCCACGCGCGAATTCGGCCTGGGCCAGTTCCCCCAGCGATTTCTCGTCGATGCTGCGGGACGTCACGATGACGTCGAGCGCTTCGAGCGGAATGTCGAGCAGCTCGGGGTCACTCACTTCGGGGCCGATCAGGTCGCCGCGGGCGGCGTGAATTTCATGTCGTGCCATGATGGCAATGATATCGCCCGCCTGGATCCTGCGATCCGACGCGTGGCCGAACAGCACGACACCGCTCCGAACGCGCAGAATGAAGGCTCGGGTCTCCTTGATGAGCGCTTCGATCTCAGTGATCGTCTTGTTGGTCAGGACCGGATTTTCGACGCGATAGGCGCGAACGTCGAACAAGCGGGCAGCGGAGGTGACGCCTTCCGCATCGCTGCCCGGACCGGCCTTCTCGGCGCGCTGCGCCGCAACCTCGCGCAGGTTGATGCCCATGAGTTTGGGACCGACCTTGGGCAGGAACCAGACCAGCGCCGCCGTCCCGACCAGATAGGTGACGGCGTAGGCGACGGGGATGTTGTTGATGAGCGCGGTCCGCTCCGCTTGCGGAAGATCGAGCCGCTGGATCGCTTCACCCGCGGTTCCGATGACCGTCGATTCGGAAAACGCCCCGGCCAGAAGCCCGGCCGCCGTGCCCATGTCGAAGTTCAGGAGCCTTGCGAAGCCGAGCGCCACCAGCAGGCATGTGACGCACAGCACGACCGTCAACGCCATTTGTGGGAGCGCGTCGCGCTTCAAGGCGCGAAAGAACTGCGGGCCGACCTTGTAGCCGGTCGTGAACAGGAAGAGGTCGAAGAAGACCGTCTTCACGGCGGCGGGCACCTTGACGTCGAGCTGGCCGACCAGGACGCCCGCCAGCAGGCAGCCGACGACGACGCCGAGGCTGAAGCCTCCGATTTTCGCCTTTCCAATCAGAAAGCCGAGAGCGATCGTCAGGAAAATGGCGAGCTCGGGATTGTTGCGCAGGGCTTCGACGACGTAGTTCATGCTCTGCCTCGCAGCATGGAACTCGGACATGCGATCAGGTGGTGTCTGGTCGAATGTCCGATGGTTGCCGAACGGACGAAATCACCCCGCGCACGCCTTCGCTCCCGCAGCTGTCGCGCGTCAGGACTTCGATTTGGAGAGAGCGAGATTGTAGGCGTCAAAGGCCTGACGGTAGCCGCGCGCCACCGCGCGGGTCGCGCGTCCGATCTGGCTGTAGACCTCGTCGTCGAGATTGGCGAAGGAGACCCGCACCGACCAGTCGGGGGCGTGGAAACCGCCGCCGTTCAGCAAAACGATGCCGTGGTCCTCGGCGAGGCGGAAGACGATGTCGAGCGGGTGGACGTGCTCCTTCATGTAGCTCACCACCTCTGGGCCGACATATTTGTTCGCCCAGAACTCGAAATCGATCAGGCCGTAATAGCGATCATGCAGGGGGTTGTCGGGCACATCGATGCCCAATCCTTCGATCATCCGGTCAACGCGGGACTTCACGATATCCATGCAGGTCTTTTGATAGAGCTTGGCCTCGTCCATCATCTCGGACAGCGAGAACATGGTCATCATCACCTGCTGCGGCAGCGACAGGCCGGCTGTGTGGTTCAGCGCGATGTCGCGGCTGTCGGCGACGATGCGGTCGATCAGCCTCAGTTCGCGCGGCTTGAGCGTGATCGGGCCATAGCGGGTATCGAGCACCGTCAGGATCTTCTCCGGATGGTTCGCGATGGCCTTGTCCAAGATGTTGTCGCGGTGGATCGCGATGACGCCAAGCCGCCAGCCGGTGCACCCGAAATATTTCGAGTAGGAGTAGACCCCGATTGTATTGTGCGGGAGCGCGCCGAGCAGGCCCCGGAAACCCTTGACGAAGGTGCCGTAGACGTCATCGGTGAGGATGATCAGGTCGGGACGCTTGGTCTGGACCAGTTTCACGATCTTGGCGATCGTCTCCTCGCTCAGGGCAACGGCATAGGGATTGCCCGGATTGACGACGAAAAAGGCCTTGACCTTGGGGTCTTCCAGCTTCTTGAGTTCCTCGTCGGTGAACTGCCAGCGGTTTTCCTGAGGCGCGGCCACCGAAACGATGTTGAGGCCGTAATCCTCAAGATGCGGCATTTCGAGATAGGGCGTGAAGATAGGGGTCGCCAGGGCAATCGTGTCGCCCGGGTTCAGCAGCCGGTTGGCCTTCAGCGACTTGAAGATGTAGCACATCGCCGCCGTTCCGCCCTCGACGGCATAGAGGTCGAACTGACCGGATGGGTGCGGCTCCCCGCACATCGCCCACATCAGGTATTCATGCACGATGCGCTCATTGTGCACGAGCATGCGGTCAGGCACCGGATAATTGTCGCCGATGATCGAGTCCACGAGCTCGTGCACGAAGGCGTCGGGTTTGAAGCCGAACCTCTTGATCGCGAAGGCGACCATGTCACGGAGGAAGGTGGCGCCGGGCGAGTCCTTGTGATCAGCCAGCCAGCTCTCCAGCCGCTCGGCAATACCCTCGGCCTTGGGCATGCCACCGATGCCGGCGGCCTTGTGCATCACGCGCCTGCTTTCCGTGATCGCAAATTGCCCGAGCAGGAAGAAGCCCTCGCGCGGCGTCATCGCGACCCAGTTCGGATTGCCGCGACCGGCATTCAGAAGGGCGATCGAGGAGGTTTGCGCCGTCTGTTTTGCGAGACGGATCAGTTCGTCCTTGATCTCGAAGGGGCTGAGGGTTGCGAAACTGCGTAACTTCACCAGGTCCATGGCATTTCCCCATGTTCTTCATGTGCAGCAAATGCGTCAGTACGTGTCGCCGTCAGGTCAGCAGCATGATGATCACCATGCCCCAGATCGTCAGAAGGGTGTTTCCGACCGCGTAGGTCACGGTGTAGCCCAGGGCCGGGACCTGGCTGCCTGCGGTCTCGCAGATCATGCCGAGCGCCGCCGTGGTGGTGCGGGCACCGGCACAGGCCCCGAGCAGAATGGCCGGGTCGAACCGGAAGATGTATTTGCCGGCAAACATCGCCAGGACGAGCGGGATCGTGGTGGCCAATGCGCCCCAGAGGAAGAGACCAACGCCCTGTGTCTGCAGCCCCTTGACGAAACCTGGGCCGGCGGAAATCCCGACGCATGCGATGAAGATGTTCAAGCCGACCGAGTTCATGAACCAGACGGTCGAACTTGGAATGCGGCCGAAGAACGGGCGCACGGAACGGAGCCAGCCGAAGAACAGGCCCGAAATCAGCGCGCCGCCCGCAGTCGAGAGCGTCAGGGGGACACCGCCGACCTTGAAGACGAGAGCGCCGACCAGCGCGCCTAGTGTGATGGCAGCCCCGATGAAGGCGACATCGGCGACGTCGCTGGCTCGGTCGGGATGGCCGATGACCTTGCCGACGGCCGTAACGTCTTGGGTCCGGCCGACGATGGTGAGGATGTCGCCGCGATGGATCACGGTGTTGGCGAGGATGGGGATGCTGGTCGCGGTCGCGCCGCGTACGATCTTCCGGAGGAAGACGCCGCGGGCCGCCGGCATATGCGCCATCTCCGCGAGCGTCTTGCCGTCGACATCCTTGCTGGTGACATAGACGTCGACACCCTCGGCCTTGACGTCGAGGAGCTCGGCATCCTCGACCTCCTCGGCCGCCTGGCCGATCAGGTTGACGAGGACCTCGCGCGGACCTGCGATGGCGACGATGTCGCCCTCCTGCAGGATCGTATCGCTGGTTGCGTCCTCGATGACGCCATTGCGGCGGATGCGCTCGACGAAGACGCGTGCGTCCGGAACCAGCGCCTCGGCGTCTACGGCGCGCATGCCGGCAACCCTCGCACCGCTTCGTACCCGGAAGGCGCGTAGCTCGAAGCGCCGCCAGACCGAGCCCGGGCCGCCAAGCTCCTTGTCGCCGCCAAGCCGTGCCTCATAGTCCTTGCAGGCCTGGACAAGGTCGATGCCGAGAAGCTTGGGCCCAAGCTGGGCGAGGACGACCGCCGATCCGACCGTGCCGAAGATATAGGTCACCGCATAGGCGACCGGCATCGCGTCGAGCAGTTCCTTCGTCCTCTCCGGCGAGAGGCCGAGGCGATTGATGGCATCGGTCGCCAGGCCCATCGAGGCCGAGATCGTCTGCGAGCCGGCATAGAGGCCCGCCGCATAGCCTGGATGGTAGCCGGCAATTTTTGCGATGATGACGGGTATCGCAAGGCAGAAGACGGTGACGACGACCGCAAAGATCGCCTGCGGAGCGCCGTCCTTGGCGATGCCTCGCACGAACTGCGGGCCAACGCCGTAGCCGACGGCGAACAGGAACATCAGGAAGAACGTCGATTTGACGTTCGGGGAGATCGTGATCCCGAGCTGGCCGATGATGACGGCCGCGATCAGCGTGGAGGTGACCGCCCCGAGGCTGAAGCCCTTATAGGAGAAGCCACCGACAAAATATCCGATCGCCAGGGACAGGAAGAGCGCGATCTCCGGATAGGTACGAAGCGTACTAGCGAACCAGTCGAACATGCCGATCTCCCGATTTGGCGGCGCCGGACGGCCGCGCAGTCGCCGGCCGGCCAGGGTGCTAGGCAGCCCGAGGTCTCTTGCGGGCGGCTTCGTGATTGGCGCTCTTCTTGCCGGCGAGCACGTCTGTTCTGAGCAGTTTCAGGCCCTTGGCCTTCTCGTAGCCATGGATCTCCTTCACATCGAGCTTGCGCATGAAGGTGATCGTTTCGTGCGTGATGACCTGGCCGGGCACCATGATCGGGAAGCCGGGCGGGTAGGGGATCACGAAATTGGCCGAGACCATGTCCGGCCCGTCCTTGAGGCGTCGGTCGCATTCCGGGCTGTCGATCGGCAGATACTCGCACTGCTTCTCGGAATAGGCAGCGAAGAACGCGGTGCGGATGTCCCCTTCCGGCGTCTTGTCGCCTGCGTCCTGCCGGAACGTTTCGTGGAAATGGCTGAAATTCGGCAGATCGGGCACGTCCTTCATCAGCGCCTTGACCCGCGCCGCGAAGGCCTTCTGCTCCGCTTCGCCCCCGTGCTTGAGCCTCGTATCGATGCTCTGGCAGATCTTCAGAAGGACGCTGATCAGAAGCGCGACATCGCTGCGCGTGTTGTTGATGTTCGATTGCAGCAGGACCGAGTTTCGCGAGGTCTTGTTGACCTGGATGTTGTATTCGGAGGCAAGCAATCCCTTGAAGCTGGTGCCGTCGAAGCCCGCCGTGCCGCAGACCAGGGTCATGCGGGTGGGATCGAGGCAGAACTCATCCTCCCGCATGCTGCGCAACTGATCGTCCCAGCGGGTTCCCGGCGCCAGGAAATCGATAAAGCCGCTGGAGCGGTATTCCTTGGGCACCATGCCGTCGGCGCCGACGATGCTGAAATACGTGGAGATCAGCGGATGCGAGTTGATCTCGCGGCGAATGTCGAGGGCGACCTCGATGGCGTTCATGACGAGCCCGTAGCCTTCGAGCTCCATCTGGCGGCGGGCGACATCGAGACTTGCGATCAGCTGCTGGTTCGGGCTGGTCGAGGCATGGGTGAAGATCGCCTCGTGGAACTGGGCCTCGATCGTGTGGAAATCGACATCCCGTACCAGCACCATGGAGCCCTGGCGGATCGCCGACATCGACTTGTGGGTCGAGTTGGTCTGGTAGACCCGCAGGCGAATGGCGCGAGGATCGGGAATGAGGCGCGTCTGCAGCAGCTTGTCGGCGGATGGCGCATTGCCGAGTTCGGCGCGCTGTTTCTCGAACTGTTCGACTGCGCCTTGCGTCTGCGCCCAGGCTTCGATGTCGGCGGCTGCACCCATGCCGGTCCGGGGCCGGAGGAAGGGCGACCAGCGAGCGAATCCGAACCAGGCTTCATCCCAGAGGAAGATCAGGTCGGGCTTGATCGCAAGGCATTCCTCCATGACGCGCCGCGTGTTGTAGATGTGGCCGTCGAAGGTGCAGTTGGTCAGATCGAGCATCTTCACCCGGTCGAGCCGGCCTTCGGACTTCAGGTCGAGCAGCGCCTTCTTGATGGTCCGCAGCGGGACCGCGCCATACATCGAGAATTCCGCCATCGGGAAGGCTTCGACATAGAAGGGCTGCGCTCCGCTCAGCACCAGCCCGTAATGGTGCGATTTGTGGCAGTTGCGGTCGAGGATGACGATATCGCCGGGTGCGACCAGCGCCTGCAGCACCATCTTGTTCGAGGTGCTGGTGCCGTTGGTGACGAAGAACGCGTGCTCGGCACCGAAGGCCCGCGCAGCCATGTCCTGCGCGCGTTTGATGTTGCCCGTCGGCTCCAACAAGCTGTCGAGCCCGCCCGTCGTCGCGCTGCTCTCCGCCAGGAAGAGGTTGATTCCGTAGAACTGCCCCATGTCGCGGATCCAGGGCGAGCGGAAGACGGATTTGCCGCGCGCGATCGGCAGCGCGTGGAAGGTGGCGATCGGCCTTTGCGCGTAGAGTTTGAGATTGTCGAAGAAGGGGGTCTCGAAGCGCGCCTTGATGCCTTCCTGCACTGAGAGATGGAGTTCGAGCGGCTCCTCGATCTGGTACATGATCCGTCGGATGATGGCCGCGCGCGGATCGCCGGCAAGCTTCTCCACCCGCCGGTCCGACAGAAGATAGATATCGAGTTCCGGCCGGATCGCCTTCAATCCCGCAGCCAGGCGCAGCGACAGATCGGCTTCATCCGTCTCCAGCAGCAAGGGGTGCTGGGTGGCGAGCACGTTTCTCAACACCGGCGCGTCATGGCGAGAGCGCAACGCGAAGCCTTCATAGATCGCGACCGCTGCAATGTCGGGGTTCATCACCGCGGCACAGACGGCGTCCTCGAGGCTTCCGACCAGGACGGTTTCATAGATGAAGGCATCTTCCTGCCGTCGCAGCCGGCGAAATTCGGCGGCAATATGCGGCCAGCGGGAAGCCGGCGCGGGTGTTACGGCGAGCAGCTCGAAATAGGGCCGATGCGTCCGGCTATCGCCAAGCGATGGCGGCAGCACGTCGGCCGGATCCGGCAATGCGAGGTCGGCCGCCTGCCATTCGCCGGCATCTTGCTTATAGTTGCCTGTGATGATGTCGAGCGAGATGCGCTTTGCCAGCGCGAGAAAGCCGGCCTTGTCCTCATTCCTCAGCCGCTCGCGCAGCGCCGCGATGAGGTCCGTGCCGGGAAAGGCGTGGAACTCCTCGAGCACGCCGAGGTCTTCGAGGGCCTGCTCGACCGCGTTTCGCTTGGCGTCGCCATTGGCCCAGGATCTCGCGAGTGAATGAAGGTCCCGCCACCGATCATGGCGTCCGGACGGTGCGGAGAAGAAATGGTCGATCGACCGCGCATCTTTGGCAGCGCTGGACATTCCGAATCCTTCCCTGGTTGAACGAGGTCGAGGTTCAGATCGCTTTCGGTACGTTCCACCGGACCCGACCGTCTGCGAGCAGCATGGCCGCGCCCGCGCAGACTGCCGCTGGAAAAATCCTGCGCTGAGAACAGCACATCGAGGGGCGTCGGCGTATTGTCCTTAGGGACAGGTTCTTATCGGCAGGAATTCGCTAGAATTCACCGGGCAGGTCGGACCGCATCGCGATGTCCTGCGCGGGTGTATGCTGCGACACCAAGTCGATGAGCAGAGACGGTTCGCGCGGCTGCTTACCAAGCCCGATACGCGAATTGATTGTGGAGGCTTTGATGATGAGAAAGCTGATCAGCCTTGCAGCGTCGGGCGTAATGGCCGTCGCGGTTCTTGTCGCATCTGGGGTAGTGGTTGCCGCGCAGACTGTCGGAACACCGAATTCATGCAACAAGATCAATGGCTGCCAGTGGGATTTCATCTACGAAAACCAGATGATGATGCAGAGCGGCCTCATGACGAAAGCAATGGAGGAGGCCCGCGCAAACAAGGAGGCGTTCGAGAGGCTGAGAGAGTGGGAGCGCACCCATGGCGCCGCACCGAGCAACCCGCGCTAGCCACGGTTCGAATTGGGCATCCGGGGCCGTGCTGAGACCGGCCGCGCCCCTCCGGCAGAATACCCTTTGGTGGTGCGAGCGCTCCGAAGGAGCGGATATCGGGAGAGCGCGATGATTCTCCAGTTCGTGCTGACGGGCGTGTTGGCCCTGGGCACTCCCCTTCAATCCCTCGCACAAGCGCAGGCGCCCGTTCCTTCCACAGGCGCAGCAGCGACGCCAGCGACCCTGCCGGTCGACCAGGCCCCACTCGCGGCAGCGCAGCTCGACGCCCTGCTTGCCCCGATCGCGCTCTATCCCGACAGCCTGCTGGCTCAGGTGCTGATGGCCTCGACCTATCCGCTCGAAGTCGTTCAGGCCGAGCGCTGGATTGCCGAGAACAAGAAGCTCAAGGGAGACGCCCTCAAGGCGGCCGCCGAGAAACAGGCCTGGGACGACAGCATCAAGGCATTGGTCGCTACGCCGTCGGTGCTCGAGATGATGAGCAAGAACCTGGAATGGACGCAGAAGCTCGGCGATGCCGTTCTCGCTCAGGAAACCGACGTCATGGACGCTGTCCAGCGGATGAGGTCGCGGGCCTACGAGAACAAGAAGCTCACATCGGGTACGCAGCAGACGGTGACGGTGCAGCAGGAGGGCGCAAGGCAGACCATCGCCATTGCGTCAGCCGCATCCGACACCCTCTATGTGCCCTATTATGATCCCGGCGTCGTCTACGGCGCCTGGCCCTATCCCGAGAGCACGCCCTATTACTTTCCGGCCCCGGGCTACATCGCGGCCGGCGTCGTTGCGACCGGGCTCGCCTTCGGCACCGCCTACGCGCTCGGCCGCTGGGCGACCGGCGGCTATTGGGGCGGCAACATCAACTGGAACAACAACAACATCAATATCAACCGCGATCGCGTGACGCACTGGCAGCACAACCCCCAGCACAGGCAGGGGGTCAGATACGGCAATTCGCAGGTTCAGCAGCGCTTTGCCAACACCTCTCGTCCGGGGAGCGACGGACGCATGGACTTTCGCGGGCGGGACGGGAATCTGGCCCGCCCTGACCGGCCCGATCGCCCTAATGCCGGAGCTGGCAACCGGCCGGATCGCGGGGAGGGGGCCAATCGGCCCGACCGGCCCAATGCGGGCAATCGCCCCAATGCTGGCGCCGGTGCTGCGCGTCCCGATCGCGGGGCCGGGAACCGTCCTGCCACTGCCGACCGGGCGCGCCAGAATCGTCCGAATGCGCAAAGGCCGGCACAGCGGCCCGCGCAGGCCAATCGTCCCAGCGGCGGCAACGTCAACCGGGCCGCGCCGCGCCGCGACAATGCCTTCGGCAACATGCAGCCCGGCAGAGCTGCCACTCTGCAAGCCCAGCGCGGACAGGCGAGCTTTGCTCATGCCGGAGCACGCATGGGAGGCGGCGGCTTTGGCGGCGGCGGGGCCCGCATGGGCGGCGGCGGTGGCGCGCGCATGGGTGGGGGCGGATTTGGCGGCGGTGGCCGCGGAGGCGGCGGCCGGGGTGGCGGCGGCGGTCGCCGTTCCGACATCGCGCTCAAGGATCATATCGTCGAGCTCGGCCGGCTTTGGAATGGCATCGGCTTCTACCGATTTGCCTACCGGGGCAGCGACAGGCGCTATGTCGGCGTGATGGCGCAGGAGGTCCAGGAGGTCGCGCCCGAGGCCGTGACACGGGGCGCCGACGGTTTCCTGCGAGTGTATTACGAGCGCATCGGAGTGCCGTTCCAGACCTACGATCAGTGGCTGGCATCCGGTTCGCATGTCCCGACCGGAACCATCCGCCATGAATGCCTGGCGACGGCAGGATGTCGCGCCACTGTCCCGGAGACGTCCGGAGGTACGTTGCCATGATGCGCCTCGACCGGATCCGTCGGCTATCGCTGAGCCTTGCAATCGCGGCTGCCACCTTGGTCGGGATGTCAGCAGCCAGCGCACAACAGCGCTTCAAGACGCCTGAGGCGGCTGCCGCAGCCCTCGTGGAAGCCGTCCGCACCAGCGAGACCGGCCCGATGCTCGGCGTTCTCGGGCTCAAGGGGCGCGACATCGTCTTTTCCGGCGACGAGGTCGCCGACGCGGCGGACAGGGAGCGCTTTCTCTCTGCCTATCAGGCCAAGCACCAGGTCACGGTCGACGGCGACAAGGCGACATTGCTCGTCGGTCAGAATGACTTCCCGTTCCCGATCCCGATCCTGCGCAAGGATGGTGAGTGGCGCTTCGACACCGAGGCCGGGCGTAAGGAAATCCTGTTCAGGCGCCTCGGGCGCAATGAACTCGATGCGATCCAGGTCAGCCTGGCCTATGTCGACGCTCAAAACGAGTATGCGGGCAAGGACAGAACCGGCGCGGGGGCGGGCTCCTATGCCCAGCGGGTCGCGAGCCGCCCCGGGAAGCGCGACGGATTGTATTGGGCCACGGGGGCAGGGGAAGAGGCCAGTCCGCTCGGCGCTCTCGCCGCGCAGGCCGAGCGCGAAGGCTATAAGGGCGGGCAGGTCAAGACGCCCTATCACGGCTACTTCTACAAAATCCTGAAGCGCCAGGGGGCCGCGGCACCTGGTGGAAGCCTCGACTATGTCGTCGGCGGCAAGATGATCGGCGGCTTCGCCCTGCTCGCCTATCCCGCCGAATATGGCAATTCCGGCGTCATGAGCTTCATCGTGAACCACGACGGAACGGTGTATCAGAAGGATCTTGGGCCCAGGACCAGCCGGATCGCGACACGGATGCGCTCATACGACCCCGACAAGACCTGGGAGAAGGTTTCTGTGCCGCAGGGTTGATGGCGGTCCACCCTGGCGGACACGACCGGGAATGGCTCTGGGGGCCGATGATGCCGGACAATCGCGAGGTCGAGCTGAAACTCGTTCCCATGAGTGGGGACCTCGAGCACTATGCCCGGGCGGCCAAGGCGTTGGGGACAAGTGGGAAGGGCAGGACAAAGCGTCTGCACTCCGTCTACTTCGATACCCCCAAGCTCAAACTGCGGCGCAAGGGCTACTCGCTTCGCATCCGGCATGATGGCCGGAAGACCATCCAGACGGTCAAGTCAAGTGGCGCCGGAGCGATCCTGCGTGGCGAGTGGGAATCTGTCGTCACGGCCGATGCACCGTCGAAGGATACGCTCGCAGGGACGCCTCTGTGCGATGTGCTGGGCGACCGCGACCTGAACAACTTGCGACCGGTCTTCAGCACGCAGGTCAGGCGCAGGACCTTCGTCATCGTGCGCCCCGATGCGACGGTGGAACTGGCGCTCGATATCGGAGAGATCCAGGGCGACGACCGGTCGTTGCCGATCTGCGAGGCCGAGCTCGAGCTCACAAGCGGTACGCCGGCCGCGCTCCTGAGCTGTGCCCGTGATCTGGCGGCTGTCGTGCCCTCGCTGCCGATCTTGTCGTCCAAGGGCGAGCGGGGCTTCCGGCTGAGAGGCGATGCCGAACAGGAGGCCGTCAGCGAACTGTCCTTCGATGTCACGCCGGGCATGAGCACCGGCCAGGCCATCCGGAGCGCGTTCTCCACCTGCCTCACCGGGCTTTTCGATAATTTTGCCTTGCTTGCTGCGGGCGGCGGCGTTGAGGCGCTGCATCAGGCACGGGTCTGTATTCGCCGGATACGGGCGCTCGCCTCATTGTTCGAGCCGGCCCTGGAATGGCGAGGTGATAATGACCTTTCGCCGCGACTTCGCTGGCTGACCCAGTTTCTCGGTGAATCCCGCGAGGTCGATGTCCTCTGCGAGAGCCTCCTGGCCGCGCTTGGCGCGAGCTATGGCAGCGCCCCGGGCGTTGCGGATCTGAAAGCGGTCTTTGAAACCCGGGGCAAGCACGCTCGTGAAGCGGCGATCGCCTATCTCAGGTCGCCGGCAGCCCTGGATCTCAGCCTCGACCTGCTCGGCGCGCTGGATGCCGCGCTGGCACGAACCTCGCCGACGCCGGAGCAGGCCGATCTGCTCCAGATGCCGATCGGGCGCTATCTGAGACGCGCACTTCGGCCGCGACTGAAATCGTTCCTCAAGCGCTGCCGGCACATCGAACGGCTCGATCCATCCGAACAGCACGAGGCTCGGGTTCGCGCCAAGAAGCTCCGCTACATGATCGACCCCTTTGGCGCGCTGCTGCCCCGGCGAAGGTTTACCGGTGTCGTCGAGCCTCTCCAGACGATTCAGCGCGTCCTTGGCGACCTCAATGATCGCAGGACCGGCGAGGCCCTGCTCATGAGCTATGCTGAGGAGGTGCTGGGCGGGGACAGCGGGGTCGGCCGCATTGTCTTCGCCGCCGGCCTTGCAACTGCGCTCTGTCGCGCCTCCGACACGAAGGACGTGATTGATAGCGCGGCGGCTGCCCGCTCCAGACTGGAGCGGGCCGATCTCGATTTCGACGAGGGGGAAGTTTCCGATCCGGCATAGCCCGTTTCTCCGAGCCTGTGGGCTCGCCGGGCAAGGCACAAGGGAGCAACGATGTTCGGTCGCCTTCCGATCCTGAGCGGCTTCTCCGGCTACTCGCCCGACTGGTTGCGCTTTGATGTGACCGCAGGCCTTGCGGTGGCAGCGGTCGCCATCCCAAGCGCCATTGCCTATCCCGCGATCGCGGGGCTGCCCGTCGAGGTGGGGATCTATGCGAGCATCCTGCCGCTCGTCGGCTATGCGCTCTTCGGCCCCTCTCACAAGCTCATCCTCGGCCCCGATGCGGCGACTATGACGGTCCTGGCTGCAGTCATGGCCGCGCTGCCTGCTGCCTCTCCCGAGGAGCGGGTCGCCACGGCCGCCGCGCTTGCCGTAGCTGTCGGCATCCTTAGCCTGCTCGCCAGCACGGTCGGGCTTGGCGCCATCGCGGCCTTCCTGTCCCGTCCGATCCTGATCGGTTTCATCAGCGGCATCTCGATATCGATCATGGTGGGGCAGATCGGCCGGTTGACCGGCGTGAAGATCGATGCCGACGGCCTGCTGGCCCCCGTCCTGGAATTGCTGCGAAGATCGGGTTTGATCCATTGGCCTTCGGTCACGCTGGGAGCAGCGATGCTGGCGCTTCTGCTGGCCCTGCCGCGCCTGCGCTTTCCGATCCCGGGGCCGCTCGTCGTCGTCGTCGTTGCAGCCATCGCCTCCTATCTGTTCAATTTCGAGGGGATGGGCATCAAGGTCGTCGGCAGCCTGCCGAACACGCTCCCGGCGCTGTCGTTTCCCACTGGGGCGGTCTTGCCGCTGCGCGAGCTCGTGCTCGGCGCCGGGGCCGTCTGGCTCGTCAGCGTCAGCTCAGGGCTGGTTGGCGCGCGCAGTTTCGGGGTACGCGGCAATTTTGCGATCGATGCGAACCGCGAGCTCGTCGGCATAGGCGCGGCCAATATCGCATCGGGGTTGTTCAGCGGGTTTCCCGTCACCGTCTCGGATTCGCGCACGGCGATAAATCTCTCGGCCGGCGGACGATCGCAGCTGTCGGGGCTCGTCGCTGCCGGCGCGCTGACAGCGCTGCTGCTCTATCTCAATCAGGCGCTGCGAGTGCTGCCGGTGCCGGCGCTCGGCGCCATTCTCGTCGCCGCGGCGTTAAATCTCATCGACCTGTCCGGCTTGAGGGAAACCTGGCGCATCAGCCGGGTCGAGTTCCTCTTTGCGCTGATCAGCATGTGGGGAGCGATCAGCCTGGGCGTGCTGAGCGGCGTGGTGATCGCCATTGCCGGGACGCTGCTGCATCTGCTGCTGAAGGACATGCGACCGCGCGATGCCCTGCTCGGGCGCGCTGCCGGCAGGCCGGGCTTCTACAAATTGCATCGGGTGCCGGAGGCGCGGCCCGTTCCCGGGCTGGTGATCTACCTGGTTCAGGGCAACGTGCTGTTCTTCAACGCCGAATACGTCAAGGCCCGGATCGAGAGCATCATTGATGCCGCGCCGCCGGAAACGCGCTGGCTCGTGATCGACGCCAGTGCGATTGCCCAGATCGATTCAACCGCTGCGGTCATGTTCGACCAGTTGCAGAGAGCGCTCGCCGAGCGCGGCGTGACGCTGGCGGTGGCGGAGCTGCACCGGGATCCGATGGATATTCTCAGGCGCTCGGGCTTCGTCGATGCGCTTGGGCCAGGGCGGATCTTCGACGAGCTTCAGGATGCCGTCGGGGCCTTCGAAACCGAACACCGCGTCATTCCAGCAGGCGAGGGGACCTAACCGGCCGCCCGCGAGCGGGCTTCCCGAATGAGGATGTCGACGCTGACGATAAAGACCCAGACCGGGAAGATGATCACGGTCCAATCCATGAATTGGCTGCCGATCAGGATGGTGGCGGCAGCGATATAGCCGATGATCGCCGTTGCGCGTGCGGCGATCCCGGTACGCAGGACAATCGTCGAGGCCGTCATCAGGAAAACGCCCGCCATTTTCAGGGCGTAGATGCTGGTCAGGTGATAGGCGAGCGACCTCGCCAGCATGAAGGTCACCGATCCCGGCAGATCCCTGGGAAGCGCCGAATAGGCGATGAGGATGGCTCCGATCGACGAAGCGGAGACGAAGAGAAGGCCGATGAACAGAAGGCCGCTTCCGAGGAAAACCGTTGCAAACAGCTTGTCTTCGGCTGCCCCCATCCGGTCGCGAAGAACCCCGACGAACCACAGGAACGCGATGCCCGCGAACGGGATCAGGTTGAGTGCGAGCGCGACTTTCCAAGATTGCGGGCCCAGCCATTCGCCAGGGTCCCGCGGGTCCAGCCGTACTGTATCAAGGAGCAGGAAAAGCGAGGTCAGCAGCAGCACCGAAAACAGGATTCCCGCGGCGGCGGCGGCTCTCGGGGTTTTCAGGCCCTTTGCCGGATGTGGGACGAGACCACTCTGCTGCGGGTCGGTTGTCATCGCGGTCCAACCCCTCTTCTCGAGACTGCCACAGAGCTTTCGCAGACCTCCGAGAAACGCGTCATTTGCCAGGCGCCGCGTTTCTCGGCCATTCGTTGGGGGCCCTTCAACCTGTACGGACACAAGGCAGGGCACACTGATGCCACCGGACTGGTCATCCCCCTGGCTAGGAGATGAGACCAAGTTGCTCCGCAGACAGGACAAGTTCGGCAATGGAGCGTGCGGCCATTTTTTCCATCACGTTGTGCCGATGGGCCTTGATGGTGCGGATGGTGGTTCCAAGTTCGTAAGCGATCTGCTTGTTCATCCTGCCTCTCGCCACAAGAGCGAAGACTTCGCGTTCCCGCGGGGTGAGGCTGCCGAGCCGGAGCGCTCGCAAGACGGCGCCATCGTCATCGTGCCTGGAGCGGCGACACCGGGCCAGCGCCCGGTCTATCGCATTGAACAGCACGTCCTTGGTGACCGGCTTCGTCAGGAAATCTTCTGCGCCTGCCTTGATCGTGCGGACACTGGTTGGAATGTCGCCGTGACCGGTCAGGAAGATCACCGGCAATCGTGATCCGGCTGCATTCAGGCGGATCTGAAGATCGGGGCCGCTTACGCCCGGAATATCGACGTCGAGCACAATGCAACCGTCAGTTCCTTCTTCGGGAAGCTGGTCCAGGAGCTCGGCTCCGGTTCCGTATGATTTCGCCTGGAAGCCGGAGGCTTCAAGCAAGCGAACCATGGCGGTTCTGAAGGAGATGTCGTCATCGACCAGGTAGATATTGGCTGGCATCGAGGCCCCTCATGTCTTCATGGCGGGGAGATGGATATGGAAGGCAACCCCGCCATCATCGCGGTTGGCCACCCAGATCCGCCCGCGATGCGCGAGAATGATCTTCCTGCTGATCGCCAGTCCGAGCCCCATGCCGTCGGTCTTCGTGGTGTAATACTCATCGAAGATCTTGCCCAATGCATCGGGCGGGACCGAGGGACCGTAGTTGATGATGGACAGTTCAATGACATTTCGTCCGCGGGCCACGCTCCTTGCGACGATTTCCCGTCGAGAACTGTCGTGGCCGATGATGGCATCGAGCGCGTTGATGGTGATGTTGAGGATCACCTGCTGAATTTGGATGGCATCGGCCGGGATCTCTGGAAGCCTCTCGTCCAGCTCTGATTTCAGGACGATATCGTTTGCCGCAGCGCGGCTGGAAACGAGCCGGAATGTATCGCGGATGCAGCGATTCAGATCGATCGTACGGGCGGGCGCCAGTGTCGGTCGGATCATGCTGCGCACGCCGTCGATGATCGCGACCGCGCGCATCTCGTCCCGCTTGATGTCCGCGACGATGTCCTGAAGCGCCGCGATGCTGGGGGCTGCATTCTTGAGGATGATCTCGGCCGCTTCAGTATTGATGAGGATCGCGCTGAGCGGCTGCTTGAGTTCGTGGGCAATGCACGCGGACATTTCTCCCAAGGAAATTCGCCGATCAACCGTTATGGCTTCGGACAGGAACTGACCTGCCTCCCGCGCTGCAGCAGCGCGCCGTTGACGTTCGAACAGGAGCAGGACGATCAGGACTGCTTGCAGGAACAGCGCGATCGAGACACCTGCGATCGACCAGCCATATTGGTTCCAGGCGGTGGGCTGACGAGCGGTGATGCCTGCGTATCTGATTGCATTCGGCACTCCGTCCGGTTTGGAGCCGAGGACGAGATTGAGAAGCAGGCCGGAGATCGCGGCCAGTATGAAGACCCCGCACAGGATCAGGTATCGGTGCCGGACAGCAGGCAACGTCGCCGTGGCGGCCTCCGCCCCCGCGGGAAGTCGAACGCCCAGTGCCGCCTGGGAGCGCTGCAATGTAGCCTCCTTGTCGCTGCCTCACCCGTTCCGCTTCAGCGGGTCTCCGCGACCCAGTGGCGCGCGAAGTTCGTATCCTCGTAGCCGTCCGGCTTCTGGCGTTTCGGCAACTTGATCTTCTCGCGTGGTGGCGCCTCGTAGGGGATCGAGGACAGGATATGGGAGATGATGTTCAGCCGGGCGCGGCGCTTGTCGTCGGAGCGCACTGCAAACCATGGCGCCCAACTCGTATCGCTCGCCCGGAACATGTCGTCGCGGGCGCGGGAATAGTCGTACCAGCGGCTATAGGACTTCAGATCCATCGGCGACAGCTTCCAGATCTTGCGCGGATCGGTGATGCGCTCCTCGATCCGGCGCGTCTGCTCTTCCGGACTGACTTCGAGCCAGTATTTCAGCAGGATGATGCCGGATTCGACGATGACTTTCTCGACGCTCGGGACTGCGAACAGGAAGGCCTTGGCCTGTTCTTCCGTGCAGAACCCCATCACCCGCTCGACACCGGCGCGGTTGTACCAGCTGCGGTCGAAGATCACGACTTCGCCCGCTGCCGGCAGATGGGGTAGATAGCGCTGGATATACATCTGCGAACGCTCGCGCTCGGTCGGCGGGGGAAGCGCAATGACGCGAAAGACCCGCGGACTCACCCGCTCGGTGATCGCCTTGATGACACCGCCCTTGCCGGCGCCATCACGGCCCTCGAAGAGGATGCAGATCTTGGCGCCGGTATGCTTGGCCCATTCCTGGACCTTGACCAGTTCGCCGTGAAAGTCCTTCAACTGGCGCTCATAGGGCTTACGCTTCATGGCCTTGCTGGCAGGGGCATCCATGATCCCGCCCTCCCGTTCGGTTAGGACCAGGCCAAAAAGAATGCGACATCGCCCGGCAACCCGCCTGGCCAGTCGATGATCATCGCGCGCAGCCGATAATTGGCGGGCTTCAGATGTTCCTTCCAGAATTCATAGGCCTGGCGCGGCCGGCCGGTGAGGGTGCTGGGCCAGTCCGGTTCCGCATTGTTGAGCGCGCGGCCCTTGTCGCTGCACAGCGCGCTCGGAAACCGCATCACCATCACCTCGCGCTCGCCACGCCCGGCGGCCGCCCGCGTCTTCACCGCGAGGCTCTGTTTGATCTCGGCGATCTTGTCCGGGGTGACCTCGATCTCGTCCTGAAGCGTTCTGACGAGCTTTTGGCGCGCCTCCTCGGCCTTATCCATGGCGCTCAGCATCTTGGATGCCTTGGCCATCTCGAGTTCCGCCATGTAGGCATTCAGATCGTCGGCCGACATGAAACTCTCGTCGGCGAGAATGTCGGTCTTCACACCGGGCGCCGCGGTCTGGGACATTGCCATCTCCTCTGCAAAATCGCGATTGCCTGCCTCGTCACGTGCCGTCGGGACGACCGAGGGCTTCCCTGAGCTCGGCTTCGAGGCTCTCGATGAGCTGTCGGTAGTCGATGCAGCGCGCCTTGCTGATGGGCAGCAGCGAACTCTCCCATTCCGCAAGCGCGCGTTCGGCTTCGGCCAGATCTGCGCAGAGCGTACGAAAACTCTCGCTTCGGAGTGCTCTTTCCTTAATCGACCTTCCATGGGCCGGAAGATGCCGAATGGCGGCCATCACGCCCTGATCCATCGCAACGGTACTCCCGCCGACGAGCGCTACGTTGCGACCACTATGGAGAAAGATCGCGCCGGCGGGAGTAACTAACGGGAGGCTACGCCCGCCTCGCGACCGCAAGCGACGCGTGCGGCCTGTTCAATCTGGTGGACGGAGCAGGACTTGTGGCGGATTGAGCGGCGTCCCGGCCACTGGACAACCTCGTGCGGACGTAACCTCCCGTTAGTTACTCCCGCTCCCCTGGGCCGTCGCCTATCGTTGCGCCTTCACCGAAGCTCCGCTCCCAACCGCGGCCGCAGAGGCGGATGAAGCGGCTGCCAAGCGGGCAAACCCGGAGGCCACAACATGTCGACATTGAAGCACTGGTCGCTTGCCTTCGCCCTTCTTGGCGGTGTGGCCTCCTGGACCGGCAGCCAGCCGGCTGCAGCGCAGACGGTCATCGTCGCAGGCGTCGGCCCGGCGGCCATCGACGAACTCAATGTCAAGGTTGCGGCGGTCGACCGGCCCAATCGCACGATGATCGTGCAACAGCGAAGCCACCGTTGGCTTGTGGAAGTACCCGAGGTGTTTGGAGACCTCTCCAAGGTCAAGGTTGGAGACAATCTCGAGATCAGGCGGATCGACGGAGCGATCGCGGCCGTCACCCGGGGCAAGAAGGGACTCAAGCCCGGCATCCGCTACTCCGAAGGCAAGTCGGATGCGGTTTTCCAGAACCTTCCCTCCCGTTTCGTCACCCGGACCGCGACCGTGACGGCGAAATTCAACGGCTTCGACCCTGCCAAGAAGATTGTCACGATCGACGGTCCGGATGGCCGGCGTTCGCTACCGGTTGCGGATCCAACCCTGGTCGCGGATCTCCAGAAGCTGAAGCGCGGCGACATGATCGAGCTCGTCTTTACCGAAGCGTTCCAGGTGACACTCAAGTGAACGGTCACGGGCTGGCGTTTCGGGCCTGAGACGGATACCGTCACGCCAGCCACAAGGGCCGGATGTGGAAGCCGTCATGTCGCCGAACATTCATCCCGCCGCCCCGCATCCCTTGCCGGCCTTCATCACGGCTCCGGGAGAGACCGACTATCTCATGATCGCGATGGCGGTGCTCCTCATCGCTGCGATCCTGGCCGTTGGCGTGGTGTTTTTTCGCCTGCACACCTTGCCCGAGCGGATGGCACACAAGTCCCAGAAGCTCCAGTTCGAGATCGTCGCGGTCCTTGGGCTTCTGGCGCTGTTCACGCATGTCCATCTGTTTTGGGTGGCAGGGCTCCTGCTGGCGCTGATCGACTTGCCCGACTTCTCCGGCCTCTTCGGCCGCATGGCTCACGCTCTCGAGCGAATTGCAGGAACCGCGCCCCGCCGCGGCGGCAGTTCATCAACAGAGCCACCTGACTCGCCTGATTCCCGGGAGACGCCGGCCGATCGCGAGCCCGAGCTTCATGGCGGCCGGAAGGAGTCGACCCATGCTTGAGCTCATGTTCTGCTCGCTTCTGACGATCCTGCCGGACTACCTCTTTCGTCGTTACGGTCAGGGCAAGCGCATTGGCAAGGAGATCACGCTCTACTCGGTCTGGTTCGAATTGCGCTGGGGCATCACTGCCTGCGCGATGCTGACCATCGGGTTGATCACGGTGATCTTCTACAATCACCCCTCGACCACGAACGCGACCTTGTTCTTCAGAACCGTGCCGATTGTGCCCGAGATCAATGGGCGGGTCGCCGAGGTCTATGTCAGGGGCAGCGGCAAGGTCGAAAAGGGCGCGCCAATCTTCCGTCTCGACAGCAGCCGGCAGGAAGCGGCAGCCGAAACCGCCCGCCGCAAGATTGTCGAGACGGAGGCCGCGCTTGCTGTCGCCCGGTCCGAACTCGCCTCGAACGAATCCAAGATCCAGGAGGCAAGGAGTGACCTCCAGCAGGCTCAGGATGAGTTGCGGACCAAGCAGGAATTGATGCGACGGAACGCGAATGTGGTCGCGCAGCGTGAGATCGAGCGGCTGGAGGTCCTCGTCGCCGGAAAGGAAGCTGCGGTCAATTCGGCGATCGCGGCGCGGGATACGGCGCAAACGCGCATCTCGACGCTGCTGCCGGCGGAGAAGGAGAGTGCACAGGCCGCCCTGGCTCAGGCACAGGTCGATCTTGAGAAGACCGTGATCAGAGCCGGAGTGACCGGACGTGTCGAACAATTTGCCCTTCGAGTCGGTGACATCGTCAACCCGCTTCTGCGCCCGGGCGGCGTCCTGATCCCCGAGGAGGCCGGACGATCCTCCCTGCAGGCAGGCTTCTCTCAGATCGAGGCGCAGGTCATGAAGGTGGGCATGGTTGCGGAAGCCACCTGCATTTCGAAGCCCTGGGTCGTCATTCCGATGGTCGTGACCGGGGTGCAGGACTTTATTGCAGCCGGGCAGTTCCGCGGCGGCGAGCAGCTGATCGATGTGCAGCAGGTGGCAAGGCCCGGTACGATCCTGACATTTCTGGAGCCGCTCTATCCCGATGGGCTCGACGGGGTGACGCCAGGCAGCAGCTGTATCGCCAATGCCTATTCAAGCAATCACGATCGCATCGAGTCCAAGGAGACAGGATCCGTCAAAAAGATCGTGCTTCATGCGGTCGATGCGGTCGGGCTTGTTCATGCCATGCTCCTGAGGATCCAGGCGCTGGTCCTGCCCATTCAAACACTGGTTTTCACAGGACACTGATCCGGCCGCTCGCGCCACTGATCGATCCTCCTCTCGCGCCCGCCTTTCGGCCAACTCGCGGTTCCTGGCCCTTGCAGAGGCATAGCGGCCGCACGAGGCACCACGAAAATTGTGGCCGATCACGTCGGGTCGGCGTAAGCTCCCGCGTGCTTTCCTAAAATCGTTACCGATTTCAGACCCGTACTTGGAGATATTGGTCGGAGGGGGCCAAGTCCATGCAGCGGAGAAATTCTGGAAGCGCCTTTCTGAGTTCGGACTGGGGTGGCCCATCACCCAGCGATATCATGGAACAACTTGAGCTGATCCTGGCAAGCCCCGAGTTCAAGGTATCCGACAGGATCAGAAGATTTCTGATCTACGTCACCAATGAGACGCTCGCCGGTCGCGCCGAACGCATCAAGGCCTATTCGATAGCGACCGAGGTTCTTGGTCGAGATCCGAATTTCGATCTCCAGAACGATCCGGTTGTGCGCATCGAAGCCGGGCGGCTCCGGCGCGCGATGGAGCGCTATTACTTTGTCGCGGGGCAGGGCGATCGCGTCCTCATCGAGATTCCAAAGGGCGGCTACGTTCCGCACTTCTCATGGCGGTCACTCGATCCATCGACCGGGCACGTGCAGACTGCGCAGCATGCGGCTCTGGCCGTCTCGACCTGGCCGAAGCCGCGGACGCCCTGGGTCTGGGCGCTGACCGGCGTCATGGCGCTGGTCGTCGTTGGCGTCGGGATGAGCCAGGTCTGGCGCAGCGATCGGACGGACGGGCCGGTTCGGCCAGCCCTTGTCGTAACGCCCTTCGCCAATCTCTCTCCCGGCTCCGAGGCCGGGCTCCTCGCCGCGGGCGTCACCGAAGAGGTGCTCGTACAACTGGCGAGGTTCAAGGAATTGTCGGTCTATGTGCGGGAGGCGCCGAGCAAGACGCCTTCCGCGGTTCCCGCGCCAGTGGCCGCAGGTAGGGGCAGGGAGTTCGTGCTTGAAGGGAGCATACGCACGTCCGACGGAAGGCTCCGGGTCTCCAGCCGCCTGCTCGATGGCGCGACGGCGGCGATTCTCTGGTCCCGGGTGTATGACGCGGATTTGCGCGTCAGTGATATCCTGGGCGTCCAATCCGATATCGCCGCCAAGGTCGCAACAGCCGTCGCCCAACCCTATGGGATCGTGTTCGACACCTCGCAGGTGAGGGCGGAGGACGGCAGGCCCGAGAGTTTCGATGCCTACCAGTGCACGCTCCGCTTCTACCGGTACAAGCAGAGCCTCAGTCAAGCCGAGCATGTCCCGACACGGCAATGCCTTGAACAGACCACCGCCCGCTATCCGAACTATTCAACGGGCTGGGCCATGCTGTCCTATCTCTATCTCGATGAGGATCGCTTCCAGCTGAACCGCCGGCCAGGAGCTCCGGATCCGATCTCCCGGGCTCGGAACGCCGCATTGCGTGCCGTCGAGCTCGATCCGGAGAATGTGCGAGCTCAACAGGCGCTGATGACCGTCCTGTACTTCAGCCAGGAGCCGGTCGAGGCCTTACGGATCGGCGAGCGCGCCTTGGCACTCAACCCGAACGACACGGAACTGCTCGGAGAATATGGCAGCCGCCTGGCGCAGGCGGGCCAGTGGAAGCGCGGCTTCGATCTGCTCGATCAGGCCGTTGCGCGCAATCCAGGCCGATCGAGCTACTATGTCGGGGTTCAGGCGCTTGCCGCCTATATGCTGAATGACGACCAGTTGGCCCTCTCACTGATCCAGCGGGCCGATCTCGCCAGCTTCTCCCTCTATCATTTTGTCGCCGCACTCATCTATGCCCGAGCCGGACATGACGCAGAGGCAGGCGCGAGTCGGTCCCAATTTCTCAAGATGCGCCCCGACTTCTTCGCCAATTTCGATGCGGAGCTCGCCAAGCGCAATTTCAACGAAAGGGATCGCGCCGTGTTGATCGAAGGTGCGCGGCTGGCCGGGTTCCCGGTCCGGCATCGTTTCACCCACGCAGATTAGACCGCTGGGCCGCGAAATCCGCGTCGGGCACGCGCCCCGCTCGAAGCTGAACCGTTTCCGCTCTGGGGCAGCCTCTTCGCCATTGGCCGCAGACAAACCCTCGGTCCCGGGCACGCCATTGGTAGCGGGGGTACGAGCCGCCAGTGGCCGTTCAACCGATCTCCTCATGCATTGCCCGAACCACGCGACCTACAGAAAGGCAATGGCGCGTTTGAAAATCCTGAGGCGATGGCAAATATCGATCAGCTCATTCGCAAGAAATTACTATTCAATCGCTCGCGATTTTTTGAAGTCTGCGAGAATTCGCCGCAGAGGGAGCAAAACCAGTGCGGGTGTATACTCTGCGTCAGGGTGACGAATAGATACGGTTCGCGTGGCGGCCTGCTAGGTTCAGTACGCGAACCGAGCATGGAGGCTGTGACGATGAGCAAGCTGATTACGCGCGCAGCGATTGTGGTAGCGGCTGTCACATTGGCCGCCTGGGTTCCTCTGCCCAGTCAGGGTTCGTGCAACAGCCCCAAGGGCTGCACGATGGATGCCATCTATGAAAGCTACGACATGATGCATAACGGCCAAATGCAGAGGGCGATGGAAGAAGGACAGGCGAATATCGCAGCGTTTCATGCGTTAAAAGAGTGGGAGCTCAGGCATAGCGGAGCGCCCGTCCATCACCACTCATAATGACCGATCGCATTCGCGATGTGATCGACCCGTTCTCGCGCTGCTTGGCCGGGCTGGTCGATGAAGGCGGAGATCACGACTGGCGCGTCACCGGTACCGTTGTCATGACGATGCGGTGACGTCGCTGGCCCGCAGGCTGGCCAGGAGTGGATGCGACCGCCAGGTCGCGAGATCTGCATCCGTCGTCCTTCGTTAGGGTACTCCGAAGCGTCTGGCGCAGGCGACCGGTATGATGGTCGATCCTGCGCGCTGATGGCGTCGGAATGCGCACGCGCGGATGTGCGTGAGCAGCGCCGCCTCTCAACCGCCGTCAACCAGCCCAGATCTCACCCCCATTGAGATGGCCTTCGCCAAGCTCAAGGCGCATCTCCGAAGGGCGCAGACCAGAACCTTCGATGCCCTTTGCAAGGCCGTCGGCAGCATCTGTGACCTCTTCAAGCCGCAAGAGTGCCAGAACCTCTTCAAACACGCCCGGCGGCGCAGGAGCCATTGGAGGGATTCAGCGATTATCAGGGCCGGCCCCGCAAGCGGCGGTTCGCCGGCATGGGAACCGCATGCGCGCCATGACATACTCGCGATAGGCTCCCCGCGGAGGAAGACGCCAAGGGCTTTCCTGATGAGCAGGGCCGCCTCGAACGCCAGATCGAGAGGGAACGATGATCCAGTTCGAATTGCTGCGCGACCCGGCTGTGCTTGTGCTGTCGCCGGACGGACCGCTTGAACAAGCCGATTTTGAACGGATCGCCCGGGAGGTCGATCCGTTCATCGCATCCCATGGCAGGCTCGCTGGGGTGATGATCTGCGCAAGGGCTTTTCCGGGCTGGGACAGCTTCGGCGCGCTCGTGTCCCATCTCCGCTTCGTCAGGGATCATCACCGCAAGATCGATCGGATCGCGGCGGTGACCGATAGCGAGTTGCTGAAAATCATGCCGCATATCGCCAAGCATTTCGTTTCAGCGGAGGTTCGGCAATTTCCCTTCGATGAGAGGGCGCAGGCTTTGGCATGGCTCGAAGCCGCACGCTGATTGCGGCGATTGATCGACCGCTGCGACGGCGTCGAGCGTCGGCGGTGAGGCCGTGGCTTCGCGTCGTTATTGCAACACGCGACAGCCGTATTCATACTCCTGCTACAACCTTTGCGATCAGGCTGACGGAGCGAGTCGGGGCCATGTCACAGCCGCGTGATCGACAGGGTGCACAGGATTGGCCAGGTCAATGCGACGAGACGGTAATGCTCCCAGGCAGTTGTTGCGCCGGCGCTGGATCAAGGTCTCCCTCATCGCGATAGCAGCGCTGCTTCTTCTCATGTTGCTGCCGCTCGCCCTCATTCTCTATCCGACGCTCAAACCCTATCCGAAGACGGATTTTCAGGCCGCCGCTTCACAGGCCGAAAGGAATCGGCAGGATCTGGCGCATCTGCGGCGTCTGCCCGAGGTCGAGCGCAGCTTCACCAACGAAACCCGTGCGGCGTTTGGTCAAGCGCTCGATGCGATCGAGCGGCGCGCAGGCGATCTCGACAGGGCGGCGATGGCGATGGCGACGGCAAAGGCCGTGGCTCTTGCCGATAACGGCCATACCAACATTGTCGGGTTGGCCGGGGATCATGGTTTCAATGCCGCGCCTATTCGCCTGGGATGGTTTTCTGACGGCTTGTTCGTGATCGCGGCCACCGACAGCCAGCGTCAGCTTCTCGGGGGGCAGGTCATTGGCGCAAACGAGCGCCCGACTGAGGCCCTGGTGGAGGCGCTGCGCCCCTATGTCGGCGGCCCCGCCAATCTGTCGAAGGAGTTCGTGCCGAATGTCCTGATCTCGCCTGAACTTCTCCATGCCGCGGGACTCGCCGACACGGCAAGCAGCAGCATGTTCGACATCCGCACCGCAGATGGGAGCATGAGGCGCACGAAGCTCGCTGCGCTGCCTGCCAGCCAGGCGCCGTTGAGCGGCAATTTTTGGCCGAAGCGCCATCTCAGCCCCGTTGCGCCAGCCACTGGCGCGGCCGAATGGCGGCACGTCCTCGATGGCGTTGCCTTGCCGCTCTATCTCTCGCGCCCCGACGAGAATTATTGGCATGTTTATCCGGCGCAGGACCTGCTCTATGTCCAGATCAACCGGATGAGCGACAAGGGTCCGGTCTCCGCCTCCCGGTATCTGTCGGACATGCTCGACGAGGCGGGCAGGAAATCCATTCGAAACGCCGTCGTCGACCTGCGCTTCAACCGCGGCGGCGATTATGTCCTGACCGCGGATTTCTCGCGCCGCTTGCCTGAGCTTCTGCCGCCGGGTGGCAGGCTCTTCATCCTGACCAGCGCAAACACCTTCTCCGCGGCGATCAGCACCGCGGCACGGCTGAAATATTTCGCCGGCTCCCGCGCGCTCCTGATCGGGGAGGCGATGGGCGACCGGTCCCAGTTCTGGGGCGAGGGCGGAACCACTCTGTTGCCGAACACGAAACTGACGCTGCGCTATACGACGGCCTATCACGATTGGGAAAACGGCTGCAGTCTTTCGCAGATCATGACGTGCTTCCTGCTGAACTATGCCTATGCCGTGCCGGCAGGATCGCTTCAGCCGACGTTGACGGTTGCACCGACCTTCGCGGACTATGCCGCCGGCAAGGATCCCGTCATGTCGGAAGTCATGCGGCTGGTCGCTGCCGGCCAATAGGCGCGATAGCGAACCGGCCTGGCGGCCGGCAGTGCCTGCGTGACCTCATGGTCTCCACTCCAGGGCCGCCGGCTTCAGGCCCATCGGCCCGGGGCGATATCATCGGGCAGCTGGCCGCTTACTCGGAATAGTCGACCGGGGCTTCGGCTGACGCTGTGTTATAGAAGATGAACACGAGTGGTGTCCCGGGCTCGGCTGTGGCGTCTGTGCGCCGGCCGCAAACCTCGCCCGCCACATCGCAGGTGTATTCCGCGACCACTTCGCCGAATGCATTGCGCTGGATGGCGACCTTCTGCCCAATCTTGACCTTGTCTTTCAGCTTGACGAGAATCTCGACGAAGCCGCCATGGCTTGAAAGAATGGCGTGCCCGCTATTGGCGACGAACACGCCTGAATCGCGGCCGGTGCGCCCGATCGAACCAGCGATGATGCCGTGATGCTTCAGCACATTCATCGTGCCCTCGGTGAAGAGCGGGATCAGGCTGTGGTCCAGGATCCGCGCGGCCCCGATCTCGGGCGTGAAGGCTGGAATGCCTGCGTCGATCAGGGCGTTCGCCAGCAGCGTAGGATAGGCGCGATTGTCGAATATCTGGTCGATCGGATAGAGCTCGGCCATGGCCCTGACCTCGGGCAGGTCCATTCGGGCGAGATGGAATCCCGTGAGATCCATTCCGGTGGTCCCGGTGTGGAAGTCGATCGCAAAATCGGCATTCGGCCTGAACAGCTTGTTGAACAGCAAGCCGGCATGCCGGCTGGGCGCGCTGGCACCGTTCTCGTTTCCAGGCCATTCGCGATTGATGTCGATCAGATCTATGCCCCGTCCGGAATTGGGCCAGCGGCGCGCCATGCCTTCCAGCGCCGGACGCGACACGTCGAGAACAGCCATGACGCTGCCCGACATCGTGGTCGGATCGAGCTGAGCCATGACTGATTGGATCATGTGCATCGGGCTGATCTCGTCGCCGTGCACACCGCTGATGAGCGCGATGCGCTTGCCTGGCGCCGCTCCCTTGGCGACGATCACGGACACGTACCAGTGCTGCCCTGTCGGCATCTGCACGCCCTGGAAATAGAAAAGGTGCCTGCCGGGGTCGAGGTCCTCGAGGTCGAGTGCGCTGATGACCCTCTTCCCGCCGATCACGTCTCCGGTAAAGACCGTTCCGCGCGACGCGACCTGGGCCGAGCGGGCCGCCGGCGCCGAAGCGGCCTGAGCTCGTGCCGGACTGGCATGGGCAGCAAGGGCAGCCGACGCGCCGACCGAGGCAATGGTTGCCCTCATGAAGTCACGGCGATCGAGGCCGTCCGGTTCGTCTGACATGGCGATCGGTCCTTGTGTCGTACGCCGATGGGGACGATCTGCTCCCGGCCGAGCGCCGACGCAAGATCCGTGTGAGCCGCCGCCCGGGTGGGTCCGCTTGTAGTCTGCCGCTTTCTGCCTGCGGTGGACAGGCAGGCGCGTACGCTGCGGGGCAGGGCGGTCATGCCGCAGGCGCCAGGCACGGCCCGCAGGCCTGTCCTGGACTTCTCCCGGTCATGTTGCTGCTCAGCTTCCTCGATGCGTTGGCCGATAACGAGGCGATCGAAGCCGCACGGTCTACGGCGACACTGCCAACGCTTCTTCTGATCGTCGGACTCTCGCCCTGGCGATCAGCTTTGCTGGAGAGCGCCAGAAATCCGTAGCTCCGAAAGGGCTGGAGAAATTTCTCATCTTGGGCGAAGCTGAGGCGGAACTTGGGCAGTGCTGCCGCAGTTGAAGCTGAGCAAACCTCGGGGGCGACAATGGGCATTCTCGAGCTATCGATCGTACTGGCATGTGCATCAGCCATCGGCTTCTACATCGCTGATGGAGCGGCATGAAGCGTGACCTCTCTCCATTGATCTGACGCAGGCCCGCACGTTCCGGCCCTGATGCCCTTGCTCGCGCGATCGCTGCAGCAGGGGTTCTCGGGAACGTCCTGAGATTCGCCTTGGCGCCGGGCTCGCCTGGGGGAGCGGTCAGCTCTCCGGATTGGGCAACGGGCCAGGCTCTCCCAGCCGGCCGTGTCCCGCCTCGTTGTCCTCCCCCGTCTGGAGCGAGATGTTCAAGGCGATCAGCAGCGAGACCCTCCCTGTGAGTTCATTGACCGCGTCGACCATCTCATCGACGATTTCGGCGCTGTGATCGAGACCACATTGCTTGAGAAACACGACGGCTTTGCGCGCGCGAAGGATCAGGTCGTCGTAGACAGGTTGCATAACGATCACCGCCGGCTGCGGGAGACCATGAGCATGATGCAGCCTGAGCGTGCGCGGGTAGAGACTTACGGCCGGTGTCTTCCAAGCCCTAAGACCCCAGACCCTTTGGGACATATCATGCGGCCCTGATGCCTTCCTCGAATTCCTCGGGAATGGCGCCATGGCGGGCGAGAACTTCAATCGAGCTGAGTTCGCTGGTTTCGTCATCGGCCACGACATGGATGACGGCGACGCCTTCCGCCCGCCCCGCGAGCCGCTCCGCATCGCGCAGAGCGTGGTGCTTGGTCTTGGCCGGCGTCTTGTTGCCTGGCACCAGCCGTTTCCGGCGGGTGACGAATTCCTGGATGATGAAGGTGTCGACATTCATGGCGTGAATCTCCGCGATCTCGGATCGTTCTAGTTATGTTCTCTCTCGAGTGCGAGTCAAAATCTCGGGGCCATCCGTGTCGGCGATCCGCCGACCTGGTGGTGACCGACGACGTCAAACACAGCGGCTCCCACCGATTGCGGCGATAGCGCAGCGAGCCTGTGCGTTGGCAAGAGTGGGACGTCTCCTGTCGGGCATTTTTGAACCGGCGCCAGGATCATGCGTTTAGCATCGACCTCAACAGAGTGCCGATCATGATCCGTTCGACTTTCCATAGCCTGATTGCCTTGGCGCTGCTCTCGGGCGCGGCGTCCAGCCAGACTGCTCCGGCAGAAAATCCGTCCTCACCAGAGATCGTCGCCTGCAAGGCCACGGCGCTCCACACGATCTCGGCGCGGGAGCCGGAGATCAAGGACATCTATATCGACGAGGACGGGGCGACGATCGCCACCTCCGAAACCAAGGTCGGGGATACGCCGATCACACGCATCATCATGGGCGAAGCCTATTTGCGGACCGACCGCACCGACAAGCCGCGGCGGTTCCTGTGCCTGATCGGCGAAAAGGGCAAGGTCCTGCTGACCTTCTTCACGCAGCGCTGATGCTGCGCGGGGATTTTCCGAGATCCTGCCGCGCCTGTCCTCTGGGGGTTGGGGATCTGGGTCATGGGCCCCCCGAGCCGAACCACGCCGGGCACGATCACTCACAGACACGGATTTGCCCGCTGCGCCGAAAGGTGCAGCGGGCTCGTTCTCGTTCTGCGGCCGGAAACCCGACGCCGCCATGGTGCAAGCAATGCGGGGGAAGGTCTCGAGGTGAATGAATACGCTCAGCCTGGGCGACGACGATCCGGCGGCAACAGAATTTCACAGGGAAACGCTGTTCCGGACCAATCGCTTCAACAAACCCCGGTGCGGCCCGCTCCGCGATCGCGCCGTCAGAACGTGCGCTCCTCCATCAGCTTCACTGAGTCTGGAGCAGGCTTATACTGCCAGGTTCTGATGGAGGATGTTGTCGTAGGGGTGGACATCGAGCGGCTCGCCTGTTGTTCCATGCATCCAGCGAGCGGTAGTAAGACAAGAGCGGCCAGTGAAAGACGAAGTACATGGGTCATCACTACACCTCATCGTGAAAGGTGAGACGATATTGCCCCCTCAACCTCGGCAATAACCGCAATATACGACGCATTGTCGCAGCCAGAGATCACAGCGCAGTCGAGCGTCATCACGTCATCGCGACTATGTCGCCGGGCGCGAATCTGATGGCAGAGCGGCGTGGATCGGAGCGCGCACATCTCGCATGGGCCATCGGAACCAAATCGTTCGCGGCGCGTAGTTCAGATGAGTTAGTGACCCCAAACTTGGCCCGGCTCTCCGAATGGGGGGCCGGGTTTCTGTTTTCTGGATCGGAGCGGGCGAGGCGTCGGCAGACCTCGGCTCAGGGGCGCGCAGTCCGGGGCCTCTGCGAACTGGGGGTCAGTCGATCAGGAACGCGACCATAATCCAGGCCAATGCCGCAAGGACGAGGCCTGCGATCAGGACTTTCAGAACCGGCCGGCCAAGGAAGCCCTGCCGTGCTTCGACCGGCGTTTCCTGCGCGGGATGGCTGGTCGAGTGATCGTCGGGGCGGAGAGGAGAGATCGGGTCGCCGCCCCGGGTCGCCGATTGCCGTTCAGCCCGTCGTTCAGTCTCCGTTTCCATGGCATTTTCCTCTGCAAGGTTCCGAGCTCGCGGTCATCCGCGAATGACGAAACAACGATGCCGCCGGACATCATGTTCCGCCGCGCGTCCGATCAGGCCCCCAGGAAACGGGTGGCTACACCCTCCGGCCAATCGCTAGTTCGCCCCGACGACACCATCAGAGGAGCAAGCTGTGGAACTGGAAGACAAGTCGATCATCATCACGGGAGCGAGCAGCGGAATCGGCGCTGCCGCGGCTCTGTTGTTCGCAGCCGAAGGAGCCAAGCTGGTTCTCGGAGCCCGCCGCGGGGCAGAGATGGAAGCCCTGGCAGCGCAGATCCGGGGAAACCATGGCAGGGTCGTGTTTCTGGCTGGCGACGTGAGGGACGAGGACTATGCCAATGCTCTCGTCGCTCTCGCCCTCGCGGAATTCGGTCACCTGGACGGCGCCTTCAACAATGCCGGTGTCGTAGGCGGCATGGCGCCCGTCGCCGAGATGGAGATGGCCAACTGGAACGATGTCATCGCGGTCAATCTGACAAGCGCGTTCCTGGCCGCAAAGGCCCAGATCCCGGTGATGAAGGAGAGGGGGCGGGGCTCGATCGTCTTTACCTCCTCCTTCGTCGGATTCAGCAATGGCGGGCTGCCGGGAATGGCAGCCTATGCGGCGTCCAAGGCCGGCATGATCGGCCTGATGCAGTCGCTGGCCTCCGAGCATGCCGCGGACGGCATCCGCGTCAATGCGCTCCTGCCGGGCGGCACCATCACGCCAAGCGGCGGCGAGGGGCAGCCGGCCGTCCTGGATTTCGTCTCCAATCTGCACCCGATGAAGCGCATGGCGCGTTCAGAGGAGATTGCCCAAGCAGCCCTGTTCCTGTTGTCCGACCGGTCGAGCTTCGTGACGGGAAGCCCGATGCTTGTGGATGGAGGCATCTCCGTGCGGCTGGCCTGACGCGGCTCTGGAGGAGCCGCACTGTTTGGGAACGTATGCGTTTCGCTGGCGTTACCTCGTCGTCTATCGGTTTCACCAACGGCAGAGGCATGGCAATGCGGGAGCACACAACCCCGGCGGTCGAAAGCCTCCGGAAGGAGCAGAAGCAGCAGCGAAAGGCCGAGCGTGAAAGCACGCCGGAACAGCAGCTCGACAAGGCTCTGAAGGACACGTTCCCCGCGAGCGACCCGGTCGCCGCGCAGAGCCCGGTCAAGCCTGGAGCACCAAAGAAGAGACGGCAGTAGGAGAGGGCGTCGACGGCTATATCGGTTCGAGCCGGACCAGTTCCGAAGGGTCGCCTAAGCCGCACAAGGGCGCCCTTCCTCTCTCGCGACGGCCTGCGCAAGGGTCGCGTAGCCTTGCCGAAGCACTGGTCAGCGCCGCCGCCCATCGCGTGATCGAGGCCGCCTCCGGCGGCCGCTGAATCCGTTCATCACAAGCAAGATCATCGAAATCAGCATGGTCAATGGCAGGCCCGGCGCATCATGCTCCAGATCCTGCTTGCGATCGGAGGCGGCCGTGTGACCAAAGGCTGGATCGATCGCGGCAGGCGCGAGGCGATTATGGGAGCGCTCCTTGCCACCACCTGCTACCAGCGTGCCTATGGCGGCGGCTCGGCATCGAAGTCAGCTGGTAGAGCGGCTTGAAGCCCAATGGCCAGCAGTCGGTGACGCACCAGCGGCAGCGCAACGTACAGCTGGTTTCCGGGCGCGATGACAGCCTCGATATCCGCCGAACTTCCCAAACTCGATGAAGGTGAGGAATGGCGTTTCCTGGTCTTTAATGGAGCTTCCAGGCGGCCGTTCAGGTTGCGCAAACGCGGACGGCTGAGATGGCGCCGCAGCCGCAGTATCGGTGACATATTTCACACATGAGGCCGGCTAATGGGCCGCAAACGTCCGGCCCATCTTGCATGCGTCCGGACCGGCTGTATGCCTGTAGCCTCGCACGGCTCCAACGGCACGCCCGATGCTCTTCAATTCTACCGAGTTCATCTTCGTCTTTCTTCCGCTTGCGGTGCTCCTGCACTTCGCACTGGCGCGCGTGAGTGCGGCGGCCGCGATCCTCGGCACGACACTGTCGTCGCTCGTCTTCTATGCCTGGTGGAACCCGCCCTATGTGCTGTTGCCCGTGGCGTCGATCGTCGCAAATTTCTGGTTCGCACGGCTGATCGCGGCGGCGGAGAAGCCGGCGGCGAAGCGACTCCTGATCTTCGGAATCGTCATCAACATCCTGGTGCTATGCTACTGGAAATACGCTGATTTCCTTCTCTCGATCGTTCACTCCTACAAGGCCGCGCCCCCCGTCGTGCCGCTCGCGTTGTCGTTCACGACATTCGTGCAGATCGCCTTTCTGGTCGACGTCTACCGCCGCAAAGTCCCGCTGCATTTCAGCCGCTACGCGTTCTTTGTCGCGTTCTTCCCGCATCTGATCGCCGGGCCGATCGTGCGCTGGAACAGCTTCGGCAGGCAGCTCGGCGATGATGCACGCTTCCGGCTCGATTGGTCCAACATCGCCCTTGGGTTGACGATTTTCATCATCGGCCTCGCCAAGAAGGTACTGATCGCCGATTCGCTTTCGCCGCATGTCGGCACGGTCTTCGACGCTGCGGCGAGGGGCGACCCTGTCACCGCGATCGCCGCATGGGGCGGTGCCCTGGCCTTCTCGGCCCAGATCTACTTCGACTTTTCCGGCTATTCCGAGATGGCGATCGGCCTCGGCCTGTTGTTCAATTTCCGGCTGCCCGTGAATTTCGCCGCACCGCTGCGCGCAACCAGCATTCTGGACTTCTGGCGGCGGTGGCACATCACGCTGTCGCAGTGGCTGCGGGACTATGTCTACGGGCCGCTGACCTTCGGACGCCCGATGGGGTGGTGGCGCGCCATCGCGGTGATGATCACGATGACCCTGGCAGGTCTCTGGCACGGAGCCGGGTGGACGTTTGTGGTATGGGGCGCCTATCACGGCTGCCTTCTCACCATCAACACGATCTGGCAGCGGATCATGCCCGAGCGGGACGAGCCGACACAGGCGGGCCGATTCGTCGGATGGGCGCTGACCTTCACGGCCTTTGTGGTGGGCTCTGTCCTGTTTCGCTCTGCGGATATCGAGACGTCGGGGCATCTCTTCGCCGCCATGGGAGGCATGGGCCAGTCCCCGGTCGCAGAGGCGCTCACGCTGCAGCACGACTGGTGGGCGATCCGCCAGGGCTGGATATCGGAGGCCTTCATCCGCACCTGGCTCGGCAGCACCTGGTCGCTCACCGGGACCGCGCTGACGCTGCTGGCACTGGCGATTGCCCTGTTCCTGCCGGATCCCATGGAGATCACCGGTTACCGCGAAGGCGATGCTCAGTCGAACTGGCGAAGAAATGTCGGCGCGCTGGCCTGGCGCCCCTCGCTCATCGCCCTCGGCACGGCCTTCCTGCTCTTCGGCGAGGTGTTCTTCCGGCTCGGGCAGGTGAGCGAGTTCCTCTATTACCAATTCTGACGATCAGTCTGGGAGCGTGGCGTTTGATGGCAACTGACAAGGGCGAAGCAGAAATCACCGCGTGGTGCGTCGCGCATCTCGCCAAGGGGCTGCGACGTCCTGCGGATAAAATCGATCCGCAGGCCAAGTTCACGCGCCTCGGCGTCGATTCCGCGATGGCAGTCTACCTCGTGGCCGAGCTCGAGGAATGGCTTGGGCGCGAACTGCCCCCTGAACTGGCCTTCGAATACCCCAGCATAGCAACGCTTGCCCGTCACCTCGCGGGAGCGCAGGATTGAACCAGATTCCGACAATTCAGGAGAACCGGGCGGTCCTCAGGGCCGGGTACAGCTCGATGGTCGAGCTGCTGCGTGCGCGCGCCGCGGAGCAGCCGAACGAGCGCGCCTATGCCTTCCTGTCGGATCGCGGCGGCGAGGAGGCATCGCTCACCTTCTCGGAGCTCGAGCGCCGCGCCCGTGCACTTGCGGCGGAGTTGGTAGGGCGCGGTCTCTCCGGAGAGCGCGCGCTCCTGATGTTCCCGCCTGGGCTCGATTTCCTCGTCGCCTTCTTCGGCTGCCTGATTGCCGGCACGATCGCTGTACCGATGATGCCGCCACGGCGCCTGGGCGCGCGCAATTCGAGCGCCAGCATCGTCGCCGACTGCGCGCCGCGTATCGCATTGACGAATCCGGCACTGCAGGCGACTCGCGGCGATCTCGCGGAGCGTCTCCAGGCACCCGCGCTCGATTTCATGGCCGTCGACGCCACGAAAGCAGCCGAGGCGCCTGTGGGAATCATCTTCCCGGAGCCCGGCCTGCAGGATCTGGCTTTCCTGCAATATACCTCGGGCTCGACGTCGGATCCCAAGGGCGTGATGGTGAGCCATGGCAATCTTCTCGCCAATAGCGAGATGATCCGGCTCGTATACGGCAACACCCGCTCGACTACATATGTGAGCTGGGTGCCGCTCTATCACGATATGGGGCTCATCCTGAACGTGCTGCAGACGCTCTATGTCGGCTCGCTTTGCGTGCTCATGGCGCCGGTGAGCTTCATGCAGCGCCCGTTAAACTGGCTGCGCGCGATCAGCGACTACCGCGCAGAGTTCGCAACGGCCCCGAACTTTGCCTTCGATCTTTGCGTCGATCGCTTCCGCCCCGACCAGATGGCGGGGATCGATCTGTCCCACTGGAAAATTGCGCTCAACGGCGCCGAGCCGGTGCGCGCGGAAACGATGGAGCGCTTCACCGACACCTTCACGCCCTATGGCTTCGCGCCGGAAGCATGTTCGCCGGCCTACGGGCTCGCGGAGGCGACGCTTCTCGCCTCCGGCGGCGGACGGGGACGGGGGCTCGTAAAACGTCGGATAAGCCGGGAGGCGCTGCAACGCCTTCGCGCGGCCGCGCCGACGAGCGAAGACGACGCGCAGTTCGTCGCAGGCTGCGGCAAGGCCCTCGTCGGCGAAAGGCTCGCGATCGTCGATCCGGAGACATGCCACCGCCTTCAAACCGGTCATGCCGGCGAGATCTGGATTTCCGGTCCGAATGTCACCCAGGGCTATTGGCAAAACGCCAAGGCCACCACCGCGACCTTCTGGCCGCGGATCGAGGGGGAAGCCGAGGAGCGCTGGCTTCGTACCGGCGATCTCGGGTTCCTCGATGACACCGGCGAGCTCTTCATCACCGGGCGCATCAAGGACGTGATCATCATTCGCGGCATCAACCATTATCCCCAGGACCTGGAGGACACCGTTCAGGCGAGCCATCCGGCCTTGCGGCGGCATGGCGGCGCCGCTTTCTCGATCCTGGATGATGATGGCGAGGGGCGTCTGGTCGTGGTGCAGGAAATCGAGCGGACGCAGATGCGCCACGTCTCCATCGATGACATCGAGGACACGATCCGCGAGGCGATCGCGACCGAACACGAGCTTGCCATCCAGGAGGTCGTGCTGATCCGCCCCGGCAACCTGCCGAAGACGACGAGCGGCAAGATCCAGCGCGGCCTTGCCCGCAGCCTTTTCCTCGACGGACGCCTTGCCGAACTCCAGCCAGGTTTGCCCGATGCTCTGGCGTAAGAAGAAGCCGGTTTCCGCTGCGTCCGGGATGAACCCTCGGACCTATGCGCTGGCGCTTATCCTGGGCGCTGCGGCGCTCTTTGCCAGCGTGGTCGTCGCGAATGTCGTGATCGATCCGCAGGGGGTGTTCGGCACAAACGTCCTTCCGCGTACGCCCAACCTCAATTACCACTACCGCAATCTCGCTGCCTATGACGCTGCGCCGGACAGTTTCGACGGCGTGCTGTTCGGCTCCTCTCGCGCCCAGGCTACTCCGCCAGCGGAGCTGTCCCGCCGCTTGGACGGGGTGAATTTCGCCAGTTTCTGGGCCACACGCGGTATGCTGCCGGACTTCCTGCCCGCGCTCGAATACGTCCTCGCCGACAAGGCGAAACGAGGGCAGCACTTGCGGGCCGTGTTCCTGCTCCTGGATATCGATACCTTCGGAGATCCCCCGGCGACCAACCGCTACATCGAGACCTTGCTGCCTCAGGCCCTGAGCGGCGAAAGCGGCGTGTATTTCTGGTGGCGCAATCTGACGGCCATGCAGGTCCGGAGCTGGCAGCGTATCCTGCGCGAGGCCCGCGCCGCGATCGAGGAGAGGGATCGCAAGACCCCTTCGGTCGTCGACAAGATGAAACTGGCGTTCGTCCGTTTGGCGTCCTTGAGCGCCTTGGCCGGGCGCGGCGCACAGGCAGGAAGCGACTATAACAGGCCGTTCGCACAGCGCGCGTATTTCGCAGACCAGCTGCAGATCCTGCAGCGTATCGCCACGCTGTCCCGGCAGAACGGCACCAGGCTCATTGTGGCCGTCAGCCCGCTCCACCGGGCCGTCGAGAGCCGCTATTTGCCGAAGGATCTCGCGCAAGCGCTTGATCAGGTTGCGCGCGTCACGCCGCTCTGGGATTTCACGGGCGCCGACTGGCTCTCGGACGATCCGAACTATTGGTTGGGCGACCAGGCTCACTATTCCACTGAGGTCGGCCGCATGATGCTGGCCCGTATCTTCGGCGACCCGATGCCGCCCAATTGGGAACGATTCGGCCGCTTGAGGGGAGCTGAGGGCACGATTGCTTCGGAGGTCGTGATGCCGCGTTGAAATTCGGCGCTGTTGGCCGGGGTTCGACCGGTCATCTTGCCGCCGTCTCCTTTTCCCGCGCCTAAGACAAAAGTGAACTGCTCAACGATCGAGAAGCGGGCCGCTTGAGCGCGGCCGGCCTGCGACAGAGGGCCGAAGAGGCGCTACGCGCACCATGCGTATCCCGCCAGGAGCGCCCAACATTGCGAATCGGGGTCGTGGCCGACCGCCCGTTCCTTCTTGCCCCGCTCGATCCATTCTTGAAAATGGCATGCCGGTAGAGCGCAGCGGGTCTCTCCGCAGCGGCAGCTCACTGCCTTCCCTTGCGCGGGAAATGCCATCTTCGCGTTGATGGCCGCCAAGGCAAAACGGGCGCCGCGGCATGTTTAGTGCCGCTCGCCAATCCAATAATTCCATGAGGTTTTATGGTCGGAGCGAGAGGATTCGAACCTCCGACCCCTTGTCCCCCAGACAAGTGCGCTAACCGGGCTGCGCTACGCTCCGACAGGGCGGCTTATAGAGGGGCCTGCGCGCGGATGCAACGCGCTTCGGCAGACTCTCCGCAGGGTTTTTCTGAAGCGCGGCGCCGCCGCCATCTCGCAGTCCAGATGCTGCCGCCTGCTGTGCGATACGTGCTGGAAACAAGCGCCCCCGGCCGTTCCTGAGTAAGCCGCTGCCGGCGCGCCATGGCGCGAGGGGGCCTGCCCCCCAGGCCGAAACCATCGATATTAACTTAATGTTAAGTAAAATGTTGCGAGCCGGGCTATCGCTCCACATCCTCCATCCGCATTGAACGGCGGAGGCTGACATGACGGCGGCGGTGGCGTTGGGCGCTAAGGGAACGACCGTCAGGGCGACACGGGGTCCTGAACGAACGCTCGCGACCTTCTTTGCCGAGCTGCAGCCGGATTGGCACTCGCGCTGGGCCTGGGAGAATTACGAGCGGACGATTCTCGCCTTGACCCGGCAGTTCGGCTTGAGGCGGGTCTGCGAGATCGGTGGCGGCCGTGACCCGCTGTTCTCTCCCGCTGAAGCCGCCAGCCATGGCCTGGACCTCGTCATCAATGACATCGATGCGGGCGAGTTGGCCTTGTCGGTGCCCGGCCTCCGGACGGCGCGTTTCGATATTGCTGGCGACCTGTCCGAACCAGATGTCGAGCGCGGTGGTTCCGACCTGATGGTCTCGCGCATGGTCTTCGAACATATCCAAGACGTCGAGAAGGCCTGGACGAACATCCATGCGCTGCTGGCGCCGGGCGGTATGGCGCTGGCCTTCTTCCCGACGCTCTGGGCGCCGGTCTTCGCGCTGAACCACATCCTGCCGGAGGCCGCCTCGCGCGCCATCCTGCACGCGCTGTTTCCGACGCGCCGGGAGGATGGCGGCGATCCAAAATTCCCGACCCATTACGATTGGTGCCGCGGCAGCCGTGCCCGGCTGACGCGGATGCTCAACCGGGCCGGCTTCCGCGAGACGCACATGCAGCGCTTCTGGGGGCACGGCTATTTCGAGCGCTTGCCGGGGCTGCGCGAGATCGACCACGGCTTCAACCTGCTGGCTGCCAAAGCCGGCTGGGACCTGGTGACGACCTACGGATACGTGCTGGTCCGCAAGGCGCCGCTCTGAGCCGGATCGGCGGGCGCCCCTATGCGCGGGTGGCCCGAGCGGCTGCCGGGGCGGACCTGAGCGCCACCAGGCCCCAGACCAGCCCGAGCAACAAGTAGAAATGCCGCCAGTGGTCGGTGTCGATCTGGACACCCTGCAGGATGGTGATGAACAGCACCGACCACAGCACGATGGCGTGGTTCTGCCAGGGCGAGCGGGTGAAGACGAGACGCCAGCCGACATAGCAGGTGGTGACGATCAGGCCGAGATAAGCGATGCCGCCGAGCCAGCCATAGGAGGCGAAGGCGTTGATGTAGACGTTGTGCGGATCCTCCGGGAAATACCAGCGGAAACGCAGCGGGCCGAGTCCATTCGGCGCGTCGAGGAGGAGAGGGAGCGAGCGCAGCTGGCTTCCGAAGCGGCCGGTGACGCCCTGATCATAGCTCTGGTTGAGACTGGCGCGGATCTCGAAAATATCGCGGATGCTTTCGAAAGAGAGCGCAATCAACAATGCGACGAGGATAAGCCCAAGGGCAGTGAGGGTGAGCACAACGATGCGGGCGCGGCGAGAAGCATCGGGCGCGGTCAGGAACATCAGCCCGACCATCATCAGCGCCGAACCGGCCAGATTGCCCCAGGCTCCGCGCGAAAAGGCGAGCAGCACCGCCATCAGCGGCACGCTCATCACCAGGAAGCCACGGACCAGGCCCAGGCGCCCGATCAGGATATGTTGCAGCGCGTAGGTAATGGGCACGACGAGGAAGGGGCCCAGCACATTGGGATCCTTGAACGTCCCGGAGGCGCGGCCCGCATAGGAGAAGACGTCGGAGAGGCCGGCAATGTCGAAATAGCCGAGGATGCCGGCAAAGCTCGCGCACCAGGCGGCGAAGAGATAGCCCTTGCGCAGGGTTTCCAGCCGGCCGAGCGGGTCTTCCGCCATGATGGCCGCGAAAAAGATCCCGGTGATCATCAGGTAGACCGAGACGGCCGTGAAGCGCACGGAGGGCGCCTCGTCCATCCAGGGAATCAGTGAGAAGATGCCGCCGATATTGTAGAGCAGCAGCAGCACCACCATCGGCAACAGCTTTTGCGAGAATCGGATGCCTGTCAGCGCAAAGACGAACAGCGTGAGCAGGAAGAAGAACTCATAGGGTGACGGCTCGATCAGCGCGAAACCGCTAGAGGCGGCCAACAGCCAGAGCGTCCCGCGCTTGATCGCGGCAAAGGAAATCCTCAGGCCGCCGCGGCCGCCTTCATGTCCTGCGCGGTCGGCGAGCGCGCTCAATAGGCGTTCTCGGACTTGGTCAGCAGCGAGATCGGCGTCTTGTACAGGATGTAGAGGTCAAGCATCACCGACCAGTTTTCGATGTAGTAGAGGTCGTGCTCGACGCGGCGCTGGATCTTGTCCTCGGTGTCGGTCTCCCCGCGCCAGCCATGGATCTGAGCCCAGCCGGTGATCCCCGGCTTGACCCTGTGGCGGGCGAAATAGCCATCGACCACCTGCTCATAGGCGCGGTTGTCGGCCTTGCCGTGGACGACATGCGGGCGCGGCCCGACCAGCGAGAGATTGCCCTTGAACACCACGTTGAAGAGCTGCGGCAACTCGTCGATCGAGGTCTTGCGAATGAAGCGGCCGACGCGGGTGACGCGCGGATCATCCTTGGTCACCAGCTTGCTGGCGGCAACATCTTGCATCTCGTGATAGAGCGAGCGGAACTTGAAGACTTCGATCTGTTCATTGTTGAAGCCGTAGCGCTTCTGCCGGAACAGGACCGGCCCCTTCGAGTCGAGCTTCACCGCGATCGCCGTAATCAGCAGAACCGGCGAGAGAGCGATCAGGGCAAGGGTGCCGACGATCTTGTCGAACAGCCATTTCACCACGATGTCCCAGTCCGCGATCGGCCGGTCGAACACATCCAGCACCGGCACCGCGCCGATATAGGAATACGAGCGCGGCCGCAGCCGCAGCTTCGACATATGGGCGGAGAGACGGATGTCGATCGGCAGAACCCAGAGCTTGCGCAGCATCTGCAGGATGCGGCCCTCCGCCGAGATCGGAAGGGTGAAGATCACCAGGTCGAGCTTGGTGCGGCGGGCGAACTCGACAAGGTCGTCGATCGTGCCGAGCTTCGGGTAACCGGCGACGAGATCGGGCGAGCGATCGTCGTTGCGATCGTCGAAGACGCCGCAAATCTGCAGTCCTGAGTCCTTTTCCGCCTCGAGCGCTTTGATCAGCGCCTCGCCGGCAGCGCCGCCGCCGACAATGGCCGTGCGGCGCTCGAGCCGTCCCGTGCGTGTCAGCCGGCGCACCGCCATCGTCACGAGAAGGCGCTCGCCGAGCAGGGCTGCGAGACCGCCGCCATAGAAGCCGGCCAGCCAGACCCGGGAAAACTGGCTTCCGACCTTCATGAAGAAGAAGGCGGCGAGTGCGATCAGGAACAGCATGGTCCAGCCCGCGACCAGTCGGGCAGCCGTCGGAACGAAATGGCGCAAAGCGCCGATATGGTAGAGATGCAGCGCCTGGAAGGCGGCGAGTGCGCCCACGCTCACCAGGAGAACGGTGATCTGATAGAGCAGGGTGCTGCTGGTGGTCCCCGCAACATAGAACCAGTAGACCAGCCCTGCCACGCTGACGATGGCCAGAACATCGAACAGGCGCACCAGGCCTTCGATCAGGACCGGGGAGAGAGTTGGCTTGACCGGCATCGCCGCGATGCGCTCGGCCAGGGGATGGAAAGCGCGGGTCGAACCCGTCTTGCTCCCGCCGGCTGGATCTGATGCTCCGGCCGCGTCGGCCTGGATCAGGTCACGCACATCGAAAGTGCCCATCACACGCTACCTCTACTCAGACCGGAGCAATACTCACCTCCCGGTCCCGGCTTGCGATTAGCTCAAAATGCTCTCGGAAGGCTTAATCCGATGCTTCGCTGTCTTGTGGCTATCGAGGCGACTCTACGGCATTCCGGACCATCGCGATCGGGTCAGTTTATCCCCCCGCAGGCGGCGTCTCAAACCTGATGCAAAAAAAGTTGATTTTCTCTCGTCCGGCCAAGGAATTAGCTCACTCCGATTTTTTCCGATTTTGCGTCGAAAAGCAGTCGTTCTTGGCTCATAAAGTTGATGTTGGTTGACAAAAAGCATTAAAACGGGCATATCCATTCGCGATGAGTGTCTGAGAAGCACATTTCTGAGCGATGCCCGCGGTTGCTAATTCAAGCATTTGGGCAAGTCGCTGTGCAACCCCAGCAGTTCAATCTGCCAGGGCTTCGTCTTCGAAACTCGTTCGTAAAAACTCTAACTTTGCTTAGCTGCCTAACGTCGCTTCCCGACGGTAAGCGCCGGCTTCGCCCGTGTGCATCATGTCTTTTCATTGGTTGGTTCTGCTCGCAGCGATTGCTGTCGAGATTCTCGCGACGGCCGCGTTGAAGTCGGTCGTCGCCGAGCCGTGGCTCATCACGGCTCTGCCGCTCGTTCTGATCGGGTTGTCCTTCGCGCTGCTCAGCGTGGCGCTGCGTGTCATCCCCATGGCGGTGGCCTATGCCGTCTGGGAAGGGCTCGGCATCGTCGGCATCGCCGCCGCTGGCCACCTTCTCTTCGGCGAGCATCTGACGCCTGAGCGCCTCGTGGCGCTTGCGGCCATCATCGCCGGTATCGTGCTGATCGAGCGCGGTGTCGGGCATGGTGTCGAGGAGGGTAAGCAGGGGAGGCTGGCGTGACCATGCTTCTTCAGCCGCAATCGCTCGCCTTCGCCTGGCTCGGCCTTGCGGTCGTTCTCGAGGTCCTCGGTACCTATCTGCTCAAGCTCTCTGATGGCATGCGGCGGCGATTGCTGGGGGCGTTTGGGATGGTTCTCGTCGTCGGGGCCTTCGCGGCCCTGGCGCAGGCCATCCGCGGCATGGACCTCTCGGTCGCCTATGCGGTCTGGGGCGGAGCCGGATTGGTGATCACGGCCATCATTGGAGCCCTTGCCTTCGGGCAGCGGATCTATCTGTCCGGCTGGGTCGGTATCGCACTGGTGGTTGCCGGCGTCGTCGGCCTGAAATTCCTGTAACGCGGCCGCGACGCGTAACTAGTCGAGACCGCGTCGCGCCAGCGCGACGCGGTAAGCCGCAAGCACGCCGTCGATCATCGCGTTGAGGCAGAAATTCTGGCGGACATGTTTGGCCAGATCGATGGCCTGCGCGCGTCGTTCGGCCTCGGGCATGGCCAGGATCGAACGAATGCTCCCGGCCAGGGTTGCCGGGTCATCGGCCGGTATCAGGCGATGCGCGTGATCGGGGCCGTAGATCTCCCTGATACCGCCGACATTCGTCGAAATCAGCGGCTGGGCAGCCGCTGCAGCTTCGAGGATGACATAGGGCAGCGATTCCGCCCGGGACGGGATCACCATCACTTGTGCCTGTGCCAGAGCGGCGCGTATCGGGCCGGGCGGCTCGAACACGCATTGACTGCCGATGCCGCAGTCGAACGTCATCTGCCGCAACACGGCCTCGTCAGGGCCCGACCCCACGATCAGGATGCGCGGCTCGAGACCATCGCGGCGCTTCAGCAGCGCGAGCGCATCGATCAGCGTATCGACCCCCTTCGCGGAGCGCAGTTCTCCGAGATAGACGAGGTCGAACCTCGCCTTGGCATGGTCGATCGGCTCGAACTCGGCTTCCGAAATGCCATTCAGGACAATCCGGTAATCGGTGCGCGGCTTGTGGCCGATATATGCCTCGAACCGCCCCGCAATGAAGGCGCTCTCGAAGCAGAACATGTCGGTCGCCCGCTCCAGCAGCCGTTCGACCGACATATAGATGCGATGCTCGGCCCCGCCGGGCTTGTAGTTGAAGCTGCCGCCGTGCGGCGTATAGGCGGTGATGTAGCGGCGGCGCGGTGAAACCAGCGCAGGCAGGCGTGCATAGACGCCGCCCTTCGAGCCATGGGCATGCACGACATCGGGGGAAAGGCGCGCCCGCGCCGAACGCGCCGCCAACTGCGCCTTGGCGTCCATGAGGCTCGGGTAGCGTGACATCGGCACGCGCGTGATGCCAAGCGCGAGATCGGGGCCAAGCTCGGCGAAGACCTGGTCGGCACGCAAGCCACCGGTATTCGAATCGCAGAAGATGCCGACCTGATGCCCGCGCTCCACTTGCCCGCGGGCCAGATCGAGGACATGGCGAAACAATCCGCCGAGCGGCGCCCGAAAGACGTGCAGGATGCGCAGCGGCCGCATGCCGGAGGCGTCCGCCATCGCCGTCACCTCGCTTGCGCTCAGAACCAGCGCTCCTTGATGACGATCGTGTCGCCAGGTTGCACCTGGTAGGTGATCGGCACCGTCCCGGTGACGAGCTGGCCGTCGATCTGGCGCGTGACCTCGGCATAGTTGCGCTGGCCGCGCGGGGTGAAGCCGCCGGCGATAGCGACCGCGGTCTGCACCGTCATGCCGTTCACGAAGGGGAACTGGCCGGAATTGGTGACTTCACCCAGGACGAAGAAGGGGCGGTAGGTATCGACCTCGACCGAAACCTTGGGTTCGCGCAGGAAGCCGCCGCGTAGCTTGCCTTCGATCGCCTGCTCGAGTTGCCGGGTCGTGCGTCCCTGGGCCTCGACGGGGCCGATCAGCGGCATGGAGATGCGCCCGGAGCCGTCGACGGCGTAGATGTTCGACAGATTGTCCTGACCGAAGACGATGACGCGCAGCCGGTCGCCGCTGGCGAGCCGATAGGGCACATTGACGTCGACGACCGCGAGTTCCTGCGCTGCATAGCGCGGCGCGCAGGCGCTTGTCGCTAGTGCGACCGCCAGGGCCAGTGGGGCGAGTGATCGACTCATCGCATATTCAGTCCATCCAAATTCTGCCGTCACGTTAGGGTGGCTATGGTTAACAAAAGTTGAGCATGGCATCCCTCGCTGGATCCCCCGCCGGAGATCCGCGCGCCTCTTAACTCGCCAATAACCTTAATCAGCTTTGATTGACCCTGCGTCCTGTGCTGGGCGCGCGAGTTTTGCGTGAATGGGTGAGTCATGACCTCTCGATCCGATAACGGAATGCGGGATGCCGGCGAGAGCCGCGGCGACATGCTCGATCTTTCCGCGCTCTGGGCCGCCATCAAGCGGCGCAAGCTCTGGGTGCTCGGCCCCACATTGCTGGCGCTCGGCCTCTCCTTCGTCGCCGTCAATCTGGTCACGCCGCGCTACACGGGCGAGGCACGGCTCCTGCTCGAGAATCGGGACAGCTTCTATACCCGTCCAGGGCAGGGCGGGGCCGAAGCCACAAGCCAGCAATTCGACAGCGAGGGCGTGCAGAGCCAGGTCCAGGTCATCATGTCGCGTGACCTCGCTCGCGAGGCGATCAAGCGCATCGGCCTCGTCGGCAATCCCGAATTCGATTCCGGGGCCGGCGCGCTGAGCGCGCTGAAGCGACTCGGCGTGCTGGTCGGGCTGGGAGCGCATCCGGCCGACCGCTCGCCCGAGGAGCGCGTGCTCGATCAATTCTACGACCGGCTGCTGGTCTTCCCGGTCGGCCGGTCCCGCATCGTTGCGATCGAGTTCACCTCGCGCGATCCGGCGCTGGCCGCCCGTGGAGCCAATGAGATCGCCAATATCTATCTCGAGATGCTGGAGGCTGCGAAGCAGGATACTGCGCGCAGCGCTTCGTCCTGGCTCTCGACCACGATCGAGCCGCTGCGCAAGCGCGTTGCCGAGGCGGAGGGCAAGGTCGAGGACTTCCGCTCGCGCAACGGGCTGCTCGTCGGAACGAACAACACCACCATCACCGCACAGCAATTGGCCGACCTCTCGACCCAGCTCTCCAATGCCCGTAGCCAACAGGCGGAGGCCCAGGCCAAGGCCAGCGTCATTCGCGATGCAATGAAGAGCGGACGGACTTTCGAGATCCCGGACGTTGCCAATAACGAACTGGTCCGCCGCCTGATCGAGCAGCGCGTCAATCTGCGCGCCCAGATCGCGTTGGAATCGCGTTCGCTCCTGCCCGGGCATCCGCGCATCAAGGAACTCAGCGCCCAGCTCGCCGATCTGGAAGGCCAGATCCGCGCGGCTGCCGAGCGCACGGTCCGTACCCTGGAGAACGAGGCACGTATCTCCGGCCAGCGCGTCGACAGCTTCACGGCCGCCCTCGAGGGGCAGAAGAAGAATGTCTCGAGCGCCAACGACAAGGAAGTGCAGCTGCGCGCGCTGGAGCGTGAGGCACGCACCCTGCGCGATCAGCTCGAGCAATATATGCAACGCTATCGTGAGGCTGTCGCGCGCGACACCCAGAACGCCAGCCCGGCCGATGCACGCATCATTTCGCGTGCCGTCGAACCCACGGAGCCGTCCTTCCCGAAGAGGATCCCGATCATCCTCGTTGCGACGCTTGCGACCTTCCTCGTCGCGCTCGCCATGGTGGTCTCGCGTGAACTCCTCAACGGCACTGCGGGAACGCCTCCCGCTTCCAATGGCTCGCGTCGTGCGCCGGGCTGGGTCGGTGGTGGCGGGTCCGGGGCGGCGCAACATCCTTCGGATGGCGACGAGCGCCGAGAACGGGTTGCGGGGCTGCTGACGCATACCGGCCGGGTGGGCCGGGTTCCCCTGGCCGCGGCCGATCCCGAAGGGGCTCTCACGGCGCTTTCGGAGCGGATTGCGGCTCCTCCGGCCGATATGGCGCCGCTGGCCGTGCTCCTCGACGGGGCCGGTCCCGAAGCGATGTCGGCACGGGATCTCGCGGAACTGCTATCCAGGCACTCTCGGTGTGTGCTGGTCGACCTTGCCAGCGATGACGACGAACGGGAAGAGCTCGGGTTCTCAGAGCTTCTCGCCGGCGAGGCCCAGTTCTCCGAGATCATCATGCGCGAACCCGGCTCGCGACTGCATCGCATCAGTGCCGGGCGTGCGGGGCGCAGGGCGGTTCTCGCCGCGCCTGATATCGTCGAGGTGGCGCTCGATGCGCTCTGCGAGACCTATGACTGGGTGCTGGTCTCGGCGACTTCGGGCGACGAGAGCGCCGTGCTCGCGCCGCTGGTCGGACGTGCGCAAGGTGTCTTCGTCATGGCGGGCAGCATCGGCAACGGGCACGCCATGGAGGCCGCCTACCGGCTCGCCGATTTGACGACGGCGCCGGTTTCCCTTGTCGTCGACAAGCTCGAGGAGACGGCAGGCGTCCCGTTCTCCGTCCGCGAGCATGATGCGGCGATGGCCTGAGCCGAAGCGTATTCCGGCCGAAGGTGGCCGGGATGGTCAGGACTCCGTGCGCTGTACCTCCTGCGAGATGCGCAGATCCTGAGCATCTGACTTGCGAGAGGCGTTGCCGCTCAGTCGTCGTCGCTGGCGAGTGCCCGGTTTCGGTTCAGCCAGCCCGAGGCGCGTTGCGCCAGCTTCAGCGCCACCGGAGAACTCTTGATCCTGCGCTTGGCGGCACGTTTGGCCCGGCTGAACAGGACGAAGGCATGCCCCTTCGGCGTCAGCGGCAGGAAGGTGTCGACGAGTTCGTCCCGGTCGTCGCATACCGTCGTCTTGTAGCGGGCTTCGCCGACACCGAGGTCGAAGACCTCGATTCCAGCACGGCATTTCAGTTTGATCAGATCGACCAGCAGGATTTCGCCGGGGCTCGACTTGGCGAGCTCGCCGTCCATGTCGAAGGATGTGGCCATGCCTGAGAAGCGCCGTCCCTGCACCGCGCCGACATAGGTGGCGACACAGCGGCCGTCGAGGTCGAGCGAGTAGAGTTCGAGAACGGGCGCTTCGCCGTGATCACGGCTTGCACCCTGGCGCAGGAAGTCACCCAGGGCGGGCTCCGCAAAGGGGTTTGGAATACCCATGCTGGCAAACCGCGCCGCCTTCTGGTTCAGGAAGGCGGCGACGACCCGCTCGATATCCTCCGGGGTCTCGGCCTTGCGCAGGACTGAGCTGCCGAAGCTGGCGAAACGGTTGCGCTTGTTCTTCAGCTTCTTGCGGGCATGCGAGCTCATCGAGCGCCGCAGCGAGCCTTCGCAGTCTCGTCCCTCCAGTGCGAGCTTGTAGGCACCGCTCGGGCTCGGGCCTGCCGCAAGCTGCGCGAGCGGATTGGGAACGCCCTGCCATTCCCGGGGCTGGTTGACGAAGATGAAAGCGTCGAGTTCTCCAATCGCCGTGCCGATCTCGACAAGCAGGGCACGCGCCGCGGCAGCATGGAGGGCGGCAGCGAAATCCGGCGCATAAAGCCCCATATGATAATTGGCGTGCTTGCCGCCGATGAATTCGCCGAAGCGAACGCCGTTGCGCCGTGTCAGCGCCAGCGGCAGAAGGGCCTGGGTGCGCCCGGCCGCGTCGCGCAGCGCGGCATATCGGAATTCCGCACCGTGCGCTGCCCCGACCGTCTCCACGAAGGGCCTGATCCAGCCATAGGCCTGGTAGGGTGTCACGAGGGCAGCCGCTTCCAGACTGCGCCACTCTGCTTCCAAGGCGGCCGGGTCGCTGCTGATCGTGATGCTGTGCCAGGGGCGCGCGCGCTCCCCCGCTCTCCTGACCGGTGTCAGGTTCAGGGCCGAGGCCGGAGTTCCGGCGCGTTCGGCAAGTGCAGACATCGTCTCTGGACCCTCGGGTGGCGGCATTCCTCGCTGTCCTTAACCCGCTATTGTGAACGAACCTGCCAGTTTGTCTTCGACCAGCCGAAGCATCGGCGAACAATATTAGCGAGCGGTTGCTGCCCGGAGCCGGATGAGTCTGCGACACCAAGCCTTTTCCGCCGCATTCAAGGCGATTGCGCTGACCGGCGCCGATCGTTGGGCGAAGGACCTCGCGCAGGGCGCGGGCATGATTCTGACCCTGCATCATGTCCGACCCTGGCGCGAGCGCGGCTTTGCCCCCAATCGTCTGCTGGAGATCACGCCGGAATTCCTCGACCGGACGCTGACGCTGATCAAGTCCCAGGGATATGACATCGTCTCGCTCGACGAAGCCGTGGCGCGGCTGCAGAGCCCGCTCTCCCAGCGCTTCTTCGTGGCGCTGACCTTCGACGACGGCTATCGCGACAATCTCGATCATGCCTGGCCGGTCCTGGCGAAACATGGCGTGCCCTGGACATTGTTCGTGACGACGGGCTTTGCCGAGCGCACGGCACGGCTCTGGTGGCTGGAGCTGGAGGAGGCGATCCGGGCGCTGCCGCGTTTCGCTCTCGACCTGCCAGGCGGCGGCTTCTCGGCCCGCACCGAAACCGATCGCGAGAAGCAGCTCGCCTTCGAGACGCTCTACTGGCGTCTGCGCAATGGCCCGGAAGCGATTCTGCTGTCAGCGATTTCCGAGCTTGCGCATCAGGCCGGCATCGACAGCGCAGCCCTGCTCGAACGCGAGTGCCTGCCCTGGGAGACGCTGCGCTCGCTCGCCGGCGCGCCCGGCGTGACCATGGGGGCGCATACGCTGAGCCACCCCATGCTTGCCAAGCATCCCGAGGATTTTGCCCGGACCGAGATCGTCGAGAGCAAGGCCCGGATCGAGCAGGAACTCGGCCTGCCCATTCGCCATTTCGCCTATCCCGTTGGCGATCCGGGCTCGGCGGGAATGCGTGAATTCGCCCTGGCCAGGGCGGCTGGCTTCACCAGCGCGGTCACCACCCGGCCGGGCCATGTCTTCGAGGGGCACGAGCGGCATCTGCATGCCCTGCCGCGCGTCTCGCTGAACGGCTATCACCAGAGCGAGGCGGCGCTGCGGGCGTTGCTGTCGGGATTGCCGTTCCTGCTCTGGAACAAGGGGCGGCGGGTGAAGCTCGCCTAAAGCATCGGCCCGAAAGATGGCTTGCGGTTTTCGGGAAAGCCGAGGCGAAGACACAAGGTTAGATCATCGGACCGGATACGATAACCGGGCCGATGTCTAGCGCGGCCCGTCCTTCCGCTCCATCCACTTGATCAGCGGCAGCAGGGGCAACACCCAGGCGAGGCCGAGCGCGATATAGGCGATCGTCTGCACCAGCTTGGGCGCGTCGGTGATCCGCCCCTGCGCCAGTGCCATGGCGACCAGCGCATAGACGCAGACGAAGATCAGGATGGCCACGGTGCCGATCAGCTTGCGGTGGCTCTGGGTCATCTCTCGTCTCCATGCCGGCGCGGCTGCGGCATTGCGGGCGTTGTTCGCGTCTTCGCGCGGGTCTATCTGTCACCCCCGACGACGCTTGTGAAGCGCGACATTTGCGACCCGAGGTCCCCATCCCGTGACGATTGCTCTCGATCAGCCGCGTGGCGGCGCTGTCAGCTCCGCCAACCACGCAGGCATCCGCCGCTGGCTCTGGATCGTCGCGGCACTTGTCTTCGCGATGGTCGTGGTCGGCGGCGCGACCCGCCTGACCGGCTCAGGCCTCTCGATCACCGAATGGCGCCCCGTCACCGGCGCGATCCCGCCGCTCTCCGACGCCGCCTGGGCGCTCGAATTCGAAAAATACCGCGCGAGCCCGCAATACCAGCTGCTCAATGCCGGCATGGCGCTGTCGGAATTCAAGTTTATCTTCTGGTGGGAATGGGGGCACCGCCAGCTCGGCCGCTTCATCGGCCTGGTCTACCTCCTCGGCTTCCTTGTCGTCGCCCTCCGCCGTCTTCTGCCCTGGCGCCAGAGCGCTGTGCTCTTCGGCATGGGGCTGCTGCTCGGCCTGCAGGGTACGATCGGCTGGATCATGGTCGCCTCCGGACTTCAGCCAGGCATGATCGCGGTCGCTCCGGTCAAGCTGACGCTTCATCTCACCTTCGCCGGTCTGTTCTTCGCCGCCGTTGTCGGGTTCGCCACCTGGCTGACCCCGCTGCGGCGGGTCGAGCAGGCGAGGGGCCGCCTGGCCGCCTGGGGGCTGCTGGCGCTTACCTTCGCGCAGATCGCGCTTGGCGGCCTCGTCGCCGGCTCCCGCGCAGGCTTCACCTTCAACACCTGGCCGCTGATGGATGGCGGGCTGGCTCCGGCCTCGTCGACCCTGTTTGCGCAGACGCCGTTCTGGGAGAATTTTGTCGATAACGTCGCGCTGGTGCAGTTCAACCACCGCATCGGCGCTTACCTGCTGCTGGCGGCCGCGCTCTGGCACGCCGTTGCGATGCGCCGCGCAGCGCCTGGGTCAGGCAGCGCCAAGCGCGCAACGGCGATTGCCGGCCTCACGCTGGCACAGGCCGCGCTCGGCGTCGTCACGCTGCTGCTGGTGGTCCCGCTCTGGGCGGGGCTCGCCCATCAGGCGCTCGCCTTCATGGTGCTGGCGATGACCGTTGTGCATGTCACACGGAGCGGGGTCGGCACCGCGCATCCTGTCCGGGCCTGACACCGCCTGAACGCTGTCGACCCGGGCGGCCAACGAAAGAGACCCGGGATCCCTGCCGGAATGGTTCAGGCAGGGATCCCGGGTCTGCGTTTTGCTTCCGGGGGGGGGGGGACGCCCCGTCGGATCGCTGCCGGATGCTAGATCAGCGCCTGATCGAGATCGCCGATCAGGTCCGCCACATCCTCGAGCCCGATCGAGAGGCGCACGACCTCCGGCCCGGCGCCTGACGCGGTCTTCTGTGCGTCCGAGAGCTGGCGATGCGTCGTCGATGCCGGGTGGATCACCAGCGAGCGCGTATCGCCGATATTGGCGAGATGCGAGAACAGCTGCAGGTTCGAGACCAGCTTGACGCCGGCGTCGTAACCGCCCTTCAGGCCGATGGTGAAGACCGCGCCCGCGCCCTTCGGCGAGTAGCGCTTGGCGAGGTCGTGATACTTGTCGCCGTCCAGGCCGGGATAGCTCACCCATTCGACCGCGGGATGCGTCGAGAGGTGCTTCGCGACGGCGAGTGCGCTCTCGCAATGGCGCTGCATGCGCAGCGGCAGGGTCTCGATTCCGGTCAGGATCATGAAGGCATTAAAGGGCGAAAGCGCCGGGCCCATGTCGCGTAGGCCGAGCACGCGGGTCGCGATGGCGAAGGCGAAATTGCCGAAGGTCTCGCCGAGCACCATGCCGTTATATTCCGGCCGTGGCTTCGACAGCATCGGATAGCGCTCGTCGCCGACCCAGTTGAACGAGCCGCCATCGACGATCAGGCCGCCGATCGAGTTGCCATGGCCGCCCAGGAATTTGGTGGCGGAATGCACGATGATGTCGGCACCGTGCTCGAACGGGCGGATCAGGTAGGGGCTCGCCATCGTGTTGTCGACGATGAGCGGAATGTTGTGCTTCTTGGCGATGGCCGCGACGCCGGCGATGTCCACGACGACGCCGCCCGGATTGGCGATCGACTCGATGAAGATCGCCTTGGTGCGCGGGGTCACCGCGGCGGCGAAGCTCTCAAGATCGTCGGAATCGGCCCAGATCACGTTCCAGCCGAAATTCTTGTAGGAATGATTGAACTGGTTGATCGAGCCGCCATAGAGCTTGCGCGCCGCAACGAACTCGTCGCCCGGCTGCAGCAGGGCGTGGAAGCAGAGGAACTCGGCGGCGTGGCCGGATGCGACGGCGAGCGCCGCGGTGCCGCCCTCGAGCGCGGCGACGCGCTCCTCGAGCACCGCGTTGGTCGGGTTGCCGATCCGCGTATAGATATTGCCGAAAGCCTGCAGCCCGAACAGCGAGGCGGCGTGGTCGACATCGTCAAAGACGAAGGATGTCGTCTGGTAGATCGGCGTGGCGCGCGCGCCGGTGGCTGCATCAGGCGCTGCACCGGCATGAATGGCGAGCGTATGGAAACCCGGTGAGCGGTCTGACATGGCGTGCTCCCTGCAAATTCTGATCGTGAAACAGTCTCGTTCGATTTAACGAACGCTCTGTGCGGCGTCAATTCGGCCGGACAGGTCTGAGAGCCGGACCGATATGCTCCGGCCTGATGCCCATGCCGATCAGCCGTGCCGGCAGGCGGCGCAGCAGCGGGAAGCGCTGCAGGAGCCGCAGCGGCAGAGGCGGCGTCACCGGTCCGCGGCTGACGAGCAGCGGCGTGATCACCCGGTTCTGGATGGCGATCTGCATGGATTGGGTGAGTTTTGCCGGGAATTCACGACGATGCTGCACGGCTGCGAGAGCGGTATCCGTCAGCCGCTTCTCGCGGAGCGGCGCTACCAGCAGGTTGGCCGTTGCGACAGCATCCTGCACCGCCAGATTGATGCCGACGCCGCCGATCGGAGACATCGCATGCGCAGCGTCGCCGATGCAGAGCAGGCCGGGCGTCCACCAGCGCGTCAGGCGATCGACAGCGACGGAAAGCAGCTTGATGTCGTCCCAGCTGCGCAGCTCCGCAATCCGGTCCTGGAGAAAGGGCGAGAGCGCGACGACACCGTCCCGGAAGGCCCGCATGCCCCGGACCTGCAAGGATTCCAGCGAACCCTTGGGGATGATGAAGGCGCATTGCCAGTAGTCGCCGCGGTTGAGCATGATGAAGAAGCGCCCGCCCGCGACCTGGCCGAAGGTCTGGTTGCGATCGCTCTTGTTGCGCGACAGCCGGAACCAGAGCACGTCCATCGGCGCGCCCAGCACTTCGACCGGGAGGCCGGAGGCCGCGCGCAGATCGGAACTGCGCCCGTCAGCCGCAACGACGAGATCGGCCCTGATCGAGAGCGGGCCGTCGGGCGCCATGGCCGTGACGCCGGCCACGCGCCCGTTTTGCTTGATCAGTCCCTCGGCCTTCGTCTGCATCCGCAAATGGAAGGAGGGCTGCTCGCGTCCCCGTTCCGCCAGGAAATCGAGAAAATCCCATTGCGGCATGAAGGCGACATAGGGAGCCTTGACCGGCAAATGGCTGAAATCGGCGACCGTGATCTCGTCGTCTCCGAAGCGGGCGACGATATGGTCTTCCTTGCTGTGCGGCAGCTTCAGGAAGGCCTCGAGCAGCCCGAGTTCATGCATCAGCTCGAGTGTCGAAGGGTGGATCGTATCGCCGCGGAAATCCCGCAGGAAATCGGCGTGCTTCTCCAGCACGGTGACCTCGATGCCTGCTCGCGCGAGCAGGAAACCGAGCATCATCCCGGCGGGGCCGCCTCCGGCGATGCAGCACGTGGTCGTTTCCTCGCGCATCGCCGTTCCCCTGGAAATGGCCGGGTCAGGTCCCGGGCCGGTTGATCGACAATTTCTGGAAGCCCTTGCCGGCCAGTTGCGGCTTCTTGTTCGAGATGATGCGCGAATTGATGCCCTGCCAGCCGATCTCGCCGGAGAGCCGGCCATACTCGATCTTCGGGCAGCGGTTCATGATCACGGTGAGGCCCTTCGCCTCGGCGCGGGCGGCGGCCGCGTCATTGCGGACGGAAAGCTGCATCCAGATCACTTTTGGCAGGGGGGAGAGCGCCAACGCCTCATCCGTGATCGGCCCGGCGGCTTCCGAATTGCGGAAGATCTCGACCATGTCGACGGGAACCGGAATCTCCTTCAGCGAGCCGTAGACCGTCTTGCCGAGCAGCGTTTGGCCGGCAAGGCTGGGATTGACGGGGATGACGTCATAGCCGCGATCGAGCAGATATTTGGTGACGATCCAGCTCGGCCGCGCCTCGTTGGCCGAGGCGCCGACCAGGGCGATGGTTTTCACCTCGCGCAGGATGCGGCGGATTAGCGCATCTTCATAGGCCTCATGATTCAAGGTGCTGAATCCTCACGAGAAATACGCGGCGATCATGCGCAGGTATTTTGGCGCCGAGGGGCTGAACCACAGCTTTGCCACTCTTATCTGATTCACTGGAACACAGGGCGAACAACCCCGGTTGTTCCGTCATGAAAGGAGGGTCTACCATGTGCGACTATAGCCTGCACAATGTGATGTCCACTCCCGCCAAAGTGGGCGACGAACTGACGACCACCAGCTTCCCGAATTCGAGCACGCGCGGCTTCTGCACTGCGGCACAGCCGGAGGTTGCGGTCTGCGTGCTGCCCGGCACGGAGCTGGCGTTCGAGAGCGAGATCGAGTGCGATAGGGTGGTCGGCTTCCTGCCGCATCGCAAGATGGCGGCGACAATGGCCCGCTTCCGTCAGATCGATCTCGACAAGCCCTATGCGCATCACGATGCGCTCGAGCTGCCCGACGGGCAGGTCATTCTGCTGACGAACCTGTCTACGGGACAAAAGGCGACCGTTTTGCAGTTGCCAGCCGTGCCGCAGCCGGAAGAAGAGGCCAAGGAGCACCTGCACGCCGAGATGCCGGAGCATTTCCCCGCGATCCTGTGAACAGGCGCCTGATGGATAGCTGCACGCGGCGTGTCTCGGTTGTCGCCGCGTGCGGCGCTGAATCTGGATGGATGGAGAGGGCCCGGCCGAGGGTCGCGAGCCGCTAGTTGCCGCTCCAGACCGGCTGGCGTTTCCCCATGAAGGCATCGATCCCTTCCTCGGCATCGCGGGCGAGCATGTTCTCGACCATGACCGCCGATGCGTGATCATAGGCTGCCGCGAGACCCATCTCGCGCTGCTGGTAAAAGGCGCGCTTGCCGATTTTCACGGTGGCAGGCGATTTCGATGCGATCACGCCCGCCAGTCGCAGGGCCTCCGCAAGCGCAGCACCGACTGGCACGACACGATTGACCAGCCCCATCCGGCCGGCCTCCTCGGCTGGCACCATTTCGCCCAGCAGCAGCATCTCCAGCGCATGTTTGGCCGCGAGGTTGCGCGAGAGCGCCACCATGGGCGTCGAACAGAACAGCCCGATATGGACGCCGGGCGTGCAGAAACGTGCCTGCGCGCCCGCGACGGCGAGATCGCAGGTCGCGACGAGCTGGCAGCCCGCAGCGGTCGCCGTGCCTTCGACGGCTGCAATGACCGGCTGGGGCAGGGCGGTGATCTGTTGCATCATGGCCGAGCAGCGGCCAAGGATATCGGTGAAATAGGCGCGGCCACGGTCCGGATCGGCGCGATGCGCGCTCATCTCCTTGAGGTCATGCCCGGCCGAGAAGACCGGGCCGGCGGCCGTCAGCACGATAGCGCGCACCGTCTTGTCTGCTGCAATGGCCACGAAAGCCTCGCTCAACGCGGCCAGCATCGCTTCGCCAAGCGGATTGCGCACCTGCGGACGGTTCAGCGTCAGTATCGCGATGCCGTCCTGGTCTGCGCGCAGCAGGACCGGGGCGGTGTCGGGTTCGAGATGGGCATTCATGGCATGGCCTTTCGCATCCGTGGCTATTGTCGGAGCCCGATCGTCATGCTGCAAGGGGAGGAGTTCCCCGCTGGCATCCGGTTTCCCGCACATGACACCCCGCATGACGATCTCAGAGGTGGAGGCCTATCTCGATCAGGTCTTCCCGCAGCTCCATTATGGCGGGCGCACCTATTTCATCGAAGAGGTTGGCCCGCTGACGGCGCGCATGCGCTGCGATTATCACGAGCGGCATTTGCGTCCCGGGGGCACGATCTCCGGTCCGACCATGATGGCGCTGGCTGATCTCGCCCTCTATGTCGCGATCCTTGCCCAGATCGGCCCGGTCGGCCTCGCTGTGACGACGAGCCTCAACTACAATTTCCTGCGCAAGCCGGGGCCGGTGGCGCTGATCGCGGAGGCGAGGCTGCTCAAGCTCGGCAAGCGGCTCGCCGTCGGAGAGGTCGCGCTGTCCTCGCAGGGCGACAGCGAGATCGTCTGCCATGCGACCGGCACCTACTCGATTCCGTCGGAGCGCTAGAATCCCGACCCTATGCCTGGCCGCAGTACAGTCGCCGCCGGGGGATCGGAGCGTCAGGAGAGGCGTAGGGAAAGGGATGATCCTGCCGGATCTCGGAGGATCGCCGGAACCGAATGCGGTACCTAAATACCGTTTTTGCCATTGCACTGAAAACAATGCGAATTTTCGCCTTGAAGCGTGATCGTGGCGCTTGACAGTACGGCAGCTTGTCCCTATCCACCGCCCCACACCGCCGCCGGCCTTCCGGCGGCTTGTCCTTTTTCAAGCAACCGAAGGGTGCCGCGATGAAGACCGTCTCGCTCAAGCCCGCCGACGTCGAGAAGAAGTGGGTTGTGATCGATGCCTCCGGGCTGGTCGTTGGTCGTCTCGCCTCCGTTGTGGCGATGCGTCTGCGCGGCAAGCACAAGGCCGCCTACACCCCGCATGTCGACTGTGGCGACAACATCATCGTCATCAATGCCGAGAAGGTGGTCCTGACAGGTCGCAAGCGCGACCAGAAGGTTTACTACCATCACACCGGATTTCCGGGTGGCATCAAGGAGCGTTCCGCCAAGTTCCTGCTCGAAGGCCGCTTCCCTGAGCGCGTCGTCGAGAAGGCTGTCGAGCGCATGCTGCCGCGCGGCCCGCTGTTCCGCCAGATCCTGGGCAACCTGCGCGTCTACAAGGGCGCTGAGCACCCCCACGCCGCCCAGTCGCCGGAGGCGCTCGACGTCGCCGCGCTCAACAGCAAGAATGCGAGGCTCTGATCATGGCTGAGGTTCTTCAGTCTCTCGAGCAGCTCGGCCAGGTCGCCAAGACGGCTCAGCCCGACGCTCCCGTTCACGTCAAGAAGGTCGATGCGCAGGGCCGCGCCTATGCCACCGGCAAGCGCAAGAACGCCATCGCCCGCGTCTGGATCAAGCCGGGCTCCGGCAAGATCACGGTCAACACCCGCGACCAGGAAGTCTACTTCGCTCGTCCGGTGCTGCGCCTGATCCTGCAGCAGCCGCTGATGATCGTCGACCGCATGACCCAGTACGACGTCGTCGTCACGGTCAAGGGCGGCGGTCTCTCCGGCCAGGCCGGCGCGGTGCGCCACGGCATCTCCAAGGCCCTGACCTTCTACGAGCCGGAACTGCGCGGCCCGCTCAAGAAGGAAGGCTTCCTGACCCGCGACTCGCGCGTCGTCGAGCGCAAGAAGTTCGGTAAGGCCAAGGCCCGCCGCAGCTTCCAGTTCTCGAAGCGCTGATCCGGCTCACGCAGTCTGGCTATGCTATCAGGGCGGCTCGCAAGAGCCGCCCTTTTCGTATTGGCTGCAGCTCCGTTCCAGCTGGAGTTACCGCCGATGAGCGCTACCCGTCCCGTTCTTCTCGTCACCGGAGGCAGCCGCGGCATCGGCGCCGCGATCTCAGTCATGGCAGCAAGGCGTGGCTATGATGTCGCCGTCAATTACCAACGCGACGCGGCAGCCGCCGCTTCGGTCGTCGCGGCCTGCAAGGTCGCGGGCGCAAGCGCGGTTGCACTTCAGGGCGACATGTCTGATGAGGCGGATATCCTGCGCGTCTTCGCCGAGGCGAAGGCGAAGCTCGGGCCCATCGCCAAGGTCGTCAACAACGCAGGCATCACCGGCAAATCAGGCCCGCTGGCCGAGGCGGACGCAGAGGTCATTCGCAGCTGCATCGATGTGAACGTCACCGGCGCGCTCCTGGTTGCGCGGGAAGCAGCGCGGGCGCTGCTCGCTCAGCCGGAACGGAAGGGCAGGGCGATCATCAACATCTCCTCCGCTGCGGCAACGCTCGGCTCGCCCGGCGAATATGTCTGGTACGCCGCTTCCAAGGGCGCGGTCGATACGCTGACGATTGGCCTTGCGAAGGAGCTTGCCCCTGCCGGCATCCGCGTCAATGCGGTCTCGCCCGGCATTACCGAGACCGAGATCCATGCCCTGTCGACGGGCGAAGCAGGTCGGGTCGAGCGCATCGCACCACTCGTTCCCCTGCAGCGGGCGGCGTCTCCGGACGAGATCGCCGAGGCCGTGCTGTTCCTGCTCTCCGAGGCCTCCGCCTATACGACAGGCATCGTTCTGCGCGTGGCGGGCGGGCGTTGATACCACCGGTGCCCTGAACGACAGATTCGGCTGCGGCCGCCGCCCGGCGCGGCTGGATCAGGGCCACGGCCATGCTAAACCGCAGGCTCACGTCTCCGGTTCCAGCCTCCGCCATGCGCATCCTGCTCGTTCTCATTGCTTTCGGAATGATAGCGGTTCCCGCGCTGCTTGCGCTTGCGCGGACGGGGGAGCCGACCGGGCGCCGGGTCGGGCGGGCCTTGATCATCTTCCTGACACCGGCCTTCGCGCTCGGCCTGATCCACGGCGTGCCCGAACTCGATGGCCGCGCCCTGCAGAACCCCATCGCCTGGACCACATTTCGGCTGGTCCTGACCGGCCTCGCCCTGATCCTGCCCTGGTGCCTCTATGTCTGGCTCACGGGCAGGCGCTGACTTCATTCACGGATTGCTGCCATGACCGAACCCGTCGACACCCCCTCCATCGACCACGCCTTCACCGGCGATCGGCGCGGCCCGGCGCAGGATCCGACCTATGCCGGCGCGCTCTCCTTCATGCGCCGCCGCTACAGCAAGGACGTCGCCGGCTGCGACCTGGTGATCTGGGGCGTGCCCTTCGATCTCGCGGTCTCCAACCGGCCGGGTACGCGCTTTGGACCGCAATCACTGCGCCGCGTCAGTGCGATCTTCGACGGCGATGCCCAGTATCCGTCCCGCATCGACCCGTTCGAGCATCTCTCGGCCGTGGATTACGGCGACTGCTCGCTGCCGCGCAGCGATCTGCAGGGCTGCGCCAGGGCGATCGAGCGTGAATCCGCCGCGATCATCGCGACCGGTGCGCATCTGGTGACGCTCGGCGGCGACCATTTTATCACCCTGCCGCTGTTGCGCGCCCATGTCGCCCGCCATGGCAAGCTGGCGATCGTCCAATTCGATGCGCATCAGGACACCTGGGACGATGGCGTCGGCGCGGTCTCGCATGGCACGTTCATGCTGGAGGCGGTGCGCGAGGGGCTGATCGATGTCGATCGCTCGATCCAGGTCGGCATCCGCACGGTTGCGCCGCGCGATTGCGGCATCCAGGTGCTCGGCGCCTATGAGGCTCATGAACTCGGCGTCGATGGCGTCGTCGAGCGCATCAAGCAGCGCGTTGGGCAGGGCCCCGCCTATCTCACATTCGATATCGACGCGCTCGATCCGGCCTTCGCGCCGGGCACGGGCACGCCTGTTGCCGGCGGCTTTACGGCGGCGCAAGCACTGCGCATGGTCTGGGCCATCCGCGATCTCGATTTCCGCGGCATGGACATCGTCGAAGTCTCCCCGCCCTATGACCATGCCGACGCGACGGCGATCGCCGGTGCCGCGGTGGCCCAGCACTACATCCAGGCGCTGGCGCTAAAGAAGAAGGCCGGCTGAATCTCCGTGTGAACGGACTGAATCCGCTTGCGAGCCGTGCGCGCCAAGCGATTCGATCCGTTGGCAAATCAGGCATGACGCAAGCCTCCGTCCCGTCGGGCGAGAGGTTTGCCGTGCCCGCAGGACGACGTCGCGTCACATGCCGATTGACAGGGGCGGCGCCCTCCCACATATCAGCGTCATGTTCATGTGCTCGATCCGACGTCGCACCAACCAGGCCGCCCCGGCGCGCCCGCGATGACGCTCGGCTGAACCCCGAATTGTCCGCGAACCGCGCCCGGAGCGCGGTTTTTTTATGCCTGATGCTGACCTATCAATGTGCGCGAGCGCGCTTTCGGAGGCCCTGATGAGCCAGAATCTGAAATCAATCTTCATCGACGGCGAAGCCGGAACCACTGGCCTCGGCATTCGCGACCGGCTGGCAGCGCTGCCGGAGGTCGTCGTGAAGAGCATCGACCCCGACAAGCGCAAGGATCCGGCTGCCCGCAAGGCGATGATGGCGGGGGTCGATCTCGTCGTGCTCTGCCTGCCCGACGAGGCGGCGAAGGAATCGGTCGCGCTCGCCGACGAACTCGGCGCTGACTCCCCCAAGATCGTCGATGCCGCGACGGCCCATCGCGTCGCGCCGGGCTGGGTCTACGGCTTTGCCGAACTCGCCCCCGGCCATGCCGCGGCCATCGCCAACGCCAACCGCGTCTCCAATCCAGGATGCTACCCCACCGGCGGCATCGCATTGCTGCGGCCGCTGGTCGATGCGGGCCTGCTCGCGCAGGATCACCCGGTGACGGTCAATGCCGTCTCCGGCTATTCGGGCGGCGGCAAGAGCATGATCGAAGCCTATGAGGCCGACGCCGCGCCGTCCTTCGAGCTCTACGGGCTGGGGCTCAAGCACAAGCATCTGCCGGAGCTGCAGGAATACGCGCGCCTGACCCGGCGGCCGATCTTCGTGCCGTCCGTCGGCAATTTCCGCCAAGGCATGCTCGTCTCCGTGCCGCTGCATCTCGACACGCTGCCCGGCAGGCCGAAGGTCGCCGACCTGCACGACGCGCTGGCGACGCGTTATGCCGGCTCGACCTATGTGAAGGTGGTTCCGGCCGAGGCCGGCGGCAAGCTGGAAGCGGAGTCGCTCAACGACACCAACCAGCTCGAATTGCGGGTCTTCGGCAATGAGGAACTGCGGCAGGCGGTGCTTGTCGCCAAGCTCGACAATCTCGGCAAGGGCGCCTCGGGCGCTGCCGTGCAGAACATCCGCCTGATGCTCGGGCTCGGCGAGGCTTAGACCGTCGAGCCGGATAGCGGCCGCAAAGGTAAAAGGGCCGGTCCACAAGCCGGGCCTTTTCTGTTGGGACGAGGGGGCTGTGCCGACAGGCGACCGGCATCATGACGTATCGTCACCTGACGGGGTCGTGATGACCCTTTGCCTTGACGTCCCCCAAATGGGGGTAGCCGATGGGGTAGGGATGGCCTCTATCGGGATCGGTTGTGCGTAATGTCACGTCGCTGTGGCGACGGGTGGCTTTCCGACACGAGACCCGAGACTAGTCCCCGCCGCTTTGGCTGCCTCCATGGCAGCTGTGAGCGACATGATTTGCGGTGTGGGCAACGCCGCCATGGTTGGGTCAAGCAGCCATGGCGGCGTCTTTTTATCTCAACCCTTGTAGGGAACGAAGTTCTGCTTCTGCGTGCCGAGGCCGTCGATGCCAAGCGCCACGACCTCGCCGCCCTTCAGGAAGCGCGGCGGCTTGAAGCCGAGGCCGACGCCGGGCGGGGTGCCGGTGGTGATGACATCACCCGGATCGAGCCGCATGAACTGGCTGATATAGTGCACGAGATAGGCGGCGCCGAAGATCATCGTCTTGGTCGAGCCGTTCTGGACACGCTCGCCATCGACCTCGAGCCACATGCCGAGATTCTGGATATCGGCGATCTCGTCGGGGGTCACCAGCCAGGGGCCGAGCGGGCCGAAGGTCGGGCAGCCCTTGCCCTTAGCCCACTGGCCGCCGCGCTCGGTCTGGAATTCGCGCTCCGAGACGTCGTTGCAGACGCAGAAGCCGGCGATCGCGGCCATGGCATCCTTCTCGGCGATATAGGAGCCGCCATCGCCGATCACGATCGCAAGCTCGACTTCCCAGTCGGTCTTCTTCGAGTTCTTCGGGATGGTGACGTCGTCATAGGGGCCGACGATGCAGTTCGGCGCCTTGTTAAACAGGATAGGCTCGGCCGGGATTGGCGCGCCGGTCTCAGCCGCGTGGTCGGCGAAGTTGAGGCCGACAGCGATGAAATTGCGCACATCGCCAACGCAGGCGCCAATGCGCGGCGAGCCCTGCACTGCGGGGAGCGATTCGGCATCGAGCGCCTTCAGCGCCGCAAGTGAGGCCGAGGTCAGCGCCTTCCCGGCGATGTCGGGAACCTTGCCCGACAGATCGCGCAGCACGCCCTTGGAGTCCAGCAGCGCGGGCTTTTCTTGGCCGAATGCGCCATAACGTACCAGTTTCACGTCGTTTCCCCCGTTTCAATCGATATGATCAAAGGTGGCGCGATCCTGTGCGGATGGGGCGCTGGAGGCAAGCGGTTCCTGCGCATGACGCAACTGCACAGGGGGACCCCGAAACTTGTTGCGGGAATGCAACGGCCGTCGGCAAAGCACAGCGTTTCTACAACCAACAGACGCAGGCCTGCAGAACTGCCACCTGCGCAAAACTTACGATAGTTCGCATATAAACGATCTTTTTCGCATGCCGACTTGAGCGAGGTCGCAGGAATTGGCGGTTTTTTGGTCGATTCCGCCTGTCGCGACACTGGCATACGGAGAAGCATGGCGAAATTGCGTCGTTCAAGGCGGGATTGCGGCAGAAACGCGAGCGCGGCATGTTCGTCGGCGAAGCGGGTGATTTGCCCGAAAGAACGTCAATCCTGGGGATGGGTACTCGATGAAGAGCATCGTTCGCTACACCGCCGCTGCTACCGTTTCAGTCGCTGCTCTTCTGGTTTCCGGCGTCGCTTCAGCGAGTTCGTTTTCACTGCGGAGCGGAACAAGTGCCGAGGGACTCGGTATGGCATTTGCCGGCGCTGCCTCTGGCGGCATCGGCATGGGGGCCATGACCTTCAACCCGGCCACGATCACGATGTTTCCGGGCCGCAACAGCAATTGGAATTTCACCTACATCGCTCCGAGCGCCAGCTACGATCCGACCTCGCCAACACGGGTACGGTTGCCTAACGGTGCGGTCGTCCCGATCGGCGCCGCTGGAGGAAGCAACCTGGGCACAGGCGAGATCGGTGGTGATGGCGGTTTCGTTCCGGCTTCATACTCGGCCTGGCAGCTCACGGATCGCCTCTGGATCGGCATGCACACCGGGGCGCCGTTCGGACTGCGGTCGAAACCCGACAACCAGTTCAATGCGTCTCAGATCTACGGCCGCTCGGCGCGCGTCGCGACGATCAACGTTTCGCCGACGATCGGTTACCAGGTGAATGACTGGCTCGCCGTTGGCGCTGCGCTCCAGGTCCAGTATTTCAAGACCAACCTGAAGCAGGCCGCCGGCATCACGGCTACCGCGGCCAACACCATCCTCGAAGGCGACTCGATCGATTTCGGCTACAAGTTCGGCGTGACGCTGACGCCGTGGCAGGGAACCAATATCGGCCTGGCCTACCGCTCGATGATCCATCATTCGCTGGAGGGAACCTTCAAGACCCCTGTAGCGGTTCCGCCGATCCTCGCTGCGGGTTCGAACCCGATCAAGGCCAACCTCAACCTGCCCGATTCGGTCGTGTTCGGCCTCTCGCAGGTCATCAATGACCAGTGGCAGGCTCATCTTGGCGTCGAATGGACGAACTGGAGCCGCTTCCGCCGCATTCCGGTCGTTGCCAGCAATTTTGGCGTGCCTTTCACCAGCCTGAACTTCCAGTATGACGACAGCTGGTTCTTCTCGGCGGGTCTTGAGTACAAGTACAACCGCGATCTGACCCTGCGCGCCGGTGTCGGCTACGAGCTTTCGGCGGTGAACGACGAGAATCGTACGGTCTTCATCTCGGATAATGACCGCCTCTGGTTATCGACGGGCTTCAGCTATCAGGTCTCGGACAAGATCAAGTTCGATCTGGGCTATACCTACCTCCACGTCCAGAATGCGAGCGTGAATTATTCGGGTGCGCATCCGCAGCAGGGCGCCGTGCTCTACACGGCAGAGGCCAAGCCGCATGTTCATGTCGTTTCCGCCGGCATCACCTATCGCTGGGACAATCCGCAGGAGTCGATCCCGATGCGCCCGGTGGTGCGGAAGAACTGACCAACGCACCCGCGTCCACGAAAAGCCGGCCTTTGGGCCGGCTTTTTTGTTGGCCGGAAGGCTATGAGGCTTTGAAGGGGGATCAGACCCTGATCTTGACGTAGCTGCCAGGTGCGTCCTCGAGCGGCGCCAGCGCGCCGCTGCCGGGTTCGCGGGCCGGAAGTGTCTTCGGTGCCTGCGAGGTCACCCAGCCGAGCCAGTGCGGCCACCAGGAACCGGGGTGCTCGACCGCGCCCTTGGCCCAGTCGGCGAAGACGCCCTCGGGTTTGCCGCCGGTCCAGTACTGGTACTTCACCTTGCCAGGCGGGTTGATCACACCCGCAATATGGCCCGAGCCCGCCATGACATAGTCGACCGGCCCGCCAAAGCATTGCGAGCCGATGAAAACGGACTGGGCCGGAGCGATGTGGTCCTCCTTGGCGGCGAGATTATAGATCGGGATCTTCACCGCCTTCAGATCGAGCGTCTTCCCGCCGATCGTCATTTCGCCTTTGGAAAGGCGGTTCTCCAGATAGCAGCCACGCAGGTAGAAGGAGTGGTTGGCGGCCGGCATCCGGGTCGAATCGGAGTTCCAGTAGAGCAGGTCGAAGGCAGTCGGGAGCTTGCCCTTCAGGTAATTGTTGACGGCATAGGACCAGATCAGGTCGTTCGGCCGCAGCATGTTGAAGGCTCCGGCCATGCGTGCGCCGTCGAGATAGCCGCGCTGCGCCATCTGCTCCTCGACGGCACGGATCTGATCTTCATCGACAAAGACCGAGAGTTCGCCGGCCTTGGAGAAATCAACCTGCGTCGTAAAGAAGGTCGCGCTCTCGATGCGCCTGTCCCTGGTCGCTGCCATATAGGCGAGGGTGACGCCGAGCAGCGTGCCGCCGACGCAATAGCCGATCGCCGTCACGCGCTTTTCGCCGGTCGCCTGCTCCACCGCATCGAGGGCCTCGAAGATGCCCTCGCGCATGTAGCTCTCGAAATCCTTGGCGGCGTGGCGCTCATCGGGGTTAACCCAGGAGATGCAGAAGACCGTCAGTCCCTGCGCCACGCACCAGCGGATGAAGCTTTTCTCGGCGTTGAGATCGAGAATGTAGAACTTGTTGATCCAGGGCGGCACAATCAGCAGCGGGCGCTTGAAGACCTGCTCGGTCGACGGCGCGTACTGGATCAACTCCATGATCTCGTTGCGATAGACGACCTTTCCGGGCGTCGTGGCGATATTGACGCCGACCTCGAAGGCGCGCCCATCCGACTGGCGAATCTTGAGTTCGCCGCCTCCAGCCTCGACATCCTCAGCCAGCATCTTCATCCCGCGCACGAGATTCTCGCCGTTCTGCTTGAGCGTCTCGCGCAGGAGTTCGGGATTCGTTGCGACGAAGTTCGAGGGCGAGAGCGCGCTGGCGATCTGCTTGACGTAGAAGCGAGCCTTCTCGCGCGTATGCGGGTCCAGGTCCTCGGCGCGATCCACCATCGACTCGGCCCAGCGCGAACCGATCAGGTAGGCCTGCTTGACGAAATCGAACATCGGGTGGGCCGACCAGTCCGGATCGGCAAAGCGCGCATCGCGCTTGTCCGGCTCGGCAACCGGCGCTGCTTCCTCGCCGCTGGCCCGCTTCAGGGTGGAAGCCCACAAACTCATGAAGTCGCTGGTCAGCGAGGCTTGTGCCTCGATGATCTTGCGCGGATCCGTCACCCAGCGTTCTGCCACCCGGCCAATGGTCTTGACCATTTCGCTGACCTCGTCGGCGGCGCCGGTCTTCGCTTCGCCGCGCTCGATCGGCTTCAGATAGGCGGCGGTGACCTTCCCGGCTTCCTCCATGAAGCGCCCCATGTTCTGGGCGAGCAGGTCGAAATCCGGCACAGGCGCTTCATCCGAGCCGGCAGGACCCTTCGGCTTGTCGTCGGCTGGCGGGCACATGAATCGTCTCCCCTTGCCACGTCTTTTGCGGAAGCCCTTGCTTCCTATTTTGGTCCCATTAAGGACGTAAACGATATGGTGTAAAAAGATAATTCTGCAACGCGCCGGACCCGCTCATGTCACTCAACAATCCTACGACAAGGTTCCTGCCGCTGCTGCTGCTCTGCGCCCCGTTTCTCGCCGGCTGTGCCGGGGATGGGGCGAAGGGTGTCGCCGAGGCTGCGGGACTTGCGACGACGCCGCAGGAATCGAAGCCCTTCGTCAAGGAGAGCCGCTCGACTACGCAGGATTACATCTCGGTCGGCACGTCCGCGACGCGCGCCGCTCCGCGCAAGCCTGTAGCGGATTTCAAGACGCTCGAGACCGACCTTGAAGCCAAGCGCATCTCGAACGAGGCTGCCGGCGAGCAGGCCAAGTCCCTGGGGGCGACCGCGCCGCCGGCGCCGGCCACGGTTCCGACCAACTGATCCGCGTTTCGATTAGCCGCCTACTCTCTTGGGCGGCAGCCGACTCGTCTGGCGGGTCCGATCCGGTGGTCAGGGCCGCCTTCACCAATCGGTCAGGTTAATTCGAGCCTGCCGGAATGGCGCCATATCCGAGACGAGCCGGCTCGCTAGGGCAGGGGCGTTGCCGCTCCGGAGACCCCCGCCCCATGGCGCAAGCAGACCACCGTTCATTCTCCTTCGCCATAACCATGCTGATTGCGGGAGCGCTGCTGCCCCGCTCTGCGCAGGCTCAACCAGTCCCGGTGAAGCCGCATCTCGATTGCACGCTCATTCTCGAGGCGGCATCGGGAAAGACCCTCCACCGCGAAGGAACCTGCGACAAGCGCTTCAGCCCTGCATCGACCTTCAAGGTGCCGCTTGCTGCAATCGGCTACGATGCGGGCATTCTCGAAGACCAGCACCAGCCCCTTTGGGATTATCAATCGCGCTTCAACGCGGTGGCGCGGGATCGCAAGCCGGTCGACCCGACGATCTGGCAGGCGGATTCGATCATCTGGTACTCGCGCGAGATGACCGCCCGGCTCGGGCCCAAGAGCTTCGCGGCCCATGTCTCGAAGCTCGGCTATGGCAATGGCGATGTCTCGGGTGATAGCGGGCAGAACAATGGACTGACCCATTCCTGGATCTCGTCGTCGCTGACGATCTCGCCGGAGGAGCAGACGGGCTTCCTGAGGCGCCTCCTGTCCGGCTCGCTGCCGGTCTCGGGCAAGGCCCATGAGATGACCAGGGCGATCCTTCCCAGCTTCAGCGCCGGAGACTGGACCGTGAAAGGCAAGACCGGCAGCACCTGGCTTCGGAACGCTGCCGGTGAAATCGATCGGAAGCGGCCTGTCGGCTGGTTCGTCGGCTGGGCCGACAACAAGGACAGGCGCGTCGTCTTCGCGCGCTTGCTGATCGGCGCAGAGCGCGTGGATGGCATACCCGGGCGAAAGCTCCGGGACGCCTTTCTCAAGGAACTGCCCAGGCTGCTGAAGGCAGAATGACAGGCACGAAGGCTGCGGCCGCCATGCCGATATCGGACGCGAACCGGAGCGCCCCGACGGCATGCCGAAGGGGAAGGCCTGAGGCGCCTCTGCCACGGCGGCGTCTTTCGTTGAAAATTGCGTCATGCGGCCTGTCCTGACCGAAGATGCGATGCTAAGGGCAGTCAACGCACAATTGTGACGGGGCGGTTCTCGCGGCTCGTCCAGGGACATGTTCGAAATGACCGATTTTCATCGCATCAAGCGCCTGCCGCCCTATGTTTTCGAACAGGTCAACAAGATCAAGGCAGCCGAACGGGCCAAGGGCGTCGATATCATCGACCTCGGCATGGGCAATCCCGATCTGCCGGCGCCGAAACATGTCATCGAGAAGCTGGTCGAAACAGCCGGCAAGCCGCGTACGGACCGTTATTCCGCCTCCAAGGGCATTGCCGGCCTGCGCCGCGCCCAGGCGCATTATTACGCGCGCCGTTTCGGCGTGAAGCTGAATCCCGACACCCAAGTGGTCGCGACGCTGGGCTCGAAGGAAGGCTTCGCCAATATGGCGCAGGCGATCACCGGCCCGGGCGACGTCGTGCTCGTGCCGAATCCGAGCTATCCGATTCACGCCTTCGGCTTCCTGATGGCGGGCGGGGTCATCCGTTCGGTTCCCGCCGAGCCGACGCCGGCCTTCTTCCCCGCCTTGGAGCGGGCGATGATCCACTCGGTGCCCAAACCGATCGCGCTCGTCACCTGCTATCCGGCGAACCCGACCGCCTATACCGCGTCGCTCGATTTCTACCGCGACCTCGTCGCCTTCGCGAAGAAGCACGAGCTGATTCTGCTGTCCGATCTCGCCTATGCCGAGGTCTATTTCGACGAGAACGACCCACCACCCTCGATGCTCCAGGTGCCGGGCGCCATGGACGTCACGGTCGAGTTCACCTCGATGTCGAAGACATTCTCGATGGCCGGCTGGCGCATCGGCTTTGCCGTCGGCAACGAGCGCTTGCTCGCGGCGCTGGCGCGGGTCAAATCCTATCTCGACTACGGCGCCTATACGCCGATCCAGGTCGCCGCGGCCGCCGCCCTGAATGGCCCCGACGACTGCATCCGCGAGATGCGCGAGATCTATCGCAAGCGCCGCGACGCGCTTGTCGAGAGCTTCGGCAAGGCCGGCTGGGACTTTCCCGCGCCGCAGGCCTCGATGTTCGCCTGGGTGCCGATTCCGGAGAAGTTCCGCCATCTCGGCTCGCTCGAGTTCTCGAAACTGCTGATCGAGAAGGCGGAGGTCGCCGTCGCGCCCGGCATTGGCTTTGGCGAACATGGCGACGATTTCGTTCGCATCGCCATCGTCGAGAACGAGCAGCGCATCCGGCAGGCGGCCCGGAATGTCGGCCGCTTCCTCAAGGGCGCGGATCAAACGCTTCACAACGTCATCCAGATATCCAAAGCCGGGTAAGCTGAGCTAAGACGAGTGCGCGATGGCCGGCGCAGACGCGCCGCCATCGGTCTTGCAGTTGAGGGCAGGGGCTCGGCATGTTCAGCAAAGGCCGTTTGATCGGCATCGGTTTTGGCCTGTTCGCGCTGGCCTGCCTCGTCGTCACCTATGATTATTCGCGCGGACGCAATACGCAGACGAACTCGCCGCTGGTGGCCGATATCCTCACCGCGACTCGCTCCAATGAATGCGGCCGGGATGCGACGGAGATTGCCGCGCGCTATTTCCCCCTGGGGCTGGAGCAGGCCGAGGCCGAACGGCTGCTGGGCACGATCAGCATCGTGCCGCCTGCGGCCTGGTTCTGGCGGCCCGTGATCGAGAACGCGACGACCTGGACCGGGCCGACGCTGGAAGCGCTGCACACCATCAAGACAACGGCCTTCGGCAATCAACTGCTGCGCCTGCATCTGACCTTTGCCGACGGCAAGCTGAAACGGCTCGCGGCCGAGGTCGTCTGCCGGTTCGACTAGACTTGATATCGACGCCCGGCCGGACGAGCGAGGCGCCTGCTGCGATGCGGGAGGCTCTGAGGCAAATGTGGTTTGCGTCAGGTGCCCGTGCGCGTACCGCGTCTCGTTCGAGGCCGAACTGCGCATCCGCTCCGTTGACTCGCCCGTTGTCGCGTGCGACCCCGGCGACATGACGACGCTCGCTTCCTCACCCGGTCCCGCTCCGTTGCGCGTTGGTGTCGCCGGCCTTGGCACGGTCGGCGCTTCGGTGCTGCGCATCCTCAACCGCCAGGAAAACGCCATTGCGGCCCGCTGCGGCCGCGCCGTGCGTGTGACGGCCGTTTCGGCCCGCGACCGAACCCGTGATCGCGGCATCGATCTCACCGGCTACACCTGGTTCGACGATCCGGTCGAATTGGCGCGCTCTTCGCAGATCGATTGCTTCGTCGAGCTCGTCGGCGGTTCGGACGGGGTCGCCAAGGCTGCGGTCGAGGCCGCTCTGTCCTCCGGCAAATCGGTCGTGACGGCCAACAAGGCGCTGCTCGCGCATCACGGCATCGCGCTGGCCGCACTCGCTGAAGAGAAGGGTGTGGCGCTTGCGTTCGAAGCCTCCTCCGCCGGCGGTATTCCGGTGGTCAAGACGCTGCGCGAGGCGCTCTCCGGGAACAATGTCTCGCGGCTCTATGGCATCCTCAACGGCACCTGCAATTACATCCTTTCGCGCATGGAGCTGGAGGGGCTGACCTTCGAGGCCTGCCTCAAGGATGCCCAGCGTCTCGGCTATGCCGAGGCCGACCCGACCTTCGATGTCGAAGGCTACGACACAGCCCATAAGCTTGCCATTCTGACCAGCCTCGCATTCGGGGTGAAGATCGACGCCGAAGCGATTCATGTCGAAGGTATTTCCTCGATCGCGCCGCTCGATCTCAAGATGGCCGACGAACTCGGCTACCGCATCAAGCTGCTCGGTGTCGCCGAGCGCACCCGCACCGGCATCGAGCAGCGCGTGCACCCGACGATGGTGCCGAAATCCTCCGCCATCGCGCAGGTCATGGGCGTCACCAATGCGGTGACGATCGATGCCGACGCAGTCCGCGAACTGACCCTGGTCGGCCCCGGCGCCGGTGGCGATCCCACCGCGTCTGCCGTCGTCGCCGATATTACCGATGTCGCGAGCGGCACCTCGGGCTTGCCCTTCGGCCTGCCCGTCTCCCGGCTCGAGCAGCCGGCGCGCGCGCCGATGCAGCGCCATGAAGGCGGCTATTACATCCGTCTCGCGGTTGCGGATCGGCCGGGTGCCGCTGCCGCCATCGCCACCCGCATGGCGCAGGCCGATATCTCGCTCGAGAGCATCGTCCAGCATCGCTCTGAGGCCGCCGCCACCCGGGACCCGACCGGTCGTTCCGGGGCGCCGGTGCCGGTCGTGCTCATCACCTACGCCACCAGCGAGTCGGCGATCCGCGACGCGCTCGAAAAGGTCACCGCCGACGGTCACATTGCTGAACCGCCGCAGGTGATAAGGATTGAACGGGAATAGGCTTCGGCGCCCGCGTCTCCGACCTGCCGATTGCCGACTGCTGAATAGTTCGAGGGAGCCTCATGTCCGAACTCACCATCGCCTCATCCCATATCATCGAGCGCTATCTCTCGATGGAACTGGTCCGCGTCACCGAGCGCGCAGCGGTCTCCGCGGCGCGCCTGCGCGGCCATGGCAATGAGAAGGCGGCCGACCAGGCAGCGGTCGATGCCATGCGCCGCGAACTCAACCGCCTGCCCATCGATGGCGAGATCGTCATCGGCGAGGGCGAGCGCGACGAAGCCCCGATGCTCTTCATCGGCGAGAAGGTCGGCAACCGCCACGGGCCCAAGGTCCACATCGCCGTCGACCCGCTCGAAGGCACGACGCTTTGCGCCAAGGACATGCCCGGCGCCATCGCCGTCATGGCCATGGCTGAAGCCGGCAAGCTGCTCTATGCGCCCGACGTCTACATGGACAAGATCGCGATCGGCCCCGGCTATGCGCAGGGCGTCATCGATCTCGACGCATCTCCGACCGACAACATCCATGCGCTCGCCAAGGCCAAGGGCGTAAAGCCGCACGAGATCAGCGCCCTGGTCATGGACCGTCCGCGCCACGCCAAGCTGATCGAGGAGATCCGCAAGACCGGTGCCTCGATCCGCCTGATCACCGATGGCGACGTCGCCGGCGTGATCTTCTGCACCGAGCCTGCCAAGACCGGTATCGACATCTATATGGGCATTGGCGGCGCACCCGAAGGCGTGCTGGCTGCGGCCGCGCTGCGTTGCGTCGGCGGCCAGATGCAGGGCCGCCTGATCCTCGATACCGAGGAGAAGCGCAAGCGCGCCCATGGCATGGGCGTCCTCGATCCCAACAAGAAGTACGACATGTCCGAAATGGCCTCGGGCGACGTCATCGTCTCTGCCACCGGTGTCACCGACGGCGGCATGCTGTCAGGCGTGAAGTTCGGCAAGGACGTGATCGAGACCGAGACCATCGTCTACCGCTCGATCACCGGCACCGTCCGCCGCATCTATGGCGAGCACCGCGAATTCGGCAAGTTCAAGCTCGATTGAGACGGCGAGGCCGAGCGCCCCGCCAGGACAGGATTTCGAACGACGGCCGGGCATGTCCCGGCCGTTGCTGTTCGGGGGTAGTCTAGCGGTGCGGCGGGAGCAGGCTCGTCCTTGCAGGAACCGTGGCTGCATCGGCTTTCCCGAAAACCGCAATCCACTTTTCGGGCCGATGCCTCAGGACGCGATATCGAGGAAGCGCTGCAGCGTCGGCGAACTGTTGGCCGCGCGCCAGACCAAGCCGGTTTCGATCTCCGGAGCGGAATCCTGCAGAGGCAGGTAATGCGCCCCGCGCCGGCGCAGGTTGGTCATCGATTGCGGCACCAGCGCGATGCCCATGCCGGCGGCGACGAGCCCGATGATCGTCTGCATCTGGATCGCCTCCTGATGGACGGTAAAGGGCGCGCCATGCTCGGCGAAGTAGCCCGACACGATGTCGTGGAATGCAGGCGCGATATGGCGCGGAAACAGGATGAGCGGCGCGGCCATGATCGCTTCGGCACGCAAGGTCTCGGCCGTGAAGCCCGGGCGGCGGGCCGCGATCCAGGCCTCCGGAACAGCGGCGACCAAGGGCTCGCGCAGGAGCGGGCGATAATTGAGCGTGGCCTGCAGGGCCTTGCGGTCCGGGGCGATGATCATCCCCGCATCGATCTCGTCGTTCAGCACCGCCGCGATCTGAATGTCGCTGGTCGCCTCGCGCAGCGAGACAGCGACATGCGGAAAACTCTGCCGGAACCGGCTGACCATCCCCGGCAGCACGCTGTAATCGGCCGTGCTGACGAAGGCGAGGCGCAGGCTGCCGAGTTCGCCGCGCGCGAGGCGGCGGGCGGTTTCGGGCAACCCGGCGGCCTTGTCGAGAACGGCGCGGGCGTGTGCAAGCCATTCCTGGCCGACAGGCGTCAAGGCTACACTACGCTTCGTGCGCACGAAGAGGTGCACGCCCAATTCACTCTCCAGGGCCTGGATCGACTGGCTCAGGGGCGGTTGCGTCATACCCAGGCGCTCGGCAGCCCGGCCGAAATGCAGCTCTTCTGCGACGGAGAGGAAATGGCGGAGCTGACGGAGGTCCATCGGATCTTCTAATATGTTTTGCGACCTAATGGCGAGGGAAAAGTATATTTCTCATTAGATTGGAGTAGCTCTAAAACGTCCTCACCACGTCTGACTGCCGCCGACCGGGAGCACATGCCCATGCCCTTCAATGAACGTTCCAAGAATATCACCCAGGGCATCGCCCGCTCGCCGAACCGCGCGATGTATTACGCGCTGGGTTACGAGAAGGCGGATTTCGATAAGCCGATGATCGGCATCGCCAACGGGCATTCGACGATCACCCCCTGCAATGCCGGTCTGCAGCCGCTGGCGGACGCCGCAATCGCAGCGATCAAGGCCGCGGGCGGCAATCCGCAGGTCTTCGGCACGCCGACGATCTCGGACGGAATGTCGATGGGCACCGAGGGCATGAAATACTCCCTGGTCTCTCGCGAGGTCATTGCCGATTGCGTCGAGACCTCGGTGCAGGGCCAGTGGATGGACGGCGTGCTCGTCCTCGGCGGCTGCGACAAGAACATGCCGGGCGGCATGATCGGCATTCTGCGTGCCAATGCGCCGGCGATCTATGTCTATGGCGGCACCATCAAGCCGGGAAAATGGAAGGGTGAGGATCTGTCGATCGTCTCGGCCTTCGAAGCGGTTGGCGCCTTCATGGCCGGCAAGATGAGCCAGGAGGACTTTGACGGGATCGAGCGCAACGCCTGCCCGACGACCGGCTCCTGCGGCGGAATGTATACCGCAAACACCATGAGCTCTTCGTTCGAAGCGCTCGGCATGTCGCTGCTCTATTCCTCGAACATGGCCAATCCCGATCAGGAGAAGGTCGACAGCACCGCTGAATCGGCCCGTGTTCTGGTCGAGGCGGTGAAGAAGGGCATCAAGCCGCGCGATATCGTCACCCGCAAGTCGATCGAGAATGCGGTTGCGCTGATCATGGCGACCGGCGGTTCGACCAATGCTGTGCTGCATTATCTTGCCATCGCCCACGCCGCCGAGGTGGAATGGACGCTGGACGATTTCGAGCGCATTCGCCGCAAGGTTCCGGTGATCTGCGACCTCAAGCCCTCCGGCAAATACATGGCTGTCGATCTGCATCAGGCCGGCGGTGTCCCGCAGGTCCTGAAGGTCCTGCTCAATGCCGGCCTTCTGCATGGCGATTGCCTGACCATCACCGGCCGCACCATGGCGGAAGAGCTGGAGCATGTCCCGGATGTGCCGGGAGCCTCACAGGAGGTGATCCGCCCGGTCAGCGGGGCACTCTACAAGGAAGGCCACCTTGCCATCCTCAGGGGCAACCTCGCGGAGGGAGGAGCGGTTGCAAAGATCTCGGGTCTGAAGAGCCCCGTCATCAGCGGTCCGGCTCGGGTGTTCGAGGACGAACAATCGGCAATGGAGGCGATCCTGTCCGACAAGATCCGCCCCGGCGATGTCCTGGTCCTGCGCTATCTCGGGCCGAAGGGCGGGCCGGGCATGCCTGAAATGCTGGCTCCGACCTCGGCGATCATCGGCCGCGGCCTCGGCGACAGCGTCGGCCTGATCACGGATGGCCGCTTCTCCGGCGGCACCTGGGGCATGGTCGTCGGCCATGTCACGCCGGAGGCGTTCGAGGGCGGCACGATCGCACTCGTGCACGAAGGCGACCAGATCACGATCGACGCTCACAAGCTGCTGCTGCAGCTCGATGTCGACGCGGCCGAGATCGAACGCAGGCGGTCTGCCTGGACGCAGCCGGAGCCCCGCTACAAGCGCGGTGTGCTGGCAAAGTACTCGGCGCTCGCACGCTCCGCCAGCGAAGGCGCAGTGACGGGGTAATTCCGAAGAGGATTTAACGCCTTTGATAACGGCCGGGCTCGTCCCGGCCATTTTTCATTCGGCCTGCTCGGTGCGACAAGCGCAATCGCTGAAACGTGTGCCGCCTGCGGGATCCCCGGGCACCTCTTTCGCGCTATGATTGTGGTGTGTTCCGTCGCGGGAGCGTGCCATGCGCCACATCCTACTTCTTGCGGCTTCAGTTCTTCCCCTCGTTACGGTTGCTGTCGACGATGCCTCGGCCCAGGGACGCTACCGCGGAGGGGGCTTTCACGCTGGCGGCTGGCATGGCGGCATGCGCGCCGGCGGCTGGCACGGGCGGGCAGTCGGGTTCCGACCGGGCGGCTTCGGATATCGCGGCGTCGGCTGGAGAGGCGGCTGGAACCGACCCTATATGCGGGCAGGGAACTGGGGCTGGCGTCGCGGCTGGGGCTACCCCGGTTACGGCTATGGCTGGGGGGCGGCCGGTCTCGTTGCCGGCACGGCGATCGCGGCCTCGGCCGCCTACCCCTATTACGGGTACGATTATTCCTATCCCTACGAGTCTCCCTATGCTTACTCGTACAGCTACCCTGCCTATTCCACGCCGGTCTCGAGCGATGTCGGGGGTTATTGCGCGACGCCGGTCAGGACCTGCGCGCTGATCGACCCGGGATTGGTCGGCACCGGCTGCTCCTGCCGGGTCTCCGGTGGCCGGGCCCGGGGAACCGTGATCGGTCCTTGAGTGCAGCTGCGGCAGAGCGGGCCGCCGCAGGCGCTGGGCCAGCTTTGCGGCCCGTCTTCGATCTGTGCTTCTGAAACTGGAAGTCACCTGCCGGATTTGTCCGGAGCCATGTGGCGGCATCATCCAAAGCCGAACGTTGCGGTTCGGGATGATGCGGCCGATAGCTCACCGTCCGCTCCGGATCAGGATTTCTTCTTCTTGCCCGGCTTCTTCGCGGCCGAATCCTTGGCCTTGGCCGGTTTCCCGCCCTGCTTCTTGAACTCCGCATAGAATTCATCGGCCATCCCCAGCAAGGCGTGGCCGATCCGGGCGTATTCGAACTCGTTCAGATTGGCGAGCGAGGCGCGCCCAGCCGGTTGCTGCGTGCCGAAACCGCGACCGGGCAGAAGCACGATGCCCGTCTCGTCGGCGATGCGGAACAGAAGGTCGCCGGCGCTGGCGCGCTCCTTGACCCAGGCCGCGAATTCGGGGCCGTGGAGCTTGCGCGCGATGTCCTCGAGATCGAGCAGGGTGTAGTAGTCGACGGCATTCGGTCCGGTTTCCGGCGGCAGTCCGAGTTCGCGATAGAGCGCCGCCTCGCGCCGCCGGATCAGTGTCTTGAGTTCGGTCTTGTAGTTGTCGCCCTCGTCCATCAGCGCGAAGAGCGAGAACAGCACCATCTGGACCTGCTGCGGCGTCGACAAGCCAGCCGTGTGGTTGAGTGCAACGGTGCGGCTGTCGGCGACGAGCCGGTCGATGAACTTGAGCGAGCGCACATCGGGAAGCAGCGAGCCGTAGCGCTTGTCGAGCGCGACCTTGGTGGACTCGGACAAGGCTGCGAGCTGGTCGTCGAAGATGTTCTGCTTATGCGTCGCTATCACGCCGAGCCGCCAGCCGGTCGCCCCAAAATACTTCGAGAACGAATAGACCAGCATGGTGTTCTGCGGGCAGATCGCGAAGAGCGAACGAAAATTGTCGGCGAAGGTCCCGTAGACATCGTCGGTGAGGATGGTGAGGTCGGGCCGGTGATCCCGCACGATGCGCGCGACCGTATCCAGACTGCGGTCGTCCATCTTGACGGAAGGCGGGTTGCTCGGATTGACGCAGAAGAACACCTTGATCGCCGGGTCCTTAAGCTTCTCGAGCTCCTTGTCCGGGTATTGCCAATCCTGCTTCGGGTCGGCGTTGATCGCGACTTCTTCCAGCCCGTATTCGTCGAGCTCCGGGATCTCGATATAGGGCGTGAACACAGGCAGGCCGATGGCGACCTTGTCGCCGCGCTTGAGCAGGCCGTTCTGCTTCAGCGTGTTGAAGATATAGGTCATCGCGGCGGTTCCGCCTTCGACGGCGAAGAGATCGATGTTTGCCGCAGCCAGGAAGCCGCCGATCATCTCCTTGACGATGTATTGCCGGACGATGTCCTCGCTGACCTTCAGCATCCGCGGTGGCACAGGGTAATTGCTGCCCAGGATACCTTCGACCATTTCGTGCAGGAAATCGGAGGCGGAAAGACCGAGCTGGTCGCGGACATAGCTGAGTGCACGCCCGAGGAAGAGGACGCCCGGCTGGTCCCGATGCTCGGCCGTGAAGCGCTCGAAGCGTCCCTCGATACCCGCGATCTTGGGCAGACCGCCGACACCGTTCTGCATGTAGGAATAGCTGAGCTCGGCTTCTGCAACGGCGAACAGGCCGAGGCGGAAGAAGGCCCGTCGCGGCAGCGTCGCCAGGAAATTCGGATTGCCGCGCCCGGCATTCAGCATCAGCCGGTTTTCCCGGCTGGAGGCGAGCTTGATCAGCTCGTCCTTCAGCTCGAAGGGGCTCAACTTGGCATATTGCGAATAGTCGGTGGTCATGGGGCGTCTCCGGCTGGTTCAGGCAAAGGCGACGACGAGAGGACCTAGCAAGGTGAGGAAAACGTTCGCCAGCGCGTAGGTGATGGCGAAGGGCGTGGTCGGAATGGAGTTGCCGGCCTTGTCGAGCACCTCGCCAAAGGCGGGATTGGCGCTGCGCGAGCCGGAAAGGGCACCGGCAAAAATAGCCGTGTTGTCGTAGCGAAGGATATAACGGCCAACCAGCATGGTGATGATCAGCGGCAGGATCGTCACGATGACGCCTGCGATGAAGATCGAGACGCCACTTTGCACGATCGTGCTGACCGCCTGCAGGCCGGATTGCAGACCGACGACCGCCACGAACCCGGCGAGGCCGAGATCCCGCAGCAGGGTCGAGGCCGGCGTCGGCATGTTGCCGACCGTCAGGTTGCGGCTGCGATACCAGCCGAAGGCGAGGCCGGAGAGCAGGGCGCCACCACCGCTGCCAAGCGTCAGCGGGATCGAGCCGATGCGAACGACCAGAAGACCGATCAGCAGGCCGACGACGAGGCCGAAGCCGTGGAAGACGAAATCCGTCTTGTCGCTGGGCAGGATGATGCTGCCGACGATCCGTGCCATCCGTTGCACATCGTCCGACGTGCCGTAGAGGGTGACGACGTCGCCGGGCTCGATCATCGAATCCGGCTTCAGCACGATCGGCTTACCGGCCCGCTTGACCTCGATGACATAGATGCCGTGGCGAAGCTGCCCCGCGGTCGCTGCATTGATTTCGGCGACTGTCTTGCGCACGAAATCGGGATTGGTGATCGCGACGTCGCGCGTGACGACGATGACATCCATGCCTTCCGAGGATTGCAGCTCAGGGCCCAGCTTCGGAGCCAGCCCGACGACGCCGACCTGTCGGCCGATGACGAGGACGATGTCGCCCGCAGTCAGCGGCAATGAAGGCTGCACCGCAATCAGGGCGCCGCCACGCTTGACCCGCTCGATGCTGACGGGGGAGGGTGCGCTCGCTTCCAGGTCTTCGACGGTCTTGCCGGCTCCGGCCTCGATGCGGAAGATGCGCCCGACGAGATCGGGAGCGGCGGCATGTTCGCCGGCTCCATAGATCTTGGCGCCGGCCAGAAGTTCGGTCTCGGCCTTGATCGCATCGTCGCGGATGGTGCGTCCCATCAGCCAGGGCAGGACGTTGACGCAGACGATGATCGCGCCGAACGAGCCGAAGATGTAGGTGACGGCGTAGCCGACCGCGACATTGCCTTGCAGCCGCTGCACCTCCTCCGCTGCGAGGCCGAGCTTGCCGATGGCGGCGCTCGCGGTGCCGATGATGGCGGATTGGGTCAGGCCACCGGCCGCGATACCGGCGGCGAGGCCCTTGTCCAGCCCCATCACCCGCGCCAGCACGACGACGGTCGCCAGGCCGCTGAGGGCGAGGACCGCCGCCATGACGATCTCGCGGATCGATTGGCGGCCGAGCGAGCGGAAGAATTGCGGCCCGCTCTCGAAACCGACCGCGTAGATGAACAGAGCGAAGAGGACCGATTTGATGCCGTTGTCGATGGAGACACCGACCTGGCTGATCACCACGGCCACAAGCAGCGAACCGGCGACGCCGCCGAGCTGGAATTTCCCGAACTGGAACTTGCCGACCCAGTATCCGATCGCGAGCGACAAGAAGAGCGCGATCTCGGGGGATTGGTTCAGGACAGAGTGAACCCAGGACACGGAGCCTCCTTGGTATCGACAAAGTCTTCCGCTGAGGAACTTCGCAGCTTCGGCTGCGGTTGCAAGCTAAAAGTGCCAGAACAGCATGAGTGCGCCGCATCTGACATATGTTTGCGGAACGGCATGTCTAAAATGCGATGAATGTCGCTGTTCTTCTCTCCTTTCTCCAAACTACGCCGGGATGCCTCCGTCTTCCGTCGCTCAGGGCGAGGTCGCCGGCGATGCTCAGCGAACCCCGCGCGCAGCTTCCCGTCCGGCAGTTCTGCCTGAGAACAGGCAGCCGCCAAGGAAGGTCCCTTCGAGCGCGCGGTAGCCATGCAGCCCGCCACCGCCGAACCCGGCCGCCTCGCCAGCCGCATAGAGGCCTGCCAAGGGCGCTCCATCGTCTCCCAGCACGCACGAGGACAGGTCGGTCAGCAGCCCACCCAGCGATTTGCGCGTCAGGATGTTGAGGCGCACCGCGATCAATGGGCCATGCCCCGGATCGAGGATGCGGTGTGGCCTCGCCGTTCGGATCAATCGGTCTCCGATATAGGCGCGTGCGCCGCGCAGCGCGGTCAATTGCAGATCTTTGCCGAAGGCGCTGTCGGCCTCGCGATCGCGCGCTTCGATCTCCGCGCGCAGTTTGGTTTCGTCGATCAGGTTATCGCCGGTCAACGCATTCATGCGGGCGACGAGGCGTGAAAGCTCGGCTTCGACGATGAAGTCCTCGCCCTTGTCCATGAACGCCTGAACCGGGCCTGGAATGCCGGCCGTGGCGCGTTCGATCACCTTGCGCCAGCTCTTGCCGGTGAGGTCAGGATTCTGTTCCGAGCCCGAGAGCGCGAACTCCTTGGCAATGATGCTCCGGTCGAGCACGAACCAGGAGTAATCGAAGCCAGTCTTGATGATGTGTTCGAGCGTTCCGAGCGTGTCGAAGCCGGGAAAGAGCGGCACGGGCAAGCGGTTGCCGCGCGCGTCGAACCAGAACGGGGAGGGGCCGGGCAGGATGCGGATGCCGTGCTTCGGCCAGATCGGACTCCAGTTCTGGATGCCTTCGACATAGTGCCACATCCGGTCGCCATTGATCAGGCGCGCGCCGGCCGCTTCCGTGATCCCAAGCATCTTGCCATCGACATGCTCGGGTACCCCCGACAGCAGGCGCTTCGGCGGCGCGCCCAGTCGCGAGGGCCAGTGTCGCCGCACCAAGTCATGATTGCCGCCGATGCCGCCTGAACAGACGATCACGGCCTGGGCCTTCAGCGCGAATTGGCCCACGACGCTGCGGGAACTCGCCTCTCCGCGTCTGACCCCGCTCGCCTCGAGGATTTCGCCTTCGACGCCCTCGATCGCGCCTGCACTTTTCGTCAGTCCGGTGACGCGATGCCGGAAGCGCAGCGAAACCAGCCCGTTTGCGGCGGCCTCGCGCACGCGTCTCAGGAAGGGTTCGAGCAGGCCGGGGCCGGTGCCCCAGGTGACGTGGAAGCGCGGTACCGAATTGCCATGCCCGGTTGCGAGATAGCCGCCGCGCTCGGCCCAGCCGACGATGGGAAACCAGCGTATGCCCTGGCCGTGCAGCCAGCTGCGTTTCTCGCCGGCGGCGAAATCGACATAGGCCTTTGCCCAACGGCGCGGCCACTCATCCTCCTCGCGGTCGAACCCGGCCGAGCCGAACCAATCCTGCAATGCAAGCTCGCGCGTGTCGCGGATCCGCAGCCGGCGCTGCTCCGGCGAATCGACCAGGAACAGCCCGCCAAAGGACCAGAAGGCCTGTCCGCCGAGCGACTGTTCCGGCTCCTGGTCGAGCAGGATGACCTTGCGGCCGGCATCGGCCAGCTCTGCCGTGGCGACGAGGCCGGCGAGGCCCGCCCCTATGACGATGGCATCTGCATCGAGCGGCATGATCAGCCCCTTCGCCGGGCCATTTCGCCCGCAACCACTATGGCCATGCCGTCTGCGGCGACAAGGCGGCCCGGACCAGGTTGACGAATGGCCCGGGCTGCGCGAACCCCTTGGGCATGAATCTGATTGCCCAGCGCCCTTTTCTCGGTGTCACCAGCTCGGCGCTCGGCCGCATCTGGCGTGACCGGCTCGATGCCGCCGGGCTCGGCCGTGCCGAGGCCCTCACGCAGATCGAAGGGCTCCCCGATATCGTGGCACGTGTGCTTGCCGGACGCGGTGTCGAAGCTGCCGATGCCATGCGCTATCTTGAGCCGAAACTGCGCGATCTCCTTCCCGATCCCTCGACCCTGGTCGGCATGGATGCGGCCGCTGCGCGCCTGGCAAGGGCGGTTGCAACACGAGAGGCCGTCGCGATCTTCGGCGACTATGACGTCGACGGCGCCTGTTCCTCCGCCCTGTTGGCGGGTTTCCTGCGCGATGCCGGCGCCCGGCCGCGGATTCACATTCCTGACCGGCTGATCGAGGGATACGGCCCCAACAGCGAAGCCATTCGCATGCTGGCCGCCGACGGGGCGACGCTGCTCGTCACGGTCGATTGCGGCACGACCAGCCATGAACCGCTGGCAGAGGCGCGCCGGCTCGGCCTGGATGTCGTCGTGCTCGACCATCACCAGGCGCCCGAACAGCTTCCGCAGGTCGAGGCGCTGGTGAACCCGAACCGGCAGGACGATCTCTCGGGGCTTGGCCACCTCTGCGCCGCAGGCGTCGTCTTCCTGACGCTGGTCGCGACCTCCCGCGAGCTACGCCGTCAGGGATTCTGGGCGCAGCGTGGCGCCGAGCCCGATCTGCTCGCCTCACTTGATCTCGTCGCGCTTGCGACCGTGGCCGATGTCGTGCCGCTCAAGGGGCTGAACCGCGCCTTCGTCCGGCAGGGCATCGCGATGTTGCGCGGCCGGACGCGGGCGGGCCTCGCGGCGCTGCTCGACGTCGCCGGGCTCGATGGCCCTGTCCAACCCTGGCATCTCGGCTTCCTGCTCGGGCCGCGCATCAATGCGGGCGGGCGCATCGGCGATGCCGGCCTTGGCGCGCGGCTGCTGATGACCGCCGACGAAATCGAAGCGCGCAGCATCGCGGCCGAACTCAACCGCCTGAATCAGGAGCGGCAGGAGATCGAGAAGCTCGCCGTCGAGGAGGCGGTGGCGCAGGCCGAGTTCGCCTTGACGAAGGCTGAGGATCTGCCGGTCCTGCTGGCGCGTTCGGCCGAGTGGCATCCCGGCATCGTCGGTCTCGTCGCGGCGCGCCTCAAGGAGCGTTTTCGTCGCCCGGCCTTTGCGCTGGCGCAGAACGGGGAGGGCGGCGCCACCGGCTCGGGGCGTTCGGTCGCCGGAGTCGATCTCGGCCGGGCCGTCAGACAGGCGGTCGACGCGGGCCTTGCTCTTAAGGGCGGTGGCCACGCCATGGCCGCCGGCGTCACGCTCGCCCCGGGGCAGGACGTGGCCTTCCACGCCTTTCTCGCCGAACGTCTCGCTCCGGAGGTGGCCCAGGCGCGCGAATCGGAATCGCTGCTGGTCGACGCCGCGATGAGCGCAGGCGGCGCCAATCCGCGTTTGCTGGCCGAGATCGAGAAGGCCGGTCCCTATGGCGCCGGATGTCCCGAACCCGTGTTCGTCTTTCCCTCGCACCGCCTGGTCGACGCCGTCGAGATCGGCACCGGCGGCCATGTCAGAATCAAGCTCCGCAGCGGCGATGGGGCCACGATCGGCGGTATCGCCTTCCGCATAGCGCAGGAGCCGCTTGGCCGTGCCCTGCTCGCGGCCCGCGGCGAGAGCGTGCATCTGGCCGCCAGCCTCACCCTCAACCGCTGGGGCGGCAAGGAAACCGTGGAAGTGCGGGTGATCGATCTTGCCCGGGTGGCATGACCGCAATTGGCCTGTGCATGACTGCGATCGGGCAGCGAGAATTTGCCAAACTCAGGCTTGCCCATCCGGGAATGTCGCACTATAGCTCGCCCCGCTTCCGATGGGTTGCAACGAATTGCAACCGAAGCCCTGCGGCCTTCGTCTATCGGTTAGGACACCAGCCTTTCACGCTGGGGAGACGGGTTCGACTCCCGTAGGCCGCGCCAAAGTTCTACTGCGAACATCCCTCGGATGCCGGAACGCAGCCACAAGCAGAACCTCGGAAGCCAGCGGCGGTCCGTCTCAGGTTTGCCGCTTGCGGAACAGATCCCGATTGGATCACGTCCTGGCCTTGAAGCGCTCCGCCTCTTCCGAACCGTGGGTGGCGTCGCCGGCGCTATAAGAATGCGCGCCAGCGCCGGCGAGCTTGCCGCCATCGACGATCAGATATTCCTCCCGGATCGGCCGGCCTTCGAACCAGCATTCCAGGATTTCGCGCGTGCCTGCGGCGTAGCGGGCCTGCGCGGAGAGCGAAGATCCCGAGATATGCGGCGTCATGCCGTGATGCGACATTGATCGCCAAGGATGGTCCCTGGGGGCCGGCTGCGGGAACCAGACATCCCCAGCATAGCCTCCGAGCTGCCCGCCCTCCAGAGCGCGGGCCACAGCGTCACGATTGCAGATCTTGCCGCGCGCCGTGTTCACCAGATAGGCGCCGCGTTTCATCCTGGCGATCATCGCCTCGTCGAAGAGATTCTCTGTCTCAGGATGCAGAGGTGCATTGATCGTGACCACATCGCAAATGCCAACCATGGATGCCGCGTCCGCGTGGAAGGTAACGCCAAGTTCCTGCTCGACCGCCAGCGGAAGACGGTGGCGGTCGGTGTAGTGCAGTTTGACGTCGAATGGCTTCAACCGGCGCAGCACGGCGCTGCCGATCCGGCCGGCACCGACGGTTCCGATCTGCATCCCCTCGACATCATAAGAGCGCGCGACGCAATCGGCGATGTTCCAGCCCCCACTGAGCACCCACTGATAGGAGGGGATGTAGTTTCGCACGAGCGCCAGGATCATCATGACCACATGCTCAGACACGCTGATCGAGTTGCAGTAGGTCACCTCGGCAACCGTTACACCACGATCCATCGCGGCTTGAAGATCGACATGGTCTGATCCAATGCCGGCCGTGATCGCAAGCTTCAGCTTGCTTGCCTTGGCTATGCGCTCTTCGGTCAGATAGGCCGGCCAGAAAGGCTGCGAGATCACGATTTCGGCGTCGGGGAGCTCGCGTTCGAAGACGCTGCCGGGACCGTCTTTGTCCGAGGTCACAACCAGGCTGTGCCCGGCGCTTTCGAGAAATTTCCTCAGGCCGAGTTCGCCCGACACGCTGCCGAGCAGAACCCCCGGTTCAAAGTCGATCGCCTTCGGCGTGGGAAGTGTCTGGCCGCCGGGATAGCGGTCGAGTTCCGGCAGACCGTCCCGCGCATATCCTGTCGGGTAACCGTCGGCTGGATCGTCATAGAGGACGCAAACGACCTTTGCCATTTTGTATCTTCCTTCGTTCGGCACGAAGAGGAAGACGCTTGATTGTCAATGCTGCCCGCCAAGACGACGATCAACTGCTCCTGGCGCTTCCTCGATCGGAAAGTTGCGGCCTAGTCGAAATAAGATGGAGAAGCCGGACATGGTTTCAAGACCGGCGGATAGTGGCCTGCCCCCTGAAAAGCGGTCCTCCTGAGGTATGGCCTTTGAGCCGACGGAGGACTGAAGAAATGGCCAGAATGAGAGACAGTGCTGAAGAGATCGTCGCTTCGCGACGATCTCTTCAGGTTTGCGCTTCCTCTTCGGTAAGATGGGCATCCTCCAAGGCTCAAAAGCCAGGGAAGCCCACTGGCACGAACTTTGGCATCCCCCAGGGCGGATGTGCCGACCGGGGGGATGAGGACGCGAGTGCGGCTTGCCCTTGTCGCTGTCAGGCTTCGATGGCACACCCCAGGCGGGCAAGAGTTGCATCGATCCAGCTCCGATCGTCCTTGCCCTCTCTGATCGCCAGCATCTTCCTTTCCTCCGCCTCGTGCTTCTTGCGCGCGGCTTCATAGATCGCGTCGGCGTGGTCGAAGGGCACACAGAGAATGCCGTCGTCATCGCCAATGACGAGATCGCCGGGTTCGATCACCATGCCCTCGATCGAGATCGGAACGTTGATCTCGCCGGGCCCGTCCTTGTAGGGGCCGCGATGGCTGATGCCCGCCGCGAAGATCGGCAGGTCGTTATCGCGGATCCAGGCGGCATCCCGCACGGCTCCGTGCAGCACGATGCCGGCGATGCCACGCGTCTGCGCATGGGCGATCATGAGTTCGCCGATCAGCGAGTTCGTGAGATCGCCACCGGCATCCACGACGACGACGTCACCGGGGTTGGCGATGTCGAGCGCCTTGTGGATCATCAGGTTGTCGCCGGGACGAGTCTTGACGGTGATGGCCGGCCCCGCCATGGCGCCGCCGCGATGAAGCGGCCGAAGCGCGGCGCCGCCCGCCGTCATCCGCGACATCGAATCGCTGACATTGGCCACCGGCAAGCCGCGAAAACGCGCGGCGAGGCTGCTATCGACCTGACGGCGACGCTTGAGAATCCGAAATCCGAGCATGAGCTATCCTTTGCTGTCTGCGCCAGCCAGCCGGGGTCGAGATGCATCCGTGGTGGCGCCGAGGGATTGCCCCGTTCGGGGCAATGACGGAGGGGGGCGGCTAGATCACGCTGCGTTTGGACGAAATCGTCAAAACCAGAAAACGTGATCGAACCCAATAGTTTAGAGCATGCTTGGCGCGAAAAACCGTTGCCGCTTTTCGCAGCACGCTCTATGTCGCGCTGGCCTCTTCGCGGTCGACGCGCTCCTTGCCCCGGCGGATCGCGGGCAGGACCATGCTGCCGAGAAGCAGTATCGTCACGATGAGGAAGCCGAGGCTGATCGGGCTGGTGAGGAAGACCGTGAAATCGCCTTGCGACAGGAGCAGAGCGCGACGGATGCTCTCTTCCATCAGGGGGCCGAGCACGAAGCCGAGCACCAGCGGCGCAGGCGGGCAGTCGAGCTTGGCCAGGATGTAGCCGAGCACACCGATCCCGGCACAGAGATAGACGTCGATCGCGCTCCCGTTGATGCTGTAATTGCCGACCGCGCAGAACATGATGATCGACGGGAAAAGCCAGCGATAGGGCACGCTCAGCAGCCGCACCCAGATTCCAACCAGCGGCAGGTTGAGCGCCACCAGCATGACGTTTCCAATGAACATGCTGGCGATGACGCCCCAGAACAGCTCCGGGTTGCGGGTCATGACCGTCGGTCCCGGCTGGACGCCGTTCATCACGAGCGCGCCGAGGATCAGCGCCATCGTCGCGCTTCCGGGAATTCCCAGCGTGAGCGTCGGAATGAAGGCCGTCTGGGCGGCGGCATTGTTGGCGGCCTCGGGAGCTGCGACGCCCTCGATCGCGCCCTTCCCGAAGCGCGAGGGGTCCCGGGCCAGCTTCTTCTCCAGCATATAGGCCGAGAAGGACGAGATCGATGGGCCGGTACCCGGCAGGATGCCGAAGAACGAACCGATCGCGGTCCCGCGCAGGGTCGGCAGGGTGATCGCCTTCAGATCGGACAGGCTTGGCATAAGTCCGGCGATATTCGCCTTGAAGATGCCGCGCTCTTCCTTTTGCTCCAGATTCATCATGACTTCCGACAACGCGAATATTCCGACCGCCAGAACCGTGAAGCCGATGCCGTCCGCAAGTTCGGGCAGGCCGAACGTGTATCGTTCCATGCCCGAGTTCACGTCGGTGCCGATAAGGCCGAGGAGCAAGCCCACGACGACCATGGCAAGCGCCTTGAGCATGTCGCCATGCGACAGCACCGATGCCGAAACGAGCCCCATCACCATCAGCGAAAAATACTCAGGCGCGCCGAACTGCAGCGCCCATCCCGCGAGCGGCGTACCGAGCAGGACGATCAGCAGCGTGCCGATGCAGCCGGCAACGAAGGACGAAATCGCAGCCGTGGCGAGAGCTGCCCCGGCGCGGCCGTTCCGCGCCATCTGGTAGCCGTCGAGACATGTCACGGCCGACGAGGTTTCACCCGGCAGGTTGACGAGGATGGCGGTGGTGGAGCCGCCATACTGGGCGCCATAATAGATGCCCGACAGCATGATCAGCGCCGAGACCGGGGGGAGCCCGAAGGTGATCGGCAGCAGCATCGAGATCGTGACCAGAGGCCCGACGCCCGGCAGCACGCCGATGAGCGTTCCGAGCGCGACTCCCAGAAGGCAATAGGCCAGGTTCTGGACCGTCATGGCGACGCCGAACCCGAGCGCGAAATGTTCGAGGATCTCCATGGCTCAGAAATTCCAGGCGAAGAGCGGGTAGGGCAGCTTCAGGCCCCAGATGAAGACGATCACAGCGAAGGTGCTCATCACCGCGGTCAGCACGAAGACTTCCCGGAGCCTGAACTCGTTGCCGGCATAGGCCGCGACCAGGAACATCAGCGCCAGCGCGGGCACGAACCCAAGGCGCTCGATCGTGAAGCCGAACAGCACCATGGCAAGGGTCAGTAGGAAGAGCGGAGCCCAGGACCATGGACCGGCGAGGTTTCCGCCCTGCCTCACCCCCTTGATCAGGATGGCGACGCCGAACGCGATCAGCAGGCCGCTCAGGATTTTTGGGAAATAGCCCGGCCCCATCCGCACCGTGCTGCCGAAGCGGTAATCGAGCGAGATATAGAGCGCGATCGAGCCCAGGCCCATGAACAGGAGCCCGGACAGGACATCCTTGTTTCTCATCACATCCGATTTCATCAGGATCTCCATGCTCCGGCATCGGGGTCGCAGCGAGCGGGCTTTCGGGGCCAGGCCCTGGCGCAAACCCGGCAGCCAAGGCCTCACTCCCGGATGGTCCCGGCCCTATATTCGCCGGGCGAGCCAATCCGAGGATCTTGGTCTGGCTGCAGAGTGTCACGGCAGTTCAGGCCCGACCTTCAGGGCCTCGCAATGGCTGCGTCACTGGGGCTGTTCGACCGCCGGCACGGAGCGCCGGACCGGCCGCGGATCGATGCCGCCGTGTGGCACCTTGCGGTTAGGCGCCCCGAGAGTGCAGGCCGGACCGGAAAGTCCGAGCGCAAGGCAATGGCCTCCGGGCGCCTCGCCAGCGGCCAGCCCGGCCCTAGTCGTCAGCCTTGACGTCGGCAGTCTTGATGACCGCGGTCCATTTCGGCACGTCCGATTTGATCAGGGCGGCGAACTCCTGGGCGGTGCCGCCGATCGCCTCGGCGCCAGCCATCCTGAGCTTCTCCTTGGTATCCGGCATCTGCAGGATCTTGTTGATCTCGGTGTTCAGGCGCGTGACGATCGCGTCGGGCGTACCGGCCGGAGCGGCCACGCCCCACCATGTCACGGCTTCTGAATCCTTGACGCCAAGCTCCTCGAAGGTCGGAACCTCCGGCAGGTCGGCGCTGCGGGCCTTCGCGAAGATCGCGAGCGGGCGCATCGTGCCTTCCTTGATATGGGCCATAGCGGAGGGCACGGAGGCGACATAAACGTCGACGCGGCCGCCGAGGAGATCGGGAACCGCTTGCCCTGTGCCCTTGTAGGGCACGTGAAGGAACTTCACCGCAGTCCGCTGCTGCAGCAATTCGCCGGCAAGATGTGAGCTGGTTCCGACGCCGGGCGTCGCGAACTTGATCGCGTTGGGCTTGTCCTTTGCCGTGCTCAGCAGATCCTTGACCGACTTGATCGGCGAATCCTTGGCGACGACCATCACCTGCGGCGCCGACGCGGTGAGCGCGATCGGGGTGAAATCCGCGATCGGGTCGTAGTTCGCCTTTCCGAGGATGGGGTTGATGACCATGTTGGCGTTCTGCGCCAGCACGATCGTATAACCGTCGGGCTTGGCCTTCCCGGCCAGGCCGAGGCCAACGCTGCCACCGCTGCCGGGCTTGTTCTCGGGCACCACCGTCCAGCCGGTCGTTTCGCTGAGCTTGGCCGCCACGACCCTGGCCACGACATCGGTCCCGCCGCCGGGCGGAAATGGCACGATCATCCGGATGGCCTTGTCCGGATAGTGCTGCGCATGCGCCACCGATGCCAGCGCCGATAATGCGAGCCCCGCGACGGCTTTGTAGGCAATCCTCATGTTCGTCTCCTCCCGGTTGTTTCTGTTTGCCCGGCTTTGTGCGCCAGGTTCATTCCGCAGCGAGCTCCGTCAGCCGTGCCAGGCTGCGAGCATCGGCCTCGTTGCCGTCCAGCACCGAAATGACGTGCTGGGCCGCGATTTCCGCCATCGCCATGGCCGAGCCCTGTGTCACGCCGGCGATATGCGGGGTTACGATCAGGTTGGGCAGCGTCCAGAGTGGGTTGTCCCTGGCTGGCGGCTCGAGCGTGAAACTGTCGAGACCGGCACCGGCAATCCTGCCCTCACGCAACGCCTCGCAGAGAGCCGGCTCACTGATCAGGCCGCCGCGCGCCGTGTTGACGACGAAGGATGTCGGCTTCATCAGGCCGAAACGCTCCTCATTGAGAAGATTTCGCGTCGCGTTCGTCAGCGGGCAATGCAGGCTGACGATGTCGGCTTCCGCGAGCAGGCTTTCCAGATCGCGATTGCCTCCGTTTCCGAACTCCGCGATTTCGCGCTGGGCATGGGGGTCGTGCATGATCACGGGCATGCCAAGCCCGGTGGCGATCCGGGCGACCTCCTGGCCGATCGCGCCGAAGCCGACGAGACCCATCACTGTGCTGGCGATGTCCCGCCCGAGAAAGCTGGGCTTCGGCCACTCGCCGCCCTTCACAGCCCGATCAAGACGGGGAATGTCCTTCAACAGCGTGAGCGACAGCGCGATCGTGTGTTCGGCGACGGCGCGTGAGTTTGAGCCCATGGCGCGAATGACGGGGATGTTCCGCGCTGCCGCGGCGTGAAGATCGATATTGTCGACGCCGACACCGTGCTTGGCGATGACCCGGAGCTTAGACGACGCGGCGATGATTGCGTCATCGACGCGGCCCTGCCGGACGATCAAGGCATCGACCTGCAGCTCGGCAACCTTCTGCGCCACGAGATCGGGCGCCGCATAGGCAGGCGAGAAGAAGACATCGACGTCATGGGCGTTGAGAAGCTGGATGGCGCCCTCGGCCAACCGGTCATGCGTGACAAGCACGCGTCTGCCACGCGTGGCGACACGGGTATCGATCATCAGTGCGTTTCCTCGTGGCGCTTTCTCTACCCCGGTGATGCCAGATGCAGCGCCTTCCCCAACACTATTGACCGTTGGGCAGTCACTCGTATGCTGAAATAATGACATATATCGATGATCTTTTGGCATGAAACACCCGATCGCATGAAACACCCGATCGACGGCGTCGAGGCGTTCATCCAGATCGCCGAGCTCGGCAGCTTCAACAAGGCGGCGGAGAAGCTGCATGTCACTCAGACCGGGCTGACGCGCCGCATCCAACGGCTCGAGAGCCATGTCGGTCTGAAATTGCTGGACCGGACGACACGCACAGTCGCGCTGACGAGCATCGGCCGGGAGTTCCTGCCGGAGGCCAAGCGCATGGTCGACGAGGTCGGCCGATCCTTCGATCGGCTGAAGACGATTTCGCGTTTTTCGACCGGCGACATCGCGATCGCCTCGGTGCCGTCGCTGATGTATCGGCGCCTGCCGCGCATCCTGCGGACCTATGCCGCGCAGCATCCGCATAACCGCGTCGAGATCCTCGACCGGACCAGCATCCTGGTCATCGAAGCCGTGCGCCGACGCCAGGCAGAGTTTGGCCTGCATGTGCAGCCGCCGAACCAGCCGGACCTCCATAACGAGGTCCTGGTTCGCGATCCCTTCGTCGCCTACTGCCGGACCGACCACCCGCTCGCCGGGAAAGCGGCCATAGCCTGGGCGGAACTCGCGGATTTCGACCTGATCACGCTCGGCGGCAGCAGCGGCAACAGGTTGCTCATGGAGGCCCAACTCGCCCGCTCGGGCATCGAGGTCAGGACCAAGTTTGTCGTCGAGTATTTCTCGAGCGCGATCGGGCTGGCATCCGAAGGTCTTGGCGTGGCGATCCTCGTGGCCTCGATCGTCGAGAACCTGCGCCCGGACCTCACCCAGATCCCGCTGGTGGCCCCCGTCATCGACCGGCCGGTCTCCGTGATCCGGCGGTATGGGGAAACGCTGACCCCGGCGGCACAGGCTCTCTACAGCCTGATCGCGCGAGACCTTGGCCCTCTCGGGGGAGCGTGAGGGGAACGCCGTTGGTGCGGCGCTCACTCCGGTCAGTCTTTCCGACGACCGAAGGGGAGGCTCCGCCGTGAGGGCTGGCACCGCGGTTGCCGCCGCATCCCACATGGCTTGCTCAAGTGAAGGCGCATTGCACGAGTTCCGGAACGAAACCAGAGGTGATGCGCTCATGAACCCTGGGGCAACTCGCACTGCCGATGACCAAACGGCCAGCTGCAAACCGATGGCGTGCAAGCAGGTCTTCTGAATTGCGGCCCAGCCGACAAGGGTGTAATCTCAGCGAGCGCTGATACTGCAGCGCAGTTGCCGTTCCGCGCGCCTGTTGCCGATCGGAATGACGCGCGAATGATATTTGTGCCGTAAGTTCTCATCAGAGAAAAGATTGCCCTCATTCAGTCATTACATTGCTGCCGAACTGCTCACCTGGGACCAGGCCTATCGCCTTTCTCGGGGCGATGTTCATTCATCGGCCCCCATTGCGATTCCATACTTCGATTGAGCCAGAATTACGAAGCCAAATTGAAGTTATTCTCTAATAAATAAAGATATAACCTGCAGAGATTTCTCGTATTGGCGTGTTCATGCGCCGATTTCAGCGGAGTAACCCGCCATGAGTGTCAATCTCGTATCAGTCATCATGCAGTTCCTGTCACCTGATCTGATGTCCAAACTGGCTGCATCATTGGGCGTCGACCAGTCTTCGGTCGGCAAAGCGACCAATGCCGCTGTCCCCGGACTCTTGGCGACGCTTGCAGGTGTCGTGTCCACGCCGGAGGGATCACGCAAATTGTTCGACACGGTTTCCCAGCAGCAGCCGGGAATGCTTGACAGTCTCGCCAGCATGATCGGCGGCTCTGGCCAGAAGACAGTCGCCGATAGCGGTATGAACATGCTCTCTTCGCTCCTCGGCGGCTCGGCGATGTCCGGGCTTGCCGGCGCAATCTCGAAATTCGCGGGCCTCGGAGGCGGGGCGAGCTCCTCGCTGCTTGGCCTTTTGACACCGGTCGTAATGGGAGCGCTGGGTCAACAGAAGTCGGCGGCGGGATTGGATGCCTCAGGCCTCGCCCAGATGTTGACGTCGCAGAAGGCGAATATCTCGGCTGCCTTGCCCTCAGGCTTTGCTGACATGCTTGGCAAAGCTGGCCTGCTCGGCGCGATCGGCAGTGGCGCGAGCACTGTCGCGAACACTGCAAGATCGACAGCTAACACGACCGGCGTCATCGCCGATCGTGCAACTGCGCAGGCGAGAACCGGTGGGATGCCGGGATGGCTGACATGGGCCTTGCCGATCATTGCTGTGCTTGCGGTTGGCTGGTGGTTCTTCGGGCGCCATGCGCCTGTCGTCGTTGAACAGCCCAGACCTGTGGCAACTCAGCCGACCCAGCCGGCACAAACCGCAATTGGGCAGGCAGGCGCCGTGGCAACGCAAGCGATGCAGTCCCTGCAGAACGTGACTGCGGGCGGCGTGAACGTGGGGACCGAAGTTCAATCGGCGATTGATGGGCTCGCGAGCACGCTCAAGGGCGTAACGGATGCGGCCTCGGCGAAGGCGGCCTTGCCCAAGCTGCAGGGGGCGGCAGCCCAACTCGACAAGGTCAACGGCGTGGTCAGTCAGCTACCTGCCAGCAGCCGCTCCGCGCTGATGGCCTTGATCGGTGCCGTCAGGCCGTCGCTGGAGGAGTTGTTCACCAAGGTGCTGGCGATCCCTGGCGTGGCCGAAATCGCCAAGCCGACGCTCGATGGCGTGCGGGCAAACCTCGATGCCCTGGCGCGGGCCTAGCACGCAGATACGGCGTTCGTGATGTCTCGACCGAGCGCCAAGCGCAGGAGGCCCCGATGGCGATCAAGGCGAACTTTGGAGCAGACGAATGGAAATTGATCCTGGGCAGTCCGCTACTGGCCGGCATGGCGGTCACGCTTGCCGAGCCCAGCGGGCTGTGGGGCATGTTCAAGGAGAGTTTCGCCAGTGGGCGTGCGCTTCTGAGCGCCAAGAGCGACGCGGACGCAGGCGAGCTTGCAAGAGCCATCGTCGCGGACATGGAGAGCTCGGAAGGGCGAGGTGAGGCGCGCGAGTCGCTTCGCGCCGAACTGGCCGGAAAAACCCCGGCGGATGCCAAGCAGAGTATTCTGGCAATGCTGACGCGCGTGGCAGAGCTCGTCGACGCCAAGGCCCCGACCGAAGCTCCTGCATTCAAGGCATGGCTCTCGCATGTGGCGGAGACAGTGGCCGAAGCCTCGAGCGAAGGTGGTTTCATGGGATTTGGTGGAACCCAGGTCAGTGCAGCGGAGAGAGCGACCCTGACGGATGTGTCCACGGCGCTGCGCGCCGCTTGAGTGAGACACGTCACGCAAGCGCAGGCGTGAATGAGATACGAGATTGATTGAGTTGCCGGGGAGCGCTGCACAGCGGCGCAGCCCATGAGCCCTTCGAAGGGCGGGAGAGTTGGTCTGGGTGCAATCCGGCCCGCGGCGCGATGAGGCGAAACCGTCGTCGCAGACTTTGGGTGAACAGGGCCCAGACGATCAGTTCGCGAGGATCGGCCTATGAAACTTGCGCGAAGCTGTGGGCTGCTCATCATTGGTGTGACCAGCTTCCTTGTGGTCCCCCCCGCCCAATCCGCCGGTCTCCTGGATGACCTGGCGCGCGCGCTGTTCGGGCAACCTCAGCCGCCCCCGCAAGTCTATTTGGTCCCACCCACGCCGCTGAGCGTGACCGTCCGCCCCAAGCGGCGGCAGCAGCCGCGCAAGCTCGTGGCGTCCAAGCCGACGGCGCCGGTGGTCAAACTCGATCCGGCAGCGGATCCATACTGGTATCTGGAGGACCCGACCTTGCGGCGCGGCGATATCGTCGTGACCCATGCGGATGTGCTGGTCTTCGAGGGCCGCGCTGGCCAGAGCCATAGCGCCAGCGATTTCACGGCTCTCAATCGATCGCGGCTCGTGTCGAAGGCGACGCAGCAACGGGTTGGCGCGGCGACCAGCGGCCACACGTCCGTGCCGCCGGCGGGCGTTCAAACGATGGCGGCTCGCGACCCGGCGAACTGATCCGCAGCCACTCGTGGCGTTGTTCGCAGTCGGTCCCGGCGCACTGAAGATCCTGCTGAGCAATTCGTGGCCAGCGCAGGCCACTGAGGCCCCATATCGGAGCCGCGACGTACGGTGATCGGCTGGCGGGCAGTCGCAACGTTGCGACGGTCCGGAAGGCGTCGTCCTGGTTACGACGCCGGGGGCGCTGCCCTGGTATCGAAAACAATGTAGACTGCGACCGTGTCCACCCCGGCATGACACTCCTAACCGTCATCATGCCGCGTATGGGTGAGAGCCCGCCACTCCGACCTCATTGGTTCCCTGGAGGGCGCGTAAAACTGTGCGTTACACTTCCTCTGGAGTAAACCCAAATCATGCACTAATAATCAACGAGACCTTGATATGAAGCGATCGTTGAAGTCGTCGCGACGCAGACGATCTGAGTGCAGGAAGCTTGGCAGTGCTCCGGACATGCATCGTGTTGGCGGCCATGATGGTCGCGATCCCAGTCAACGCTCGCGAAACCGTTACCTATAAGGGAGATGCGTCACCAGGCGCCATCGTCATCAAGACAAAGGAGCGCCGGCTTTACCTGGTGCAAGGAGACGGAACTGCCATCCGCTATCGCGTCGCGGTCGGGAAGTCTTCCAAGCAATGGCTCGGTGAGGTCGAGGTCGAGGGTAAGCATGTTGAGCCTGCCTGGTCGCCTCCCGATGAAATCAAGCGGGACAATCCAAGCCTGCCGGACGTCATCCCGGGCGGTTCCCCAAGAAACCCAATGGGAGCGCGTGCGCTCACATTGTCCGGCGGTGGTCAGTACGCAATCCATGGCACCAACAGGCCGGATTCCATCGGCACCTTCGCGTCCTATGGCTGCTTTCGCATGTTCAATGACGATATTGTCGATCTGTTCGACCGCGTCGGGGTCGGTACGCCCGTCATCGTCCTGCGCTGACGGGCACGCACCGGGCAATTTCCGGCATCGCCGCCCGCCGCTCGTCGCGCACACGCGAACGCGCAGCAGAACGACGCTCCCGGCTCATTGCTGGAGGGACGCCGGCACTGCGTCGTCCCTGGCGCGCCCGCTATTGATGGCGCGCAGACTGGCAATATAGTCAGGCGGGTAGAGCAGGGTATTGTCAGGGGCCTTCAGCCCCATGTACTGCGCAACCTCGCCAACCCATCTGTTGCAGTTATAGAGCACTGCGTGCCAGGCCGTCGGCTTCTGCTGTTTCTGCCTGATATAGGCCGCTACGCGGCGGTACTGGGCTTCGGTCAGCAGAACCCTGTACCGAGCCGAAATGTACTCATCCTCCAGGTCGCCATCGCTGGGGCCCGTTTCCGCGGGAACGGGGAGAACATGCCCAACAGACCAGAGCTGAGGACCTTCGCCGGCTGGATGCAGGCCTGCGACCTGTTCTGCCCTGACCTGGCCGACTTCACCCCTTGCGTTCAGCCGGCCATGGACCAGAAACGTATGGCCGTAACTGAGTGCATAGCGCGATCGGAACTCAACGAAATACTGACCACTTCGCTGGTCGGCTTCTCGCCGATGCTGCCTGGATGTCGGCTTACCGATCGAACCGGTCGGCCGGGGATCCTGTACGATAGCCTCGTTGGTGGCTTCGGGAGGTGGCGCGTACCGATCCTCCTGTGCCCTGGCCTGGGCTATCCAGAGGGAGGATGAAATTGCAGCAGCACAAGCAAAGACAATGCGAGCGCGTGCTCGAGTGTTTGGATCAAACCACACCGCAGAGCTCCGTTTTCCGGAAGAACAATAGCTTCGGCGTCAGGCGCTATTACACCAATAATTGCGTCATTAAGCTCTCGAAGAGCAATCAATCAAACGAAGAAAACGGCCGGATTGTTCCGGCCGTTTTCAGAATATCGAGCGTCAGCCCTTCGTAACGATCGGAGAAGCAACTGGAGGAGGAGCCTTCCCCTTGCCCTTGCCAATACCATAAGTGGTGCAGCCACCAACGCCCACCAACGCAACGGATACAGCCAAGATCATAAGCTTTTTCATTGATTCGCCCTCGTTGAGAACATTGCAACTATGACTGAAACAAGTTCGGCTACTAGTGCGGATGCGCAACACCAAACCCACTTCCTTGCCCCGGATCGCGGCAGTGCGGCACGACATCGAGTATTCCAAATATCCTCAGCACTTTCAATCGGCTAAGGCCAGTTTCTGCCGAAGCGAAGACGTTCGTGGTTTCCCGAGGCTGAACCGGCCGAAGGTGCTCTAACGTCGTTGATGCTTCGCTCACATCTTCCGAGCAACGTATTCAACGCGGGGATGTCATTCTTCGTCCAGGTGAAGTCGAATGATTCGTGCTGGAAACTAGACAGGTCTTAGCGGGCAACGTGAGGGCGCTTAGATCTTTCGCCGCACAGCACTCTGGCAGCGATAATATCGCCACCGCCGCGCGACGAGCGCAGCGGAATGTCACTTGACCTTCACCTGTCGATTCATTGTGGCAGCCGCAATGGCTGCACCCGCACAGAGTACTCGGCCGAGCGCCCGGCAGAGCCCCCAATTCTCGGTCGCGTCACCCCATCGGGCCGAGAGCGACCGACCCCTGTGCGCGCGCAGGTCGCGAGACTGTGACCTTGCGCTCAGGCGTGGAACCTTGGCATGACGCGGCCGGTCCGCGCCATGTAGTCGCCATATTCCGTGCCGAACGCGTCGAGCATCAGGCGCTCTTCCTGGCCGACGCGGAAGAAGTACAGCGTTCCAAAACCGATCAGGCCAGACAGCCCGGCGACAAAGTTGGGCAGCAGGAGGGCCTGGGCAATCGCCCACAGCCAGAAGGCCGAATACATGGGATGCCGTACATACCGGTACACGCCCTCCGTCACGAGGCGATGGCTCTCGCGGAGATCCAGGGACACGGACCAGTTGCGGCCGAGAGCCCGGTGCGTGAGATGAAACAGGATGAGAGCCGCGATCGCGACAAGGGCACCGAGCCAGGCGAGTGCCGGCTGGAACGGGTAGTTCGCAACGCGCGGGAACCCGGTCGCGACATAGATAAAGGGCAAGAGTCCGAGGCCCGTGAACGAAATGCTCAGCAGGATGATTTCCCGCAACCCGCGCGCGCTCCGGGAAACCGGAGTCCGGCGGGCACGTCGCTCATGCGGGATGCGGATGATGTACCAGCCAACGGCAAGCAGCGCGTAGATCGCTTTGGCGATGCTCAGGGTCATCGCTTGGCGACCTCGGTGGTGTGATCGCCCGTCGGGGCCGGGGAGGGGGAAACGAGAAATCGACCGTCGGCATCGAGTGCTTGCATGGCACCTTCCTTGGCATTGACCTGTTGTTCTGCAAAGAGCGGCCCGCAGACGAACATGAAATAATCATACGGCGCTCGTCGATCATTGCCCCTGACGAACTGGCAATGCATCCGGTACCAGTTCTTGCGAATGCGGGGATAGCGGGCCGGATCGATCATGCGCCTGATGCTGACGCTGCGAATGACCGGGGAGCCCGTGGCGGGCAAACCCATCAGCGGCAGAGGATCGGCCCGGTAGAAATTCATCACGTCCGAGCGCGCCTGGTAGTCCGCCCAGAACACGGCGCGGCAGGCGCTCACGCGCTCGACGGCGGCGCGGAAACGACGAGCGGCGCGATGAAGCCCGATCTTGAGGGTCGACGATCCCACGGACAGAAACGTGAGGCGAGGACGCTCGTCCTGGTCCTCCAGCCCGAGCTTGATCGCGTGGTCGATGAGATCGATCGCAAGCACGGCTCCAAGGCTATGTCCGACGATGAGAATCTCGTCCGCGGCGCCGCTGCGCCGGGCCTCGACGATATCGGCCGCAACGCGTTGCAGGCGCCCTTCGAGGACTGGATCGCCACGACGAATGTATTGGCGGGCAAAGATCCAGTCGTCGAAGAGAAGCCCCAGATAGACCCAACGATCGGCGGCGAGAAACAAGATGAGGAAGGCGCCAATCGCTCCCAGGGCTCCGATCGCGCTGGAGTCGGTGGCTCGCGCCAGGGCCACTCCGCCAGCAAGCGAAAATGCGGCAATGATCGCCAGAATCAAAAATGGATAGAGGAAGAACATCGCGTAGCGCCAACTGGCGCGCAGATAGCCCCAGAGCGCTCCGGCCACGATAAAATCAACGAAAGCGAGGAGGCCTTGGGGAATGCGCCACCATATCGGTCGCCTGTTCGTGGCTTCCACCACATCGTCCCATCTGATTGCGCAATACTCGGTTTCGACCCGCCAGTTGGGGCCAGCCGTGAGCACTTGCCAGGTCGAGACGTCATCGCTGTTGCTGGGCTCCGACGAAACCACGGAGGCCGCCCACGCACGCTCAAAACGTCGCGTTTCTCTGACAAAGCGACCATGCACGACCGCGGGCTGCGCATGATCGTAGCCGCCGATGTGATACACGCGACGCCTGAAAACACTCGAATCCGCCATCGCCGGCTGTCCTGCTCCCAATGCGTGGCCTGCGCTTTTTGTTAGTGGATCGCCAGCTCTTGCGCCAGCGAGCAGCGATTCAACCGAGCACGCATGTGGACGACGCAGACGAAGTCACTTTGCGCTGGTGAAACGCGATCGGCCCCTTCGTACGAGCAGAACCTCCCTTTTTCCTGGAGGCAGAGGCTCTCCACCGGGGTATCGGCATGTCGAACGAGTGACCGTGGATGAAGCGCTCGGCGAGGGCATGCCGTCATAAGGCGGGTCAGATCGACCGAGCCGTCGCGGTCTTGCTGCTGATTCGACGGACCAGTGTCCGCTGCGGAGGAGGTGCTATCGCCCCGTCCCGGCATAGCCGAGCCCGCGCGATATCTCGTCTGCGGCCTCCATGACCTGCTCCGCCATGAGCGTAATTATCTCGGGGGTCAGCCGGGTCGATGGCCCCGATATGCCAACCGCAGCCTCGACCACGCCATCGGCGCGCCTGATCGGGGCTGCCAGCCCATAGACGGCGCCGCGCCATTCGCCGAGGTTGACGGCATAGCCCTGCGAGCGGACCGCTGACAATTCGTGCTCAAGCGCTTCAAGGCTATTGATGGTCCTTGGCGTGAAGGTGAGAAGATTCCGCCCGATTTCTTCGATGACATGCGAAGGCTGAAACGCAAGAATCGCCTTTCCGATCGCAACCGCGTGCGCCGGAGCCTTGCCGCCGATATCGGAGCTGGCATGAAGAGGCTCGGGGCTATCGATCTTGTCGATATAGATCACATCGGGGCCGGTGAGGACCGACAGATGCACGGTCTCGCGCGTGCGCAGGGCGAGTTCGGAGAGGTGGCGCTGCGCTTCCCGCTTCAGCTCAAACCGGGCGAACAGGCCGACACCCAGCCCCCACAATTTCAGTGATAGCCCACATCGTCCTGTGTCGGGCTCGCGCGCGAGATAGCCCGCATGCTCAAAGACGTCCAAAGCACTCTGAATGTGGCTTTCGCTCAGTTCGGTCTGCTCCGCCAGATCGCTAACGCTCCTCGGCTGATCGCTCTTGGCCAAGGCTTCAAGAATCTTCAGGCCGTCTTGAAGAGTTCTGTCCATAAGGCGGGGTACCAGACTCCCAGATCTGAACGGCATCCCAGGCGTCAGGCGCGCAGCGCACGCTCTCCAGCCGCTTTCAGCCAGTATTCATGTCTGCAACGGCATGAAACGTGCCCGAAACAACAGTGAAGAGCAAGGGCAGCGACGGATTGCGCAAACCTCCCGTTGCGACGGGCGGATGGTGCTTGCACGGCCGTCTTTGCCAGGGTGATACGGTCGTTCAGCTGCGGTCAGGAACCGTCCGGTGTGGGGGGATGTCGGAGCCGGCGATGTTGAGCCCGGCAAAAAGCGATTTCAGGTCGAGGCGTCCGGCGCGAATCGCACGACGCTGGCGCATGGAAAATTACCAGGCTTCATCACAGACCACCGAGGCTCCGGGATCGAGGCCGGTGACCGCCCGCCGCCTGCCCCGCATGATCTTCGGGCCGCTCATGCCGGGCCTTCCGGCCCCATCCGGTGAAGCAGCTGAGCGGGCCGAATGCGCGTCGAACTCGTTCCTCCCGGCGCCCAGGGCCAGCGGGTGCGGCAGAGCCATCAGCCGCCCTCCAGGAGTTCCAGGAGGAAATAGGTCGTCGGGCCGGTCGGGAGATCGTTCGAGAGGCGGAAGGTAACCGGGCCCGCGCCACGGGTGATCGGAGGTTTCACCGTTCCGTCGAGAGAGACAGGTGAGAGCTGCCAGCGCGGCGCTGTCCTGTTGATCCGCAGATCAACCTGTCCCTTGCGGATCAGCACCGGAAGCCGGCCGAAATCCTCGATGACCTTCTCTTGCCGGTCGCGGAAGGTCATGCCGGTATTGCGGGCATCGGTGGCGAAGATCAGCAGGAAGCGGCTTCCCTTGGCGAGGGAGGCCGGCCTGTCGAGCGAGGCCAGGGCGACGAGACCGTCACCCTCCGCAGCGTCGACGCTCATTGTTCCGAGCCTGGCCGGCAGGCTCTGTGAGGAGAAGGCGACGGCCTCGGTCGCGGGCGTCGAAACGCGCAACTGCCGGCTTGGGCGGTTCAGGACGATCTCGCCCGTGTCGCTCTGGTAGAGCCCTGCCGCGATGTCGGTGGCATTTCCTTGCGAGAGCGCGCCGCTCTTCTTCAGCCTGTCGATGATCCCGGCCGCGCGATTCGTGTCGCGGGGCTGAAGAACGGCGATCTGTTCGCCGATGCGGTCGGCAGCCTGCAATCCGATCCGCCCGACCAGAGCCAGATCCGTCAGGTTTTCAGGTTCCCGTGCCTGCATATCCTTGCCGAGATCCTCCTCGCCGCGAACCGCGAACGGGATCGTGATCCGGGAGGTGGCGACATCGCCGCGCCTGAACAGGAGAGCGGAGAGGGTCTCGCCCGCGCGGGCCACGGGATCGAGGGCGATCGCGTAGGGTAGCATCGCCCGCTTGTGCGGATAGGGCTCGCCATAGGCGAGGATGATCGGGCCGTGGGCGTGCCGGCAGAGCACGTCCCAGCCCTGCAGTGCGGCATAGGCCGGAAAGACCAGCCCGCCCTCATAGCGATAGCGGTTCCAGAACAGGTGATCGTATTCGCTGACGATGAAGGGTTTTCCGAGCCATCGCGCGGCCGCGATCATGCGCATCGCGTTGGCGCCGTCGCCGACCGAACTCTGCTGAAGCAGCTTGCTGCCGGGCGCATAGCCCCCGACCCAGTCGTGATAGGTGTTCATCGTCACGGCTTCGAGGCCACGCCTGCTGAGGGCGGTCTGGATCGTCGGCCAGTTGTTATAGGTGCTGATCAGGCCCTTGTAGCCGAGCGTGCGTAGCGCTTGGCTCATCTTTGCGGCGGATTCGGTCTCGACCTCGGTAAAGAAGGCCTGCAGGTCGCGCATGCGCGGACTATCGGCGTAACGGTTGCCGGGCAGTGCGATCGAGCCATTCTCCAGTCGCTCGGTCCAGCCGAGCCCGCCCCAGGCCTTCGAAAGAGCAGCCGTCGACGCATAGCGCTTCGCCAGCCAGCGATTGAAGGGGGCCGCGAGCATCGCGTCATAGGGTGGCTTGCCAGGCCGGTCCTGCACGACGCCCTCGAACTCGATGCCGTTCTCATTGACCAGGATGACCAGCGCCAGCGCATCGTCATGGATCGGCGCGATGCCGGTATGGGGATTGACCCTTGCGAGGAATTTTTCGGTGAAGTTCTTCCAATGGGCGAAGGCGGCGTCGTCGAGATGCAGCGCGAGCTTGAGGTTGCCGGCTGGATCCCAGCGGTCGTCATAGCCGCCATAGGCGCCGCGCCACGAGGTCATCCCATCGATGATCCAGTAGATGCCGTTCCGCTTCAGTGCGGCGAGCAGATAATGAATGCGGTCGAGCGTGTCGGGGTCGAAATCGAAATCCTTGCCGCGGCCGGACATCAGCGATGCGTCAAGGAAGGTTAGCCTGGCGATGTTGTAGCCGTGGCGCGCGAGTTGCTCTGCGTAGCGGTCGGCCCCGACGCGATCAGGAAAGCCGCCCGAGGCAGGGCTCCATGCCAGAGAGGCGCAGAACAGGCGTGCCGGTTCTCCAGGCGCCTGGGCGAGGGCGAGACGGCCGTCCTGCCGCGCCACCACTCGCTGGCCCACGCCGATGGCGCCCTTTGGCCCGTTCGCCCGGCTGGGCAGGAGCGCGGAGAAGTCGAGCGGGCTGCCGGGGCGGATCTCCAGCGACACCTCGCGAACGGGCAGCCATTGGTCGGCGGCGATGGCGCAAGACGCGGTGGCGCTCAAAGCCAGCACCGCGGCCAGTGAGGAAAGCAGTCTCTTCATGCCGACCAGCCCCCATTCAGCGCCCTTTGGACGATCCCGTTGCGCCTTCAGGGCCGCGACGGGCCGTGCAGGATGTAGGATTTGGTGAGGCCTGCGATTGTCTCCCGGACCAGGCTCGCCTCAGGCGTATAGGAGCGGAACTCCTTCAGGGTCAGGATCTGAATCTCCTCGAAATACTCCCGGATGTGCTCCTCGGAGGGTTTGGACAGGAAGCGCCACGGCGACAGCCTGACGGCATGGCGGGCGAGCGGACGCGGCAGCCAGTGGAGGGCTGGGCAAAAGAAATGCGGTTCGATGGGGAAGACGAAGGCCGGCGTCTGGATGAAGTAGTAGTTCGAGACGCGGTTGATCTCGCGCACAAGATTGGCTCGTTTGGCCGGCGGCACGTGCTCGATCACCGAGTTGCACACCGCCACGTCGAACGACTTGTCCTCGAAGGGAAGGCGGTCGCCGTCATAGACGATGACCTTCACATCGCCGAACGAGCCGGTGAACGAGCGCGCCTGGCCGTCGTCGCGGATATTGACCAGCGTCAGGTCCTTGGGAACGTCGGCCGGGTCGAGTTTTTCCCAGAAGTGCCTGGAGCCGCCGACGTCGCAGACCTTGAGCGACGTGAATTCGGGAATGATCTCCCGAAACAAGCCGCCGCGCTTCCTCCGGAAATACTCCGACGAGGAATGCACGATCCGGTCCCAGAGCGGAACATTCTTCTCCACAGTGTCGTCGGTCATGAAGGGAGCTTTCCTGAGGTGTTCGTGGCCCGGTTGCGCCCATTAGGCGGCCGTTCTCGCCGGTTCATGGATGATGCGGCTTTCGATGGGCGCGGCGGGTGGGTGCCGCCGCCGCAGGAAGCCCACAGGCAGCGCTGCGGCGTGGAAGAACCAGGCGACAACGGTGTAGAGCCCCATGCCGATCCCACCCTTGCGAAGGCTCATCAGCGCCACGATGCCGGCGAAGAGGGCGAGGACCAGCCCGAGAGCCAACGCCTTGTCGGGCAGGAACAGCAGGATTGCGATCGAGAGCCCCCACCAGAGATAGACCGCGCTCCATAGCTTGAGCTCGGGGAGTTCGCGCAGAAGCTGGAAGAAATAGGGCTTGCCGAGCGACGCACGCAGCAACTCGCCGACACCGTGCAGATACTTGTTCTTCCAGCGCCTCGTCAGGAGCCTGTAGGAATTGAGCGTATGGCCGAAATGCTGGACGAAGCGCCGGTCGAGCCGATGCAGTTTCCATCCGCGGCTCCGCAGGCGGATACCGAGATCGATCTCCTCATGGCCATGCAGATTGCGGTCCGAGAGATAGCCGGCCTGCTCGATCGCGCTGCGCCGATAGAGCCCGCCACCATTCATCCGGTCGATCGGACCGGTTCTGTTCTCGGGCCCATTGCGCTGCACGCGTCTCGCATATTCGAGATTGGAGACCTGCATTTCCTCGACATGTCCGGTCACGCCGGCCACGGCAGGGTTCTCGACGAGAAAACGGATGGCAGCATCGAGAAAGCTGGCATCGACCAGCATGTCTCCGTCGATCAGGCAGATGTACTCGTGGCGGGAATGCTGGAAGCCGAGTTGCGGCCCGATCCCGCAACTCGGCCGCGCCGGCGCAACGATCTGGGCGATCACGACTGGGTAACCTGATGCGATCTTGGTGGTACGGTCGGACGAGCCGCTATCGGCGATGACCACCTCGCCCTGCAGGTCGCCAAGCGCCGCCAGCGCGCTCTCGATCGTCGCTGCGATGCGCTTCTCTTCGTTCAGGGTCTTGATGATGATCGAAACGGCCAATCGGGCCTCCAGTGTCGATACGAGCGCCACGACGTCAGAAATCCGTGAGCAGCCTGCTCCAGGTTTCCGATGCAAGCCCGCCGATATAAATCTCGTTGCGTAGTGCGGCGTCGTTGATCGCGGCATGGCGCGTGACCATGCAGAAATAGCCGCGGTGCTTGAATGACAACCAGCGCTGCCGTGATATCGCGTTCATCAGGAATGGCTGCGCCATCCCGCTCGCCTGGGCATAGCCCTCTCCGTCCAGATGCGAAAACATCTGCCCGGTGACGTCGAACTCGTGGCCCGCCGCGCATAGGAGGTTCAGGACGTTGGCTTCCCGGCCCTTATTGCCGAAGAAGAGGAAAGCGCCGATCACGCGGCCATCCTCTGCGATCACGGTCCTGTACTCCAGGGAGCCGAGGCCCTGGTTCAGTGCGGCGACGCTGACGAGCCAGTCGAACTCAGGCTTTGACCAGACCGGCCGGATTGGAAAGCGTTCCATCATCGGGCCGGCACAGCGGAAGAACTCGTCCGGGCTGACGCTGATCGTCCGGCAGCCCGCTGCCGCGGCCGGGACCAGCGACGACCGTCGCCGGCGCAGCAGGCCATCGAACAGGCCGAGAAGGCGCAGGACGCCAGGGGGCCGCAACAGCGGCACGTAGCGGCTCCACGCGATCGCCCCGGCAGCAAGAGGCCGGAACGTGCGCTGCCATTCGAGGCTCTGTACCGGCAGAACCACACCGCCTCCCGCAACCCAGTGATCGGCGCTGACCGGCGAGGCGTTGTCGGAGAAGCAGAGATCCTGCCGGGCCGCGCGCATCTGCCGGGCAAGGCGCGCCGCTCCTGCCGCGCCCTCTTTCCCATCCGCCATGAAGGCGCAGAGAAGCTTGGCGATGATCGGGCGACCATGGACGGTGAACTCCATGGGGAGGGCAAGGATGGCGCTGGCAACTTTGCCGGCAGCGCTGTCATAGACGATGCTGCCATGCTCCGGCCGATAATGCGGGCTGCCGAAGAAGACGGTCTCGAGATAGCCTTCCAGATCAGGCGCCACCTCGCTCTTGCGGTCACGAAACGTCTTGCTGAACAGGCGCGCGATGGCGGGAATATCGCGCTTCGTCATCGGGCGCACGCCGCAGCCGCGCGGAGGGCTCTCCTCGCCACTGGTCGCAAGGGATGGCTTCAGGTTCTGCTGCAGGTCAGCGTCCATGCGCAATTCCCGCCGCGAGACCTTGCTTGCGGGCCTCTTCCCTGTCCCTGTTCACGACATGCAGGAGCGCCCCCCAGGCCGCAGCCACCATGGCGATCTCGATCACATAGAAGGAGACGAAAGTGCCGGTTGGTGGCGCATACCAGGTCGCGCAGGCAGCAACCACGGCGCCGATGACGCTGCCGAGCCCCATCACGGCGGCGCGGGTCGGCTGGTGGCCCGATGCTCCGAGCGCCTCCACGGCCACGGACCACATCGCCAGTGGTATCACCACCCAGCAGAGAACCCTGACGAAGGAGACGAGCGAGACATAGTCCTTGCCGAACAGATGGGGCAGGATCGGCGCCAGCACGAAGACGGCGATCGCCGCCGCGATGCTGATCGCGGTGGCTGCAACGAGAACCTTCCTGACGCGGGGCAGGGCGTGCTGCAGGCCGGCGGCCGTCGCCTTGGCCGAACCCGGGTAGACCAGGCGATTGAGCGCCTCGACCGAGAGATAGCTGCTTTCCAGCATCCGTCGCGCCACGCTGTAGCTCGCCACGATTTCGGCTGTCGCGACGAGGCTGAGCACGAGCAGGTCGGCGTTCTGCCGGATCGCCCGCAGGATGAAGGGAATGCTGAAATAGAGCCCGAGCGGCAGCTCTTCGCGCACGATCCGGTATTTCGGCTGGCCCAGCCCGCGAATGGCGCGCCAGCACGCCAGCGCAACGAGCACATGGCAGGCAAACTGCCACAGCACCCAGGTCGCGAGCGTCGAAACACCGAAGACGATGCAGGCAAGGCAGGCGGCGATCGTCCGCGCGATGGCGAAGCTGACCACCACCGTGTTGGCCGAGCCGAAATCGGAATGGGCGATGAAGATCTGCTCTGCCAGCACGATGATGCGGACCAGCATGATATTCGTGACGAGCATCAGGGTGATCACTGCGACATTCGTCGCCGGATCGCTGGAGAGCGTGAAGAAGAAGGGCAGAGCCACCGCCCCGAGCAGGACCAGGAACAGACCGCTGGCTGCCGTCAGGATGATGTTGTGGCCAAGCATGTCCGGATAGATCGCCCGGTCGCGCGCCACGCGGCGAACCAGGCATTCCATGGCACCGAGCCCGCACATATGGACCGCGATGTTCGAAATCGCGGTGATGGCGACGAAGAGGCTGAACTCATGGACGCCGAGCCAACGGGCCAGGATGGCAAAGGTCAGAAGCTGTGCGGCGGAACTGATGACGAGGCTGCCGCCGGACGCGGCATAGGACACGAGCATAGGCAGAAACGCTCTGCGATGACTCGATCCTTTCGCGTTATCCGAAGCCATCCGGTCCTGCCTTTGACAACAACCGAGATAGCGGTACTCGGTGGCGTCCACCATCGACAATACGGCCAGTAACACGCAGAAATGATTGTGCGGTTAACACCCTCCGTTCACTTCATTTCAGTCTCCGTTTACCTGACCGCCATAGTTTCTCGCGGATGAATGAGGCGCTCAGCAAGGAAAGGGGCGTTCATGCCGCACACAGTGTTGGATTTCGACGGCAAGCCCCGGCCCGGCCTGCATCGCTTCATGGGCGTGAGCCTGGAACTGGCGCCCGACGTTCTCGTGCCGCGCCAGGAAACCGAACTCCTCGGCCAGAGAGCAGTCGCGATCCTTCGCGAACGGGCCGCTGCGGAGCCGATCGTGGTCGACATGTGCTGTGGCTCGGGCAATCTCGCTTTGGCGATCGCAGCCGAGATTCCGTCGGCGCGCGTCTGGGCCGCTGATCTGACCGACAGCACCGTCGAGCTCGCCCGCCGAAACGCGGAGCGCCTGGCATTTCAGCACCGTGTCACCATCAGGCAGGGAGATCTGTTCTCCGCTCTCGCAGGCGATGGCCTGGAGGGGGCCGTCGACCTGATCGTCTGCAACCCGCCCTATATCTCCACGTCGCGCCTCGAGGGGGAGAGCGCCCATTTGCTCGAGGCCGAGCCGCGCGAAGCCTTTGACGGTGGCCCTTATGGCATATCGATCCACCAGCGCGTGATCCGGGATGCCGTAGCCTTCCTCAAGCCGGGCGGTTGGCTGCTGTTCGAATTCGGCGAGGGCCAGGATCGGCAAGCGGCAGCGCTCATTGCCAGGACTAAGGCCTACGAATCCATGACCTTCGCCGCGAATGAGGCGGGAACGCCGCGGGTTGCCCTTGTCCGCAAGCTCCCGGAGTTCGGGCAAGCATCGACCGAAGCGACAGGCCGACCGGCATGAGCGAGATCCGCCCGCTGGTCGCCGCCGATATCCCGGCGGTTACGGGGCTTTTTCAAAGGATCTTCCGGGATCGCGGCGTGGCTCCTCCTCCCACGCTCGCTCCATATCTGCGCCGACATTATCTCGAAGCGCCGGGCTGTGATCCGGAGATCGCGTCCCTCGTCCATGTGTCGAGTGAGGGCGGCATTTCGGGCTTCGTCGGCGTCAATGTGCTGCCGATGAGCCATAGCGGCCGCAAGCTGCGCGCAGGGATCTGCGGTTCGCTGATGGTCGAGCGGCGGGCGAGCGACCCGATGGCCGGTGCGCGGTTGCTCAAGACCTTTCTCGCCGGGCCGCAGGATCTCTCCTTCAGCGAAACCGCCAGCGAGATCTCCGCGCAGATGTGGACGAGGCTGCGCGGGATCGCCTTGCCGCAGTACAGCCTGGACTGGGTCCGTATCATCCGGCCATCGGCCTTCATGCTCGATCTGGCCGCGAGCCGGATCGGGGCGGTGCGGCTGCTGAACCCGCTCTCCCGGGGGCTCGATCGCTATCTGCGTGGCCGCATGCAGGATAACGATCTGCGCTGGTCGGGCGTGCCCGCGAACTGGAATGTCAAAGGCGGCCTCAAGGTCACCGAAATCGATCAGTCCGCCTTTGCCGCGCTTGTCGCTCCGCTGACGGAACAGTTCGCGCTGCGTCCGGATTGGTCAGGAGAACAACTCGCCCACATCATCACCGAAGCGTCCGAGAAACCGGACTATGGCGAGGCGGTGTATGCGCAAGTCACCTCGGCCGGCGGGGCGCCTATCGGCGCCTTTCTGTATCACGCCCGACCAGGGCGGATCGCGCGTGTCCTCCAGGTTCTCGCCAAGCCGGGGCAGGCAGGCCCGGTCATCGATTGTCTCATCGGCCACGCGGCGACGCGCGGCGTTGCGGGGTTGCGCGGTCGCACACAGCCCGCTCTGCTGGAAGCCATGCTGGGCCGGCGTATCGCCTTTAGCCACATCGCATCGACAGTCGTGCATTCGCCCGATGAGGAGCTCGTTCAGGCCTTCCGCCATGGGCAGGGCTTCCTGAACGGACTGGCGGGCGAACATTGGAACCGCCTGAACGGCGGCAGCTTCGACTAGTCTTCGCACACCAGCGACGGCCGGGCCGCCGCCGGTGCGCTGGCTTCAATGCGCGATTTCGTCCACCGGGCGCACGAGCTGCGGCCCCAGATGCAGGTACCGGGTCGCCTTGCGCTTGGCCGCGATATCGGCCCAGACCCGTTCGACCTCGACTGCCGTCAACTGCGTGGCCGTGCCGACCTCTTCGGCTGAGAGGCCGTGATTGAGCCCGTAGAGGCACAGGTCCATGCGGTCATAAGGCAGCGAGAAGTAGAACTCCTCCTGCGTCTGCTCGAGGGTGTAGGTATCGGTCGTCGGCGGCCGCCTGCGGATTTCTTCGGGAATGCCGAGATGAGCCGCCAAAGCATAAACCTGGCTCTTGTAGAGATGGGCGATCGGCTTCACGTCGGCGGCACCGTCGCCGTTCTTCACGAAGAAGCCCTGATCATATTCGAGCCGGTTCGGCGTGCCGAGCACGGCAAAATTCAGCCGGTCGGCGTGATAATATTCGATCTGCTTGCGCGTGCGCTGCTTCATATTGGTGGCGGCGACGATGCCGAGATAGACGGCAGGCGGCATGCGCAGCTTCGTCTGCCGGCCTTCGGGATCCTGAACGACCAGATACGAGATGTTGTAGCCGTCGCCCGAGAGCGAGTTGGCAATGACGATCTTGGAGGCCCAGCCCGATCCGTATGCGGGCACGAGCTCACGGATGAAGCCGTCGCGTCGTTCGTAGCAACCCATGGCCTGCAACGTCGGGCCGATATCCTCGACCGCGGCCTCGATCCCGAACGTGTCGGCCACCAGCCGGCCGAGCCGGAGGCTTTCAGGATCAGAATCGTTCTCCGGCATGAACAGGCAGAAGACGTTCTTGGCGCCGACGGCGCGGACCGCCAGCGCGACGGACACGCTGGAATCGATGCCGCCGGACAGGCCGAGCACGAGCCCGCGCTTACGCATGCCGCGCAACTGCCCACGCAGTTCGGCGACGATCCGCTCCGTCTCCGCGGCGTTGTCGATCGTCAGCGTGGCTGCCGAGAAGGCGAGCAAGCTCGGGGCAGGGGGGAGGTTCATTCCGCTGCTCCCAGCGTTTCGGCGGCCAGCCTGCGGCTGACCTTTCCGGTATCCGTCTTCGGCAATTCGGTCCGGAACGCGATGATCCGCGGCACCATGAAATCCTCGAGATGGACAGCGCAGTGGCGAATGATGTCCCGCTCGCTCAGGCTCGCATCCGACAGGACGACGAGGGCGGCAATGGCCTGGCCGAGCACCGGGTCGGGCACGCCCATCACCACCGCTTCGGCGATGCCGGGATGGCCGTGCAGCACCGCTTCCACTTCCTTCGGAGCGACCTTCTCGCCGCGCGTCTTGATGATGTCGTCCTTGCGGCCGACGAAATAGAGGAAGCCCTCCTCGTCCGTCCGGAAGAGATCGCCGGTATGGAGGCGCTTCTCCCAGGGGTTCGGCCCTGGGCGCAGCATCTGTGCCGTTGCCGCCTCGTTGCGCCAATACCCTTGCATGATATGCGGGCCGCGGATCACCAGCTCGCCCGGCACGCCCGGAGCCACGCGGTTGCCCTCATCGTCGACGACCAGCGCCTCGGTGTTGGGAATGGCGATCCCGACCGAGCCCGGCCGGCGGTCGAGTTCTTCCGGCGGCAGATAGGTGCAGCGCTTGCATTCCGTCAGGCCGTACATCGAATAGAGCCGTACGCCGGGGAACAGTTCACGCAGTCGAGCGATGTGGGCGGGCGGCAGGGCTGCGGCCGTGTTCGAGAGATAACGCAGGCTCGGCAGGAACCCCGGCTCGAGATCGCGCATCTGCAGGATCATCGCGGCCATCGTCGGCACGAGCGGAAAACCAGTGACATTCTCAGTGCGAATGCGCTCGAAGATCGCCTGCGGGAAGGCGAAGGACTTTTCCAGGACGAGGGTCGCCCCAAGCTTCATCGCCATCAGGAACTGGTAGAGGCCGTAGTCGAATGCCAGAGGCAAGACGTTGAGGATGATGTCGTCGGGCGTATTGCGCAGATAGATCGTGATCGAGTCGGCCGCCGCGTCGATATTGCGATGCGTCATCATCACGCCCTTGGGCCGGCCCGTGGAGCCCGAGGTGTAGATCAGCATGGCAAGGTCGATATCGATGCCGCCATGATCGACTGGAGCGGGCGAGCCCTTCAGGCAATCCTCGAAGGACACCGCGCCTTCGAGCGGCCGGCCGGCCGGCGACTGCGTCGAAGCGACAAAGAGCGCCTGCCCTGGGACCAACGCGCGCGCCTGCGTTACGACCGGCAACAGTTTCGCCTGCGTCAGGATCGCGGCGGCCTCGCAATCCCCGATGACATAGGCCAGCTTGTCGGCCTTGGTCGAGGCGTTGATCGGGCTGAAGGTCGCGCCGGCCTTGAGAATTGCGAAGATCGAGACGGCAGCTTCCCAACAATTGTCCATGAAAACGAGGACGCGGTCGCCCCGCTTCACGCTGCTTGCGGCGAGCGTGGTGGCCAGCCGGCTGGAAAGATCATCCAGCTCGTCATAGCGCAGCCGTCTCTGGTCGGTGACCAGCGCCGTTTTCGCAGCCTGTGCGGCGGCGTTCGTGACGAGGAATTGCTCGATCCGCATGAGCCTGTTGCTCCGCCCCTAGTCGTTACGCCGTGACCGGCGCGGCCAGCTTCGACGCGATGAAAGCCGAGATGCGATCAAGCGAATCCAGGTTTGCGGGCACGATATCGGCGTCGGCCACGGTGATCCCGTAGCGATCCTCAATGAAGGCCACGAGCTCCAGAACCCCGGTGGAATCGATGACGCCGTTCTCGATCAGCGACGCCGTGCCGTCGAGCTCATGGCTGGTATCGCCGAACAGGAAGTTCTCGACGACGAAGGCCTTCACGCTGTCCCTGATTGTTTCGCTCATGTCTTTCCCTTTCCTGGCCGGTTCAGGCGGCCTCTGATCTGCGGCCGCTCGTGCCGGTGAATGTCTGCAGCCAGAGCTGCGTCGAGAGGATGCCGACAAAGGCTGCGTTGTCGCGAAAGCCGGAGGCCGGGCGCGTGCTGCATTTCTCATGCAACTTTGCCACGGCCTTGGGATTGAACAGGCCGCCGGCTGCGACCTGCGCCTCGCCCATGGCGGCCTGGACATAATCGGCGGCGCCCGCACCGACGAAGGAGTGACTGTCCGGCGCGCGATAGGGCTGCTTTGCCCGTCGACTGATCGAGGGCGGCAGGAGGTCCTTGGTCGCCTCGCGCAGGATGTGCTTCTCGACAAGCCCCTTCAGCTTCATCTCGGGGGGAAGCCCGGCGGCGAACTCGACCAGTTGATGGTCGAGGAAGGGGAAGCGCCCCTCGATGCCATGGGCCATCGCCATGCGGTCGCCCTGGCTGGACAGGATATAGCCGGGGAGCAGGAAGCGGGCTTCGAGATATTGCGCCTGATGCAAGGGGTGCCAGCGGCTGAAGGCTTCGGGCAGTCGCGACACCAGTTCCTCGGCTGCGTCGTAGCCCGAGAGCGTGGTGCGCAGGTCGCCCGAGAAGAACAGCTTCGTCGCCGCCGTGCCGTCGAACCGCGGCCGATGCGAGAACAGCGGATCGTCGAGTGCCGCGCCGCCCGCCCCGAAGAACGATGCGAGATATTCTGCGGATTGTTGCCTGAGGCCTGGCAGATAGGGATAGAGCTTGCGAAACAGATGCGGCCTGATCCGGGAGCCGGGCTGCCTGCCGCAGAAGCGCCGAACCCGCGCCTCCTTGAAGATGTCATAGCCGGCAAAGACCTCGTCCGCGCCTTCACCCGTCAGCACCACTTTCAGCCCCGCCTCGCGCACAAGGCCGGACAGCTTGAAAAGTGGGGCGGGCGCGGTTCTGAGGATCGGCCGCTCGGTGAAACGGATCACATCGGGAAAGACCGCGGCGATATCGCCCTCGCCGCAAGCGACGGAACTGTGCTGCGTCCCGAGCGCCCGGGCCATTTCCATCTGGAAGGCGCTCTCGTCATGTTCGGCGCTGTCAAAGGTGACGGAAAAGGTCCTGAGGCCGCCAGGCGCCATGCCCGCCGCAAGCGCGGAGGTGATCGAGGAATCGAGCCCACCTGAGAGATAGGAGCCGACCGGGACATCGGCCCGCATGCGAATACGGGTTGCCTCGGTCAGCAGGGCGCGCAGCTCCTCTGCCGCGGCGCGTTCGTCCGTGTGCCGGGATGGCGCATCCCGATCGGGATAGTCCAGGCTCCAATAGGGCCGCGTCGAGACGCTGCCCTCCTGGACGATCATGAGATGCGCGGGTTCCAGTTCGAAGATGTCGCGGAAGGCCGTGCGCGGCGCGATCGGCGCCCATAATGTGAAGATCTGGTCGAGAGCGAGGGGATCAATCTCTGCGCTGACGCCGGGGACCTGAAGAAGCGCCTTGACCTCCGAGCCGAAATAGAACCGGCCATCCTGCCTCGTATAGAACAGCGGCCGGACGCCCATGCGGTCCCGGGCCAGAACCATGCGGCGGCGCCGGCCATCCCAGAGCGCGAAGGCGAAATCACCATTGAGGACGGACAGACAATCCTCTCCCATCTCCTCGTAGAGATGCAGGATCACCTCGGTGTCGCTCGATGTCCGGAAGCGGTGCCCCTTTGCGCGCAGCTGCTCGCGCAGTTCGACATAGTTGAAGATCTCGCCGTTGAAGGCGATCGTCAGCTCACCCGCCGCATCGGACATCGGTTGCTGGCCATCCCCAAGGCCGACGATCGACAGCCGTGCATGCCCGAGGCCTGCGTCCTTGGTGGTGAAGAGCCCTCGCTCGTCTGGGCCGCGATGCGCGATCGCAGCCGTCATCCGTTCAAGGAGTTCCCTCCCATCCCGGACCGCGCCGAAATAGCCCCCAAATCCGCACATACCGAGATGCTTCCAGGTCCTTCGTGTCCCCTTGGACTTATAGCCAATCAGGGGCGAGCATACGTTAACGCTTGGGGATATCCATGCGAATGGTAAATTTCGAAGCGTCCGCCAAGACCCCAAGTTCTTGATTAGACTTCGGATCAAGGCCGAAGATTGCACTCTCGCGGGGCCGATGACGCAGATGAACTTTGCCTCGGGATTGAGGGCCGGGCTGCCACTCCCGGAGCGGGGTGTTCTTCTCGCGATTAACGTAAAATTCAGGGCCGGAGCATACCCCTAGGGCATGTTTACGGGGGATAGGCGCGTCTCTTCCGTCTAGAGTTGCGTGCTGAGGGCGAAGCGGATGTACGGGCCGAAGGAGTCGGAGCAGCGACAAACGCCTCTGCCGACAGGCCATTCCCGGATTCGCTCAGAATCGCTGCGCGATGATGCAGCTACATCTCCCGGCTCACACTCCTCGCCGTCGAGCCGGAGGCAGGGCTCGTTCGGAAGCGGAAGTCCGGTTGCCCGTCTCCGCCTACTCGCCGATGTCGGGGCCGACGATATCCTCGTCTGGCTGCGGCAGGGAATAGGCTTGATCGTTGCCGCCATCATCATCTGCGTCGCTGCGGCGCTGGTCTATGCGGTCACGACGCCGCCTCGCTATACCGTCTACACCGACATCCTGATTGATCCCTCGAACCTGAACGTCGTCCGGGACGATGTCTTCACGAGCAATCCGCAGCGTGATGCACAACTGCTCGAGGTCGAGAGCAAGCTCAGGGTCCTAACCTCGCGCAACGTCCTGGCTCGGGTCATCGACCGGCTCGACCTGACCAACGACCCGGAGTTCGTGCAACCTGGTTATCTGTCGGCGCTCAGGAGCCTGATCTCGTCCAGGGATACCAATCAGGACAATCGCCTTGCCGTGATGCGTGCGTTGGCCGAACGGGTCGAGGCGCGGCGCGAGGAGCGCTCCTTCGTCGTGGTCATGAAGCTCTGGGCGGAAGATCCCGAGAAGGCTGTCGCGATATCCAACGCGATTGTCGAAGCCTTCGAGGCCGAGCTTTTCCAGTCAGCGGCCGAAAGCGCCGGCCGGGTAGTGAAGAACCTCAATAACCGCCTGGACGAACTGCGCCGCAACGTGACCGAAGCGGAGCGGAGGGTCGAGGATTTTCGGCGCGCGAAGGGGCTGCAGTCCAATAATGGCGAGCTCGTCAGCACGCGGCTTTCGGGCGAGCTGAATACGCAGGTTCTGGATGCGCAGCAGCGCTTCATCCAGGCGGAATCGCGCTACAGGCAGATGAGCGCGGCGATCGCGGAACGGCGGGCAGCCAGCGCGTCAATCTTCGATTCCGCGACCATGACGAGCCTGCGGGCGCAATATAATACGCTGCAGCAGCAGATCGGGTCGATCAGGGCGACCTTTGGCGCACGACATCCGCAGCTGATTACCGCGCTATCCGAGCAGCAGGTGCTCGAGGGCGCCCTGTCCCGCGAAGCACGCCGCATCCTGGAAGGCGCGAAGGCTGACTTCAACAGGGAACAGACGACGCTCAGAATGCTGCAGGACAAGGCGGGTGATGGCAAATCGAACGTCTTCACCGACAACGACGCCGAGGTGCAGCTGCGCGACCTGCAGCGCGATGCACGCGCCAAGGCTGCGATCTACGAAACCCACCTGGCGCGTGCCCAGCAGATCGGTGAGCGCCAGCAGATCGACACCAGCAATGTCCGTGTCATCTCGTCGCCGATGCCGCCAAAGGCGCGCAGCTGGCCGCCGCGTACGTTGATCCTGCTGGCGGCAGCCGCCATGCTGGGCCTCATGCTCGGCATTGCGGCAGCCCTGACGCGTGGAGCCTGGACCTATATCCGTGATCCGCAGCCTGCAGCTGCTTGAGCGACGGCCATGGGGAGCGCCGCCAAGGGGGAGGCTGATCGAGGAGAGAGGCTGAGGGAGACCGTCGGCACCGCCCTGTTCATGGCGATCTTCCTGTTCTTCTGGATTTCCCTCAATCCTTTCGTCGACCTGACCGGCGAGGCCGTGCTGGACCCGAGCGCCGGCAACTCCAATCTGATGAACCAGATCGTGTCGCTGCTGCTGTTCGCAGGCACGCTCGCCTACGGTTTGCTTCATCCGATGCGCAGCATCATCCTGCAGCCGCGCGTGCTGCTGGGCCTGCTGTTCGCCTGGTTCTTCCTTGTTTCGCTGATCTCGACCTACCCCATGCTCGGGATCAAGGGCACCGTTCTGGCCGTCATGGTGACCATCAACGCCAGCGTCTATCTGCTGCTGCCAGCCTCCGAGAGGCATTTTGCCAAGATGCTGGGTATCGGCACCCTCATCATGCTGGGGGTCAGCTATTACGGTATCCTGTTCAAGCCGCTTCTGGCGATCCACCAGGCGTCCGAGCTGCGCGAGCCGATGAATGCCGGTTTGTGGCGCGGGCATTTCCCGCACAAGAACAGCGCTGCAGCGGCGATGGTGGTCGCGGCATTCTTCGGCCTCTTCGTCATGAATGCCTGGTCGCGGATTGCGGGCATGACGATCCTGTTCCTGTCGTTCCTCTTCCTGATCAATACCGGTGGCAAGACCTCGACGGCCATGCTGCCGGCTATCCTTCTTCTCGCATGGGTCTTCGAGAAGGTTCGCTTCCTGCGCATTCCGATCGTCATCGGCGGCGTTGGGCTGTTCAACGTCTTCGCGATCGGGGCCGCGGTCTTCAGGCCGCTGGGCGATTTCATCAATGAACTCGGGATCGATGCCACCTTTACCAACCGCGCCGATATCTGGCGCTTTGCCGTCTCCGAACTCGCAGACCGGCCACTGACAGGATACGGCTTCAAGGGCTTTTGGCAGACATCGGAGCTTGTCCACAGCGGCGGCTCGGTCGAAACTTGGGCGGTTGCCGCGGCAAACGGGCACAATTCCTATCTGGACGTCGCATTGATGACGGGAATCCCTGGGCTTTTGCTGACGCTGGTCTGGCTCATCGTCCTGCCGCTCCGAAATATTTCACGGCTGGAATCCGACGCCGAGCACTCGCATCTGACCCGGCTTTTCACCCGCATCTGGCTCTACGCCATCTTCAATGCCGGCCTCGAGAGCCTGTTCTTCGAAGGTGGCAACTCGCTTTGGTTCACCTTGCTGTTCGCGCTCTACGGCCTGTCCCTGCAGGCTTCGGCCGCGCTGGCGCCGGAGCCCCGGACCAGATCGGAAAGGGCCGTCGCGCATGCCTAGTGTATCCAAACAGCTCGGAGCCAAGCTCGACAGTCTGAGCAATCGCCTGATCTGGGGGCTTGCAGGGTCCAGGCGCCACCTGGAGACGGAGACCCCGCTGGTCTCCTTCACCTTCGACGATGTTCCAGATTCGGCCCGCAGCGAAGGAGCCGCGATCCTCGAGAAATACGGGGTGCATGGCACGTTCTACATCGCCGGAGGACTTGCCGGGCAGGTCGAGCCGGGCCGGGTGCTGATCGTCCCGGAAGGATGCCGGGATCTGGCCGAACGCGGTCACGAAATCGGCTGCCACACCTTCTCGCATCGCAGAATCCGCGACATTCCCGGCGCCGAACTGCCGCGCGACCTGGACCGCAATGCCGCCTATCTCGCGCAGGCCGGCATTTCCGCGAAGCCGGCCAATTTCGCCTTTCCATACAATGCGGCATGGCCGCTGGCGCGCCGCGAGTTTCGCCGGCGCTTCCGCACTTGCCGCGGGGCCGGTGAAGCGATCAATCGCGGTACGGTCGATCCCCTGATGCTCAAGGCCGTCGAGATTCGCCAGCCCGATCCGGAGGCACGCGCCCTGACAAGCTGGATCGACGAGGTCGTCGACATGCCCGGCTGGCTCGTCTTCTTCACGCATGACATCGCACCAGACCCAACCCCCTATGGCTGCACGCCGGGCACATTCGAGCATCTGGTGCGTCACGCGGTCGAGCGCGGATGCGCGGTCCTGCCTGTCGATCGCATGCTGGATCGGATCGGCTGGTGAGGAGCCGCGACGTGGCAAAGCCCCAACCTGCTCGGAAACGCCTGCTGGCGATCAATAACTATTTCTACCGCCGCGGCGGGGCGGAGGCGGTCTTCTTCGACCACATGACCATGTTCGAAAGGATCGGCTGGGATGTCGTTCCCTTTGCCATGCAGCATGAGAGCAATGAGCCCTCGCCATGGTCAGGCTATTTCGTCTCGGAAATCGAATATGGTCGCCGGACGAGCCCGTTGCGAAAGGTCGTCCAGGCGGCCAGCATCATCTATTCGCTCGAAGCGCAGCGGAATATCGCGCGACTGATCGAGCAGGCGCGCCCCTCGGTCGCCCACGCCCATAACGTCTACCACCACCTCTCCCCGGCGATCTTCGCGACCTTGAAGTCGGCTGGAATTCCCGTGGTGATGACGGCGCATGACCTGAAGCTGGCTTGTCCGTCCTACAAGATGCTGCGCGACGGAAAAATCTGCGAGGATTGCCGCGGCGGCCATATCTACAATGTCCTGCGCCATCGCTGCATCAAGGGATCCGTGCCGTACAGCACCCTGGTCCTCGCGGAAACGCTGGTGCATCGCTCGCTCGGCCTCTACCGGGACAAGCTCGACCGCATCGTCGTTCCCAGCTGCTTCTATCTGGAGAAGCTGGTCGAATGGGGCTGGCCCCGCGAGCAGCTGGAATACATACCGAATTTCGTCGATGTCGAGCGTTACCGTAGCGACTGGGAGGAGGGCGATTATTTCGTCTTCGCCGGCCGCCTCGCGCCCGAGAAGGGGCTTGCGACATTGATCGAGGCCGTCGCTCTCTCGAAGCAGCGGCTCATCGTGGCCGGCACTGGGCCGGATGACGCAGCCCTTCGCCAGTTCGCCGACGAAACCGGCGCGGATGTGAGCTTCGTGGGGCACCTGTCAGGGCAGGACCTGCACCGCCTGATCGGACAATCCCGAGCGCTGGTACTGCCCTCCGAATGGTACGAAAACGCGCCGATCAGTATCCTGGAAGCCTATGCGCTGGGACGTCCCGTTGTGGGCGCCGCCATCGGCGGCATCCCGGAGATGATCCAGGAGAGAGAAACCGGAATGCTGGTGACCTCGGGAGACGCGCAGGATCTCGCGCAGAAACTGGCAGATCTGGCCGCGCTCCCGGCGGCCGAGCGAGCGCGGATGGGAGCGGCGGGGCGGAAATGGATCGCAGCGGACTTCTCCGCCGCCGCCTTTCGCGACCGGACACTGAGCCTCTATGCCGCGCTCGGGGCCGCCTGAAAACCACGAAGAAAAAAGTGACGTAAAGGTTAATAAATGGAAAACACACAGAGTGTGGGGCTGTCTATTGCGGATGCCCGCCCGCGTTCTGTAAAATTGGTCGAAATCAGGTAGAGGGATTTTCCAGAACGCTGGGTTCCACTCTTTACCTTCCCAAGAGCAATCTCTCCGAGGTCTGGCGCCGAGCTGAAAGCGGGATCGTCTTCAGCATTGTCGTTCAAGACCGGCCGGGCAGCAATCGGCGGAGGCGTCATTGACCAGTCTTCCCTTCGAGGTGCCTCCCGCACGGCCGGTGACTATGGCAAATCAGGATATTCCACGGCGCGTCATTTTCCTCGGACTCCGCGGCATCCCCAATGTTCAGGGCGGCGTCGAGAAACATGTCGAGATGCTGGCCGGCGAGATGGCCGCATGCGGCTGGAACGTTGAAGTCATCGGCCGACACCGCTACCTGCCGTCTGTGCCGTCTCCCGCGAACGGCATCCGTGTCTTCTCGCTCTGGGCGCCCCGCAAGATGGCGCTGGAGGCCATCGTCCATACCTTCCTGGGCGTCTGTTTCGCGGCGGTGCGCCGGCCGGACATCCTGCACATTCATGCGGTGGGCCCGGCACTGATGGTGCCTCTCGCCCGTCTCCTGGGCATGAAGGTGGTGGTTACCCATCACGGCTACGATTACGACAGGCAGAAATGGGGCGGCGTTGCCCGGCGTGCGCTGAAGCTTGGCGAATATCTCGGCATGCGCCTGTCCCATGGACGGATCGCGGTCTCGAGCCAGGTCGCCCAGAGCATGAGCTCCAAGTACGATACTCCGGTCAGCTTCGTGCCGAATGGCGTGGCTATCTCCCGGGGCACGCATCAGACCGGTATCCTGGCGGAGTTTGGCCTGCAGCCCAAGCGCTATGTCCTGCTTGCCGCCCGCCTTGTTCCTGAGAAGCGGCAAACGGACCTGATCGAAGCCTTTGCGAGGAGCGGGCAGTCTGACCTTCGCCTGGTCCTGGCAGGTGGGGCGGAGTTTGAAACCGCCTATTCCCTGCAGGTCAGGGAGATGGCCCAGGCCGTGCCCGGCGTCGTCTTGACCGGCTTCCAGTCCGGCGACAGGCTTGCCGAACTCTTCGCCAATGCCGCGCTCTTCGTCCTGCCGTCGAGCCATGAGGGGATGCCGATCGCGCTCCTGGAGGCCATGGCGTCCGGCCTCCCGGTGCTCGCCAGCAATATCGCCGCGAACCAGGAGCTTGGCCTGCCTCCGGAGGATTACTTTCCGCTTGGGGATGTCGATGCGCTCGCGGCCGCGATGATGACAAAGATCGCCAATCCGCTCAGCGAGGAACAGGCCCGCTCCCAGATCAAGCGGGTGGAGCTGGCCTATAGCTGGCAGAACGTCACCCAGAAGACGCTGGAGGTCTATCGGGCGCTGCTGGCGAAATAGGCGGGCTTCCATTGTGAGCGAGAGCGCGCGATAGAGCGCTCGCAGCTCGCCGCCCACAGCCAGAGATCGACGGACCATGACATTCAGGAGAGTTCTACGCGCTCTGGCATGGTTCACGCTCGCCTTCATCGCTTACGCAACCTTGTCCGCGATAGAACTGCGTCCGAGAATCGGCGACGCCGTTCATCTCGAGCGGTTCGGCGCATTCGGGCTCTTGGGTTTCCTGTTCGCCACCGCCTACTCCAGGCGGATTGGGATCGTACTCCTGCTGACCGTCGGGATCGCGATAGGGTTGGAGCTCTTCCAGATGCTGTCACCCGACAGGCATGCCCGGCTGGGAGATGCGCTGGTCAAGATCGCCGGAGGCGTGAGCGGTGTCGCGGCGAGTTGGCTGTCTGCCCGCCTGCTGCCGGGGCTCACAGCCTACCTGGATCGTGAGCGACTCAGGGGGTAGGCGTCTCGCTGCACCCGCGGCAGCGCCCACCAGCATGCTATCGTTGTTGTGAGGAGGGTGATGCTCTCGATGATACAACTGATCGCAGCCTATTCGGACGCAGTGATCCTGATCATCTGCGGATTGTCGACGGCGGTACTGGGGGTACTGCTCGCCTCCATTGCCCGTCGCCTTTGGTTTGCCCGGCCTCGGGACGCTGTCGACGAGCCCAACAAGCTCGCCGAGGTCGTTCATGGCAGTCTGCTGGCCTTCTCGGTTTTCGTGCTCGCCCTGATGCTTGCGGATGTCCGTGTAAATCTGGCGCGAGCTGATGATGCGGTCTCGCGTGAGGGCTCCTATATCGCGCGCCTCGATCGCGATCTCGCGAGTCTCGACGGGAGCGAGCCCGAGGCGGCGCGGAAGGCCCTGCGAGATTATGTCGGTGCCGTGACCCGCGATGAGTGGCATTCCCTCTCGACAGAGGATGCGGGGCTTTCTGCAACGGCTGATCGTGCGCTCGCTGCGTTGGTCCTGCAGGTGCGCAAGGTTGCGGCGGGGTATCCGGATTCGGCCTCCTCGCTGCGCGGATTGCTGGACAGACTGGAGGACTATCGCCAGGGCCGGCTCGAAGCTGCAACGAAGAGCGTGCCGGGGATTTTCTGGTGGATGATCCTGGTCTTTCTGCTCGGTGCGATGCTGATGAACGGCCGCTTTTACCTGAACCCTGCAGCGATTGCCCTGATCGCCACGCATATGGGCGCAATCGGCATGGTGCTCGGCCTCATCATCATCATGGACGAACCGTTCAGAGGCGAAACGAGCATTTCATCGGCCCGGGTGAGCCAGGCCATCAAGAGCTCGCAATAGGCAAGGCGCTCCCAGGCGGTCCTGGACGCGCGTCTCGCAAGGCAGGCACGCTTTTCCCCCAGGTACAGATCGACTGGCGTCTCCGGCCGTGGTGCATTGTGCCGGGGCTCAAAGGGAGGAGCGCGTCATGGCTACCTATGTCGTCCTCGCGAACTTCACCGATCAAGGCATCCGCAACGTCAATGACAGCGTCAAACGCCTGGAGGCATTCCGGGAGATGGCGAAATCCAAGGGGATCACCGTCAAGGACGCCTATTACACGCTCGGCAAGTATGACGTCCTTGTCACCGTGGACGCTCCCGACGAGATGAGCGCCACTGCGCTCAGTCTTGCCGTTGCCAAGCTGGGCAACATCCGCAACCAGACGATGCGGGCTTTCACCCCGGCCGAGATGACCACGATCCTCGGCAAGGTCTGAGCAGGCGTGAGCGCAGCGCGTCCGTCAGCTCGCGCTGCGCTTTCGCTTCAGAGGGATTCGCCGCTTCTTCCGGGTGGTTTCCAGAGGTGGGGGCGGTTTGCCCACGCTCTCGTCATGGGGCGCGACTGCGCTGGCCACGTCCTCCAGTTCGCGCAGCAAGGCCTGCAGAGTCGCGAGCTTCTCGTCGCCAAAGCGGCTGGTGATGTCGTGGTAGATCGCTTCCGAGACCGGCGTGACCGTTTCGATCAAACTGGCGCCGGCCGGGCTGATTGAGATGATGGCGCGACGCAGGTCACGCTGATCGGCCGCTCGCGTGATGAGGTGTCTCGCTTCGAGATCGACGAGGATCCGCGACAGGCTCGGCGCGAGCAGGAAGGTTGCGCGCGCAAGATCGGTCACTTCCAGGCTGGGCACTGAGTTCAGCGCCCGTAGCACCCGCCATTGCTGCTCCGTGATTTCATACTGCCGCAGCGACGGGCGAAAGCAGCGCATCACCGCCTCGCGCGCCCGCAACAGCGACATCGGCAGCGATTTCGAGAAATGGCGAAGATGGACGCGCGTCCCACCTTGCGAGGGATCATCCGGGGGTGGTGCGGGGCTTCTCAAACGTGATCCCTTCCGGAGCGGCTGACGCAGGATCAGAGCAATGCAACCATTCTAGCGGTTTTTTTGCGGCGATAATCGCTTGCTCGAATTAATTTAACACGTTAATTTAATTTCGAACACGAGACGGGTGCGCGGATGCCGCATATCATCGTCGAATATTCGGCCAATCTTGAGCCGGCGCTGTCGCTCCGCCGGCTGGTCGACGAATTGCACGCAACAGCGCTCGCAACCGGGGTTTTTCCCATTGGCGGCCTGCGGACGCGGGCCGAACGCCGCGATATCTTCGCGATTGCCGATGGCGATCCTACCCATGGCTTTGTTGCCGTTCTGGCTCGGATCGGGGAGGGCCGGGATGCCGCGACGCGCCGGCGGGTCGCCGAAGCGCTGATGGCGACGCTCGAAGCGCAAACCGCAGACCTGTTCAGCAAGATCGGGCTCGGTCTCACGGTCGAGGTCCAGGAGATCGACGGGACGGCCTCGATCAAGACAAACAATCTGCATGAACGCCTCGCACGCAAGGGAGGCCTCGCATGAACCGGGCCATCGATCCGAAACTCGCCAGCAATCTGATGGGGGCCGAGCGCGCCATGGCGCGTTTCCTCGCCGGCGGGGTCGTTCCGCATGTCATTGCCGGAGAGCGCGTGCTCTCCGCCACGAGCGCCACCTTCGAAACGCTCGATCCGACCACCAACGAGCATCAATGCACCGTCGCCTCCGGTGGTGCAGCGGAGATCGACCGTGCTGCCCGCGCTGCCGAGGCGGCCTTCAAGGTCTGGCGCGATGTTCCAGGTGCGACGCGTCGCAAAATCCTGCATGCGATCGCAGATGCGATCGAGGCGCGAGCCGAGGAGATCGCCTTCGTCGAGAGTTGCGATACGGGCCAGCCGATCCGCTACATGGCCAAGGCTGCGCTGCGCGGCGCCGAGAATTTTCGCTTCTACGCCGATCGCGCCACCGAGGCGGGCAACGGGCTTTCGCTGCCCGATACCGACCATATCAACTACACCATCCGCCAACCGATCGGCCCCGTGGGCGTGATCACGCCGTGGAATACGCCTTTCATGCTGTCGACCTGGAAGATCGCGCCGGCACTCGCGGCCGGCTGCACGGTCGTCCATAAGCCGGCCGAGTGGTCACCGCTCTCCGCGGTCATCCTGACCGAGATCATGGATGAGGTGATCCGTGACCATGGATTGCCGGCAGGCGTCGTCAATCTGGTGCACGGACTGGGCGAAGAGGCTGGCAAGGCCCTGACCGAGCATCCCGCGATCCGGGCGATCGCCTTCGTCGGCGAGACCACGACCGGCTCGCACATCATGGCTCAGGGCGCAAAAACGCTGAAACGCGTGCATTTCGAACTCGGCGGCAAGAACCCGGTGATCGTCTTCGACGATGCCGACCTGGACCGCGCTCTCGATGCCGTGCTGTTCATGATCTACTCGCTGAATGGCGAACGCTGCACGTCGTCCTCGCGCGCGCTGGTCCAGCGCTCGATCTATGACAGCTTCAGCGAAAGAGTCGCCGAGCGTGTCCGGCGTATCAAAATCGGCCACCCGCTCGATGCGGCAACCGAGATCGGGCCATTGATCCACCCGCGTCATGCCGAAAAGGTCCTGTCCTACCCTGCGCTCGCGCGAGAGGGCGGGGCACGCGTCGCCTGCGGCGGCGGGCGGGCGATGGAGGGGGCCGGCAATTATGTCGAGCCGACGCTCTATGTCGACGCTGCAGCTGGAATGCGGATCGCCCAGGAGGAGATCTTTGGCCCAGTCCTGACCATGATTCCCTTCGAAGACGAGGCCGATGCGGTTCGGATCGCCAATGATGTCCGCTACGGGCTCGCCGGCTATCTCTGGACCCGTGATATCGGCCGCGCGCACCGTGTCGCTCGCGATCTCGAAGCCGGCATGATCTGGGTGAACTCCGAGAATGTGCGGCATTTGCCGACCCCGTTCGGAGGCATCAAGAATTCCGGCATCGGCCGTGACGGCGGCGACTATTCCTTCGATTTCTACATGGAGACGAAGAACATCGCGGTCGCCTATGACAGCCACAAGGTCCCAAAGCTCGGGCTCGGAGGCTGACCGGTAACGGGACGGATCGAAGCGGGAACGGCGGCCGTGGTCGCAGCCGTGCCACCGGCTTCACAGCATCAAGGCCTCGAAAAGCAGGCCGGCACCAGGAATAAGATACCAAGGAGGAAGCTCTATGCCTGTCCCGCAGCCGGTATTGAATCCGCCCTTTCAGGTGGTGCGGCTCAATCACGTCGTCCTGACCGTGAGCGACCTGGCGGCTTCGCGAGCCTTCTGGTCCGATACGCTCGGGCTGCAGGTGACGGACGAGAGCCAGACCCGCCTCTACATGCGTGCGATGGAGGAACGTGGACACCATTGCATCGTCTTGGAGAAGGGTGAAAGCCCGGTCGCAAAGGTGCTCGGCTTCAAGGTTTTTTCGGAAGAGGATCTGGACAAGGCACATCATTTCTTTCGGGCGAACGGCCTGCCGGCCCGGTTTGTCGAGGAGCCGTTCCAGGGCCGCACGCTCAGGACCGTCGACCCGCTCGGCGTCCCGCTGGAGTTCTATTTCAGCATGGACAAGCTTCCGTCGGTTCATCAGAAATACGCACTCTACAAGGGCGTGAAGCCGCTCCGGATCGACCATTTCAACTGCTTCTCCGACAATGTCGACGCGTCCGTCGCGTTCTATAACGCGATCGGATTCCGAACGACCGAATACACGGTGAACGAGGATGGCAGCCGGCTCTGGGCGGCTTGGATGCACCGCAAGGGCGGCGTTCACGACATGGCCTTCACCCATGGGGTTGGGCCGCGCCTCCACCATGTTGCCTTCTGGGTGCCGACGCCGCTCAACATCATCGACCTGCTCGATCTGATGGCGACCACCGGCTATGTCACCAATATCGAGCGCGGCCCGGGGCGGCACGGCATCTCGAATGCCTTCTTCCTCTATATCCGCGACCCTGACGGTCATCGGATCGAGATTTATTGCTCGGACTACCAGACGGTCGACCCCGACCACGAACCGATCCGTTGGGATCTGCGCGATCCGCAGCGCCAGACCCTCTGGGGCGCGCCGGCACCGCGCTCCTGGTTCGAGGAGGGCACGCACTTCGCTGAGACGCCGGTGCGCCAACCCTCTTTCCAGGCGTCCCCGATCATCGCTGCGTGAGTTCGCGAGGCGCGGGGACTCCACTCAGGTTGATGTCCTGGCCCATTGGGCCAGTCTGCAGGACAAGGTGAGGCGGATATGGTGAGAGCGACTGGCGGCGAGGGACTTGTGTCCGGGCTGATCGATCATGGCATCGATACGGTGTTCGGCCTTCCCGGGGCACAGATCTACGGCCTGTTCGACGCGCTCGAGCGCAACAAGGACAGGATCGCGACCATCGGCGCGCGTCACGAGCAGGCCTGCGGCTACATGGCCTTTGGCTATGCGCGGGCCACCGGTCGGCCCTCCGTCTGCACCGTCGTGCCCGGCCCCGGCATCCTGAATGCAGGGGCGGCCCTGTTGACGGCCTTCGGCGGCAACGAGCCGGTGCTCTGCCTGACAGGGCAGGTGCCAACGCCCTTCCTCGATCGCGGTCGCGGGCACCTGCACGAGATGCCGGACCAGCTTGCGACCCTGCGCGGCTTCACCAAATGGGCCGAGCGTGTCGAGCATCCCGCACTGGCGCCGACCGCCGTATCCCGTGCCTTCCAGGCGATGCTCTCGGGACGGCGCGGTCCGGCGGCGCTGGAAATGCCCTGGAACGTCTTCACGCAGCAGGCGGAAATGCCGGTCGCGTCCGTGCTCGATCCCTCGCCGCCGCCGCCCATTGACGCCGATGCGATTGACCGCGCCGCGAGACTGATCTCGGAGGCGAAGGCGCCGATGATCTTCGTCGGCAGCGGCGCGTTCGATGCCGCGGATGACATCCTGCAACTGGCCGAACTGATCGATGCGCCGGTCATCGCCTTCCGCAGCGGTCGCGGCATCCTGTCGAATGACCATGAACTCGGCCTCACCATGGCTGCGGCCTATGAGCTTTGGCCCCAGACTGACCTGCTGATCGGGATCGGTACGCGCCTGGAGCTGCCGGGCTGGCGCTGGTCGCACACGCCGCCGAACCTGAAATCGGTTCGCATCGACATCGATCCGGTCGAGATGCGCCGCTCCGTTCCCGATGTCGCGATCCTGGCCGATGCCCGTGCGGCCACGGCTGCGCTCACCAAGGCCGCTGGACGGCTGCCGCAGAGCCGCCCCGGCCGTCGCGCGGTGATTACGGAGGCGACCGCGACAGCTGAAGCCAAGATCCAGGCGATCCAACCGCAAATGGCCTATTTGCAGGTCCTGCGCGAGGTCTTGCCGAGGGACGGCATCGTCACCGACGAACTGTCACAGGTCGGCTTTGCTTCCTGGTACGGCTTCAAGGTCTATGAGCCCAGGACCTATTTGTCCTCCGGCTATCAGGGCACGCTCGGCTCCGGCTTCCCGACCGCGCTTGGCGCGAAAGTGGCCCGGCCGGATCGGCCCGTGGTTGCGATCACCGGCGACGGTGGCTTCATGTTCGCTGTCCAGGAACTGGCGACGGCCGTGCAGTATGGCATCGGCGTCGTCACGCTGGTCTTCAACAACAGCTCCTATGGCAATGTTCGGCGCGACCAGCTGACGGGCTTCGAGGGCCGGCTGATCGGGTCGGATCTGGTCAACCCTGACTTCGTTCAGCTCGCTCGGTCCTTCGGGGTCGAGGCCGTTCGGGTCGACACACCCGAAGCCTTCCGCCCTGTGCTGGAGAAGGCGCTGGCCGATGATCGGCCGGCGTTGATCGAGATCACGATTCCGCGCGGCACTGAGGCAAGCCCTTGGCCGTTCATCCATCCGGCGCCACCGGCGACGCGGTAGCGCGCCTGGAGGCGCGAGCCAGTGCGGACCCAGCGCATTTCAGGGCGAGGGCTTCCGCGATCTTAACGCTTACCGTGCGACAGGCTCGCCATGGCTTTGCGGCGAAGGCTGCGATGGGAGGAGCCTCGATCATGAGCTGGTTCAGATTTGGCTTGGGGATGACGGCGGCGGCCTCGCTCACGGTGGCCGGGTTGATGATGGTTGCACCGGTGGCGTCCGAGCCGCGGACATCCCCGCTCGATGATTGTGCTGCCTGCCACGGCGCAGATGGCATTGCCCGCGACACCGAAGTGCCCCATCTGGCGGGGCAGAATGAGCGCTATCTCTTCAACCAGATGATGGCCTTTCGCACCGGCAAGCGGGCTCACAAGGAGATGCGCTACATGGCGCGGCATATGTCGGTGAACGAGATTGCGGCGATTGCGGCCTATTATGCCGCGCTGCCGCCGCGTTAGCGGAACATCCGCGCCGATTTTTGGGTTATAATCAGGTTGGGTCAGCCTCTTTCATGACCCGGACGTAGCGCGGGGCTGTCATGAAACAACCGATCGTAATTCATACCGACGAGGATTATGAGCAAGCTCAGCTGCGTGTTGCGGAGCTTCAGACTGCCCCCGATACCAGCACCAAGGAACAGGAACTGCATGCGCTCGCCGAGGCGATGCTCGCCTGGGAATTGCGGCGCGAAACCGCTGAGGATTGACGCAAAGGTCAGGATCCCTGCAGGAGCCCTGCGAGCGCCTTGCTGAGCAGCGGCGTCGCCGCTCCGTGGACTTCATAGTGCCGGCTCGAGCGGTCGCTGACGAGTTCAGGCATCATCAACCCGTGCATTGTTCCCTCGGCCCTGAACAACCCGTCGAAATGCGCCCATAGCTGCGCATTGGCGACGAACGGGCCGGTCACGATGATCCGGGTCGGAAAGAGCAGGCGGCTTGCATTGGCGAGTGCGCGCGCCAGCAAGCGTGCAGCTGTGTCGATCTCGGGCAGGCTGGTCAGGTCGCAGCGCGCCAGTTGCCGGTAGAGGCGGTTCTCGTCCTCCGCGAGATCGGGCCAACGCCGGCGCAGTTCTGGCAGGAGCGACCAAAGCGCTGCGCCGGTTTCCAGGCAGGCGGTGTTGCCGCAGCCGCAACGGCGGCCATCGAGCGCGGCGAAGCGCCAGTGCCCGACTTCTCCGAAAGAGCCGCCGGGCGGCGCAAGCGAGCGTCCGCCGATGGCGTAGCCGAGCCCGATGCCCCAACCCCAGTGCAGCAGGAGCGCGCCGTCCGAGAACTGCTCGGAATCCTGCGCCATGCGCGCGCGCAACTCGGCGTCGAGATTGCGGCAGACCACGACGGGCCCGACCGTTTCCCCGAGCGCGATACCGACATCGAGGCCGCGCAGGTTCGGCCAGCGCGACGACATCAGCCATTGCTTGCGCCTGAGATCGAGCAGGCCCGAGAGCGACACGGCCGTGCCGGCATGCTCCATGCCGCGCGGCATGGCCGCAAGCAGGTTCGCGCCAAGCGTCGCCATCACGCCTGCGACAACGCCGTTATCCGCCTTCGAGGCAATTTCGACTACGCGTTCCTCGAGCAACTGGCCATCGAGATCGACCAAGGCACCGACCAGCGATTGGCTCGCGACATAGATCACGGAAGCGCCGATGCGGCGTGGATTGGCAATGAGAAGGCCGGCCGGACGGCCGCGGCCGGCTTTCTGCCCCGCGGTTTCCAGCAGCAGGCGGCGCTCCACCAGATCGCCGACGAGGCGCGATGTCGTGGTCGAGCGCAGCCCGAGCGCGGCGCCGATCTCAGGCCGGGAATGGGCTTGGCCGCGTGCGACGAGTGTAAAGGCGCGGGCGCGGTCGCTGCCGTGTCCGTCGGAGAACAGCATCTGGTCGATGGCTGGCAGTGTCATGGGCATCCATATTTTAGAACCTAACGGTTCCGAAATTGAGATTGCATTTTACAGAGGCGCTCATAAGCTCGATCTGAGAATTTTGAAACAATTTGCTCTGTCCGGGTTCAGAAATAGCATGATCGATATCAACATCGTCGCCGACAAGCAGACCCTCGGCGTTCAGGCTGCGGCCCGTGGTGCTGCGGCCATTCGCGAAGCACAGGCGCGTCACGGCCATGCGACGATCATCGTCGCGACCGGGGCCAGCCAGTTCGAGATGCTGAACCATCTCGTCATTGCCGAGGGCATCGACTGGTCGAAGGTCACCGCCTTCCATCTCGACGAGTATGTCGGTCTCGGCCAGGAGCATCCGGCGAGCTTCCGTCGCTATCTGCAGGAGCGCTTTGTCGCCCCGCTGGGTGGCAAGGTCGAGTTCATCCCGGTCGATGGCGAGGGTGATGCCGAGCAGGAGGCGCGCCGGCTCGGCGAACTGATCGCGGGACGACGCATCGATGTCTGCTTCGCCGGCTTCGGCGAGAACTGCCATCTTGCCTTCAACGACCCTCCGGCCGATTTCGAGACGGACGAGCCCTACATCGTGGTCAAGCTCGATGATGCCTGCCGCCAGCAGCAGTTCGGCGAAGGCTGGTTCCCGAGCCTCGAAGCGGTGCCGGAGCGCGCCATCTCGATGAGCGTCCGCCAGATCCTGAAGAGCGAGTTGATCGTCCTTTCGGTGCCGGACGAGCGCAAGGCGAAGGCCACGCGCGACGCGCTGGAAGGTCCGGTGAGCCCGCTCTACCCCGCCTCGATCCTTCAGACCCACAAGAACACGGTGCTGTTCCTCGATCCGCCAGCGGCCTCCCTGCTCAAGCGCGGCTGATGGTGGGAAAGAGCGCGATCATGCTGACGGCCGGCCTCGTCGATCTCCAGGTCAACGGCTTTGCGGCCGTCGACTTCAATTCAGGCGTGGTGACGGCGGCCGAGATCGACCGGGCGCTGGAGGCGATGCTTCGGACGGGCGTGACCTTTTGCCTGCCGACAGTGATCACCGCCCATCCGCATGAACTGGTACAGCGCCTGCGCGCGCTTGATGCCGCGATCTCGGCGAGCCGGCTCGGCCCACTGATGTGCCCGGGCTACCATCTCGAAGGGCCCTTCTTGAATCCGGCTGACGGCTATTCCGGCTGTCACCCGGCCGCCGCGATGACCGCCGCCGATCCCGGCCTGGTCGATCGCCTCGAAGCAGGGCTCGACCGGCCGATCCTGATGGTGACGGTCGCCCCCGAGGTCGAGGCCGTGCCGGCCCTGATCGCGGCACTGCATGGCCAGGGCAGGATCGTCGCTCTCGGCCATACAGCGGCTGACTTCGATCAGGTCGCGGCCGCGGCAACAGCGGGCGCGACCCTCTCCACCCATCTCGGCAACGGCATGCCGCAGGTCACGCACAAGCTCGCCAATGCGATCTTCGCGCAGCTTGCCGAAGACGGGCTTTGGGCAAGTTTCATTGCCGACGGCATCCATGTCCATCCCAAGGCCCTGAAATCTCTGTTGCGCGCCAAAGGACTTGGCCATTCGATCCTTGTGACCGACGCGGTTTCGGCCGCAGCGGCGGAGCCCGGCAACTATCCCTTCGCCGGCATGAGCGTGGAGCGGAAGGCCGACGGCTCCGTGCGCCAGCCGGGAAGCGTCTCGCTCGCCGGCTCGGCGCTCTGCCTCGATCAGGGGGTGCGCAATATCGTGGCCTGGGGCCTGGCGGCGCCTGAGGAGGCGGTCGCGATGGCCTCGAGCCATCCGCTGGCGGCGCTTGAGCCAGCCTTGCGGGCGAGGGGGCTGGTGTTGCCACTGAGCGAGGTCGAGTGGTCCGCTGATCTCGCCGTGCAGCGCGTGCGCATCGGACCCGAGGAACGCCGCTACGACGCGGGCAAGATCTAGACAACCCAACGATCAGCCTAACCAAAGAGGGAGAGACCATGAGCAAGGATTTCACGGGGATTGACCGCCGCACCGTGCTGGGCGGCCTGGCCGCGATGGCGACGGGAGCGCCAGCGGCCTTTGCGGCTTCGCCGCCGCTGCCGACCTCGCCAGTCGGCATCAACATCATCGATGTCGGCGGTGCGCTGGCCTTGATGCAGAAGGCGTTCGAGGATTATCGCGCGGCCAATCCGAAGCTGGTCTCGCGCATCACCTTCGTGAAGGCGCCGGCACCGGAACTCGCCAGCAAAATCAAGGCGCAGCAGGAGGCCGGCCGCGCCGATCTCGATCTCGTGCTGACCGGCAGCGACGGCCTTGCAGCGGGCCTCGAACAGAAGCTCTGGCTCAAGATCCTGCCCGACTTCGCCGACAAATTCCCGAATATCGAGGAGAACTACGAGCCGGCCGCGCTCAACCTGCACCGAGCGCAGGGCGACGGCTTTGGCGTCGTGGTCAACTACTACCCCTCCGGCCCGCTGCTCGAATATGCACCGGAGCGCGTCAAGAACGTGCCGACCACGGCCGACGAGCTGCTCGCCTGGGCCAAGGCCAATCCCGGCAAGTTCATGTATGCGCGCCCGACCAATTCCGGACCGGGCCGCACCTTCATGATGGGCCTGCCGTATATCCTCGGCGACAAGGATCCGCAGGATCCGGTCGGCGGCTGGGACAAGACCTGGGCCTATCTGCAGGAGCTTGGCCAGTACATCGACTACTATCCGGCTGGCACCGGCGCGACGATGAAGGAGTTCGGCGAGGGCTCGCGCGACATCATCATCTCGACCACCGGTTGGGACATCAACCCGCGCGCGCTCGGCATCGTGCCGAAATCGGCGATGATCGGCACGCTGAAGGGCTTCCACTGGGTTTCGGACGCCTTCTTCATGTGCGTACCGAAGGGCGTCCCGAACGATCGCCTCGCCGTGGTACTCGATCTGATGGCCTATGTGCTGACGCCGAAGGCCCAAGCCTATGCCTATGACGAGGGCTATCTCTATCCGGGCCCGGCGGTGAAGAACGTGCCGCTGTCGCTGGCCCCGGAGAGCAGCCAGAAGGTGATCGCCGAATTCGGCCGGCCGGAATATGCCGACCTGATTGCCAAGAACCCGATCGAGCTGCCCTTGAAGCCCGACAAGATGGTCGTGGCCTTCCGCAAATGGGACGAAATGGTCGGCGCCAAGCGCGCCCGCTGAGCGTCGCGGTCAAACGCGAGGTCCGGGACACGACGGTCCCGGACACAACAGGGACACCCCGGGCGCCCTCAGGGCGGCCCGGGATCCAGATCTGCTCTTCTTGCGAGATATGCCGCCGACATGGTTCCCGGATCTCCGCTTCGCGGCGTCCGGGATGCCATGATGGGTCGACAGGCCGTTATATGCGCGGCCTCAGCGTCTCGCGGCCGCGAGGATGTCATCGACGACGCGTTGGGATGCCAGCGCCTCGCTGCCCGTCACCACGGGATCGCGGCCGGTCGATATCGCATCCAGGAAATCGGCAATCACCGCGCGGTGCGCATCATGGGGGAAATCCATGATATTGGCGCCGCTGCCCGTGCTGCCCTCCGCCTCCACGATCTCCTTGCGGCCGTCGAGGAAGGAGAGGCTAAGCGTGCCGCCAATCAATGTCGCGAAGCCCTGGGTCCCGATGATCTCGATGCGCTCGGGATGGCCGGGATAGGCGGCGGTCGTCGTCATCAGCGTGCCCGGTGCGCCATTGCCGAGCTCGAGCAGCGCCGAGGCGAAATCCTCGGTCTCCATGCGGTGCAGCTTCGTGGTCCGCGCCTGCGCCGCGACCACTTGGGACACACCCACCAAAGAGCGGAACAGGTCGAGCGAGTGGATCGCCTGGGTCAGGAGCACGCCGCCACCGTCACGCGCCAGCGTGCCGCGGCCGGGCTCGTCGTAATAGGCCTGCGGACGCCACCACGGCACGCTGAGGAAAGCGGCCTCGACGGTTCCGAGTTCGCCGGCGGCCAGTGCAGCCTTGAGGCGCAGGCTCGCAGGCCGGAATCGGTGCTGCAGCACGACCCCGAAGACTTTGCCGGCACGGCGCGCGGCTTCGACCAGCGCCTCGCCGCGTGCGACCGTCAACTCCAGCGGCTTCTCGACCAGCACATGCTTGCCATTCTCGAAGCAGCGCGCGGAGACGTCGAGATGACTGCTCGGCGGCGTCAGCACAATGACGGCCTCGACCGCTGGATCAGCCAGCACGGCATCGAGATCGGTCGTCACCGGAAAGGCGAACTGCTTGGCGTAGGCCCCGGCTCGCTCTGCCGAGCGACTGACCGCCCAGCGTACATCGACCCTCTCTGCGAGGTCGATCAGGCTGCGGGAATGCGGCAGGGAAGCTGGCCCGAGGCCGACGATGGCAATGCCGATCTTGCGGGTCACGAAGCAGTCCTTTCGCTCGTGCGGGCGGGCAGCCGCACGGCCTTTGCCTGCGCTTCCAGCGCCAGCCGGCAGACCGTGAAGGCGTGTTGCTGGGACATCGCGGTCTCCGTCCTGTCTCCGATATCGGCGACCAGATTGCGGAAATAGGTCAGCGGCTCGCCGGAGGCATCGATATGGCGGGTGCCCTTGCCGTCGACGAGGAAGAGATGGTCGGTGCCCGGCCGGCCGGCGATATCGACATATTTGCGCAGCTCGATCGTGCCTTCCGTCCCGAGGATGGTCAGCCGCCCGTCGCCCCAGGTTGGAAGCCCGTCGGCGGTGAACCAGTCGACGCGGATATAGCCGCCGGCTTGCGGGCTGCGCAGCAGGATCTCCCCGAAATCCTCGAAATCCGGCAGCTCCGCGCCACCGAAATGGCCCGTTCCCGACGCAACGATGTCGGCATCGCGCGAACCGGTGAAGTGCAGGAACTGGTCGATCTGGTGCGAGGCGATATCGGTGAGAATGCCGCCGAAAGCGCTCGTCTCGAAGAACCATGACGGCCGGATCGCCCGGTTGAGGCGATGCGGGCCGACACCCAGGGTCTGTACCACCCGCCCGATCGCACCGTCGGCGATGAGCTTGGCGGCGATGATCGTCGAGGGCACCAAGAACCGCTCGGAGAAGCAGATCGAGAAGATCCGCCCGGTCCGGGCGACCGTCGCCTCGACATCGGCAAGCTGCTGGAATGTCGTCACGCCCGGCTTGTCGACCATGACGTCCTTGCCGGCCTGCATGGCCCGGATCGCGATCGCGGCGCGCTCCGAGGGAATGGCTGCGCAGGCGACGAGATCGATCGAGGGATCGTCGATCAGCCGGTCGGCATCCATGGCCTGGAGCTGCGGAAAGCGCTCGCGGAACCCCACAAGGACACGCTCGTCGCTGGTGCGCGGGTCGAAGCCGGCGCAGACAGCGCCGGCTTCGAGGAGACCTTCGACCATGTTGTAGATATGGCGGTGGTCGAGGCCGATGGCGGCAAAGCGCATGCTATTGGGGTGCTCCGTGGCCAACGCCGATCTCCTGGTCCCAGCGCCGGAAGGCGGCGACGAGCCGTTCCGGAGTCAGAGGCGGGCGGGTCGGCAGCTTGGCGATCAACTCGTCATAATGGGCGCGCCCGAATTCCTTGATGACGTCGCGGCTTTCCTGCGGCGCCATGGCGAGCGTCACGCCCTTCACGGCCGGGCCGGGATAGAAATAGCCCTTGTCATAAGTCGCGGCCTGCGGCTCGGGCTTCAGCATGAACGACATCAGTGCCAAGATGACGGCGACCTTGGCCTCCGGCACGCCCTTGGGAATGCACATGAACTGGGTGTCGGGAATCCAGTGGGTGTTCTCCAGCGCAAAGACCTCGGCCTCCTTCGGCACGATGCCGAGCACGCGCGGGTTGATGTCCCAGCCGAGCGTCGAGACGATGACGTCGCGCGTGCCCTCGCCGAGTTCCTTCATCGTCGCGGCCGTGCCACCGGGATAGTAGTCGATGCCGGTGCCGAGCTCCTTGAGATAGGCCCAGGTCTTGTCCCAGCCATTCATCGGATCGCTCGGATCCTTGTCGCCGAGGATGTAGGGCATACCCTGGAGGAAGGTCCAGCCGGGACCGGAATTCAGCGGGCGGGCATAGGTGAAGCGCTTGGGGTTGGCTTTTACATAGGCCAGCAGCTCGGCAGCCGTCTTGGGCACGGTCTTCAGCCGGGCCGGGATGTATTCGAAGAGCGGTCCCGATGGCGAATAGACGACCGCAACCCCTTCGTTCTGACCGAAGTTGCGCTGCATCATCAGCGCCTGCTCGTGATAGACCTCCTCGGCCTTCGGCAATTGCGACGGGTAGGACTTCCAGACGTCGATCCACAGTCCTTGCTGGATGCCGTCCGACATCGCGCCCGGCCCGGTCAGCACGAGGTCGAGATCGACGCGATTGGCCTGCTGCTGCGCCTTGAGCTTCGCCGGCAGCTCCGGCGAGGGCGCCCGCGAGAAATTCACCCGCGAGATCAGCTTTGGGTTTTCCCTGGCGAAGCGTTCGATCGAGGCTTGGGTCAGCTGCAGGTTGCCGGCGACATCGATGATGTTCAGCGCAACCGGGCTGGAAGGCAGGGGCAGGCCTTGGGCGAAGGCGCCTGTCGCCTGGAGAGCGGCAAGGCTGGCTGCTCCATGCAGCACGCCGCGGCGTGTGAATTCGGTCATGGTCTCTCCCTGGATAGGCCTGCTATCCGCGCAACCAGACCGGCCGCGCGCCGAGGCCTTGACATGTATACTAGTACACCAATTCCGGCCCGACTAGCGGGTGGAACTTGACCTTGAGGAGGGGGACGGCTTCGCGGAGAGCATGACGGCGCGCAGAAGCCGGCCCCCAAGGCCTGGGGGCCCGAGGACCGGCTGATCGTCAGAATAGGACGCAGGTGGGAATCGGCGGTAGCCGAGTCAGGGCGTCGATATCACCACGCGAAATAGGGCAAGACGTAACCGGGCGCCCATCCGGACGTACCGAAAAGCCTGGCGCAGCTGGCACGGTCGACCGTGCCCGACGTTGGCCAGCCCAGATCCTGACGATGAATGCCACCGGCAATGAAGGCGACATCGATCCCGGCACCGGTTGCGCCGGCGACGTCATGCTCGAGCGAATCTCCGACCGCAAGCACCTGACGCGGAGCCAGGCCAAGCCGCTGCAGACTGCTGCGATAGATACGCGGCTCGGGCTTGCCGTGATAGCGAACCCGCCCGCCCATCTCGGCATAGGTCCGTGCGACAAGTCCGGGCGCCTCATGCAGCGTACCGTCGGCATGGACGCGGTAGAGATCGGGATTGCCGCAGATCATCGGCAGATCGCGGGCCACCGCAGCCTCAAGCACGCTGCGGCAGCCCGCCAGCGATTGCTGCGGCGGATTCATGCTCAGCGTGAACAGGAAATCGGCGTCCTCGATGCGCTCGACCCTGGCCAGGCCCAGCCCGTCGATCAAATGGTCCTCGCCGTCGCGCGCGAAGAGGTAGCAGCGGCGGCCGAGAGCGCGATAGAACGGATCAGGCTCGGTCAGAAGGGCATCCCGCGCATCGTCTCCGGCCGAAACGACATGATCATACAGCGCGCGGGCAAAGCCCATCCGGGCGATCAGCTCCTCATTCTCTCGGGCTCCCCGGCCCGAATTGGACAGGATGATGATGGCCTTGCCAGCCGAACGCAGCCTCTCCAGGCAATCGATCGCGCCGGGATAGGGGGTGGTGCCGTCATGCAGCACGCCCCATTGGTCGAGCAGGAAGCCGTCATAGCGCTGCGCGATTTCGGCAAGGCCGGAGAGATGCCTGACGGGGGCCCCGGTTTCAGGTGATACGTGAACGGACATAGGCGGAAAGCGCCTCGCTGATGATGATGATCGCCAGAATGGCAATGAGGATGACCAGAACCTGGCTCCAGGCGAACTGGTTGATCGAGGCGTAGAGCAGGAGCCCGATACCGCCGGCGCCGACGAAGCCGAGCACGCTCGACTCCCGCACATTGATGTCCCAGCGATAGATCGATGTGCCGATCAGCACGGGCAGGATCTGCGGCAGAATGGCGACTCCGTAGATCTGGAAGGTGCCAGCGCCAGTCGCCTCCACCGCCTCGATCTGGCCGGATTCGACCTCCTCGATCGCTTCGGCGACGAGTTTGGCGATAAAGCCGACCGAACGGGCCGCGACCGCACAGATGCCGGCCACCGGGCCAGGGCCGAAGATGGCGACGAAGAGAAGCCCCCAGATCACCGTATTGATCGAACGGGACAGCACGAGGATCGCGCGCCCGACGAGCCAGGTTCCCTGATTCAGCGTGGTGTTGCGCGCTGCCAGGAAGGCGACCGGCAGCGCCAGCACGATGGAGATCATGGTGCCGAGTGTCGCGATATGGATCGTCTCGATCAGCGGACGCACGACAACGGGCAGATAGGACCAGCGCGGCGGCCACATCCGCTGGATCAGGTCCGCCGCCTGCTCATGCGCGTCGGCGAAGAAGGCCCATTCGATGTCGAGCGCCGAAACCGACCAGACGGCAGCGAACGCGCCGCCGAGGAGCCAGAGCCACTGCGTCAGCCGTTCGCGCGCGGTATGGCGCTCCCAATGGTCGGGATAGCTGCGCTCGGGCCGCGCCCCGCCATCCCGGCGCTGGTTTGCTTTCGCCTTCACCTGAGCCTCCGCCGTGCCCAGTCGCTGAACCACTCGCCAAGCGCGACAAGCGCTGCGATGGTGAGCAGGATGGCGCTCGAGAAATCGAAATCGTAGCGGGAGAAGGAGGCCGAGAGCGTCTGGCCGATGCCACCTGCGCCGACGATGCCGATGACGGTGGAATGGCGCAGATTGGCGTCGAGCCGATAGATCAGCACGCCGAGCTGTTTGACCATGACCTGAGGCACGACAGCGTAGCCGACGACCTGGCCAAAACTCGCGCCGGTCGCGCGAATGGCCTCAACCGGGCCTTCCTTCATGTTCTCGATGTCCTCGGCCAGCATCTTGCCGAGGAAGATCGCCGAGGAGAAGGCGAGCGTCAGCAGCCCCGCGACGGGTCCGAAGCCGAACAGCTTCACAAAGAAGATCGCGATGATGACTTCATGGAAGGTCCGCCCGACCACGATGAAGCCGCGCGCCAGCAGATAGAGTGGGCGCGGCGAGAGATTGGCAGCGGCCGCCAGCCCGATCGGGATTGCGAGCAGGGCACCGAGGATCGTCGAGGCGATCGCGATCTGGATGCTCTCCACCATGCCGGAAAGCAGCATTTCCCAGCGCGAAAAATCCGGCGGGACCATGCGTGCGAAAATGTCGAGCGCGCGCGGCAGGCCAGCGAGGATGCGGTTGCCGTCGATATTGAGGTCGGACACCGACCAGATCACATAGGCGACGACGGCGGCCCAGAAGATGAACCTGCGCCGGCGGCTGCCAAAGAGGCTCGGCGGCCGCCATGTCGTCGGATAGGCGGGGGAGGCGGTTACGCTCATGAGGCGGAACTGAGCGCCGGGGTGGGTTCGTCGTCGCCCTCTCCAGGCAAAGCCCAGTCCTCGTCGCCATAGATGACCGAGAGAACTTCGTCCGTCAGTTCGGCCGGGCCGTCGTCGAAGACGACGACGCCGTCGCGCAGGCCGATGATGCGATCGGAATAGGCCTTTGCCAGCGCGACATCGTGGATATTGATGATCGCCGGCGTTTGCCGTTCGGAGACCAGTTCGCGCACCAGCCGCATGATCTGGCGGGCGGTCTTCGGGTCCAGGCTGGCCGTCGGCTCGTCGAGCAGCAGCAGATCGGGCCGTTGCATCAGTGCGCGCGCAATGCCGACACGCTGCCGCTGCCCGCCCGACAGAGCATCGGCGCGCTGGTTGTGGTAGCCGTCGAGCCCGACACGGTCGAGAAGCGCGAAGGCCGCCTGGATATCCTCTGCCGGAAAGCGATAGCGCAGCGAGGCGATCAGGCCGACATAGCCGAGCCGGCCCGAGAGCACGTTCTGCATAACGGTCAGCCGCTCGACCAGATTGTACTCCTGGAAAATCATGCCGATCCGCCGCCGCGCGGCTCGCAGGCCCTTGCGATCGAGCGCCACGATATCCCCGCCATTGAGCAGGATACGCCCGGCCGTCGGCTCGACGAGTCTGTTGATGCAGCGGATCAGCGTGCTCTTGCCCGCGCCCGACGAGCCGATGATCGCGACGACCTGCGGTCTATCGATGGTGACATCGACGCCAGCCAGGGCGCGCTTGCCCGTCGGGTAGGTCTTTTCGAGCGCCTCGATCCGCAGCAGCGGCATGCCGGAGGGGGCCGTCATCAATCCGGCTTCAGCTTGGAGAGGCCGTCCTGGGTGTAGACGATGCCCGTATCCCGCTGGATCGTGCGGATATCGGCCCAGTCGGCCTTGTAGCTCAATGCCTTGAAGCCCTTCTCGTCCTTGAACTCCTTGGCGAGCTTGGAATTCGGGAAGTCGAAGGTCGCGAAGGCCTGCTTGATCTTGTCCTGCAGCTCGGGCGCGAGATCATGCGAGATGCCGAAAGCGGTCCGTGGGAACGGTGCCGATTCATAGACAATGCGCAGGTCGTCGGGCTTGAACATGCCGCGCGCCCTCATGCGGTCGACCACGCTCGATGCAACCGGAGCGGCGTCATAGTCCTTGTTCACGACGCCCATGATCGAGTTGTCGTGCTTGCCGGAATACAGCACCTCATAGTCCTTGCCCGGCTCGATGCCCTTCTCCCTGAACAGGACGCGCGGCGCGGTGTCACCGGAATTTGAGGAGGGCGCGACATGGGCGACGCGCTTGCCCTTGAGGTCGGCAATGCTCTTGATCGGGCTGTCCTTCGGCACGATCAGCTGCAAGGTATAGCCGACACCGCCGTCCTTGCGCTCCATGGCGACGATCGGAACGAAGCCGGCAAGATTGACGGCGAAGGGCGTCGGACCGCTGGCGACGCCAGCGATATGCAGGCGGCCCGAGCGCATGGCCTCGATTTGGGCCGCATAGGATTCCGCCGCGAACCAGCGGATGCGCTTGCCCGTGACCTTGCTGAGATGGGCCAGGAAATCGGAGAAGACGTTCTCGTAGACGGCCGGGTCCTCGACTGGGGTGTAGGAGAAGACCAGCGTATCCGGGTTCTTCTGTAGCGCCTTGTCGCTCGGCGTATCCGCGAGGAGATCGTTATCCGCATCGCAATAGCGCGCATCGAGCGTGCCTCGATTGGCGCAGCTCTGCGCATGGGCGGGCGATGCCAGGGCGAGCCCCATAGCTACCGCGCCGAGCGCGGCCAGCGAAATCCGAACCATCCGTTCCCTCCAGATTATCTGCCGCATCTTCTTGGGCCTGCATGGCCGGTGCGGTTGATCTGAAATGATCATAATGCGCGGGAACGATCATGCAATCATGATTTTGCCGGCTATCCTCTCAAATCGTGACTTAGGCCACGACGCAGCGGACGCCGGCCGTGTCGAACAAGCGGCGCAAGGGCTTGGGCGGTTCGCTATCGGTCACCAGGGCATGGAAGGCCGAGAGCGGCGCGACGCGGGCAACGCCGGCTTTGCCGAACTTGGAGGCATCCGCGACCGCAATTCCATGGCGGGAATGGGCCAGCGCCACCTGCCGCACCGCGATCTTCTCCAGGTCGAAATCCATCGGTGCGCCGTCGTCGTCGAAGCCGCCGAAGCCGATCACCGCATAATCGACCCTGAACATCTTGAGGCTTTCGGTGGTGACGCTGCCGACGAGCGAGCCGTTCGCCCCACGGACGCTGCCGCCCGTCACGAACACGTCGAACTTGCCATGGGAGCAGAAGATCATTGCGACGGAGACGCTGCAGGTGATGATTCTCAGGGTCATCTTGCTCAAAAGCGCCCGCGCGACGGCTTCGACCGTCGTCCCGACATCGAGATAGACCGATGCGCCCTCGGGAATCATCTCCGCCACCGCCCTGCCGATCCGTTCCTTGCCGGCAGGGGCTGTCGTCAGTTTCTGCGCGTAGCCCGGGCGAAATGTACCGTCCGTCAATCCGGCGCCGCCGTGAAAGCGGTGCAGGTAATTGGCCTGCTGCAGCTTGATGATGTCGCGCCGGATCGTCTGACTGGAGACTTCGAACTCCCTTGCGAGCCCGTCGATCGTGACGAAGCCAAGCTCCTGGACGGCCGCGAGCACACTGCGCTGGCGGCGCGTCAGTGCGGCGGGTTTGGGTGGAGCTGCGCCGCGCGGAGACATGTAGACCTCTTGCACCGTGACAAAGAGAACCGGGCGCTGGAGTGCCGCGCCTGGCTCGTCTGTGATTGTGGAAGATATCTTACATTCCCGCCAGACTATTTGCAGGTGATGTCACGATTCTCCGACATAGCGTCGGCGCAGATGCGCCTTGAACACTCCAGCATCGAGCGGACGACCGGTGGCGCGGGTCAGCAATTCATCGGTCTCGTAGAGCGAGCCTTGGCTGTGGATGTTGGTTCGCAACCAGCCGAGGAGCGGAGAGAAGTCTCCGCGTCCGATGGCGGGCAGGATTTCCGGCTGGGCCCGGCAGGCTGCGTCGAAGATCTGCGCCGCAGTCATCGCACCGAGCGTGTAGGTCGGAAAATAGCCCCAGCCGCCGCTCGGCCAGTGCACGTCCTGCAGGCAGCCGAGCCGGTCGTCCGGCGGCGTGATCCCGAGCAGCGCCCGCATCTGCTCGTTCCAGGCCGAGGGCAGCTCCGAGAGCGGCATGGCGTCCGCGATCAGGGCTTGTTCCAGGCGATAACGCAGAATGACATGGGCGGGATAGGTGACCTCGTCGGCATCGACGCGGATGAAGCCGGGCTGGACCCGCGTCGCATTGCGCCACAGCGCCTCGGCCTCCCAGGCCGGTCCGCTCGCGTCAAAGGCGCCCCGCATCAGCGGCGCGGCGAAGCTCATGAATTCGTGACTGCGGCAAGCCTGCATCTCGATCAGCAGCGACTGGCTCTCATGCAGGCTCATGCCCCGCGCATGGCTGACCGGCTGGCTCAACCAGGCTTGCGGACGGCCCTGCTCGTAGAGGGCATGGCCGGTCTCGTGCAGGACCCCCATCAGGGCCTTGGTGAAGTCGGCCTCGTCATAGCGGGTGGTGATGCGCACATCATTGTCGGCGCCCCCGCAGAAGGGATGCGTCGAGATGTCGAGCCTGCCACGCTCGAAATCATAGCCGAGCGCCGCCATCATCTTCAGGCCGAGCGCGCGCTGCGCCTCGATCGGAAAGGGCCCTTCCAGACTCGGTGCGGCAGGCCGCCTGGCCTGCGCTGCAAGCGCCTCCTGCGTGAACCCCGGCAGGAAGGCCGCGAGATCATCGAACAGCCCGTCGATCCGCTGCGCGCGACCGCCGGGCTCGTAATCATTCAGCAGCGCATCATAGGGGGAGAGCCCGAGCCGCTCGCCCTTGGCCCGCCCGATCTCGCGCTGAAGCTTGAGCACCTCGGCCAGAAAGGGCAGCAGGCCGGCAAAATCGGAATCGGCCCGGGCCTGGCGCCAGCGCATCTCACAGGCCGAAACCGCCTTGCTCGATGCCTCGACCAGATCGCTGGGCAACGCCGTCTCGACCGTCCAGCTGCGCCGGATCTCGCGCAGATTGGCCCTCTCCCAGGCGCCAAGCGTCGTATCGGCCTCGGCCGCTGGCAGCCAGTCGCCGATACGCGGCTCGGTGACCATGCCGTGGCGCAGCACATGCAGCAACGCCATGCTCTCGGCCCGCGTATCGGCCGCGCCCTTCGGCATCATCGCGTCATTGTCCCATTGCAGGATGCCGATGGCATTGGACAGGGCGGCGACGCGGCCGAAATGGGCGGAAAGCTCGGCATAGGCAGTCATGGCGGAAACTCGCAATCCGGTAGCCGTAGGGCAGGGCGCAAAGTGGTGCGTCATTCCCAGGGCTTGATCAAGCGCATGGGAGCAAACCGCGCCTCACGCGCCCATGGATGGACTGGAGGAGGTCAGCCTTGCGTCGCAGGGGCGAGGTGTGCTTCCGCGGTGTTGGTCATGAAGGCGTCGAGTGTCCCGGCCCCGGCCTCGGACAGCCTCAGGCCGAGCTTGGTCCGGCGCCAGAGCACATCCTCGGCCCTCTCGGCCCATTCCGCGCGCATGAGGTAGCGGACTTCGCGCTCATAGAGATCGGCGCCGAAATGCTGGCCGAGGTCCGCAAGCGAACTTGCACCATCAAGGATATCGCGAGCCCGGGTACCATAGGCACGAACGAGCCGAGTGACGATCTCTCGCTGCAGCCACGGATGCGCCGCACTGATCGAAGTGGTGAGCGTATCGAAGCCGGTGACCGGAAAATCGCCGCCCGGCAAGGTGCCGGTGACCGTCCATCTGGGTTTCTTTGCCCAGTCGGCATGTGGCGCCAGGCGCTCGATCGCAGCTTCCGCCAGTCGGCGATAGGTGGTGATTTTCCCACCAAACACCGACAGCAGCGGCGCCTCCCTCTCGGGTGCGTCGAGCGTCAGGACATAATCGCGCGTTGCCTCCTGGGCCATCGAGGCGCCATCGTCATAGAGCGGCCGGACGCCGGAATAGGTCCAGACCACGCCGTCGCGCGTCACCGGCTGCTTGAAATACTCGCTTGCCGCCGCGCAGAGATAGTCGATCTCCTCGGCCGTGGCCGAAGCGGTCGCCGGGTCGCCGTGGTAGTCGCGATCGGTCGTGCCGATCAGCGTGAAGTCGCGCTCATAGGGAATGGCGAAAACGATCCGGCCGTCGGAATTCTGGAAGATATAGCAGCGGTCATGCTCGTAGAGCTTGCGCACCACGATATGGCTGCCCTGGACCATGCGCACGGCGGCCTGCGTGTTCGAGCGGACGATCCCGTTCAGCACCTGCCCGACCCAGGGCCCGGCCGCATTCACCAGGGCCTTGGCGCGGACGCTGTTGCGCACACCGTCCCGCACCGTGCTGATTCGCCAGACGTCACCCTCGCGTTCGGCATGAAGCACCTTCGTGCGCGTGTGGATGTCCGCGCCGCGCGCTGCCGCGTCGGCTGCGTTCAACACGACGAGCCGCGAATCCTCGACCCAGCAATCCGAGTATTCGAAGGCCTTCACCAACTCCGGCTTCAGCGGCTCGCCCTGCGGGGTTTGCCGGAGGTCTATGGTGCTGGTCGGCGGCAGGAGTTTTCGACCGCCAATATGGTCATAGAGGAAGAGGCCGAGCCGCAGCAGCCAGGCCGGGCGCAGGCCCTTGTGGTGCGGCAACACGAAACGCAGCGGCCGGATGATGTGCGGCGCCAGCTGCCAGAGCACCTCGCGCTCCATCAGCGCCTCGCGCACCAGCCGGAACTCGTAATGCTCGAGATAGCGCAGACCGCCATGGATCAGCTTGGTCGAGGCCGAGGACGTCGCGCTGGCGAGGTCGCTCTGTTCGAACAGGATGACGGAGGCGCCGCGGCCGGAGGCGTCGCGCGCGATTCCGCAGCCATTAACACCACCGCCGATGATCGCGAGATCATATGGCTGGGCGGCATTCTCGGGAGCGGCGGTCACGGCGTTTCTCCGGCTGTCGGGATGATAGCTTCAGGTTTGGTTTCGTTTTGATGATGATTTTTGAATAGGTGAACCTAAAATCGAAAGCAATGGCTCCGCCAGCATGGCCAGTTTGCGCCAACACGGGGCGAGCGCGCCCATGCGGATCACTCCCGGCGCCCGACTTCGACGAGCTGGACAGCTTCGCCTTTGCATAGGGTTCGCAACGCCGGCGAGGGCAATTCGTCGGTGACGAAGACGTCAACCTCGGAAAGATGCCCGATGCGGATCGGTGCTGCGCGCTCCAGCTTCAGCCGGTCGGCGACCAGCATGACCCGCCGGGCATTGTCGATGATCGCGCGTGAGATCTTCACCTCGCGGAAATCGAAATCGAGCAACGCACCGTCCTCGTCGATGGCCGAGGCTCCGATCACGGCATAATCGACCTTGAACTGGCTGACGAATTCGGCCGTGCTCGAGCCGATCAGCCCGCCATCCGTGCGCCGGACCGGTCCCCCGGCCAACACCACATCGATCCTGGGCTGCCGGTACAGCAGCGTTGCGACATTCAGGTTGTTGGTGATGACCATCAGGTCCTCATGCTGCATCAAGGCGCGCGCGACCTCCTCGGTCGTGGTGCCGATATTGATGAAGAGCGAGGCGTTGTTGGGAATCAGCCGGGCGGCGGCTTCGCCGATGGCGCGCTTTTCGGCCTGCGCGATGAAGCGGCGGGCCTCATAGGCGACATTCTCGACCCCCGAGGCGATGACGGCGCCGCCATGGATACGCGTCATCAGCCTGCGGTCGCACAGTTCGTTGAGGTCTTTGCGGATGGTCTGCGGGCTCACATCGAAGCGAGCAGCCAGCTCGTCGACGCCGACCTTTCCCTGCAATCGCGCCGTGGCCAGAATCTCGGCCTGCCGAGGGGTGCTGAGCTGATCCATGGGCCTGTCACTGCGAGCGCGATTGCGATTGGCTTTCAGTTTGCAATAGAAACACGCAAAATACGAATGCTTGATTACGCGGTACCTGACCTCGCCATGGCGGATCGGCGATATCGCTGAAGACGCGCCGAAGAGTGTCGCGCATCAGGATGCCGATGCAATGGCTCCTCTCTCGCGGCAGCTTCGCCCGATGGCCGGCCGTGTCCACCGCGCCAAGCGCCGCCAACCACGCATGGCCGAAGCGCAACCGAGTGGCATTCCGTCCCCGTTCAGCTCCGCTCGGTGAAACGTTCGGCAGCATAGGGGCGCGGGTCGGTGAAGGGCTCTTCGCCGGTCATCATCTCCCCGAGCAGGCGCCCCGTGACGGGCCCAAGCGTAAAGCCGTGGTGGGCATGGCCGAAGCTGAACCAGAGCCCGTCATGCCGCGGCGCCTTGCCGATGATCGGCTTCATGTCGGGCAGGCACGGCCGGGCTCCGCGCCAGGGCGAGGGATCAATCGCCTTGCCGAGCGGGAAGATGCGCCGTGCGATCTGCTCCGCCTGCTTCATCTGCCGCGTATCGGAAGGGGCGTCGCGGGCGGCGAGCTCGATGCCGGTGGTCAGGCGGATACCACGCATCATCGGCGACAGCACGAAGCCAGCCTCGGCATCGCAGATCGGGTGGTTCAGCCCAGCGTTGCCCTGCGCCTCGTAATGCATGTGATAACCGCGCTTGTAGGCGAGCGGGAACCGATAGCCGAAACGCCGGCAGAGATCGTCCGACCAGGGACCGAGCGCGACGACTGCCGCCCCGGCGCGGTGCTGCGCGCGCGGCGTGGCTATCGTCCAGGCTGCGCCGTCCTGTTCCAGGCCCTTTGCATCGCCGGTCACGAGTTCGCCGCCACGGGCCGTAAAGAGATTCGCATAGGCACGCGTCACGGCGCCGGGATCGCTGACGGTGACAGGGTCGCGCCAGTGCAGCGCGCCAGCGATATCGCCCTGCAGGGCTGGCTCCCTGCGGCTGAGCGCCTGCCTGTCGAGCACATCATAGGACAGCCGGAACGGACCGAGTTCGGCCGCGCCTTCGGCTGCGCGTTCGAAGCTGCGAGCCGAACGGTAATACTCGATCCAGCCCTCGCGACGCATCAGCGGCTCGACCTCGGCCGGCCCCGCGAAATGCTCATGCTCGCCGATGCAGCGCTCGATCAGCGGCAGCATCTCCTGGGCCGCGCGATTCAGTCGCTCGCTTGCCGAATGCCACCAGTAGCGGGCGAGCCAGGGCAGGATCTGCGCCAGGAAATCCGGCCGGTAGCGCACCGCGACCGAGCGGTTCGAGGCATAGGCCAGGATCGTGGAGAGGTCGCGCGGGAAGGCATAGGGAATCACCGAAGAGCGCTCGATCAGGCCGGCATTGCCGTGGCTGGTCTCGGCGCCGGGCAGGCCCTTGTCGATCAGCGTCACCGCACGCCCACGCGCCTGCAGATGCAGCGCCACGCTGACTCCGACGATGCCCGCGCCCAGCACGATGACGTCGGATTGCTTGATCGTTTGGCCCATCGCTCCTCGGCGGCATCAGTCGCGTCGCGCTTCGCAAAATGGCAGGCGACCTCGTCCGAGAAGCCTCATTTTTCAGCTATTTGCAAGAAAAGAAAAATCGTTTGACACCATGAAAGAAAAATTTCTTGATTGCCCCATCAACCGGGCAAACCCATGACCCAGACGCTGCGCCAGAGACTGCAGGCTTGCCTCGAGGACGGTTCCAAGGCCGACAAGGCGCTGGCGAGCTACATGTTGGCGCGCCTGAACAGCGTCCCGTTCGAGACGGCTGGGAGCCTGGCCGAAAAGGTCGCGGTCAGCGAGCCGACGGTTGGGCGCTTCTGCCGCTCGCTCGGCTACAAGAGCTTCAAAGATCTCAAGGAGCAGCTCAGGCAGGATATCGGTGATCGCCCCTGGCTGATCAGCGACCGCCTGCGCGACTTTCAACAGCGCAGCCTGGCCGGAGAGGACCAGCTCGCCCGCGGCCTGCAGCTCGAGATCTCCGGGCTGGTGGCCATCTACGAGCTGGCCCAGACGGATGAATGGAAGCGGGTCGCCAGGCGGCTGGCCGAGGCCTCGGCTGTCTATGTCACAGGCTTCCAGACCGAACGGGGCCTCGCCCAGTATCTCGCCAACCAGCTCCAGTACCTGCGCGAGGGCGTCCATCTCGTTGACCTTGCGGGTGGCAATTTCGCCGAGCTGCTGCTCTCGGGCGGGCCGTCGCCCTGTCTCGTGATCTTCGAGGCCCGCCGCTATTCGCGCATGGCCAAGCTCCTGGCCCGCGAAGCCAAGCAGGCCGGCATCCGGACCACGCTCGTCACCGATGCGTTCTGCGACTGGGGCCGCGACCTCGTCGACGAGGTGCTCGTGGTCTCGACCGAGTTCAATCAGTTCTGGGACTCGACTGCGCAGATGGCGAGCCTCGGCAGCCTTCTGGTCAACAGCGTCTTCATCGAGCTCGGCCCGTCCGTCGAGGAGCGCTTGAACAAGATGGCGACGCTCTACAGCCGATTCACGGGGCATGTGGGGGATGGTTCAGGCCCCGTCGAGTGAACGAAGACCCATCAGCAATCAAAAAAGAGGGGAATGGAGTCATGACAAAGATGAAGGTGAGGGGAGCGGCACTCGCTCTCGCGCTGGCCGGGACGGCGATCTCGGGAGCGCTGTCGGCTGTCGTCGCGCAGGAGGCGACCTTCGTGCTGACGGCACGCTGGGTCGGTGCGCCGACCTACAACCCGATCAAGGCGACGAAGCTGAACACGGCGACGACGCTGATCTATGACCGGCTGGTCCTTCAGGATGCCGACCAGAGCTTCCATGGCCAGCTCGCGACGTCGTGGGAGACATCGGCCGACGGCAAGCAGTGGACCTTCAAGCTCAAGCCCGGCGTGAAGTTCCACAATGGCGAGCCCTTCAACGCCAAGACGATCGAATGGTGGGTACCGCAGTTCAAGGGCACGGAGAACGCCTTCACCGTCGAGGCGATCGAGCGCGTCGAGGTCGTCGACGACCTCACTGTGCGCTTTCACATGAAGAACCCGGACCCGAACCTGCTCTCGAACCTCGCGAGCTCGTTCATGTGCATTCCCGAGCCGAAATCCTATCAGGCGCTCGGCGACAAATTCGGCGTCAGCGAGGCCGTCGGCACCGGTCCCTACAAGCTCCAGCAGTTCACGGTCGGCCAGCAGACCGTGCTGGTCCGCAATGACGACTATGCCTGGGCTTCCGACCTTTCGAAGAACCAGGGGCCGGCCAAGTTCAAGAAGCTGACCTTTCGTGAGATCGCCGAGGAATCGACTGCCTATCTCGAGCTGAAGACCGGTGGCGCGGACCTGATCGTCGCCGTCCCCACAGACTTCCTCCCGCGCATGCAGGCCGACAAGTCGATCAAGGTGGTGACCATCCCGGGCACCGAGCTGGTCTACATGCCGATCAACACCAGCGTGGAGCCCTTCACCGACATCAAGGTTCGGGAGGCGACCGCCTTCGCCGTGAATCAGGCGGAGATCATGAAGAGCCTCTATGGCGGGCTCGGCGAAGTGGCCGACACCTTCCTGATCTCCTCGCTGCAGGAGTCGAAGGTCGACCCGAAATACAAGATCAGCTACGACCCCGAGCGTTCGAAGCGGCTCTTCGACGAGGCCGGGTGGAAGCTTGGCCCCAACGGTATCCGCGTCAAGGACGGCAAGCCGCTGCAGGTCAAGTTCTGGGCCCAGAACGGCACGGAATTCAAGCGGCTGGCTGAGGTTCTTCAAGCGCAACTCAAGGCGGTCGGCATGCAGGCCGACATCACGATCCTCGATTCCAGCACCATCAATTCGCAATACCGCAAGAAGACCGACCACCAACTCGCGGTCCGCGCCTATCTCTGGACCAATGCCGATATCGTCGACTGGTTCTTCAGCGCCAAGCGCCTCGGCTATCCCAATGTCTCGATGTTCAACGATCCCGAAGCCGAAAAGCTGAACGACATCGCCATGAACAAGTCGCGCAACTGGGACGAGCGCGTCGTGAACTTCACCAAATACCATGAGTACGTGTTGTCCCAGTATCCGTTCGCGCCGATCTACCAGCCGGTCCAGCTCTTCGCCCATGGCAAGCGCGTCACCATGCCGGAGAAGATCCGCGGTTCGGGTCTGTCGAGCCAGTCGATCGTCGATATCGAACCCGTCAACTGACGGGTTCGCGGACCGGTTCGAGCGGGAGAGGGCGCCTTGCTTCAATTCGCGATCAAGCGACTGCTTCTGCTCGTGCCGGTTTTCCTGGCCGTGTCGCTGGTGATCTTCCTGATCATCCATCTCGTGCCGGGCGACCCGCTCGACCATATCATCCAGGTCGGGTCGTCGCCCGAGCAGCAGGCGCAGATGATTGCGCGATACGGGCTGGATCAGCCCCTCATTGCCCAATATCTGCGCTGGCTCGGCAAGGTCGTCACCGGCGACCTTGGTGATGCGATCGTGCTGCGCCAGCCGGTGGCGAAGCTGATCGCCGAGAACCTGCCGCACAGCCTTGCTCTCGGCGGGCTCGCCTTCCTGTTCTCCACTATCATCGGCATCACGGTCGGCGTGCTGGCCGCCTCCTTTCGCGACAGCCTGTTCGACCGGGCCGTGATGGGGCTGATCCTGCTCGGCTCGACCCTTCCGAGCTTCTGGCTCGGGCTGCTGATGATCCTGATGTTCGCGGTCCAGTTCGAGTGGTTCCCGGTCTCCGGTGCGCGCAGCTGGGAGGCGCTCGTCCTGCCCGTGCTGACCATCGGCATCGGGGGCACTGCTCTGATCGCCCGCGTCACCCGGGCGGCGATGATCGAGACGGCCAATCGTGACTTCGTTCGCGTGCTCTACGCCAAGGGATTGCCGTTCTGGCGCATCCAGCTCCGCCATGTCCTGCAGCATGCGTTGATGCCCGTCGCCACCATTCTTGGCCTGCGCATCGGCTGGATTCTCGGCGGCGCGGTCACGGTCGAGTTCGTCTTCGCGCGGCCGGGGCTCGGTTCGCTGCTGATCACCGCGCTCGGCCAGCGCGATTACCCGCTCGTCCAGGGTTGCCTGCTGATGCTCGCCATCGCGGTGATGCTCGGCACGCTGCTCGGCGACCTTGTCCAGGCAGCCATGGATCCGCGGCTGCGCGAAGTGATGGGTGCCCGATGAGTCGGTCTTCGCTGCCCGCGCGGATTGCGCGTTCGCCAAGGGGAGCGCTCAGCGCGCTCTTCCTCCTCGGGCTCGTGCTCTGCGCGCTGCTCGCCTACTGGATCGCACCCTATGACTATGCGAGCCAGAATCTGAGCCTGGCCAATTCGCCCCCCTCGGCCGCGCATTGGCTCGGCACCGACGAATTCGGACGCGACCTGCTCTCGCGCATCATCCAGGGCGCGCGCACCTCGCTCAGCGTCAGCGTGCTGTCGATCTCGCTCTCGGTCGCCGTGGGCGCGTCGCTCGGCGCAGCCGCCGGTTATTTCGGCGGCGTCTTCGACCGGATCGTCACCGTCATCGTCGATCTGACCTGGTCGTTCCCGGAAATCCTGCTGGCGCTGATCCTGATCGCCATTCTCGGTCCGGGCCTGCACAGCACGGCGATCGCGATCGGCATCGCCTATCTCGCCCAGTTCACGCGCCTGACGCGGGCGCAGGTGATGACCCTGAAGAACGAGGTCTTCATCGAGGCGTCGATCAATATCGGCGCGAGCCCCGCGCGCATCCTGTTCTGTCATCTGCTGCCGAATGCGATCACGCCGGTGATCGTCGCGGGAATGCTGGCGACGGGCGATGCCATCGTTCTCGAGGCTACGCTCGGCTTCTTCGGCCTGGGGGCTCAGCCGCCCCTGCCGAGCTGGGGGGCGATGATGAGCTCCGGTACGGCGCAGATCTTCATCGCGCCCTGGATCATCATATTTCCCGGCCTCGTCATCGCGGCGACGGTCATCGCCATCAACCTGTTCGGCGATGCCCTGATCGAGGCGCTCGATATCCGCCGGCCGCTGCGGGACGGCTGAGGCCATGCCGTTCGCCGCTCTCTGTCCTTTCCCGATCCGCCAGAAGAAACGCATGAGGAAGCGCCATGTCCTTCACTGTCCTGACCGCCGAATTCTCGCATGAGAGCAATACGTTCAGCCGCAAGCCGGCCGATTATGCCGCCTTTGCGTCCCGCAATATCCAGCTTGGCGACGAGGCCGTCGCGGCCCGCAGCGAGGCGAACACGCCGATCGCCGGCTTCCTCGATATCGGTCGCCCCAATGGCTGGACGGTGATCCACACGATCAGCGCCTCGGCGCAGCCCTGCGGGCCGGTAACGCGCGATGCCTATGAGCGGATAGCCAGCGTCATCATCGAAGCCGCAAAGCAAAACAAGGACCGGCTGGACGGCATCCTGCTCGGCCTGCACGGCGCCATGGTCACCGAGTTCAACCAGGATGGAGAGGGCGAACTGCTGGAGCGTCTGCGCGCCGTGGTCGGGCCGGACCTGCCGATCGGCATCACGCTCGATCCGCATGCGAATGTCACCCCCAAGATGGCCGCGCTCGCCAACATCATCGTCGCCTACAAGACCTATCCGCATGTCGATGTCCGCGACTGCGCCAGGCAGGCCGCCGGCATTCTGCAGCGCGCCATGACCGGCGAAATCAGGCCGGTCACCATTCGCGCCCATCGCCCGATGCTCGAAGAGATCAATGGCGGGCGCACCGATATCGGGCCGATGGTCGAGCGTATCGCGCGGGCACGTGCCTATGAGCAGAAGCCCGATGTCTTCGCCGTCAGCGTCAACGGCGCCTTCGGCAATGCCGATATCGAGGAGGTTGGCCCGACCGTCCTGGTGACGGGGCAGGGCGATCTGTCCGCCCACCGCGCCTTCGCCGAGGAGCTTGTCCATGACATGTGGACGCGGCGCTTCGAGAGCGTGAACACCTATCTCACGGTTGAGGAGGCGGCCCGGCAGGCCAATGCCTTCGACGCCAAGGACGGCCCGCTGGTCATTGCCGATTACGCGGATAATCCGGGCGGCGGCGGCTATGGCGACTCGACCGAATTGCTACGCGCCATGATTGCAGCCGACGTCCAGGATGTCTGCTTCGGCCCGATCATCGATCCGGAAGCCGCCGAGGAGCTGCATCGCCACACGGTCGGTGACCGCGTCTCGATCCGGCTCGGCGGCAAGACCGATCCGCGCGTCGGGGGCGCACCGCTAGCACTCGAAGGCACGCTTCTCCTGTTGAGCAATGGCGACTACGTCGGTGATGGGCCGATGCTCGGCGGGCTGAAGGGAAGCTGGGGCACGACTGCCGTGCTGCGTGTGGGCGGCATCGACATCCTCGTCGCCACCTTCCCGGCCCAGATGCTCGACCTGCAGCAGTTCCGCGCCTTCGGCATCGACCCGGTTGCGAAACGGGTGGTCGGGCTGAAATCCATGCAGCATTTCCGTGCCGCCTTCGAGCCGATCGCGGGCAAGGTCGTGGTCTGCGACAGCGGCGCACTCTGCACGCCCGACCTGACCAAGCTGCCCTACAAGCATGTCCGCCGGCCGATCTTCCCGCTCGACCGCGACATGCAGCTCGCCGGCTGACTTGAGATAAGGGCGCGGCGCCTCACTGTCCCCCGGAGCTGCGACACGCAACTCCGGGGCCAGCTGGCGCCCCGCCAGCCGCATCCCTGCGTGCCATCTCGCTACCGGGTCGCTATGGTCCGGCTGTATCGGTCTTCATGTCACGCGCATCGGTTGCTTGCCGGTTGCGCTCGCATGGTCGATGGGTGACCAAGGCGGATGAGGGCTGGCCCAACGTGAATCTGAAATTCCTGGAAACCTTCGTCTGGGTCGCAAGGTTGCGCAGCTTTTCCGTCGCTGCGGACAAGCTCTGCACCACGCAGGCGTCGGTCTCCAATCGCATCGCGACCCTGGAGCGCGATCTCGGCGTCCGCCTGTTCGAGCGCGACCTGCGCAATGTCAGCCTGACACCGCACGGCCAGCGCGCCCTGGCGCAGGCGGAAGCGATCGTGCGCATGGTCAATGACTTCCAGCGCACGATCGGCGACGCCAGCAATGAGCGCGGGACGGTGCTGATCGGCGCGATCGATTCCGTCGTCTATGCCTGGCTGCCGCGGCTGATCGAGCGCGTGAAGGAAGCCTATCCGAACGTCACGATCGACCTCAACGTCGACACCAGCCTGAACCTGGCGCGCCAGATCCAGGACGGTCAGATCGATCTCGGCCTGGTCATGGGGCCGGTCGTCGCTCCGCATATCCGCAATATCGAGCTCTGCACCTTCGAATGCCTCTGGATCGCCTCGCCGAAGCTGCCCCTCAAGCCTGGCAGGCTCGCGATCGCCGATCTCGTCGACTATCCGATCTTTGCCTATTCAAAGGGCTCCCAGCCGCATCAGGCCGTGCTGCGAGTGATCGAAACGGCGGGGGTCGATCCCAGCGCGATCCGCATCTTCAACTCCAACTCGCTCGCCACCATCACGCGTCTGATCCGCGACGGCGTCGGCATCGCCGTGCTGCCGCGCGTCGTCGTGCAGGAGTTCCTCGAGACGGGCGATCTGCGTGTTCTCGATGTCGATGCGCGCTTGCCACCGCTGAATTTTCACGCGGTTTTCGCCGATGATCCGGGCAATACGCTGCCAGCGCTGATCGCGGACATGGCCGTGGAGATTGCGGCCTCCAACTGACCTCTCAGTGCCCGCCCCAGTCCCTGCCCAAGGAAGCGGCAGGGCATGGCGCCGACGCTCTCATAAGCAATTCTTGTCGAGGCGAACAAGAATTTCGCGTTTGCCGGGCCGGCTCGCGTTTGTTCTGCTGCGGCAACGCCTGCAGGGAGAACGCCGTTGAAAGTCTCGCTCATCCAGATGAACTCGCAGGACGACAAGTCCGCGAACCTCAAGACCGCCCGGGCCATGATCGAGAAGGTCGTCGCCGAGGACAATCCCGATCTCATCGTGCTGCCTGAATACTACGCCTTCCTGGACGGCAGTCCGGCGGCGATGCGCGAGAGCGCCGAGACCTTTCCGAACGGCGAGAGCTATCGCCTGATGTCGGGCCTTGCCGAGAAGCACGGCGTCACCATCCATGCCGGCAGCGTCTGCGAGCGCGACGGCGACGACTATTTCAATGCGACCCTCGTCTTCGGTCCCGATGGCAAGCAGATCGCGCATTACCGCAAGATCCACTTGTTCGATGTCGATGCTCCCGGCGGCTCGAGCTACCGCGAGTCCAACATGGTCTCGCGTGGCAAGGAGGTGGTGACCTACAAGGTCGGGGACGCCACGGTCGGCTGCGCCATCTGCTACGACATCCGGTTCCCGGAGCTTTTCCGCAAGCTGCGCGACGCCGGTGCCGATCTGATCGTGCTGCCCGCCGCCTTCACCTTGATGACCGGCAAGGACCATTGGGAACTGCTGGCCCGCGCCCGTGCGGCCGAGACGCAGACCTGGTTCCTGGCGACCGGACAGACCGGCACCCACGCGCAGGGCAAGAACGCCTGCTACGGGCATTCGATGGTGATCAATCCCTGGGGGCATATCGCCGCCCAGGCTTCGGATGGTGTCGGCACCACGAGCGCCAGGCTCGATTTCGACTACACCGCCAAGGTTCGCGCCGCGGTCCCGGTCGCCAATCATCACGTCATCGGCTGACCGGAGCGCAGCATGTTCATCGTCAATCCCATGCCGGCGCAGATTCCGGCCAGCCTCGTTGCCTTGCTTGAGAAATGCGAAGTCGCGACCATCGGCCATGTCCTGCATTCAGGCTTCGTCGACCGCGAGATCCGCGCTGTGCTGCCGACCAAGCGCATCGCCGGAACGGCGGTCACCATTCGCATCCCGCACGCGGATTCGACCGCCTTGCACTACCTGACCAAGCTCGTCCGTCCGGGTGACGTGGTCGTGATCGACCGCTGCGGCGACACCAAGCATGCCTGCTGGGGCGGCGTCGTCACCCACGCCATGAAGAATGCCGGAGTGGCAGCCGGCGTCATCGACGGGCCGGCGACCGATTTCTCCGAGATCGTCAAGACCGACATGCCGATGTGGTGCCGCGGCCCATCGCCGATCACGACCAAGATCCTCGGCACCGAGGGCGCGATCAACGTTCCGGTCAGCGTCGGCGGCCAGACGATCGAGCCGGGCGATGCCGTGCTCTGCGACGAGAGCGGCATTGTCGTCCTCAAGGCCGCGACGGCCGAAGCCTATGCCCGTCGCGCCATCGAAATGCAGGAGCAGGAACTCGTCCTGCTCGAACGCCTGCGCAAAGGCGAGAAGCTGCCCGATATCTCCGGCGCCACCGCCATGGTCGAGGGCAAGCTCGCCAAGGTCTGAATGTCCCAGGACCTGAATGTCTGACGTGTCGAAGCGGGCGGCAGAAAGCCGCTCGCACAACCATAAACAGAGGGGAAGTCGCATGAAGACATATGCCAAGATCGCGATCGGAGCCGGGCTCGCAACCGCACTCCTGTCAAGCACCGCCATGGCCCAGCAGACCGTGACAGTGATGGCCTATTCCGGTCTCTTCCAGGAGCGCTACACCAAGGCGGTGGTCGAGCCCTTCATGAAGGCCAATCCCGGCATCAAGGTCGAATATTTCCCGATGCCGAACTCGGCCCAGATGCTGGGCAACCTGCGCGCCCAGAAGACCGCGCCGCAGGCCGATGTCGTCATCATGGACGTCTCGGTCTCGAAGGCCGCGACCGACGAGAAGCTGCTCACCAAGATCGACGAGAAGAACACCCCGAACGTCGCCGATCTCTACCCCAGCGCGCGCATTGCCGATGTCGACGGCGTCGCCGTGACCTTCGACAACCTCGTGCTGCTCTACAACACCGATACGGTGAAGGAGACGCCGAAATCCTGGATGGATCTCGCCGACAAGAAGTTCACCGGCAAGGTCGCGATCCCCGGCATGCCTGACATCCAGGGCCTCTCGCTCGTGCTGATCACCGACAAGGCGCGCGGCGGCACCGACTATCTCAAGAATGTCGACAAGGGCATTGCCGCGCTCGGCGAGATCGCGCCCAACGTGCAGACCTGGGAGCCCAAGCCCGAGGTCTATGTCACGATCATCTCCGGCCAGGCGACGGTCGGCGCCGGTTGGAACGCCCGTGCGCAGGTGAATATCGATACCTCGAACGGCAAGCTCGGTGCGACCCTGCCGAAGGAAGGCAGCGTCTTCCAGATCAACACCATCAACCAGGTCGCCGGTGGCCCCGGCAAGGATGCCGGCGCGAAGTTCATCAACTACGCGCTCAGCCCCGAGGCGCAGAAGGCTTTCACGGAAGCGATGTTCTACGCACCGACCAATGCCAAGGCGCAGATCTCGGACGCCGCGATCGCGCGCACGGCGGTGAAGTCGATGGACAAGGTCATCCCGGTGGACTGGATCGCACTCGCCAAGGTCCGTGAGCCGATCATGGACCAGTGGCGCCGCAAGGTGATCCCGCTGAGCCGCTGAGCCAAAGGAGGATGTCGACCATGACCAGCCGAACCGATGCACCAGAGGGCTTCCTTTCGATCCGAAGCCTGACCAAGCGCTATGGCGACTTCGTCGCGGTCGACAATCTCGATCTCGAGGTGCCGAAGGGCGAGCTCGTCGCCTTCCTCGGCCCCTCGGGCTGCGGCAAGACGACTTCGCTGAGAATGATCGCGGGCCTCGTGCCCGCGACCTCCGGGCGGATCGTCGTTGGCGGCAGCGACCTGACCGAGGTCGCGACGCATCGCCGCGACATGGGGCTGGTCTTCCAGAGCTACGCGCTGTTCCCCCATATGAGCGTGGCGCGCAACGTCGCCTTCGGCCTCGAGATGCGCAAGGTCGACAAGGGCGAGATCGCCAAGCGGGTGAAGGAGGCGATCGCACTCGTCCATCTCACCGGCAAGGAGGAGCACCGGCCGGCCCAGCTCTCCGGCGGCCAGCAGCAGCGCGTGGCGCTGGCGCGTGCTCTGGTCATCCGCCCCTCGATTCTGCTCCTCGACGAGCCGCTCTCCAATCTCGATGCCAAGCTGCGCGACGAGATGCGCAACGAGATCCGTGACATCCAGAAGCGCCTCGGCATCACCGCGATCTTCGTGACGCATGATCAGGTCGAGGCGCTGACCATGTGCGACAAGGTCGTGGTGATGAACCAGGGCCGGCTGGAACAACTCGGAACCCCGGTCGAACTCTATGAGACGCCGAAGACGGCCTTCGTCGCGAGCTTCGTCGGCCGCAGCAATCGCCTGACGGCGGTCGCCCGCAATGGCGCGGCCGAATTCGCGGGCCAGCGCATAGCCGCTCCCGCTGGCCTCGAGGGGCCGGTGCAGGTGATGATCCGGCCGCACCGTCTCGGCCTCTCGCCGGCCTCTCCAGCAGCAGCGGACCCCGCCCGTCAGCAGGTTACGGGCACCGTCGCCCGCGCGATCTTCGCGGGCGACATCCTGCAATATGACGTCGATGTCGGCGGCCAGATCGTCTCGGTCGAGCTCGCGACCCGCGGCGGCGAGAGCGTGATTGAGCCGGGCCGCCCGGTGACCCTGTCCTGGCGGCCGCAGGACATCTTCGTCTACGGAGCGGCAGCATGAGCGCCGTCGCGCCAGCCGCAGCGATGCCAGCCCCGCTGCCCGCTGCCGAGCGGAGCAGCGGCCTGCCGCTGGTCGTCTTGCTGCTCCTGCCGATCGTGCTCGTGAACGCCTTCGGCTTTCTTGCGCCCGTCTTCAACCTCCTGCGCATGTCGTTCTACGAGTCGCAGGCGACGGGTGCGATGGTCGAGGTCTATACGTTCGCAACCTGGGCTTCGGTGCTGCGCGACAGCTTCTACGCCGAGCTCATTCTCAACAGCATCCTGGTCAGCCTCGGCATCACCCTGATGACTCTGGTCTGTTCCTATCCGATCGCGCTTTATCTTCATCGCTCCAGCGGGACATGGCGCACGATCCTGCTGGTGCTGGTGATCTCGCCGCTGCTGACCTCGGCGGTGGTGCGGACTTATGGCTGGGTCGCGATCCTGTCGGAGAACGGGCTCGTCAACAATGCGCTCGGTGCCATCGGCATCGCGCCGCTCAAGCTGATGTTCAACAAGACCGGCGTGGTGATCGGGCTGACCGAGATCCTGATGCCCTACATGATCCTCGCGCTGCTGGCCGGATTCGGCCGGCTCGATCCACGGGTCGAGGAGGCTGCGTCAACGCTCGGCGCACCGCCCTGGAAGGTGTTTCGCCATATCGTTGTGCCGCTGACCATGCCGGGCATCGCGCTTGGCTCGCTTCTCTGCTTCGTGCTGGCCGTCTCGTCCTTCATCACGCCGAAGCTGCTCGGTGGCGGTCGCGTCTTCCTGCTCGCGACAGAGATCTACGACCAGGCCATCGTGACGCTGAACTGGCCGCTCGCCGCGACGCTTTCGATCCTGGTGCTCGTCATCTTCGGCGGTGCGCTCGTGCTCTACACCCGCGCCCTGCGCGCCATCATGTGAGGGGGAGGACATCATGGACGAACGCCCGATTTCTCCCGCCCTGAAGATCCTCGCCTGCGCGATGTTCATCTTTCTGCTGGCGCCGCTGATCGTCGTCGTGCCGATCTCGTTTTCCGGCGACAGCTACATGATGTTCCCGCCATCGAGCTGGAGCACCAAATGGTACCCGGCGATCTTCGCGGACGGGAAGATGGTCTCCGCTTTCTGGACGAGCCTGCTGCTCGCCTTTGTGGTGACCGTGCTCAGCCTGCTGATCGGCCTGCCGGCGGCCTATGCGCTCGTCAGGCTGAAGCCGCGCGGGGCGGAGTTCCTGTCGAGCTTGTTCACGGCGCCGCTGCTGCTGCCGACGATCGTGCTCGGCCTTGCGATCTTGATCGTGTTTTCCGGATACGGCCTGCTCGCAACATTCCAGGGCCTGGTTGCAGCACATCTGGTCGTGACCTTGCCCTACGCCATCCGGGTGCTCTCGACCGCTCTTGCCACCCTGCCGATCCCCGTTGAGGAAGCGGCCGCCACGCTCGGCGCCTCACCGCTGACGGTGTTTCGCCGCGTCACTCTGCCGATGATGCGCTCCGGTATTGTCGGCACCACGGCGCTCTGCTTCCTCGTCTCCTTCGACGAGGTCGTGCTCTCACTCTTCATGACCGGCCCCCGCATCTCGACGCTGCCGGTTGCGATGTACCACCGCGTCGAACAGCAGGCCGATCCGCTGGTCGCCGCCTTGTCCGTGCTGCTCGTCGTGCTCACGCTCGTCGTCGTCCTCGTCGTGGACCGGACCTCCGGCCTCGCCAAGACCTTCGTCAAATGACCACCGCCGGACAAAGGAGGCCGCATGGTCTCACGCCGTCGTGAAGCAGGCCGCTAGCCCGGCCGAACACTGAAGGCGGTCGGGCAGGGCCCGCCGCCGCGCCGAAACGCCCACTCTTCGACCCTGGCCTGCTCGCGGCGCGAGCGGGAACCCTGGAGCTTTGCCTGATGGAACAGGATATCCGCATCGCCGTCGACATCGGCGGAACCTTCACCGATATCGAGATCCTCGATGCCGGTACCGGCGCGATCCACCAGATCAAGACGCCGAGCACGCCGAAGGATCCGTCCGTCGGCCTCCTCACCGGCATCCGCCAAGCGTCGGAGCGCTTCGGCTTCCCGCTGGAGGCAGTGCAGTACCTGCTGCACGGAACCACGATCGCGACCAACGCGGTGCTGGAACGTAAGCTGCCGCGCGGGGCAGTGGTTACCACGGCCGGCTTCGAAGACGTGATGCAGATCGGCCGGCACGGCCGCAAGGACGTCTACGCGATCACCCTGGAGCAGCCGGAGCCGCTGGTTGCCCGCCGCTTCTGTTTCGGTGTCGAGGAGCGCGTCGGTGCGGACGGGCGGATCATCGCGCCGCTCCAGGAGGAGGGGGTTCGCCGGATCGCGTCCGAACTCGCCGAGACCGGCGTCAGGTCGGTCGCGGTCTGCCTGCTGCACGCCTATGCCAACCCGACCAATGAGCGACGCGTCGGCGAGATCCTGAGCGAGATGCTGCCGGGTGTCGCGATCTCGCTCGCCAGCGACATCTCGCCCGAGATCCGTGAATATGAGCGCATGTCCACGACGGCGCTGAACGCGCTGCTGGTACCCATCGTCCAGAGCTATACCGACCGTCTCGCCGGGCGCCTGGCGGAGGAGGTGCCCCAGACCCAGGTCTATCTCGTCCAGTCCAATGGTGGCGTGTCCGGCCTCGCCAAGGCCGGGCGTGAGCCCGCCCGCCTGCTGCTCTCCGGCCCCAGCGGCGGAGCCGCGGCGGCCAGGCGCCTGTCGGTAGAACTCGGCGAGCCCAATCTCGTCGCGGTCGACATGGGCGGCACCTCCTTCGACGTCTCCGTGGTCCATGACGGCGTGGTCTCAATGGTCAATGAGGGCGAGGTCGACGGCCTGCCCGTGCGGCTGCCGATGATCGAGATGCGCACCATCGGCGCCGGCGGCGGCTCGATCGCCTGGGTCGACGACGGCAATCGCCTGCGCATCGGACCGCACAGCGCCGGAGCCGATCCCGGACCCGCCTGCTACGGCAAGGGCGGCACAGCGCTCACCGTGACCGACGCGAATCTCCTGCTCGGCCGTCTCGACGGGAAGAGCTTCATGGGCGGGGCGATGCCGCTCGACCGCGAAGCTGCGCGTCGCGCTGCCGAGATCGTCGCAGCGCCGCTCGGGCTCTCCGTCGACAGGACCGCGGCCGGCGTCATCGACGTCGCGAATTCCGCGCTGGCCATGGCGATCCGGCTCTCGCTCTTCGAGAAAGGGCTCGATCCCGAGGATTTCGCCATGCTGTCCTTCGGCGGTGCCGGCGGCGTCCATGCCTGCGAAGTGGCGGAGGAACTCGGCATCCGCCGTGTCATCTTCCCCGCCCATGCCTCGACGCTCTCGGCCTGGGGCATCCTCTGGTCCGATATCGCCCATGACCTGAGTGCCACTCAGATCGGCCTGTTCGAGGATCTCGCGGCTGGTTTGGGCGCGACCGCGTCCCGTCTGGTCGCGGAGGCGGAAACCCTGCTCGCCGAGGACGGCGTCGCGCCCGAGGCGCGTCGCTTCGAGTGGGCCGTCGACCTTCGTTATGCCGGGCAGGCCTTCGACCTGCGCGTGCCGCTGGAAGAGGCTGATTTCTCGGCCGCGGGCGTCGCCAGGGCGAGCGCTGCCTTCCACGCCCTGCACAAGCAGCGCTTCTCCTATGACGAGCCGGAAGTGCCGGTCGAGATCGTCGCCCTGCGGCTGAAAGCCGTTGGCGCACTGGCCAAGCCGGTCCCCGCGCGCCGGGCCGCCGGTTCCGCGAAACCGGCAGCACATGCGCGCCCGGTCCATGGCCGGGGAGCGGCCGTCGACACCCCGGTCTGGGAGCGCGATGCAATCGGGACCACCGATCCCGTCAGCGGTCCGGCCGTCGTCGAAGAGCCCTACACCTCGATCTACCTGCCGGCCGGCTGGAACATCGTCACCCATTCCGCCGGCGCCCTGATCGCCGACCGCATCACCGCGCAGTGAGGCCCGACACCATGAGCGACATTTTGAAGGGCATCGACCCCGTCCGCCTCGAAGTCATCCGCAATGCGTTGGTCGCGGCGGCCGAGGAAATGAGCATCACGATCTGGCGCACCAGCCGCTCGACCGTGGTCCGCGAGATCCTCGATTTCTCGACCGCCGTCTTCGATGCGCAAGGCCGCAACATCGCCCAGTCTGCGCGTATCCCGGTGCACCTGAACTCGATGTCGGACTGCCTGCGAACCATCCTCGACCGCTTCATTCCGCTCGACCAGTGGAACGACGGCGATGTCATCGTCACCAATGATCCCTATTCCGGCGGCCAGCATCTGCCTGATATCCAGACCTTCCGGCCGGTCTTCGTCGATGGCGAACGGGTCGGCATCGTCGGCACGCTCTGCCACCATGTCGATGTCGGCGGCGGCGCGGCTGGCAGCTACTATGCCAATGCGACGGAGGTCTTCCAGGAAGGCATCCGCATCCCGCCGCTGCGCCTCGTCGACAGGGGCGTGCTCAACACCGGCGTCTTCGAGATGCTGCTGCACAATGTACGCCAGCCCGACGAGACGCGCGGCGACCTCAATGCGCAGATCGCAGCACTCGGCATCGGCGAGCGGGCCGTGGCACGCATGGCGCGCAAATACGGCTCCGCCCCGCTCGCGGCCGCGATGTCGGCCATCCTCGACGGCTCCGAGCGCATGGTGCGCGCCGCGCTGAGGGCGCTTCCCGACAGCGAATCCTCCTTCGTCGAACTGGTCGATGATGATGGCCAGTCGGAAGAGCCGATCCGGCTTGCGGTGAAGATCATCAAGCGCGGCGAGACCATTACGCTCGATTTCGAGGGCTCGAGCCCGCAGGTGAAGGGGCCGGTCAACAACACCCCCGCCATGACCTGCTCGGCCGTCTACTACGCGCTGCTGGCGGCACTCGGCGGCGAGATCCCGGCCAATTCCGGCTGCTATCGCGCCGTCACCGTCAAGCTGCCGGAAGGCAGCGTGGTCAATGCGGTTTTCCCGGCGCCGGTTGCCGGCCGCATGGTCGTCAACCATCGCATCGCGACTGCCGTCTTCGGGGCGCTGGCGCAGATCATGCCGGAGCGAATCCCTGCCGCCTATTACGCGATCTCCTACGTCTACGCCCTGCAGACGACGAACCCGAAGGGCAAGCGCCAGGTCTATTTCGACATCGAGGTTGGCGGCTGGGGCGGACATGCCAGCGGCGACGGCGCGAGCGCGCTCTCCTGCGGCCTGCACAACAATACCAATGCCCCGATCGAGATGGTCGAGGCCAAGTACCCGGTGACCTTCACGCGATACGGGCTGGTCCCGGATTCCGGTGGCGCCGGTGAGTTCCGCGGTGGCCTGGGCCTCGTGCGCGAATGGCGGCTGGATGCAGCCGAGGGCTCGCTCTCGACCAATTTCGAGCGCTTCCGGCATGCGCCCTATGGCATCGGCGGCGGCGAGCCCGGTTCGCTCAGCCGCACCACCGTGACGCGCGCGGACGGCTCGAAGCTTTCGCTCCAATCCAAGGTCTCGGGCATCCCGCTGAAGGCCGGCGACACCGTCACCATCGAGACCTCCGGCGGCGGTGGCTTCGGCGATCCGGCGCAGCGCGATCCCAAGCGCCTCGCCAAGGACATCGCAGACGGGCTGGTGACGCCGCAGGCCGCGTCCCGGTTCTACGGCGCCGAGCAGGACAAGGAGGAGGCGGCATGAACACGCAGAGTTCCACCGACGGCGTTCACCTGACGCTTGCTCAGGTCGAGGCGCTAACGCGGCGCGTGCTGCTCGCCTGCGGGGTCGATCCGCGCAACGAAGCGCCGATCACGGCTTCCGTCGTCGCGGCGGAGGCCGAGGGCGTGCACAGCCACGGACTCGCGCGTCTGCCGACCTATTGCGAGCACGCCCGCATCGGCAAGATCGACGGCAAGGCGCGCCCGGTGCTCGATAGCCCGAAGCCGGGCCTGGTCCGCGTCGATGCCAAGGCGGGCTTTGCCCATCCGGCGATCGATTTTGGCCTGCCCGCCTTGTGCGAGGCGGCAAAGGCGCAGGGCATCGCCGCGCTCGCCGTCACCAACTCCTATAATTGCGGCGTGGTCGGCTATCATGTCGAGCGCATCGCCCAGAACGGGCTGCTGGCGCTGGCCTTCGTCAATGCGCCGGCTTCGATCGCGCCGGCGGGCGGTGCGAAACCGGTGTTCGGCACCAATCCGGTCGCCTTCGCGGTGCCGCGTGTAGGACGCGAGCCGCTGGTGCTCGACCAGTCCTCCAGCGTCGTCGCCAAGAGCGAGATCGTCGTCCACCAGCAGCGCGGCGAGGCGATCCCGCTCGGCTGGGCGCTGGACAGGGATGGCGATCCGACGACCGATCCCAAGGCGGCGCTTGCCGGCGGTTCGATGGTCCCGTCCGGCGGCTACAAGGGCGCGGGCCTCGCCTTGATCGTCGAGGTCTTCGCAGCCTGGCTGACCGGTGCCAGTCTCTCGATCGATGCATCCTCCTTCGCCGATAATCTCGGCGGCTCCCCACGCACCGGCCAGTTCTTCATCGCGATCGATCCCGGCGAACTGGCGGGCGAGGGCGCCTCGTCCCGCCTTGAGCGCTTGTTCGATGCGGTAGCCGGTCAGCCCGGGGCCCGCCTGCCGGGCGAGCGGCGCGCCGCAGCCCGCGCCCGCACGGCGACCGGTGGCATCACCATTCCGCGCAAGCTCTTCGACACGATCGAGGCCTACGCAAGACCGGCATAGACCCTGCATGGGCGCGGCGCGGCTTGCGCTCCGGAGCGGCCGCTCCCACACTCGTACGGGCATGATCCGGGGGGACAGGTTGATGACATACCGCGTCACGGTCGGAGGGCATGTTCATGTCTTTGCCGATCTGAAGCAATTGATGGCGAAGGCGACGCCACTGCGTTCCGGCGACATGCTGGCCGGCATCGCCGCCGCCAGCATGGAAGAGAACATGGCGGCGAAGATCGCGCTCGCCGACCTGCCCCTGCGCATCTTCCTCAATGAAGCGCTCGTGCCTTACGAGGAGGACGAGGTCACCCGGCTGATCATCGATACCCATGATACGGCAGCCTTCCTGCCGATCGCCTCCCTGACGGTTGGCGAGTTCCGCGACTGGCTCTGTTCGGAGAAGGCGACGCCCGAGGTTCTGGCCGCCGTCGCGCCGGGCGTGACGCCGGAAATGGCGGCCGCCGTCTCCAAGCTGATGCGCAACCAGGATCTGATCCTGGTTGCCCGCAAATGCCGGGTCGTCACGCGCTTTCGCGACACGATCGGCCTGCCCGGCACGATGGCGGTACGCCTGCAGCCGAACCACCCAACCGACGATGCCGCCGGCATCCTCGCCTCGACGATTGACGGGCTGCTCTATGGCTGCGGCGATGCCGTGATCGGCATCAACCCGGCATCCGATTCCCTGCCGGTGCTCGGTGATCTCGTCCGCCTGCTCGACGAGTTGATCCATCGCTTCGACATCCCCACGCAGAGCTGCGTGCTGACCCATGTCACCAGTGCGATCGCGCTGATCGGGCAGGGCGCGCCGGTCGATCTCGTCTTCCAATCCGTCGCCGGCACGCAGAAGGCCAACGAGTCCTTTGGCATTTCGCTGTCTGTGCTCCAGGAAGGCCTGGACGCCGGACGCTCGCTGAAGCGCGGCACTGTCGGCGACAACGTGATGTATTTCGAGACCGGACAGGGCTCCGCGCTCTCGGCCGACGCGCATCACGGCGTCGACCAGCAGACGCTGGAAGCACGCGCCTACGCCGTCTGCCGTCCCTTCGAGCCGCTGTTGGTGAACACCGTCGTCGGCTTCATCGGCCCGGAATATCTCTATGACGGCAAGCAGATCATCCGCGCCGGGCTTGAGGATCATTTCTGCGGCAAGTTGATGGGCGTGCCGCTGGGGTGCGACGTCTGCTACACCAACCATGCCGAGGCCGATCAGGACGACATGGACACGCTCTTGACCCTGCTCGGCACGGCCGGAGTCAATTTCGTCATGGGTGTGCCCGGCGCCGACGACGTCATGCTGAACTACCAGTCCACCTCCTTCCACGACCAGCTCTATGTCCGCGAGGTGCTCGGGCTTCGGCGAGCACCCGAATTCGAAGCCTGGCTGCGGCGCATGGACATCACCGACGAGGCAGGGCGGTTGAGCAGCGGGCGGGGCGGGCAGGCCTTGCTGGCCGCGATGCAGGGGCAGGCGGCGTGAGCGGCGACGACACGCTCCCGGCCGACGAGCGCTGGGCCGCGCTGACGCGGCTGACGCCGGCCCGCATCGCGCTCGGCCGCGCGGGTGCGTCCTTGCCGACGCGCGAGGTCCTGCGCTTCGGCCTCGCCCATGCGCAGGCGCGCGACGCGGTTCATATCCCGTTTCGCCCCGATGAGGTTGCGGCCGGGCTCGCAGCGCTCTCGCTGGTGTCGATTCAAGTTGAGAGCGCTGCGCCGTCGCGCGATCTCTATCTGCGCCGGCCCGATCTCGGGCGGCGTCTTTCTCCCGAGGCACAGGCTGCGCTGGCGACCCGACGGGATGCATTCGATCTCGCCTTCGTCGTCGCCGATGGGCTGTCCTCGACCGCTGTCCAGCAGAATGCGGTGCCGCTCATCGCCGCCATGCTGCCCTTCGTGATCCAACAGGGTCTGAAGCTCGCGCCAGTCGTGATCGCGAGCCAGGCGCGTGTGGCGCTCGGCGACGAGGCGGCAGAGGCGCTGGGGGCGCGGCTCGTCGCGGTGCTGATCGGCGAGCGGCCCGGCCTGTCCTCGCCGGATTCGCTTGGCGCCTATCTCACCTTCGCGCCACGGCGCGGCCTGAGCGACGCGACGCGCAACTGCGTCTCGAATATCCGCCCGGGCGGGCTCTCCTTCGAACACGCCGCGTTCAAACTGGCCTGGCTCGCGCGGGAAGCGCTCAGGCGCTCGCTGACGGGTGTCGAACTCAAGGACGAGAGCGAGCTTGCCCTTGTGGCGGGCGAGGGAGCGAGCCGGCCTTCGATCACGTCGGAATGAACCTGCCGGCGCGTGGCTCCGACACGGCCCCCGAATAGAACGCGGGCGGCCTGGCGGCTGGCTCCGGCTCGGCGAGAGCGTCAACGCCCTCGCGCATCGTCCCGGATCATCTGGGCCCCCTTTTCCGCGATCATCATCGTTGGCGCGGCCGTATTGCCTGAGGTGATGCGCGGCATCGCGGAAGCGTCGATGACGCGCAGGCCGTCGATGCCGCGCAGGCGCAAGCGTTCGTCGAGCACGGCACCGGCATCGTCGTCGCGTCCCATTCTGGCCGTTCCCGCCGGGTGGAAAATCGTGGTGCCCAGCCGACCCGCCGCCTCCAGAAGCTCTGCATCCGAGGTCACCGAGGGACCAGGCACATGTTCCTGGGGCTTGAAACGTGCAAGCGGTTGCTGCGCAACGATGCGGCGCGCGAGCTTCAGCGCATCGACCGCGACCTGCTTGTCCTCATCCGTAGCGAGATAGTTCGGCGAAATCGCTGGAGCCTCGCTCGCGTCGGCGCTCTTCAGATGCACGCTGCCACGGCTCGAGGGTCTCAGGTTGCAGACACTGGCGGTGAAGGCGCCGAACGGGTGCAGCCCATCACCCCATTTGTCGAGCGAGAGCGGCTGGAAATGGAATTCGAGATTGGCCGTGGCGTAGTCCGGCGAGGACTTGGCGAAGGCGCCGACCTGCGACGGCGCCATGGTCAGCGGCCCGGTGCGCAGCGCCGCATATTCCAGCGCCATCAACGGCCTGCGCCAGAGTTTGGCATAGTCGCTGTTGAGCGTGCGCACGCCCTCCACCTTGTAGACGGGCCTGATCTGCAGATGGTCCTGAAGATTCTCGCCGACGCCCGGCAGATGACGCTGCGTCTCGATGCCCAGAGCCTGGAGCCGCTCGCCGTCGCCGATGCCTGATCGCTCGAGAATGGCGGGCGAGCCGACCGCTCCGGCGCTCAGCACGACCTCGCCGCTCGCGTCCACTCGCAGCTTCTCGCCCTGATGGATGAATTCGACCGCGCGGGCGCGGCCCTCCTCGATGATGATGCGCTCGACCAGAACATGGGTTTCCAGCCGGATATTCTCGCGCCCCAGCGCCGGAACCAGGAAGGCGCGATAGGAACTCACCCTCCGGCCGCGCTTCTGGTTGACCTGGAAATAGGCCGACCCTTCATTATCGCCGGTGTTGAAGTCCTCGATCTTGGGGATGCCCGCGGCTTGCGCCGCATCGCGGACGGCATCGAGAATGGCCCAGCGCACGCGCGGGTTCTCGACGCGCCATTCGCCGCCGGAGCGATGCAATCCACCGGGTGGCGGCGCGATATGGTCTTCGTGCTTCAGGAAATAGGGCAGTACCTCGTCCCAACTCCAGCCCTGCAGGCCGAGTTGCCGCCAGCCGTCATAATCGGCCGCCTGGCCGCGCATGTAGATCATCGCGTTGATCGCCGAACAGCCGCCGACGACCTTGCCGCGCGGATAGGCGAGCGCCCGGCCGCCCAGCCCCGCCTGCGGCTCGGTCTGGAACAGCCAGTCGGCACGCGGATTGCCGATCGCGTAGAGATAGCCGACCGGGACGTGGAACCAGATCCAGTCGTCCATGCCGCCGGCTTCCAGCACGAGCACGCGCTTGGATGGATCGGCCGAGAGCCGGTTCGCGAGCAGGCAGCCCGCCGACCCCGCACCGATCACGACATAGTCGAAGGTGCCGATATTCCTGCGATCAGACATGGCATCCTGCTGGCAAAGGAGAGGCGTGGGCTTTGCCACCTTTCGGGAGCGGCGCCCGAACCATCGGGAAGACCGAAGGAAAAGCCAAGCCCCGGGGCAAGGGCGCGCATGCGTCTTTAGTTCTGATTGTGCCAGTCCTGTGCTGCCTGGCTCAGATGGGCCGAGAGCAGGGCGACGGCACGCGGGCGATCCCCCGCCGCCAGAGCGTCGAGGATGGCGAGATGATCCTCGCAGGACTGTTTGATCTGGTCAGGCGTCAATTGCGGGAAGTCGACGAACTGATGCATGCGCCGCAGGGCATTCTGGCGCTTGACCGCCTGCAGGAAGAAGCGGTTGCGTGACCATGAGGCGAGCGTCTCATGGAATTCCGCATTCACCTGGAACCACATGTCCGGCGCGATTTCGGAGGCGGGCTTGCGCATCAGCGCCTCATGCGCATTGCGCATCCGTTCGAGCGCGGCGCCATCGATGCGGTAGTCGGGTTGGCTGAGCGCCGCGGTCTCGACCGCCTCGCGGAAGGCATAGCTCTCGAGGATGGCCTGCGGGTTATCGAGGCTTTCCGAGAACTGCCAGCCATGGCCGCGCTGGCGCTGGACGATTCCTTCCGCGGAGAGGCGCAACAAGGCGCGCCGCAGATCGCCGCGCGACGCGCCGAAATGCACAAGCAACGCGTTCTCCGTCACCGATAGCGGGATCAGGCCCGAGGCGCGGTCGTTCAGGATCTTCCGGTAGAGCTCTGCGCCGCCGGCAGCGTCATTGCTGCATTCCGCGATGACCGCGGCATCGATCGGGCGGTTGAGCTTGAAGCCTGAGCCGAGTTCCCGCCGCAGAATGCCGCGTTCGCTGAGATCGATCAGGGCGCGGCGCACAGGCGTTCGCGAAACACCGAGGCGGGCGGCCAGTGGCTTTTCCCCGACCGGGGCATCGACCGCCCATCCTTCGTCCCGACCGAGTCGCAGGATGTCACCAATGATTTCGCGATGCAGTCCGCTCGACACGTGGGCGTCTCCGAAGCTTCCCTTTCTTGCCATTGACAATAAGGTTTGGCGATGGTCCAGTGTATATAACTGCAATAAAAAACACAGAGCCTGTGGATGATTGCACCATTTCCCTTCGTCTCGGTATCTGGGTCGCCTTACGAGCGAGGACGGCAACACGGTGCGGCGGTGACAGATCGCGTGCATCGCAGCGCACGGTTCTACGCAGGCCAGCTCGACAGGCTCGGATCGAAGCCAGGTGAACGTGAAGCGTTGATCGCCGAGTTCAGCCGGGGAATTGCTGCCTTCGACGAGGCCTATCTCGAGGAAATGCGCGGCATCGCCGACGGGGCCGGGCTCGACCTCTCCGCGATCATCATGATCAATGCACGGACGGAGATCGTCGCCAAGGCGCGCCTCCTTGCCTCCCGCCCCATCGATGAGGACGATGATGAGGAGGAGAAGATGGCCGATGGCTGCACCGGCGCCATCATCCTGCCGGAGCGAAGCTGGAGCGGGGGCATCATCCAGGGCCAGAACTGGGATTGGCAGCCGGAATGCGCGGAAACCGCGATCGTGTTGCGCGTGCACAGGCAGGATGGGCCCGATCTGCTCACTTTCGTCGAGGCGGGCGGCCTCGGTCGTCACGGCATGAACGAAGCCGGCATCTGCGTGACCGGCAATTATCTGCGCAGTGATCGCGACTACCGCCAGGAAGGCGTTCCGCTCGCCTTGGTGCGCCGCAAGGCACTGGAGCAGGAGCACCTGGCACTGGCGATGAAGGTCGTGGCGACCACACCGAAGGCCTGTTCGACCAATATGATGCTGAGCCAGGACCGGGGCTTTGCCATCGACCTCGAATGCGCCCCGGACGAGGCCTTTCCGGTCTACCCGGAAAATGGGCTCATCGTGCACGCGAACCACTGGATCAGTCCGGTCGCGCTTGCCAAGCTACGCGATACCGGCTTCGGCTCACCCGACAGTCACTACCGCGACTGGCGTGTCAGGCGATTGCTGACCGAGCCGCAGCGTTTCCTGACGCGGGAGGATCTGAAGGCCGCGCTCTTCGACGATTTCCTGTCGCCCTATGCCGTCTGTCGCCCGCCACGAGCCGGAGCGACAGGCGATTTGACGGCGAGCGTCGCGATGATCGTGATGGAGCCCGGGCTCGGCATCATGGAGGTGGCGCCGCTGCCCGCGCTCAACCGACACTTCACCCGCTACGGCCTGTCCGGCGATCCGGTCGCCGTCGCGGCTGCGGCCTGACACGGGGATTGGGAGGTCCTTGCTCATGAGATGTGCTTCACGTACGCGCATCGTAACGGCAGCGCTGCTCGCGGCACTGTCGAGTGCTCCGGTGGCAGCGCAAACCCTGACCATCGCCCTCAGGGCCGATATTCGCGGTACGAATCCGGGCGTCAACCGCGACGACGACAGCGACGCCGTGACCCTGCACATGGTCGAAGGGCTGGTCGCCTATCGTGAAGGCGGCACCGTCGGGCCCATGCTGGCGGAAAAGGTGGAAACCTCACCGGACGGGCTGAGCTACACCTTCGAACTGCGCAGGGGACTGACCTTCCATAACGGTGCACCGCTGACCTCCGCGGACGTCGTCTGGAGTTGGCAGCGCTATATGGATCCGAAGACGGAGTGGCGTTGCCTTGCCGATTTCGACGGCCGCAACGGGCTGAAGGTCGAAGCGGTCGATGCCGTGTCGCCAACCACCGTGCGAATGCGCATCAACGAGCCCAACGCGCTCTTCCTGTTCTCGCTGGCGCGCACCGATTGCGGCAGTGCCGCGGTGATCCATAAGGATTCGTTGAATCCTGACGGGTCGTGGAAGGCGCCGATCGGGACCGGCCCGTTCAAGTTCGGCGAGTGGCGGCGGGGCCAGCAGATCAGCCTGACGCGCTTCGATGGCTACCAGTCGCTGCCCGGCGGCCTCGACGGCTTTGCCGGCAGCAAGCGGCCGCTCGTTCCGGAGGTCAGGTTCCTGGTCGTCCCGGATGCCGCCTCGGTGAAGGCCGGTCTGATCGGAGGCCAGATCGACATTGCCGAAGTGCTGGGCTCGGATGTCGCCGAGCTGAAGAAGGCTCCCGGCATGACGGTCCAGACCGCTACCACGGCAGCGCGCCATGCACTGCTTTTCCAGACCAATGACCCGGTCTTCAGGACGCCGGCCATGCGCCAGGCGCTTGCGGCAGCCATCGATTTCAGCCAACTCGTCGCGATCGTCTCCGATCTCGGCGTGCAGCCGAACAACTCCACCATCCACGCCAAGTCGGCCTATCACAGCGACGTGCAGAACCTCTCGCACGGCTACGATCCGGCGCGGGCGAAGACGCTTCTGACCAAGGCCGGCTACAAGGGCGAGCGGCTGAAGATCACCACCAATAACCGCAAATCGGCGCCGAGCTTCAACATCGCAGTCGTGCTCCAGTCGATGTTCCAGGCCGTCGGCGTCAACTCGGACATCGATGTCGTGGAGTGGGCGACCCATATGGATCGCTTCCTCAAGGGCAATTACCAGTTGATGGTGCATTCCTACTCGGCGCGGCTCGATCCGGCGCTGAGCTTCGAGCATTTCACCGGCCCGAAGGCGGACCAGCCCCGCAAGGTCTGGGATGATCCCGCCGTGATCGCGTTGCTCGACAAGGCTTCGAAGATCGAAAGCCCGGCCGAGCGTCAGAAGATCTTTGACGAGCTGCACAAGCGGATGATCGACGACGTACCGCTGGTGATGTTGTTCAACTCGATCGAAGCCTGGGCTTCGACGGCGCGCGTCTCAGGCTTCGTGCCATGGGAGTCGCGCGCGCGGGCCTGGGAGGTTGCGATCAAGTCCTGAAGAGCCGCAGCATTGGATCGTCTGACCGGCTCTTGTATCCGGCCCGGCGATCCAGCTTTCTGTATTGGCGTCGGCTTTCCCGAAAACCGCAATCCACCCTTCGGGCCGATGGATCAGGCGATGCTGCGCAAGGCCGTCGCGATGGTCGCGAAGATCAGGTCAATCTCGCCTTCCGAGACGACGAGGGGCGGCGACAGCACGATCGTATCGCCCGACCCGCGCACCAGCACGCCGGCCTCATAGCAGGCCTTGGCGCAGGCCGCTCCGCGCGCGCCGGGCTGCCCTGGCCGCGGAGTCAGTTCCACGGCGCCGAGCAGGCCGATGCTGCGGATGTCGGCAACATGCGGGGAACCCTTGAGCGCCAGCGCACGCTCCTGCCAATGCGTGCTTGTGGCCTTCGCGCGAGCCACGATGCCCTGTTCAGCGAAGACATCGAGCGTGGCGAGCCCGGCGGCGCAGGCGAGCGGGTGAGCCGAATAGGTATAGCCATGGAACAGCTCGATCACCTCGGGCGGCCCGGCCATGAAGGCATCATAGACCGTGTTCGAGACGATGACCCCGCCCATTGGCACGGCTCCATTGGTCATGCCCTTGGCGCAGGTGATGAGATCGGGCGTCACGCCGAATGCCTGAGCCGCGAAGGGCGTGCCGAGGCGGCCGAACCCCGTGATGACCTCGTCGAAGATCAGGAGCACGCCATGCTTGTCGCAGATCGCGCGCAGGCGCTCGAGATAACCCTTCGGCGGCGGATAGACGCCGCCCGAGCCGGTCACCGGCTCGACGATGACGGCAGCGACGCTGGCTGGATCATTCATCTCGAGAACCCGCTCGAGCTCCTCGGCATAGGCCGCGCCGGCGTCCGGCTGGCCGCGCGAGAACGCCATGCCGGCATCATAGGGCAGGGCGAGATGGGCGACCTCTGGCAGCAGCGGGCCAAAGCCGCGCTTGTGCCGGCCGAGGCCCGCCACGGAAAGCCCGCCAAAGCCCATGCCGTGATAGCCCTTGGCCCGGCCGATCAGCTTGGTGCGGCGCGCATCGCCGCGCGCATGGTGATAGGCGCGTGCAATCTTGAGCGCGGTATCGACCGCCTCGGAGCCGGAATTGACGAAGAAGACATGATCGAGCCCGGTGGGCGCGAAATCGCACAGCCGTGCCGCATAGGTCTGCGCGGCCGGATGGCTCATCTTGAACGACGAGACGAAGTCGAGGCGCCCGGCCGCCTCGCGGATTGCCTCGACGATGCGCTGCTGGCCATGGCCGGCATTGACGCACCAGAGGCCAGCCATCGCGTCGAGGACCTGGTGCCCTTCGGGAGTGAAGTAGTGCATGCCCTCGGCGCGCTCGAACAGCATCGGCTCCTGCTTGAAGCCGCGCATCGGCGTGAACGGCATCCAGAACGCATCCGGCGCATTGCTGCGGTCGGTTTCGCTGCGATGGGCGGTGACTGACATGAAGCGATCCTCGGGCGGGGGCGTCCCGTCACGGGCGCGCCATTGGCGAGGAGCGATACTGTCTTTATTCCGAACGAAAGACAATATCGCTCCGCGCGCATCTCTATCCGGCCGTAGGCGGCGACGGCCGGACCCTTCGCTTGAGTTCGCTGGCGCGCTGCAAGTGCCGGCGCATCAGGACGGAGGCAATTTCCCGATCCCCCGCCTGCAGACGCTCGAGGATCTCGATGTGCTCGATGCAGCTGACCTGGACCCGTTCGGTGCCGGAGCCCCAATCATAGTTGGAGAGCCGTCGCATCTGGTTTTCCCGGCGGATGGCGGAGTGGATGAAGCGATTGCCCGATGCGGCCGCGAGGCCTTCGTGAAAGGCTGCGTTCATTTCATAGAAGGCGACGCTGGAGGACTCACGCCAGGGCTGGCTCAGGGCTTGGCGATGCCGACGCAACATCTCGTTCGCCCAGCTCTCATCGAGGCGAAAGCCGGGCTCGAGAAAGCCCATGGGCTCAAGCAGCATGCGGAAGCGATAGCGTTCCATTCGCAGTGACGAATCCGAGGATTCATGCAGGAAGCGCCAGCCATAACCTGGCTTGCGCTCCACCATCTCCAGCTCGGCCAGGCGTTTCAGGGTGCGCTGGATTTCTGGTCGCGCCATCTCGTAGCGACGCATCAATTCCAGCTCGGAAACATCGTCGCCAAGGTCGCCGCTCTCGCGATCGCGTGCGATCCTGACCAGGGCGAGATCGGTCTCGTCGGGTGAGCCGCCGCTATCTGCCGGGAGGGGAAGCGCACTGACCAGCTCGACGCCCTTGTTGGGGTGGCGAAGCACGATCCCCTGGCCTTCGAGATGACTGAGCGCGGCCCGAACCGGGGTGCGCGAGACATTCAGGCGCTTGGCCAGATTGTTCTCGTTGAGCCATGCACCCGCCGCGAGGCCGTCTTCGCGCGCCAGCTGGATGATGCGCTCGGCCAGATCCTGCTGGAGCCGGGTCGGTTCGGCCATGAGATTCCTCTTGATTGTCTTACTGCGTGATGAAATACATTAACTGTTAGCCGGGCGCCAGAGCCGGCGCGGAGATTAGGTCCATGGTTGAGCCCTTTCCATTCATCGATGTTTCGGGATCGCCCTATGAGCGCGGCCGGCAGCATGGCGCCGCGGTTCCGGCGCGCGTCAAGCGCAGCATCGAGCTCTATGGCGGCCAGCTCACCGAGCTCGGTTACGATGCAGTTGCCAAATCCCGGCTGATCGCCGAATTCGCCCGCGAGATCGAAGCTTTCGGCGCCCATTATGTCGAGGAGATGCGCGGCATCGCCGACGGTGCCGGCGTTACGCTCGAAGATATCGTGATGGTCAATGCCCGCACCGAGGTCATGGCCAAGGCGCGGCTCGAGAAAGCCAAGCCCGTCGAGGCCGGCGAGGAGCTCGACGATGGTTGCACTGGCGCAGTCATCCTGCCCGAGCGCAGCGCGAACGGCGAACTCATCCACGGCCAGAACTGGGACTGGAAGGCGGAATGCGCCGAGACCGCCATCGTGCTGCGCGTGCGCCGCGATGACGGCCCGGACTTCCTGACCTTTGTCGAAGCGGGTGGTCTTGCTCGTTGCGGCATGAATGCCGCCGGCGTCTCGATCACCGCCAACTATCTGGAGTCGGAGCGCGACTTCACCCAGGCCGGCGTCCCGCTGGCGCTGATCCGGCGCAAGGTGCTGGAGCAGGAGCATTTCGCCATGGCGATGAAGGCCGTGGCGACGACGCCGAAGGCCTGCTCGAACAACATGATGCTCTCGACAGTCGCCGGCTTCGCCATCGACTTCGAATGCGCGCCTGATGAGGCCTTCCCGATCTACCCGGCCGACGGCCTGATCGTTCATGCCAACCATTGGGTGGGCTCGATCGCGCTCACCAAGATCAAGGACACCGGCATTCCGCGGGTACCCGAGAGCTTCTATCGCGACTGGCGCGTCCGCAAGCTGCTCGACGATGCCGGCCGCAAGCTCAGCGTCGCTGATCTCAAGAGCGCGCTCTTCGACGACTTCCTGTCGCCCTATGCCGTCTGCCGCCCGCCGCGTCCCAACGAGACCGGCAATCTCTCAGCCACGGTCTCGATGGTGATCATGCAGCCGGCGAAGGGCATCATGGAAGTGGCCCCGCTGCCTGCCCTGAACCGGCAGTTCACGCGCTACAGCCTGACTGACGATCCAGTGACGCTGGCCGCAGCCGCGGAGTGAGTTCTTTGCATGCGTCGGAGCCGTAGAGGGCGGCCCGACGCTATCAGCTAATAAAAACAGGAGGGGATCGAACATGGCTTTCAAACCGATTGCGGCAGCAGCGCTTGCCGGCGCGGCAATGACCTCGCTGCTGGCGGGTCTCGGCCCGTCGCTCGCGGCGCCGACCAGCATTCGCGCGCATCTCAATGCCGATATCCGCAGCATCAATCCCGGCGTGAACCGGGACGACAATACCGACGCCGTCGTGCTGCATATGGTCGAGGGCCTCGTCGCCTATGGCGAGGATGCAGAGGTCAAGCCGCTCCTTGCCGAGAAGGTCGCGCTGTCCGAGGACGGGCTGAGCTACACCTTCACCCTGCGCAAGGGGGTCAAGTTCCACAATGGCGCGCCGCTGACTGCTGCCGACGTGGTCTGGAGCTGGAACCGCTACATGGACCCGAAGACCGAATGGCGCTGCCTTTCGGAGTTCGACGGGCGAGGGCGGGTCAAGGTCGAATCCGTCGCGGCGCCTGACGCTTCGACGGTGGTGTTCAAGCTCGACAAGCCGAGCTCGCTCTTCCTCGCCAGCATCGCCCGCACCGACTGCGCCATGACCGCGATCCTCCACAAGGATTCGGTGAAGGCGGATGGCAGCTTCGACAAGCCGATCGGCACCGGGCCCTACAGCTTCGGCGAATGGCGCCGCGGCGAATATATCCGGCTCGTCCGCAATCCCGACTATGCCAGCCTTCCCGGGAAGATCGATGGCTATACCGGCGGCAAGCGTCCGCTGGTGGATGAAGTCCGCTTCCTGATCATCCCGGACAGCTCTACCGCCAAGGCGGCATTGCTGCGCGGCGATATCGACGTCATTCCCGACGTCGCCAATGCTGAAGTCGGCGAGCTGCGCAAGAACCCCAAGGTCGAAGTCTCGCTCGTCTCGAACATGGGCTTGGTCGGCCTCCTCATGCAGACGCGCGATCCGTTGCTGCAGAACCAGAAGCTGCGCCAGGCGATTGCCGCAGCGCTCGATGTCAACGAGATCGTCGCCGCCGTCACGGACGGTCTCGGCAAGCCGAACAATTCGATCGTTCCTGCGATGTCGTCCTATTACGGGCCGGTACAGAAGCAGGGCTACAAGTACGATGCCGCGGCCGCGAAGAAGCTGCTTCAGGAAGCCGGCTACAAGGGCGAGCCGATCGTGATGCTCGCCAATAAGCGCTATCCGCAGAGCTTCGATTCCGCGGTGATCGCGCAGCAGATGCTGCAGAATGCCGGGATCAATGTCTCGATCGAAGTGCTGGAATGGGCGACGCAGCTCGATCGTTACAGCAAGGGCAATTACCAGATGCAGGCCTTCCCCTATTCGGCCCGCCTCGACCCAGCACTGAGCTTCGAGTCGATCGCCGGTCCGAAGGCGACCCAACCGCGCAAGGTCTGGGACGATCCGGACGCACTCGCGCTGCTCGACAAGTCGATGGTGGTTTCGGATAAGGCCGAGCGCCAGAAGCTGTTCGACGAGCTGCACACGCGCTTCATCGCCCAGGTGCCGATGGTCATGCTCTATAATGGGCTCGATGCCGGGGTCTATGGCAAGCGCGTGAAGGGCTACCAGTCCTCGATCCTGTCCAAACCCAGGCTCTGGGAAGTCAGCGTCACCGACTAAAGGCCCCCCGGCTCTCTCTCGGGCGCATCCTTGAGAATATGAGCCGCAATCAACTGCGAGAGGCGCGCAATGTCGCGCTTCTCGATGGCTTCGAGCATGGCGTGATGGTCACGGTCGCTGCGCAGCAGCGACTCGTGGGAGGCCCATACCGTGACGTTCGACCCGCGCCCGCGATCACGCAGGTTCCAGATCAGCTCCTCCAGCACGGGGTTGCCGCTGAGATGATACATCACTTCGTGAAATTCGGCGTTGACCCGGCTCTGGTCAGCGCGCGTGCCCTCGCGTACCGCCGCGCCGAACTCCTCGGCGAGTCCACGCAGCGTCGAGAGGGTTGCCGGCGTCATCCCGCTGACGATAGCGGTCGCGGCCGAGGTCTCGATCACGATCCTCACAGACCGGATATGGCGCAGGGTCTCTCGATCGATCTCGGCCACGCGGTAGCCCCGGTTGGGGACATGCTCGATCGCCTTGCGCACGACGAGCTCGTCGAGCGCGGTGCGGACATCAAAGCGCGTCGCGGCGAATTTCTGCTCGATATCGATCTGGCGGAGCCATTCGCCGGAGCGGAACTGGCCGAACTTGATCGCTTCGGCAATCTCTCCTGCCAGGGCGTGTTTCGATTTCGGCTTACGCTTCACGGTCGTCATCATCATCCCCTAGCTCATCTCGCCGCGATTTCGCTACCGGGCGAAGCGACCGACCCAAGCTTGCCAGCCCCAATTCAACGTGCAACATAATTGGCGCCAATTTAATAGCCAATAGAGGATATCCGATGGCTGCGATGACTGCGACGCGTGAGGCGCCCGAGAACAAGAAGGCCGACAAGGCTGCCGCGCTCTACGACATGGACCGGACCACGGTCTTCGCCAGCCGGCACGATCCCCGCTTTGCCTATTGCCTCTATGTCCCGCCGTCGCTAGGGCAGGGCGGCGAGCCACCGGCGCTGGTCGTCGCCATGCATGGCACGGGCCGCAGCTTCATCACCTATCGCGATGCCTTCACCGAGTTCGCGCGCTGGAACAACTGCATCGTGCTCGCGCCGCTCTTCCCGGTCGGAGTGCGCGGCGACGGCTATCGTGACGGCTTCAAGTACATGCGCGAAGCCGACATCCGCTACGATCACGCGCTGCTTGCGATCGTAGACGAGGTCGGCCAGCGCTATGACCTCGACTTCAAGCGCTTTGCCCTGTTCGGTTACTCCGGCGGCGGGCACTTCGCGCATCGCTTCATGCTTCTGCATCCCGACCGCCTCTGGGCCGCCTGCATCGGCGCACCGGGTTCGGTCACGCTGCTCGATCCGACACGCGACTGGTGGGTCGGCACGCGCAATTTCGCGGCCCTGTTCGGGCAGGAGATCGACACCGCCGCCCTGGCCAAGGTGCCGGTCCAGATGATCGTCGGCGCCGCCGATCTGGAGACCTGGGAAATCACCCACAAGGAAGGCGGCCGCAACTGGATGCCGGACGCCAACCATGCCGGCAAAACACGCCCCGAGCGGCTCGCCAGCCTGCAGCGCTCCTTCGAAGCCGCTGGCGTGAAGGTGCGCTTCGATCTGGTGCCGAACATGCCGCATGACGGCGTCAAGGCTGTGCCGCGCGTCGAGGAATTCCTGGCGGAAACGCTGACCCGCCTGCGTGCGGATGCTGCGCCTCTCACCGTGCTGAAGGGGAAATAACGTGAACCTGAAGTCGTCCCTGGCTATTGCTTTGACCCTTGTTGCTGCGCCGGTTCTGGCGCAGCAATCGACGATCAATGTCGCGCTCAATGCCGACATCCGTTCGACCAACCCGGGCGTCAACCGGGACGACAATACCGATGCCGTCGTGCTGCACATGGTAGAGGGCCTGGTCGGCTACCGCGAGAACGGCGCGGTCGCGCCGCTTCTGGCGGAGTCGATCGCGGTCTCGCCCGACGGGCTGACCTACACCTTCACGCTGCGCAAGGGCGTGAAGTTCCACAATGGCGCGGTCATGACCTCGGCCGATGTGCTGTGGAACTGGAACCGCTACATGGACGCGAAGACCGACTGGCGCTGCCGGGCGGAATTCGACGGCCGGACCGGCATGAAGGTCACGAGTGTCGACGCACCTGATCCGTCGACCTTCGTCATGAAGCTGGAAAAGCCCAGTGCGATGTTCCTCGACACCATGGCGCGCACCGATTGCGCCATGGTCGCGATCATCCACAAGGACTCCGTGAAGGCCGATGGCAGCTGGGACCGGCCGATCGGCACCGGCCCCTTCACGCTCGGCGAATGGCGACGCGGCGAATTCGTCTCGCTGAAGCGCTTCGACGGTTACGTCTCGCCCCCCGGTGAGCAGCGCGATGGCTATGTCGGCCGCAAGCGCGCCCTGGTGCCGGAGGTCAAGTTCCTCTCCATCGCCGATGGCGCCACGATCAAGGCCGGCTTGATGTCGGGCGCATTGCATGTCGCGGACATTCCCGATTCCGACGTGCCGGAGATGAAGAAAATCCCAAATCTCGAGGTGATGAGCGCCCCGAGCGCGACGAAGCACGCCTTCCTGTTCCAGACGCGCGATGCCCTGCTCGGCGATGTCCGGATGCGCCAGGCAATCGCGGCCGCACTCGATCTCGACCAGATCGTCGCGCACACCTCGAACGAGCTCGGCAAGACCAATAACTCGGCGATCTATGTCTCGTCGCCCTATTACAGCGACGTCCAGCGCCAGCGCTACAGCCAGGACCTCGCCAAGGTGAAGAAGCTGCTCGCCGAGGCCGGCTACAAGGGCCAGCCGATCAAGCTGGTCGCCAACAAGCGCTCGACGGTACCGAGCTTCCCGGCCGCGGTCGTGGCCCAGGCCATGCTGCAGGCCGCAGGCATCAACAGCGAGATCGAGGTGCTGGAATGGGCGACCCAGCTCGACCGCTATGCCAAGGGCAATTTCCAGATGATGTCCTTCAGCTACTCCGCCCGCATCGATCCTGCCCAGAGCTACAACCAGTTCAGCGGACCCAAGGACGCATTCCCGTCCAAGGCCTGGGACAGCCGGCGTGCCGACGAGCTGATCGAGAAGGCGACGCTCGTCGGCGATCCGGCCGAGCGCCAGAAGCTGTTCGACGAGCTCCACAAGCTGATGCTCGCCGAAGCTCCGCTGATCTTCCTCTACAATCAGGTCGACACGGCGGGAGTCTCCAGGAAGCTGCGCGGCTTTGCCCCCTGGGTCGCTGGGAAGCCGCGGCTCTGGGAGGTCAGCTTCGCCAATTGAGGCGTTGCTCCTGGCCCGCGCCAGACCCGGGCCAGCTCTCTTAAAACCAAGAAGAACGACGACAACAGGAACATCGACATGAACCGCATCTATGCCTCGGCCTTCGCACTGGCGACCTCAGCGCTCGTCGCTGGTCCGGCCGCCGCCCAGTCCGTCACGGTCGCGGTCGCTGCCGATATCCGCAGCTCCAATCCCGGCGTGAACCGCGACGACAACACGGATGATTTCGTCCTGCAGCTCGTCGAGGGGCTGGTCGGTTATGCCGAGGATGGCACGGTCGGGCCGCTTCTCGCCGAGAAGGTCGAAATGTCGACCGACGGCAAGGCCTACACTTTCACGCTGCGCAAGGGCGTGAAGTTCCACAATGGTGCGGAGCTGACCTCGGCCGACGTCGTCTGGAGCTGGAACCGCTACATGGATCCAAAGACGGAGTGGCGCTGCCTGTCCGAATTCGATGGTCGCAATGGCCTGAAGGTCGAGGCGATCGAGGCTCCCGACGCTAACACCGTCGTGATGCGCATCAACGCACCCAGCGCGCTCTTCCTCGACGCGCTGGCGCGCACCGACTGCGCGATGGCCGCGGTCATCCACAAGGACTCGCTGAAGGCGGACGGCTCCTGGGACAAGCCGGTCGGCACCGGGCCGTTCAAGATCGGCGAGTGGAAGCGCGGCGAGTATTTCACCATGACCGCCTTCGACGGCTATGCGTCGCCGAAGAGCGACAAGCGCGACGGCTATATCGGCCTGAAGAAGCCGCTCATCAAGGACGTGAAGTTCATTGTCGTGCGCGATCCCGCGACGGTGAAGGCCGGCCTGACCTCGGGTGCCATCGACATGGCCGAAATCCTGCCGAGCGATGTCGAGGAACTGCGCAAGAATCCCAAGCTCGACGTAAAGATCGCGCCGAACGCCGTACGCCACACCTTCCTGTTCCAGACGAACGACGCGCTGATCAAGAACGTCAAGCTGCGCCAGGCCATCGCCGCCTCGCTCGACATGACCGAGCTGGTCGCCGCCGCCTCCAGCAATCTCGGCACGCCGAACAATTCGGCGATCTATCCGAGCTCGGCCTATTTCGGGCCGGTCGAGAAGCAGGGCTTCAGCTATGACCCGGCAAAGGTGAAGAAGCTGCTCCAGGAGGCCGGCTACAAGGGCGAGAAGATCTCGATCATTGCCAACAAGCGCCCGACCGTGCCGAGTTTCCCGGCCGCCGTCGTGGCACAGGCGATGATGCAGGCTGCCGGCATCAATGCCGAGATCGAGGTCCTGGACTGGGCAACCCAGCTCGATCGCTACAACAAGGGCAATTACCAGATGCAGTCCTTCTCCTATTCGGCACGCTTCGACCCCGCACTCGGGTTCGAGCAGTTCGCCGGGCCGAAGGACAAGCAGCCGCGCAAGGTCTGGGACAATGCCGAAGCGCAGGCGCTGATCGACAAATCGATGGTCATCTCGGACAAGGCCGAGCGCCAGAAGCTCTTCGACGACCTGCACAAGCGCATGATCGAAGAGGTGCCGCTGATCATCTACTTCAACGGCCTCGACGTGATCGCGCATTCCAAGCGCGTGCGCGATTTCCAGCCGTGGCAGTCGAAGATGCGGATGTGGGGCGTCAACCTCGCCAATTGAGGCGCAGGTCTGGCGGGGAGGGGAAGCACCAATGCTGCGTTTCGCGCTCACGCGCATCCTGATGGCGTTGCCGACACTGTTCATCGTGGCAGTCTCGGTCTTCGTCCTGATCCGGTTGATCCCGGGTGATCCAGCCCAGCTCATGCTGGGCGACCTCGCCGATCCGGCGAGCCTGGCCGATCTCCGGGCACGCCTGGGTCTCGACCGCAGCCTGCCGATGCAGTTCGCGATCTGGTTCGGCAATCTGCTGCAAGGCGACCTCGGCCAGTCGATCAACTCGCAACAGGCGGTCCTGCCGCTCATCGCCCAGCGCTTCTTCATCAGTGCGCAGGTGGTGCTGGTTGCGGTGCTGTTCGCCTGCCTGGTCGCCGTGCCGGCCGGCGTGATCGCGGCCTGGCGCCAGAACAGCTCGCTCGACCTCACCCTCGTCGGCCTGGCGACGCTGCTGCTCTCGATCCCGACCTTCTGGCTCGGCCTGCTGCTGCTGCTGTTCTTCGGGCTGAAGCTCGAATGGCTGCCGGTCGTCGGCTATGTCTCGATCGGCGAGGACACGACGCGCGGCATCCTCTACCTCGTCATGCCGATTCTGACGCTGTTCCTGCATGAGATCGGCGTGATCCTGCGCATGGCGCGCGCCTCGACGCTGGAGGTGTTGCGGCTCGACTACATCACCCATGCCCGCGCCAAGGGCCTCTCGGAAGGCGCCGTGCTCTGGCGCCATGCCTTCAAGAACGCCTTTGGGCCGACCTGGACGCTGATCGGTCTCGTGCTCGGCAACCTGCTCGGCGGCATCGCCGTGGTCGAGACCGTCTTCACCATTCCCGGCCTCGGCCGTCTGCTGGTCGATTCGATCTTCGCGCGCGATTACCCGGTGATCCAGGGCTGCCTGCTCTTCGTCGCCTTCACCTATGTCCTCGTCAATCTGGTGATCGACCTGTGCTATCCCATCTTCGACCCGCGGGTGACAGCCGAATGAAGCTCCCCGCACCCAACGCCCTGCTGGGCGGTCTGCTCATCGGTGTCCTGCTCGTCGTCGCCCTGACCGGCGCGGTCTGGACACCCTATGATCCCCTGCAGCTCAGCTTCCGCGCCAAGCTCGCGGCGCCGAGCGCCATGCACTGGCTCGGCACCGACGAGTTCGGCCGCGACGTGCTCTCCCGCCTGATGGCGGGCGCCGCGACGAGCGTCTGGATCAGCCTGCTGACCGTGACGCTTGCCGTGACGCTGGGCACCGTGATCGGCGTCTTCAGCGGCTATCTCCGCGGCTGGTTCGACCGCATCGTCATGGCCTTCAACGATGCGCTGCTCGCCTTTCCCGGCATCCTGCTGGCGCTCGGCCTGCTTGCGGTGGTGGGGGCCAACAAATACGGCATCATCGTCGCGCTCGGCATTGCCTACGCGCCCTCAGTCGCCCGCATCGTGCGCGGCACCGTGCTTTCGCTGCGCGAGCGCGAATACATCGCCGCCTCCCGCGTGATGGGCAATTCCGAGGGCTTCACCATGGCCCGCCACATCCTGCCGAACTGCATCGCGCCGCTGACCGTGCTCGCGACCTCGATGTTCGGCTATGTGCTGCTGGCAGAAAGCGCGCTCTCCTTCCTCGGCCTCGGCGTGCCGCCACCGGCCCCGACCTGGGGCAACATGCTCGCCGGTTCGCGGCCCTATATCGGCCAGGCCGTCTGGCTCGGCATCTTCCCCGGCCTGTGCATTTCGCTGACGCTGCTCGGGATCAATCTTCTCGGCGATGCGGTGCGCGACAAGCTCGACCCGCGCATGAGGGGGATGTGATGGCCTCGTCCGAAACACTTCTGCGCGTCGACGACCTCACGCTCGAGATCGGCAGCACCGGCAAGCGCGTCGTCAACGGCGTCACCTTCTCGGTGTCGCCAGGCGAGATCGTCGGCATCGTCGGCGAGTCCGGCTCCGGCAAGACGCTCGCCGCCCGCGCCCTGATGGGCTTCATCCCCCCGGCGGTCCGGCGTGTCGCCGGCTCGATCAGGTTCGAGGGCCAGGAGGTCACGACCATGGAGCCGAAGCAGCTGCGCGCCATGCGCGGCTCGCGTGTCGGCATGGTCTTCCAGGAGCCGATGACCTCGCTGAACCCGTCGATGCTGATCGGCCGGCAGCTCGACGAGGGGCTGGCGCTGCATCGCAAGCTCAGCGCCGGCGAGCGTAAGGAGCTGATCCTCGACATGCTCAGGCGTGTCGGCATCCGCGATCCCGAAGGGGCGTTGACTTCGTATCCGCATCAGTTCTCCGGCGGCATGCGCCAGCGCATCATGCTGGCCTCCGTGATGCTGCTGAAGCCGGCGCTGCTTATCGCCGACGAGCCGACGACAGCGCTCGACGCCGTCGTGCAGCGTGACGTGCTGGAGCTGATGGTCGACCTGACCAAGGCCAACAACACCGCTGTGCTGATGATCAGCCACGACCTCGGCATGATCGCGCGCTATTCCGACCGCGCGATCGTGATGTGCCAGGGCGATGTCGTCGAGCAGGGTCGGACCGAGGAGCTGCTGGCGCGCCCGAAACACCCCTATACCCGCAAGCTGCTGGCCGCGATGCCGCATCGCGGCCCGGCGCGCGCACTGCCGGAAGCCGGCACGCCGATCGTCTCGGTGCGTGACCTCGTGATCGACTATGGCGGACGCCAGGGCTTCTTCCGCAAGGAGGCGCCGAAGCGCGCGCTGCACGGCATCAGCCTGGATGTCGCGCCGGGCCAGGTCGTCGCCGTCGTCGGCGGCTCCGGCTCCGGCAAGACGACGCTCGGCCATGCGATCGCGGGCCTGATCAAGCCGACCAGCGGCGAGATCCGCTTCGAGGGCAAGCCGATCGACAAGAGCGAGACGGCCTATTGGGACTACCGGCTGAACTGCCAGATGGTGTTCCAGGATCCCTATTCCTCGCTCGATCCGCGTATGACCATCGGCGATCTCGTGGCCGAACCGCTCCGGCTGGTGCCCGGCATGACGGCGGCCCAGAAGGCGGCGCGGCTGCAGGAGGTGCTGGCGGAGGTCGGCCTCGCTGACGGCTTCGCGTCACGCTATCCGCACGAGCTCTCCGGCGGGCAGCGGCAGCGCATCGCGATCGCACGCGCCGTGGTGCGCCGTCCGAAATTCGTGATCGCCGACGAGCCGGTCTCGGCCCTCGACGTCACGGTGCGGGCGCAGGTGCTGGAGCTCTTCGCCGAGCTGCAGCGCAAGCACGGCTTCTCCTGCCTGTTCATCAGCCATGATCTCGGCGTGGTCGAGCAGGTCGCCGACCGGGTCGTCGTGATGAACGAGGGCCGGATCGTCGAGGAGGGGACACGCGACGCCATCTTCGACCGGCCGGAGCATGCCTATACCCGAAAGCTGCTCTCCGCAGTGCCCGGCCTCGAGACCGCGCCGGACGGCGGCGTGCGCCTGTTCTGGCGGCTGGTCGACGAAACCGAAGCCGCGCTCGCCTGATCCCCAGCTTCCGGCGGCGGGCGCTACGCGCCCGCCCGCACCCCTGCTATGAGGCAGATCCTGGCAGGGAGCGATGGATCAGGGCGATGCAGGTGAGGGTGATGTCCGGCAGGCGGGGTGACGACGGGAGCATTCGCCGGTGAGCATGGTTCTCGCCTGCGATCTCGGCGGCACCAGTTTTCGCGCGGCCCTCGTCGATGAGGCAGGGCAGCTTCGGGCGCGTCACAGCATCGTCATGCGGGTGCCGGTCGAGCAAGGCGGCGCCGCCGAGATCGATCCCGATCTCTGGTGGAGCGCGCTCCACGAGAGCGCAGCCGTGCTCCAGGCTTCCCATCCCACGCTCTTTGGGCAGGTCGAGGCATTGGCGATCTCGGCGCTGACACGCACGCAGGTCTTCGTCGATCGCGACAGCCAGGTGCTTCGTCCCGCCATGCTCTGGCGCGATACGCGCGCCGACACGACGCTGCCCTCGCTTCTGGCCACGTGCCCGAAGGAGCATCCGGAGACCGCGAGCCTCAATGCCTTCCATCCGCTCGCGCGGCTCTGGTGGCTGAAACAGTCCGAGCCGGACATCCTCGCGGCCACGGCACATGTTCTCGATCCCAAGGACTATCTGAATCTGCGCCTGACCGGGGTCGTGGCGAGCGATACTGTTTCGCACGCGCGGCTGGAGGCGGCCGCAGCGGCCGCGCCCGCCGGCGGTTCTCTGTTCGGCGCTACCGCCCTGCCGGCGACACTTCTTCCGCCGCTACGCGAGCCGGTTGCGATCATGGGCCATGTCCAGCCGGGACTGGAGGGCGCGCTTGGCCATCTCGCCGGCAGGCCCGTGATCGCCATGGCGAACGACACCTGGGCGAGCGTGGTCGGGTTGGGCGCCATGCGTCCGGGTTTCGGCTACAATTTGTCCGGGACGACCGAGGTATTGGGTCTCGTCAATGCCCGGGCCGCGTGGGCCGAGGGACTGATGACCGTGGACTGGGGCGCCGGGCTCACCCAGCTCGGCGGCCCGAGCCAGACCGGGGCCGACACGCTGACCTGGCTGCTCGAACTGCTCGGTCGTTTCCAGGGCGAACCCGCGCAGGCCGGTCGCGAGCTTGGCCGCGTCCTTGCGGAACCGCGCGATGCCGACCCGGTGATCTTCCTGCCCTATCTCCAGGGCGAACGCGTGCCGTACTGGGACCCGTCGCTGCGCGGGGCTCTGGTCGGACTCAATCGCCGCCACCGCGCGGTTGACTTGGCCTGGGCGGTGATGGAGGGCGTCGGCTTCCTCAATCGTGTTGTGCTGGAGCGTGCCGAGGCAGCATCCGGCCGGCCGATCGCCGAGCTTCGCTTCGGCGGGGGCGGGGCTGCCAATCCCCAATGGTGTCAGATCAAGGCGGATATCCTCGGCCGGCCGGTCGGCGTCGTCGAAGGCGAAGAGCATGGTCTGCTCGGCGCGGCCATCGTCGCCTGGACCGCTCTCGGACGCTTTCCGGATCTCGCTTCAGCGCAAGAAACGCTTGTCAGGCTGGCGCGGGTCTACCAGCCGAACCCGGCCTCACGCGAACCCTATGACCGGCTGTTTGCACTCTTCCGGCAGGCAGAGCAGGCTCTGGCTCCAATCGGTCGTCAGCTCGCCGGTTGGCGCGAGCGAGAGGCCGCACGTGCAGCAAGGGCCTGACGTTGCGCAATTGGACGTGGAGAATTCGCTCTCAACCCGTTGCGTCGGCTCGCATTCGCCTTGGCCCCGCACTAGGGTTGGGTTGTTCCATTCGGTACGGCTTCGGCCGGTTTGGATGAAATGCCCGCTCGCCCGCTGTCATGACATGATGCCCCGACCTTCGATCCTGTCTCCCCATCAGCCCTTTGCGCTGCCCAGAGGCCGCATGGCGCTTCCGTTGCGGGGAACGCACTGAATGCGCACGCTTGTCGAACGGCATGGCACCGCATTGGCGGGGCTCGCCCTGATTGGATTTTTCGTCGCCTTCGCGCCGAATTTCGCGAGCCCGGGCAACCTCCTGAACATCGCCAAAGACACGAGCTTCCTCGCCATCCTTGCACTCGGCTTTGCGCTCGCCCTGACCATCGCCGAGCTCGATCTCTCGATCGCCGAGGTCGCGAGCCTGGCTGCAGTCGCCGCCGGCTGGTTCATCCAGGCGGGCTATGACCCCGCGATCGCGGTCCTGGCTGCTCTTGCGGTGGGCGCCGGGCTCGGGGCCTTCAACGGCTTTGGCGTCACGGTGCTGAAGGTTCCTTCGCTGATCGTGACGCTGGGCACGGCCGCCATCGCCAAGGGGCTTGCCTTCATGATCACGCAGGGCGTCGCCTTTGTCGGGCGCTGGCCGGCCGGTTTCACCGGCCTGGCACGCGGAACGACGCTCGGCCTGCCCAATCTGATCTGGTTCCTGCTTGCGGCGACCGGCATCTCCTATGTGCTGCTGAAATGGACCCGCACCGGCGCCCATATGGCGGCAACCGGCGAGGCGGATGAGGCGGCGCGGCTCGCGGGCATCGCTACCATGCGGATGAAGCGACTTGGCCTGCTGCTGGCCGGCGTTTTCGCCTCGATCACCGCCGTGCTGCTCGCGGCGAGCCTGTCCTCCGCCGCTCCGAACATGGCCGGCGACTATTTTCTCTACGCCATTGCGGCCGTGCTGCTCGGCATGACGATGTTCGAGCCCGGCAAGCCCAATGTGGCCGGCACGGTCTTTGCCGCGCTCGTGCTCAAGGTGCTCGGCAACGGGCTCGTGCTGATGGGCGCAGCCTATTACGTGCAGGATATCGTGCTTGGCATCATCATCATCGGCTCGGTCGCATTCTCGGCCAGCGTGGTGCGGAAGGCAGCCTTCAAGGTTTGAACGCAACAACGCCGCGCAGCCATCCGCGCGGTCCGGAGGGGGTAGTCATGAAGTTCGTGAAGATGGTTGCGGTCAGCTGTCTGGCGCTGGCCTGGGGCGTCGGCAGCGCCTCCGCATTCGAGCTCGGCGTCATCGGCTTCCAGTTCACCTCGGAGACGCATGCGCGCGTTGCAAATGCGGCTGCAGCTGCGGCCAAGGCCAAGGGCTGGAACGTCACCCTGCTGAATTCCGAAGGCGCGCTGCCGAAGCACGCCGAGCAGTTCGATGCGCTGATCGCCAAGAAGGTCGACGCCATCATCGTCGCCATGGGCAAACCGGTCGAGGCGGAAGCCCAGTTCAAGGCCGCGAAGGACAAGGGCATCCCGGTCATCACGGTCCAGTCCGGCGCCGGGCCGTACTCGCTGTTCGACATCCAGACCAATGAATACAAGGTCGGTGCGGACGCAGCCCTCTATCTGCTCGGGCAGATGGGCTATACCGGAAACCTGATGTCTGTGCGTTTCGACGGCAATATCGCCTCACGCATTCGCGGCAAGGTGCTCGACGTCGTCCTGTCCGAGAACACTGCGGTCAAGGAAGTCGGCAAGCACGGCATGGCGCGTACCCAAAGCTGGCGCGACGATGTCCGCAGCGGCGTGCAGGCGCTGCTCCTGCGCAACCAGGGCAAGATCAACGGTATCTGGGCCTCCTTTGACGGTCAGGCCTACATCATCGACGATTTGCTCAAGGCGCAGGGCGTGAAGAAGGGCGAAATTCCGCTCGTTTCCGTCGATGGCGGCGCCGAAACCTATCGTCGCATTGCCGACCCGGACAGCACCTTCCTCGCGACCGTCACCGTTCCCTTCGAGGAAATGGGCGTGAAGGCGGTCGAGGCTGTCGAGGCCATCGCCGTGAAGAAGCAGCCGGTGAGCGCGATCACGACCGGCCCCTATCTCTTCATGGACGCAGTCGTCGTCGACAAGAACAACGTCAAGGACTTCCTGAAATAGGGTGGTCCTTGTGCGGGCCGGCCCTCGCGCCGGCCCGCTGCGCGCCTTCCGGAGAGCATGCGGATGACAGACAAGGCGGCCTCGGAGCCCATCTTCGCGATGCGCTCGATCGGCAAGAATTATGGTGCCGTCCAGGCACTGAGCGGTATCGATCTCGACGTCCATGCCGGCGAGGTGCTGGCAATCTGCGGCGACAATGGCGCCGGCAAGTCGACGCTGATCAAGATCATGTCGGGTGCCGAGGCACCGACCGCCGGCACCATTCGCCTGCGTGGCCGCGAGGTGCATTTCCGCTCGCCGCATGACGCACTCGAGCAGGGCGTGGCGACGATCTACCAGGAGCTTGCCCTCGCGCCGCGCCTGTCGATCGCCGCCAATGTCTTCATGGGCGCCGAGCTGACGCGCCCGCTCGTGCTGCCTTTCCTGCGCGTGCTCGACAAGGCGCGGATGGCGGACGAGGCGAGGGGCTATCTGCGCCGGTTGTCGGTGCAGATCGAGGACATGACGCGCCCGGTCGAGCGGCTCTCCGGCGGGCAGCGCCAGGCGGTGGCGATCTCGCGGGCGCTTCGCTGGAACGCCGAGGTCATCATCATGGACGAGCCGACCGCTGCGCTCGGCGTCAAGGAAACGGCGCAAGTGCTTGATCTCGTACGCCATCTCAAGGCGGAGGGACGCACGGTCCTGCTCATCAGCCACAACATGCGCGACGTGGTCGCGCTGGCGAGCCGGGTCGTGATCCTGCGCAGCGGTCGCAAGCTGCACGACCTGCCGATCGGCGATCTCACCCCCGACGATCTCAGCCATCTCATCATGTCCGCCCCGGCGCTGGCGGCCTGAGATGGCACGGCCGATCATTATCGACACCGATCCCGGGCAGGACGACGCTGTTGCCCTGCTGCTCGCCCTTGCGCAGCCGGACGAACTCGACATTCGCCTGGTCAGCACGGTCGCGGGCAATGTCGGGATCGACCTGACCACCGCCAACGCGCTGCGCGTCCGCGATCTGGCGGCGCGCCCCGATGTACCCGTGCAGGCGGGCATGGCGCAGCCAATGCTGGAGCCGCTCGAGACCGCGGAATTCGTGTCCGGCCCCGACGGCCTGAGCGGCGCCGGACTGCCGCCCGCCGCCTCGTCGGCGGCTCCCGGCCATGCCGTCCAGGGGATCGTCGAGATCCTGCGCGCGGCCGCGGATGGCAGCATCACGATCTGCGCGCTGGGCCCTCTGACCAATGTCGCGATGGCCTTGCGCCTCGCCCCGGAGCTTGCGCCGAGACTGCGCGAGATCGTGGTGATGGGCGGAGCTATGGGCCTCGGCAATATTACACCGGCGGCCGAGTTCAATTTCTATGTCGATCCGCATGCCGCGGCCATCGTCCTCGGAGCGGGCGTTCCTGTCACGCTGTTTGGCCTGCATGCGACGCATCAGGCGATCGCCTCGTCGGCGGCCATGGCGCGGCTGGACGGGCTCGGTACCCGCACGGGGCGGGCGGTTCATGGCATGCTGACGCGTCCGCGTCCGGGCGGGCTCGGCACGGCGGCCCACCCCATGCACGACCCATGCGTCATCGCCTGGTTGCTCTGGCCCGAACTGTTCAAGGGCCGTGATTGCCACGTCGAAATCGAGCTCGTCGGCAATGTCCGGGGCCGCTCGACCATCGACTGGAACGGCAGGACGAAGCGCCCAGCGAACGCCTTCGTCGTCAACGAGGTCGACGCCGACTGCCTGTTCGAGCGCATGATCGATGCGCTCGCCCGCTTGCCCTAAGGATTGCTGAATCATGACCCATCCGGTCGACGAGTGTCTCGCCGAGGCCGAGGCCGCGATTGCGCGCATGAAGGAGGCCGCGATCGCCGCGCGCCACCAGCATGCGCGTGCCGAATTGATGCGCCATATGCGGACCACGGCCAGCAAGGTCGTCACGCGACCGCTCGATGAGGCGGTCGCGCTCGTCTCGCGGGAATGGATGAAGGCCTGGAGCCTCGATGCCGGCGCCTATCCCGAGCTGGCCCATGACGTCACCGCCTTCACCGCTGCCTTCTGCGCCGACGCGCGCGAGAGCACGGAGCAGACGCAGGCCGCGATCCGGGTTGCCGTTGCTGCGTTGGAAGCGGGCTTCCGCGCCGTCGGCACGAGCCTGAGCGACCAGATGGCCTTCCGCTCCGAATGCGCCCATGGCTGGTGGCAGAGCGTCGTGGCCTTGCCGGCCGAACTGCGGGCCACCGATCGCCGCAACATTCCGCGCGCTGGCGAGGATGCGCCGTTCTGGAGCGCCGGCGCCCAGCCGCATTGCGGCTGAGGCCTTCATCTCCGGGCATGGCCATCCCCGCTGAGGCGCCAGCATCGGCGAAAGGTTCTTCTCTTCATTTTGTGAAATAAGAAAAACCACACTACCTCATGTGAATTGCCCCGTTGGGCGTTCGGGTATAGCTGAATTGTTCGATTTACAGAACAATACAGGCGGCCAAGGCCATGGCCAGAGACCCCTTCGATCCGCGCCTATCCGCACAACAAGGCGCGCCTACTGATGCAATTGGCTTGCCCGAGCGCGCTGCTGACCTCGTTCGCGCGTTCGGCAAGTCGGATGCGCGCCACCGTCTCATGGGATTGCGCCAGGCGGTTTCGGGACGGATCGTTTTCACCACCAGTTTCGGCCTCGAGGATCAGGTCCTCACCCATCTGATCGCTCGTGCCGGGCTTCCGATAGAGATCGTCACCCTCGACACCGGCAGGTTCTTTCCCGAGGTCTACGGTCTCTGGGAGGAGACCGAGCGCCGCTATGGTTTGGCGATCCGGCCATTCTACCCGCGCCATGACGCGATCGAGCTCTATGTCCGTCAGAACGGCATCAACGGCTTCTATGCCTCCCGCGAGGCCCGCAAATCCTGCTGCGACATCCGCAAGGTCGAGCCGCTCGGCCGGGCCCTGGACGGAGCGGAGATCTGGATCACCGGCTTGCGGTCCGACCAGTCGGCGGCGCGTGGCAGCGTCGCGCTCGCGGAGGCCGATACTGAGCGCGGCCTGATCAAGTTCAACCCCTTGCTCGACTGGTCGCGCGAGGCCGCGCTGAGTTTCTCCAAGGCAGAAGGAATCCCGCTCAATCCTTTGCACGACAAGGGCTTTGTCTCGATCGGCTGCCAGCCTTGCACCCGTGCGATCGCGCCGGCTGAGCCGGAGCGGGCCGGGCGCTGGTGGTGGGAAGACGACGCGGCCAAGGAATGCGGCCTGCATGTCGGGCCAGACGGGAAGCTGGCCCGGGCCAAGGCAGCCGGAGCGGTGGAGGTCCGGCCATGATCCAGCTCAGCCATCTGCAGAAGCTCGAAGCCGAAGCGATTTTCATCATGCGCGAGGTTGTGGCGACCTGCGACAAGCCGGTACTGCTCTATTCGATCGGCAAGGATTCCGCTGTTCTGCTGCATCTTGCCCTGAAGGCGTTCTATCCGGCCAAGCCGCCATTCCCGTTGCTCCATGTCGATACGACCTGGAAGTTCCGCGAGATGATCTCCTTCCGTGACGAGACGGCCGAGCGGCTCGGGCTCGATCTGCTCGTCCATATCAACCAGGACGGGGTCAGGGCCGGCATCGGGCCCTTCGCCTCGGGCTCGCGCGTCCATACCGACGTGATGAAGACGCAAGGGCTGAAGCAGGCGCTCGACCTGCACAAATTCGATGTCGCCTTCGGCGGCGCGCGGCGCGACGAGGAGAAGAGCCGCGCCAAGGAGAGGATCTTCTCGCTGCGCAGCGCCGAGCATCGCTGGGATCCGAAGAACCAGCGCCCGGAGCCCTGGCAGCTCTTCAACACCCGCAAGCACAAGGGCGAGAGCTTTCGCGTCTTTCCGCTCTCCAATTGGACCGAGCGCGATGTCTGGGACTACATCGCACTCGAGAACATTCCGGTCGTACCGCTCTACTTCGCCGCCCCGCGTCCCGTCGTTCGTCGCGAGGGAGCTTGGATCATGCGCGACGACGAGCGCATGGAGCTTGCGCCCGGCGAGGTCGTCGAGACCCGCATGGTCCGCTTCCGGACGCTCGGCTGCTACCCGCTGACCGGCGCGGTCGAGAGCGAAGCCGCAAGCCTCACCGACATCATCGCTGAGATGCGCTCATCGCGCGCCTCCGAACGTCAGGGCCGTGTCATCGACCATGACGGCGCCGGCTCGATGGAACAGAAGAAGCAGGAAGGGTACTTCTGATGGCAGTCGCCGCCGAGAAGAAGCGCCCGGGCGCCACGGCTCCACTCCCCGCCAACGATGCCTCCGGACTGAGCGAAACCGCCCAGCATTCGCTGCTGCGCTTCATCACCTGCGGCTCGGTCGATGACGGCAAGTCGACGCTGATCGGGCGCGTGCTCTATGAGGCCGGAGCGGTCTTCGACGATCAGCTCAGCGCCCTCGACGCCGATTCCCGCAAATTCGGCACGCAAGGTGCGGAGCCTGACTTCGCGCTGCTGGTCGACGGGCTCTCGGCCGAGCGCGAGCAGGGCATCACCATCGATGTCGCCTATCGCTATTTCGCGACGGAGAAGCGCAGCTTCATCGTCGCCGATACGCCGGGCCACGAGCAATATACCCGCAACATGGCGACCGGCGCCTCGACCGCCGACCTCGCCATCATTCTGGTCGACGCCCGCAAGGGCCTGCTGCCGCAGACACGGCGCCACTCCTTCATCGTCTCGCTGGTCGGCGTCCGCCACGTCGTGGTCGCGATCAACAAGATGGACCTCGTCGGTTACGACGAAGCCGTTTTCGAACGGATCGCTGCGGATTATCGCGCAGCGGTGAAGAGCCTCGGCTTCAGGTCGATCGACATCATCCCGGTTTCGGCGCGGGACGGCGAGAATGTGATGCGCCCCTCAGCCGCGATGCCCTGGCATACGGGACCGGCGCTGCTGCCTCTGCTGGAGTCCATCGTCGTCGAACAGGAGACGCGCGACGAGGCCGGCTTCGTCCTGCCCGTGCAATGGGTGAACCGACCCGATCTGGATTTCCGTGGCTATGCCGGCACAGCGGCCCGCGGCCGTGCCCGCGTCGGCGATGCCGTCACAGTGCTGCCGTCCGGGCGCAGCAGCACGATCGCGCGGCTGATTACCCCGTCAGGCGAAGCCAGCAACGCGGCGGCGGGGCAGGCCGTCACCCTGACCCTGGCTGACGAGATCGACATTTCGCGCGGGGACGTCATCGCTTCCGCGGCGAGCCCGGTTCCCGTCCGGCGCGAGCTCCGGGCGCGGCTGCTATGGACTGGCGAGCGCGCCATGCTGGAGGGCGGTCAGTTCGTGCTGAAGCTCGCGACCCAGGCCGTGAACGCCACGATCGGCGCGCTGGATCACAGCATCGACATCGAGGGCTTCAAGCCGGTGCCGGCGCAGGTCCTGCGCATGAACGGGATCGGCCTGGTGACGCTGCGGCTCGACCGGCCGCTGGCCACCTTGCCCTATCAGGAGAGCCGGGATCTCGGCGGCTTTATCCTGATCGATCGGATCAGCAACGAAACGGTCGCCTTTGGTTTCGTGGTCGCCGAGCCGGGCGCGGGGCGAAGCCTGAACCCGGCGGAGGCGCTCGGTACGGCCGACCGCCTGCGACAGGCGCGCAACCGCCTGATCGGCGCTCCCGGCACGCCGGATCGGCGGCTCTGGTGGAGCGCCGTGAGTTGGCGCCTGCTCAGCACGGCAGGACTGTTCGGAGCAGCCCTTGCACTGACCGGCCGGCCCGGCGTCTCGGGTGTCCTCGCGCTCGGCGACCTCGCCCTGCGCCCGACCTTGCGCGGCCTTCATGCCCGGCTGTGGCAGAAGCACCCATCAGCCGCGCTTCAGGACGGCGCCGGCATCTGATCGATCGAGATCGTTTCGCCGGATGCAGGATGGCGGGTCGCAGCGTCCTCAGCCCGCGACCACCGCCGTCGCCTCAATCTCGATCAGCGCCTGCGGCTCGACCAGCGCGACGACCTGAACGACCGCCATCGCCGGAAAATGCCGCCCGAGAGTCTCGCGATAGATCGGCCCCATATCCTTCAGGCTGGCGCGATAGGCCTCGATATCGGTGACATACCAGGTCAGCCGCACGATATCCTCGATGCGCCCGCCGCCGGCCTCGACCACAGCCTTGATATTGGCGAGGGTCTGACGGAGCTGCGGCAGAAACCCCTCGGCGAAGACACCGTGCTCATTCCAGCCGACGAGACCGCCTGTCACGAGCACACGGCCTTCGGCGACCATGCCGTTGGCATAGCCGCGCGGCACCGGCCAGCCCTCGGGCAGGATCGCGCGTGATGCTGGAAGGTTCGACATGGCGGAGCCTCGGTCTTTGGCCGTTTCGGCCTGTTCTTGGGGGAATCAGGTCTCGGTGAGTGCCAACTGGCGCAGCGCGAAACGCTGCAGCTTGCCCGTCGCCGTCTTCGGCAGGGCCGGGACGAACGCGATGGCGCGCGGGTATTTATAGGGCGCGATACCCGCCTTCACATGCTCCTGCAATGCCTTGGCGAGGGCCGTATCGCCGCGGATGCCGTCGCGCAGCACGACATAGGCCTTGACGACCTGGCCCCGGTCCGGACAGGGCGCCCCCACCACGCCGCACTCGGCGACATCGGGATGGGTAAGAAGGCAGGCTTCGACCTCCGGCCCGGCAATGTTGTAGCCGGCAGAGATGATCATGTCGTCCGAACGGGCCTGGTACCAGAAATAGCCGTCCGCATCGCGCAGATAGGTATCGCCGGTGATGTTCCAGCCGTCCTGCGCATATTTCGCCTGCCTGGGATCGGCGAGATAGCGGCAGCCGGTCGGGCCGCGCACCGCGAGGCGTCCAGGCGTGCCATCGGGCAGGGGATTGCCGGCCTCGTCGACGATCCGCGCCTCGTAGCCAGGAACGGGCAGGCCGGTGGCGCCCGGCCTTATCGCCTCGCGCGGCGCGGAAATGAAGATATGCAGCATCTCGGTGGCGCCGATGCCGTCCATCAGCGGCAGCCCCGTCCGCTTCAGCCAGACTTCGAAGGTCGCCTTGGGCAGGGATTCCCCGGCCGAGACGCAGATGCGCAGGGAAGAGATATCGCGGCCGTCGAGCTTGTCGAGCATGGCGCGATAGGCCGTCGGCGCCGTGAAGCAGACGCTCGCCTTGTGGCGCTCGATCGCTGTGACGAGATCGGCGGGGGCGGCCCTGTCGGGCAGCACCATCGCGGCACCGATCCGCATCGGGAACAGCACGAGTCCGCCGAGCCCGAAGGTGAAGGCGAGCGGCGGCGAGCCGATGAAGCGGTCTTCCGGTGCCGCCTTCAGCACGTGCGCGCCATAGGTGTCGCAAATGGCGAGCAGATCCTGGTGGAAATGCATGGTGCCCTTCGGCTCGCCAGTGGTGCCCGACGTGAAGCCGATCAGGCAGACATCATCGCGGGCGGTATCGGCGGCGGTGGCGTTCTCATAGCCCGCCCGCGCCATCAGCGCTTCGAGATCGGTCGGCGTGCCTCCGCCCCAGGTCACGATGCGCGGGAGCTCGGGAGTCTGTGTCTGGGCCGTCCGGAGATCATCGATCAGGCGGTGATCGCACAGGGCCAATGTGATCTTCGCCTTGCGGATGGGGTAGGCGAGTTCGCCGGCGCGCAGCATCGGCATGGTCGCGACCGCGACGCCGCCCGCCTTCAACACGGCGAGATAGGCCGCGACCATCATCGGCGTATTGGCGGCCCGCAGCAGCACACGATTGCCCGGCCGCATCCCAAGATCGCGGGTCAGCACATTGGCAATGCGGTTCACGCGCTCCGCGAGTTCGGCATAGGTCCAGACCTCGCGGTCCGAGATGATGGCGATGCGTTCGCCATGCCCCTCGCTGACGTGACGATCGAGCAGTTCGGTCGCGACATTGAGCCGCTCGGGATAGGCGAGGCCGGCATCTGTGACCTTGAGGTCGGGCCAGCTGTCGCGCGGTGGCAGATTGTCCCGCGCGAAACTGTCCAGATGTCCTGACCGCACGAACTCCGCCTGCGCCATCTCAGCCTCCGCTCATGGCATTCGCCTTCAGGAGATCGCGCGCGATGACGACCTTCTGAACCTCGCTGGCGCCCTCATAGATTCTGAGCGCCCTGATCTCGCGATAGAGCTCCTCGACCTTGACGCCCCTGGTCACGCCGAGTCCGCCATGGATCTGGACGGCGCGGTCGATGACGCGCTGGGCGTTCTCGGTTGCGACGAGCTTGGCGAGCGCAGCTTCGCGCGTGACGCGCGGCGCCCCCTTGTCCTTGGTCCAGGCCGCCCGGTAGACCAGCAGGGCCGCGGCATCGACCTCGGCCGCGCTGTCCGCGATCGCGGCCTGCGAGAGCTGCAGATCGCCGAGCGTTCCGCCAAAGAGCTTTCTGCCATTGGCGTGCGACACGGTCTCGTGCAGCGCGCGCCGGGCGAATCCGAGCGCCGCAGCGCCGACCGTCGAGCGGAATATGTCGAGGGTCGCCATCGCGACCTTGAACCCATCGCCGGGCCCGCCGATCCGGTTGGCGACCGGGACACGGCAGGCTTCGAAGCGGAGCGTGGCAAGCGGGTGCGGCGCAATCACATCGATGCGCTCTGCAATGCTCAGGCCGGGCGTGTCGGCCTCGACCAGGAAGGCAGAGAGCCCGCGCGCGCCGGGCGCCTCGCCCGTCCGTACGAAGACGACATAGTGGTCCGCAATGCCGCCATTCGAGATCCAGGTCTTCTCGCCGTCGATGCGGACATGGCTGTTGCCGTCAGGCGCGGCCGTCGTCGCCATGGCAGCGACATCCGAGCCCGCTTCCTTCTCGGAGAGGGCAAAGGCTGCGATGCGTCTGCCGTCGCGGATGCCTGGCAGGATGCGGGCCTGCATAGCCTCCGAACCGGCAAGCGAGATCGAACCGGTACCAAGCCCCTGCATGGCGAAGGCGAAATCCGCGAGCCCGTCGCGCGCCGCAAGAATTTCGCGGGCGAGGCAGAGTGTGCGAACGTCCAGGGCCTCGCCGAGCCCGCCATGCGCCGCCGGCACGACGGCCCTCAGGAAGCCGGCCTCGCCAAGCGCCTTCACCCGCGCCCGGCAGGCGGCATCGACATCGTCATGGGGCAGGCCGGGCAGAGTGGCGTCGGCCCAATCTGCGAGATCCCTGGCAAAGGCGCGATGACGGTCCTCGAAGAACGGCCAGTCGAGCGTATCGCCAAGAATGCCGGTCCCGATCATCTCAGTTCCCCTCGAAGACCGGCTTCTGCTTGGCGGCGAAGGCGTGATAGGCGCGGGCGAAATCCTCGGTCTGCATGCAGAGCGCCTGCGCCACGGCTTCGGCCTCGATCGCCGCCTCGACCGACATCGCCCACTCCATCTCGAGCATGCGCTTGGTCATTGCGTTGGCGAAGGTCGGCCCATCCGCCAGTTCGCCGGCGAGTGCCTGCGCCTCGCCGAGCACCGCTTCCTTGCCGACGAGCCGGTTGAGGAACCCCCAGCGCTCGGCTTCCTCGCCCTTGAGCACACGGCCGGTGTAGAGCAGCTCGGCCGCCCGGCCCTGGCCGATGATGCGCGGCAGCATCGCGCAGGCGCCCATGTCGCAGCCGGCAAGGCCGACGCGGTTGAACAGGAAGGCGATCTTGGTCTCGGGCGTGCCGAAGCGGATATCCGAGGCCATCGCCATGATCGCACCCGCGCCGGCGCAGATGCCGTCGATCGCCGCGATCACCGGCTGCGGGCAGCCGCGTATCGCCTTGACCAAGTCTCCGGTCATGCGGGTGAATTTGAGCAGATCCTTGGTGTCCATCGCGACCAGTGGTCCGATGATCTCCAAGACATCGCCGCCGGAGGAGAAATTGCCGCCGGCTCCGGTGATCACGACCGCCTTGACCTCTTCCTCCTTCTGCGCGGCGAGGAAGAAATCGGTGAGCTCGCGGTAGCTCTCGAAGGTAAGCGGGTTCTTCTTGTCCGGCCGGTTCAGCGTCACTGTCGCGACTTTGCCGGCAACGCCCAAGCCGAAATGCGCCGGTTTGAAGCCGGCGAGCGGCAAGGTGGTGGCGTTGGCGATGCTCATGCGTTCTCTCCCCGGCCCGCCGCTTCATCGGCGCGGCGCTTGATGGCCTGGTGCAGAGAGGCCTTGGTCTGTCCGAGCAGGCGGAAGAGCTGGACGATCTCGGGCTGGTCGAGGCCGGCGAAGAGCTCGGCGATCCAGCCTTCATGCCGCTCCGCCATGGCGCGAAAACTCTTGCGGCCCTGCGCCGTCAGCGTCAGCACCTGGACGCGCCGATCCTGCGCGGCCGGGCGCTTGTCGACCAGCCCGTCGGCCAGCAGGCCAGCGACGACGGCCGTGACATTGCCGTTCGAGACCATCAGCCGCTGCGAGACCTCGCCGACCGTCATGCCCGTCGTCGATTTGTCGAGCTGCGCCATCAGGTCGAAGCGCGGCAGCGTCGTCTTGAATTCCTCGCGCAGGCGATTGCGGATCTCGGTCTCGATCAGGGTCGAGCAGGTCAGCATCCTGAGCCAGAGCCTGAGCTCGTCCTTGTGATCGCCGGGACGCTCGCTTGCCTTGGTCTCACGGTCGAGGATGAGGCCGGGGGAGGGTGTTTCCATCGCTCTAGAACTCCCCGCCATTGATCAGGATCGACTGGCCGGTGATCCCGGCACTGGACGGACCGCAGAGGTAGAGCACGGCTGCCGCGACCTCTTCCGGAGCGATCAGCCGGCCCTGGGGGTTGCCCTTGACCAACTCCGCCAGCGCCTGCTCGCCCGGCTTTCCGGTTTTGGCGGTGATCGCCTCGATGCTGTCCGCCACCATGTCGGTATCGGTATAGCCGGGGCAGATCGCATTCACCGTGATGCCGGATCGGGCAGCCTCCAGCGCCAGTGAGCGCGTCAGCCCGATGACCGCATGTTTGGCCGCGACATAGGCCGAGACATAGGGATAGCCGCGGTGCCCGGCGGTGGAGGCGATCGCGATCAGCCGCCCCTCGCGGCGCTCGGTCATGCCGGGCAGGGCCGCCCGGAAGGCATTGACCGTGCCGATCAGGTTCAACTCGAACATCCGCCGGAAGCGCTCAGCGTCGCTCTTCAGGAACGGCCCAGTCTCGACCCCGCCTGCATTGGCGACGACGATATCCAGCGGCCGTTCTCTGGAGAGAGTGCCGATCGCCGCCGCGACAGCTGCCTCATTGGTGACATCGGCGAGCGCGAAGCTATCGGCATCGCCCTCGGCAATGGCGCTCTGCAGGGTCGCCGCGCTGCGGCCGATGATCGAGACATGCGCACCGGCCGCCTTGAGAGCGCCGGCAACAGCCCGGCCGATGCCACGCCCGCCGCCCGTCACCAGAGCATGTCGTCCCGCCAGATCCATGACGCCGAGCCTCCTCATGCCGAGCAATATATTTTAGGTCTGAAGCAATTTGCAAGCGAGGCTTGGAACGAGCGCATGATCGTGAATTGCGCGCGGCAATGGCGGAATACGTATAGAATTGGACTTGCTCCCGCCCTCCACGTTGAAGCCACGGCGATCCCCCTTGAGGAAAAAATATTTCAGGCTTAAAATAATATCCGTCACAGCCGGGGAGGATGGGTGATGCGCATTGCGGTCGTCGGGGGCGGTCCTGCCGGACTCTATTTCGCGCTGCTGATGAAACGTGACTGGCCGGGGCTGGACGTCACGGTCTTCGAACGCAACCAGCCTGACGACACGTTCGGATTCGGCGTCGTCTTTTCCGACCAGACGCTCGATACCTTCAAGGCGGCCGACCCTGAAAGCTACGGCGCGATCATCGACAATTTCGCCTACTGGGACGATATCGAGATCCGCTTCAAGGACACGCTCCATCGTGTCTCCGGCAACGGCTTTTGCGGCTGCTCGCGCCGCTCGCTGCTGATGCTGGTGCAGGAGCGCTGCCGAGAGCTCGGCGTCACGCTGAAATTCGGAACGGAAGCCGATGACATCGAAGCGCTGAAGCGCAACTTCGATCTCGTGGTCGCGGCCGACGGTATCAACAGCCGCATCCGCGAAGGCTGGCGCGACCGCTTCAGGCCACAGGTCGATCTCCGGCCGAACAAGTTCACCTGGATGGGTTCGACCCGCCCCTTCGACGCCTTCACCTTCTTCTTCAAGGAAACCGAGCACGGGCTCTTCATTGCCCATTGCTATCAGTACGAGGCCGGGCGCTCGACATGGGTGCTGGAGACGGACCCCGAGACCTTTGCGAAAGCCGGTCTGGAGGGCATGGACGAAGCCGCCTCGGCCGCCTTCCTCGAAGGCGTCTTCGCGGAGGAGCTGCAGGGTCACCGGCTGATCACCAATCGCTCGCTCTGGCGCAATTTCCCGATGATCCGCTGCGAGAACTGGGTCTCGGACAATGTCGTGCTGATCGGAGACGCCAAGGCGACGGCGCATTTCTCCATCGGGTCGGGCACCAAGCTGGCAATGGAGGACGCGATCGCGCTGCATCGTGCCTTCGGCAAGGCGAAGCTCGACGTCTCCGCCGCCCTGTCGCTCTACGAACGGACCCGGCGCGAAGAGGTCGAGAAGACGCAGCACGCGGCGGATGTCTCGCTGGTCTGGTTCGAGCAGCTGCGACGCTTCTGGAATTTCGATCCGTTGCGCTTTGCCTTCGGTCTGATGACGCGCTCGAAGGCGATCACCTATGACAATCTCGCTCTGCGCGCGCCCGCCTTCGTCGCGGCCATCGACACGCTTGTGGCAGACGAAGTCGGCTCCACGGCGCGGCGCAAGCGCGACGGTTCCCCCGTGGCACCCGCCTTCCAGCCGTTCCGGCTCCGCGAGATGCAGGTCGAGAACCGCATGGTGCTCTCGCCCATGTGCCAGTATTCGGCGGTAGAGGGCCTGCCGACGGACTGGCACCTGATGCACTATGGCTCGCGGGCCATTGGCGGGCCGGGCTTGATCGTCAGTGAGATGACGTGCGTCGCCGCCGACGCCCGCATCACGCCCGGCTGCACCGGCCTCTACAGCGACGAGCAGGAGGCGGCCTGGACGCGCATCGTCGACTTCGTTCACGCGAACTCGGCCGCAAAGTTTTGCCTGCAGCTCGGGCATGCCGGCCGCAAGGGCGCGACCAGGCTGATGTGGGAGGGGATGGACCGGCCGCTTCTCGCAGGGGCCTGGCCGATCATCTCGGCCTCGCCCTTGCCCTATTATCCCGAGAGCCAGGTGCCGCGCGAGATGACGCGCGCCGACATGGACCGCGTGCGCTCCGAGTTCGTCGCCGCAGCCGAGCGCGGCGAGCGGGCAGGCTTCGATATGCTGGAGCTGCATTGCGCCCATGGCTATCTGCTGGCGAGCTTCCTCTCGCCGCTGACGAACCACAGGACGGACGCCTATGGCGGCTCGCTCGAGAACCGCCTGCGCTACCCGCTCGAGATGTTTCGGGCGCTGCGCGAGGCCTGGCCGCGGGAGAAGCCGATGTCCGTTCGCATTTCGGCGACGGACTGGAAGGAAGGCGGCCTGTCGCCCGCGGATTCCGTCGCCATTGCGGCCGCCTTTGCCGGGGAGGGCTGCGACCTCGTCGATGTTTCCACCGGGCAGACCGTGAATGACAGCCGGCCGATCTATGGCCGCATGTTCCAGACGCCGTATTCGGACCGCATTCGCAACGAGGCGCGCATCGCCACCATGTGCGTCGGCAACATCACCACGGCCGATCAGGTGAACACGATCATTGCATCCGGCCGCGCCGATCTCGTCGCGCTCGGGCGTCCGCATCTGGCGGACCCGTCCTTCGTGCTGCGCGCCGCGGCCTGGTATGGCGTCGATATCCCGCAACCGGTGCAGTACCAGCCCGGCAAGGATCAATTGATGCGCAACACGCCGCGCGAGCGCGAGGACCTGACGGAGCTCAAGCTCAAGGCCAAGCCGGGGCGGCACGCGGACGCACATTAGCCATTCACCCTTGCCGCGCGCGAAACGACGGGCGACAAGGCCCGGCGATCAGATACCGCCGGAGCCAAGCCCATGGATGCCGCCAACCCGCCGCTCGCCGGCCGCCAGCCGGCAATACCTGACGGCCTGCGCATCTATGCGGTGGGCGACGTCCATGGCCGCCTCGATCTGCTGCGCGAGATCGAGGCCCAGATCGACGCGGATGCCCGTTCAGCCTCAGGCAAGCGCGTCATCCAGGTCATGCTTGGCGACTATATCGACCGCGGTCCCGACTCCTCCGGCGTGATCGCTCATCTCATCGACAAGCGGCGCGAACGTGAGCTCGTCACGCTGCGCGGCAATCATGAGGACTACACGCTCGGCATTCGCCATGCGCCCGATCTCGTATTGCGCTGGTGCCGGTTTGGCGGTGTCGAGACGCTGGCATCCTACGGCATTGACTTGGCCGAGTTCGACGAGGTCGAGGAGGATCTGGCGTGCCGTCAGATCGTGCAGCGCTTCTTCGCAGCGCAACCGGCCGACCACGCCGCATTCATCGCGCAGGCGCCCCTGAACTGGCGCTGCGGTGACTATCTTTTCGTGCATGCCGGCATCCGCCCGGGCATTCCCCTCGGCGAGCAATCCGAACAGGACATGCTCTGGATCCGGCACGAATTTCTCGACAGCGAAGAGGATTTCGGTTTCGTCGTGGTTCACGGGCATACGCCGACGACTGCCCCGGTCATCCGCCCGAACCGCATCGGTATCGACACGCGCGCCTATGAAACGGGGCAGCTGACCTGCGTGGTGCTCGAAGGCACCGACCGGCGAATCCTGACGACAGGCTGAGCCGGTCGCAACCCGGAACCTCGCCGGCCACCATTCGTTCGGGAACAATGGTCCTGGCTCGTGCCGGCCCTGTATCATGGGAATGACGGGGCAACCCGCCTGACCCACTCGCGGGCACAGTCCAGTTTATTGCATTTCCGCAATGTCATCGTGGCAACAGGCGATCTGTTGTTGCATTCGAAAGCGGTTATCTCTGCTGCGAACACTGGCCAACGGGCCAAGGAAGCGATCAGGAGGTCACCCATGAAGCTCACAGGCATCCATCACGTCACCGCGATCTCGGCCAACGCGCCGCAGAACCGGCGCTTCTATGTCGAGACGCTCGGCATGCGCATGGTCAAGAAGACGGTCAATCAGGACGACACCTCGGCCTATCATCTGTTCTACGCCGACGGCGCCGGCTCGCCCGGCACCGACCTGACCTTTTTCGACTGGCCGGCTCCTCCGGCCAAGCGCGGCACCCATTCGATTACCCGCACCTCCCTGCGCGTCGCTGACGAGACGTCGTTGGACTGGTGGCGCGAGCGGCTGACGGCGGCTGGCGTCACGGTTTCGGATATCCGTGCCATCAATGCCCGCGCCGCGATCGATTTCGAGGATCCGGAAGGCCAACGCCTGACGCTGATCGCCGATGGCGGTGCGATTCCCTTCGTGGCCTGGGACAGGAGTTCCGTGCCCGCCGAACATCAGATCCGCGGCCTTGGCCCGGTGACGATTTCCGTGCCGAAGCTGGAGCGGACCGAGCTCGTGCTGGGCAAGCTGCTCGGCCTTGAGCGCATCGCGGACTATCGCGACGCGGCTCATGCGACCGGCGACATCCACGTCTTCAAGGTCGGCGATGGCGGGCCGGCGGCGGAGCTGCATGTCGCGGTAGAGCCCGACCTGCCACAGGCGCGCGAAGGGGCGGGCGGTGTCCACCATCTTGCGCTGCGGACGCCGACCTTCGGCGAGTACGATGAATGGGCGGAGCGCCTGCGCGCGGCCGGCTATCCCAATAGCGGTCCGGTCGACCGCTTCTATTTCCGCTCGCTCTATCTGCGCGAGCCGAATGGAATCCTGATCGAGATCGCCAGCGATGGCCCCGGCTTCGCGACCGATGAACCGGCGGAAACAATGGGCGAAAAGCTCTCGCTGCCGCCCTTCCTGGAACCGAAGCGCCGGCAGATCGAGGCCAATCTGAAGCCGCTCTAAAAGCACCGGCTCGAAAAACGGATAGCGGCTTTCGGGACAGCCGATCCGCAAACAGAAGACATGATCATCGGATCGGATCTCGCATCCGGTCCGATGATCAAACCCGCCAGGCGGCTCAACCGAGCCGCTCGGCTCTGACGCGGATCCCGGCGGCGTCACGGTCGAAAGTATCGGGCGTGACGCCTTCGCTGCGCAGCACATGCTTCTGCAGCTTGCCGCTCGCCGTCTTCGGAAGTTCGTCTACGACGCGGATGAAGCGCGGCACCATGTAATGCGCGATGCGCTCCGCCAGGAAATTCACCAGCTCGGTCTGGTCGAGTGCGCCGCTGGCGACCGGGTTGACCACGGCCAGCACCTCGTCCTCGCCATGTTCGCTCGGCACCGCGACGGCAACCGCCTCGCGAACCCCGGGATGGGCCAGGATCTCGCTCTCCAGTTCGAAGGACGAAATGTTCTCGCCGCGCCGGCGGATCACGTCCTTGAGCCGGTCGACGAAGAAGAAGCGCCCGTCCGGCATCTGGCGAAAAGCGTCGCCGGTGTGGAACCAACCATTGCGCATCGCCGCGACCGTCGCCTCGGCATTCCCGTAATAGCCCTTCAGCAGCGCCCAGGGCCGGTGCGAGCGAACCAGCAATTCGCCGACCTCGCCCCTTGGCACTTCCCGGTCGTGGATATCGGCGACCCGCAGCTCGAACCAGGGGCGCGGCAATCCTGCGAGCCCTTGCTCCGCAATGCCGGGACCGGCGCTGAGCGGACTGGCGATTTCCGTCATGTTGTAGACGGTGTGCAGAGCGACGCCGAAGCGCTCGCGGAAGGGCACAGCGTCCTCGCCGAAGGGCACGATGAACGCCTTCTTCAGCGGGTGATCCCGGTCTCGCTCGCTGGCCGGCTGCTTCAGCAGGAATGTCGCCATGACGCCGAGCAGCAAGACCAGCGTGCTGCCCGTGCCGCGAACGGCATCCCAGAAATCCGCCGTGCGGAACTCGCGAACCATGCCGATCGACCCGCCGCAGGCCAGCATCGCATAGACATAGAGCGTCGAGCCGCAATGGAAGATCGGCCCGCAGACCAGACAGCAATCCTCGGGGCCGATGCAGTCGAATGCGTCAGGCCCCATCGTGTAGAGCTGCACATAGGACGATACCACGCCCTTGGCATTTCCGGTCGTGCCGGACGTGTACATGATCGCCTGGGTGTCCCAGGGCTCAATCGCGCGCTCCAGCGCCAGGGCATCGTCGCCAACCACCGCGGGGAGCTCGAACGGCGCGACAGTGACGCCTGCGAGCTGCGGCACCTCGTGCTCGCTCTCGCCGACCAGCAGCACCTGCCGCAGCTTGCCGGGATTGACCTCCGCCAGTCTCGCCACCAGCGCCCGATGTCCGATCATCAGCGCGGCGTCGGCATCGTCGAGCACATATTCGAGCGGGCGGCCGCGCGCAGCGGTGTTCAGCGGGACATAGACGGCGCCGAGATAGTTGATCGCGAACCAGGTCGCCAGCAGGTCGGGGCCATTGCCCATCCAGCACAGAACATGGTCGCCCTGCTTCACGCCGGCTGCGGCAAGGGCGGCGGCGCGCAAACGCACCTGTCGCAGCGCTTCGACATAGCTCCAGGTCACGCCGGGCCAGAACTGGACGAAACGCCGATCCGGAATTGTCCTGGCCTGGCGCTCGAGCATGTAGCGCAGCACGCACGCCTCGCTCCCGGGCACTTTCGCGGCATCTGCCAAATCCTTGCCAACCGTCATCAGCCGCGCTCCTCCAGGGCATCGCTCTGATCCGGCCAGGGGCGGGGCGGCGATTTCCGGTGAAAGCCTGCGGCAGATCCGGCGCCAGCGTCAATTGCGAGCGGCGCTCTGCGGCGTTGCCGCTGCTTCACACCAGAGCGGAAGTCTCAACCCGGCGCCTGTTCACGGATTGCCCTGGCGGTCTCCTTCTGCGCGTCGAAGGCGGCCCGTCGCTGCCGGATCTCATCGGGCGAGAGACGTTCGATATTGCAATAGTCCAGCTTCCAGTCCGGGGTAGCCCCCCAGATCAATGGGGACTGCACCGTGGTCCTTGGCGCCGGTGCCCGCTCCAGCGTGGCCAGAGCCAGATCGAGCGTGACGTCATGGGAACTGCGGTCGTTCGGTCGTCCGGCGGAATTGCCGAGCGGAAAATCCGAAAACAGGAAGCGCGGCACGCCGACATATTCGACGATGTCCTTGGCGCAGCCCATGACAACGGTCGCGATGCCATTCTCCTCCAGCGTCCGGGCGGCGAGACCGACGCTTTGATGGCAGACGGGGCAATTGGGCACCAGAATCGCTGCATCGACCGCATCCGCCGTGCAGCGGGCGACGATCTCCGGGCAATCGATCTCGAGCGTCACGCGGTGGCTGCGATTGGTCGGCAAGCCATGGAAGCGCGGCGCAATCGAGCCGAGCCGCCCTGAGATCGCCGCTCGGCGCAATGCGGCCAGCGGGAAATAGCTCCCGAGATCTTCGGCGGTCGTATGCGTACGGTCGATAGCGACATGGGCGATGCGCAGGTCGTGCTCGTCATCAGTATCGGCGGAATAGACGGAATAGAACTTGGCTGCGGCGTTGTAGGGCGCTCCCGGTCCCTGATCGCCCTTGTCCGGTTGGTAGGGGGCAGCCGTCGTGATGATCGTCACCCGGCATTCCGAAAGCGGCCTCGCCAAAGCCTGAAACGGCACCGCGGCGTAATGCGCCCACGCGTAGGGCTGACCATATCCCAGCGCCTGATAGTAAGTGCTGACACGCTGAAGATAGGGGATCGGCGCATCATGGACGGGCGCAAACCCGAATATGTCGCTGCGTTCGCCGACCATCGCGGGCGCTCCCGTTCCTGCCGCGACGCGGCATGGCCGCACGGTAGAGCAGCGTCGCGAGACGCTGCAATGCGCGGATGCCCTCAATCGGTCGGCCGCCAGTTCCGGCAGCGCTTGACCCTCCATCCGGTGGAGGCCCTAGGACAACGCCATGAAGGAAGAACGGCACACGATTGGCGAGCTTGCAAAGCTCAGCGGCGTCTCGGTCAGGCGGATTCGGTTCTATTCCGACAGCGGATTGCTGCCGCCGGCGACGCGGACCTTTAGCAACTACCGTGTGTATTCCGCGGAGGATGTCGCGCGTCTCGATCTGATCCGGGCGCTGCGCGATATCGGGCTCGGCCTCGCAGTCATCCGAAAGATCCTGTCGAGGCGGCTTTCGTTGACGGACGTTCTGACCATGCGCCTTCGCGCGTTGGAGGCGGAGATCGCCTCGCAGCGCCGCGTCGCCGCCGTCCTGCGCGCGACCTTGAAGTCGCCCGACCCCACCGAAACCGATCTCAGGAGATTATGGACCGTGACGACCCTTTCCAATGCCCAGTTTCGCCTGCTGGTCGAGCGCTTCTACGACGAGGTCGCCGGAGGCGCGCAGATGGACGATGCCTGGAAGCGCCAGATGATCGAGGCCAGCACACCCGAGCTTCCGGATGATCCGACGCCCGCGCAGATCGATGCCTGGGCCGAGCTTACGGCGATCATCACCGATGAAAGCTACATGGCAGAGATGCGGGCGAATGCCGGGGCCATGTGGACCGCTGAGTTCGATCCCGCCGCCTATGCCGAAGCCGCGAACCGGACCCTCGCCAAGGTTCGCGCCGCGATGGACGACGGTGCAAGGCCGGATTCCGCAAGCGCTGCCGCGATCGCACGGGAATGGCTTGAACTCTCAGCCCACGCAATGAAGCGCGCTCCCGATCGGGCCTTCCTGGATTGGCATCTCGATCAGTATCGGAAGCACCACGCCCGTTCGATCCGCTATCAGCAGCTGCTCGCCATCTTGCGCGGCGACGATGCAGGAGGCCCGGCGGGCTCCGAATGGCACTGGATCAATGAAGCGATGAGGCCGCTTCTGGCTCTACCGGAATGAGATCCGGAATGACGCGCGGATGCCGTGTCAGGGCGTCTCCCGCTCAGGGGGAGGTTGCGCCGCTGCTTGGGCTGCCGCGCCTTGGCATTTGCCTCAGGAGCCTTCCACTATCACTGCGATGTCGCCGCGCGGAAGCGAATGGCCCCGAAGATGTGGTCGAGCTCCCGGGTGAAGGTGGTGCTGAAGATGACCGCTTCGGCCTCAGCGCGTGGCACCGCCATCGACAGCAAGGTCTCCCTCACTTGCTCGCAATGGGCCCGGAGTTCCGAGAGGGTGACATGGGCCTCTTCCACGGAATCGGCGCCCAGCAGCGCCACGCGACCGAGGATCACGATTACGGCGGCCTCCAGCGCGGTGATGCTCGCAAGCAGAGCGGTATTCCGTGCCGGCCCGTAAGGATCGACTGCATATCCCATGACGCGTTCCTCCACTCAAGTTCCGCCCAGCGATAGGTACGGCCACGTGACGAAGCTCCCCCGAGGGTCTATCGCTGGAGTGCCCCCCATCGCGTGTCCGTCTTCGGCAAGGTCTGCATTCGGCAAGGTCTGCGCAGCGAAGTTCAGTGGGCTCCTGCCAGGAACCTCAGGCGCCGTTTCTACCCGACAATCCGGCTCGCAAACCTGACATGACGTGTCAGCCTAATGTCAGCTTCGGCGTCGTAGGGTTGCGGGTTGCCGGGCCGAGATGCATGCGCGCTCGCGCCAGACGTGGAACAACCGCTCACACAGCCTTCCGCGCAAGGGATGGGAAAGACGAAGGCGCGCGGCCTTGCCGTGCGCGCGGATTTCGCTCCTCCCTAGTCATACATCCCGCTCTTGCAGCGATAGCCGACGAAGCAGCTCGCTGTGTCGCGGCTCGGAACCCAGGCGGGATCGGCATATTCGTCGAACTCGCAGAAGCTGCGGTCGCGCACGAAGCGGTCATAGGTATAGCCGCCGGTACCGAGCACGATTGCGCCGTTGGCGATGACATCGTGCCGGCTGGCACTGCAGGGCCTGTTGACGGTGGAGGTCCGGGGCTGAGCCACTGCAAGATCGGCGGCCAACATCAGCATCAATGACAGAACGGCTCGGTTCATTGTCGCCTCCGGTGCGAGCGATGCTAAGGCCGCATAGTAACCGCATCGGCTGCGCAACGTACCCGTCTTCGCTCGCCGTGCCGAACGGGCGAGGGTGCCGCGTCCCGATCCGGCAGCTGACAGGGTCGCTAACGCACGACGCTGCCAGTGCGGCAGCGCCGTCTCCGCCCGCAGGAGATGGAGATCAAGGCGACGCGCTGGCCTCGACGAGGATCTCTCGCTTGCCGGCGTGGTTGGCGGGGCCGACGATGCCCTCGTTCTCCATGCGCTCCATGATCGAGGCGGCGCGGTTGTAGCCGATCTGCAGGCGGCGCTGGATATAGGAGGTCGAGGCCTTCTTGTCGC